>NZ_LODW01000058.1 GCF_002914525.1 Rhizobium hidalgonense | reverse complement strand
ATCCGGGTCCTGACACGACGCTTGGCAAGGTACGGATATCATTGAAACCTTTTCGAGTCAGGCTCTAAGGTCCCCTCTTGAGCAGGCAGAAGGCGTGCGGCTAGTCCTTCAACAAAAAGGACCCAATCCGATGCCGAGCGAGGCTGCCGCTCGCCATCCTGAAGTTCCCTGAACACTCAGTGCAGAGGTGCTGAGATAAGTCGCAACCAGTAAAGTTGCCCGCCATTATCGGGAAGCCTGCTTTACCCTTGCGCAGGATGCGAGCTGGGCAGGGATTGAAATTTCGCTTTGAAAGCGGGAGCCAGGCTCATCTCCATCACCGTTTCCGCCTTCGGCTCCCCAGCAGCGCGTGCAGCCATGATTGAAGGGTGTTACGAACGCCATGGCTGCGGACTTTATCGCCGCATAACACCGCTCGTGCGGCGCCTTTTGTCACTCGGACGGCACGACTACGCTTCCGTTGTCCGCCCCAGCCTTCTGAAAATCCCCTAGACTGCCAAACCCTCCCGAATGCATGATCTCCGGATATATTCGGAAGCTCTTGTCGTTTAAGTTACCGCTGTAGCGGTTGCGCGCGAACTGCACGTATCCGGGCCCGTGGCCGGGAGCGTTGACATGGGCGACAACGCCGCTGTCACTGTCAACCGACACAACATTCTCCTCGATGCGGTTGGGGCGTGCCCATGACGGACGCCACCCCCTGCCGGTGCCGTCATCAACACGAAAAGCCGCACCTGACCCGTGGGTGATGACGTTTCCCGTCACCAGGTTGCTCCAACCGCCGTTGATACCGATCGCCGCGACATTGCCCGAGAGCGTATTTCCCTCGATACGCACCCCGCTCGCCTTCCCATCCGTATAGATCGCCCAGCTGATCGGGGACGGCCATTCGCTGGTATTCTCATATCCGGGAGGCCAGAACGTCCCATCGGTCCTGTTCATCAGATGACCGGTCCCGGTCACCAAATTGGAGCGGATGGTGCTGTTCAGAGGGTCGGCCTGCTCGCCCATCATCTTGATGGCGCCGCCATCCGCCGTCTGCTGATTGGCGTTATGGATCACGTTGTGCTCGATGACGGCGTTATAGACGGCGTCATTGGAACCCCATATCGAACCGCCGGCGATTCCGAATTGCGCCGTGTTTTCGATCAGATTGTCGGCAATCCTGACATTGTCGGCCGCTTGGAACCATATTCCGGCGGTTTCTATGTAAACTTTTCCGATGTCGTGGATATGGTTTGCAAGAATCCTGGCGCCGTTCGACTTGCCGAACGTGCCATAATTCGTGCCCACGTAAATCCCGTTGCCAGCCACTTCCGAAATCACATTGCCGGCGATCAGCGCATCTTTGCTTTCCGTCACATGGACCCCGACGCCGACATTTTCGATTCTGTTGCCGACAATCTTGACGCCGTCAGCGTGTTCGATCCGTATGGCGCCAAATCCTCTGGTTTCCGTATAAAACTTGCCGCTGCCTTGAGGAGCGCCATCTCTAAACTCGAGCCCAGATACGACCATTCCACTGGCCCCATCCAGCTTGAAGAATGTCGGCAGAATGCCAGCAATGATAACGGAATTAGGCAACGACGGATCGACGGGGATATAGTGAAGCTGGCCTGCGGCAAGGTCGTACCACCACTCTCCCGGAGCATCTAGCAAGGCCTCGGCCCCGGCAAGGAAATAGCGGCTGCCTTCTGCGGTAAAGAAATAGCCTGTGCCTTTGGTATGGACCGTCCGGCCGGCGTCATCAATTGATACAACTGGGAGGGTATCATTGCCCCACTGGCTGCCGGGTTGATACCCTCCAACAATGTTCACGATCAGTCCGCTTGTATCACCCACTGCCGGCAGATCGCCGGCATGGAAACAAAAGCGCGTGTTACCTTCCCACATGTCGATAGCAGGCTCGCACTTGGCGGCAAACAACCATCCCTTGCGGGGATCGCCATCAGCGGGAGCGTTGGGAAATCGAGCCCTGGTTTGGCGTATACCATTGACGAAAAGGTCTCCGAGCCCTTCAGCTGGCGGCAATTTCAGCGGCGCCGTCCAGCGGCCATCGGCCTGCTGAGCCCAGTTGCCCACGCGCGGCCCCCCATGCAAAATCGGCGTGTCATTGCATCTTGCCGTGAGGATTAAGCCCGTATCGCGGCCGTCAAAGACGATCGGCTGAGTAAGGTAGTAATCACCTTTACTCAGCGCGATCGTGTTGGTGCCGCCCTTCGCACGGGCAGCATCACGCGCTCTTTCAATGCTGGCGAAAGGGCCGTCGCCGGCCTGCTGATTTGCTGTGGGATGGAGGCCACTCCACGTGTCTTTGCCATCCGGAGAAACGTAAAATATCGTCCGCCCCCCGCTGCTGCCGCTCAATACCCCGCTTAAAGAAGTCCCATTCAACTGGGCTGGCAAGGTCGCGGAAGCTTCCGCGCAAGTCGCCTCCCTGACGAGCGTCTGCAGGCGCTCTGGCGCTTCTATCTCTGTCTCAACGGGAGCCGGATTGCTGAATTGCGGAAAGAGCATGACAGGCAGAATGCTCAGGATCAGTCCAAAACGCCGTCTCATGATATCTGCAACCCGCTCGTAAGGTCATGCGACGGCGCCTGCAAAGGTGGCGAACGCTTCATCGAAACGACGGGCGCGTACAGCGAAAACATGATGATGGCTGCGGCAAACAAGATGAAGATAGCGTCATTCTGAACGAAAAAAATACTCTCGGTCAGATTCATCACCAGAATCATGATCGTCAGGACATTGAGCCAGAGCCACCCGTACTGCGGATCATGACATTGGAGGCTTGCGCCCTGGCGGATCGCCTGGGGAAGCATCAGACTAAACGGAACCATTCCCATGACCCCAAAGCTCAACAAGATATCGCGGTATCCATTATGCGCGTGGGGCGCCGCCCATCCGAGCATCAACCAGATGTGCGTCGCTTCGGGGTTCGTGACTGTCCAGAAAGCCTGGTAGCCATAACCAAGCATCCATCGATCGGATATTTTGCGGTCAACCAGCTCCCACAATGGCACCCGACCCGTCAAAGTCGCGTCCTTGCCGAGCGCTTCAAGAGCCGGGACCAGGAATTCGTGAAGCGATATCAAAATGCCGAGAGACAGCTGAATGAAAAGCAGGACGATGACGACGCGGCCGATGCTGCTGCTTCTTTGCAAGAGGGTATAAAAGCCGATCAGGCAATAGGCCACTGACGTTGCAATGATCGCGGTCATCGACCCGGAGCTTGCAAGGCAGATGAGAGCCGCGGCCAACAAGGTGAAGGCGGTGCGCCGCAGGCCGAGCGTCCCGTCGATCAGCACGGCCGTCGCCACCAAGATCGTCAGAGACGCGTACCAGCCCAGGACGTTCTTGTGAATGAAGACGCCCCGCATAGCACCATCCGGCATCGTGGCGAGGCTTGGCGACACCACGGAGATAACTACACTGAAAACAATACAGGTGCCCAGAGTTGCAAATAACAGGAACAACAGCTGCCTAGGCGTGAAACGTATCGCCAGAACATAGGAAAGAAGCAGGCAAAACAAAAGGCCGATTGCGCGCCGCAAGCTCGTTGTCGGATCTATTGACCACAGCGTAGACAGAAATGGTGCGGCGACGATCAGGGGAACAATAAAATTTCGCTTTATTGCCAGTATAAACTGCGGAAAATGTCGTACTAGAATAACAATTGTAAATAAATATACCGGAAAGCAAGGAACGCGCAGTATGGATCTGGCAGAATCGCTGAGCGCCCCGTCGGCATCTGCAAGGAAAAGAGGCAGAACGGCGCCTGCCTGAACAAAAAGGGATATCCCGGCACCCCAGCATTCTATAGCCCGCCAACTGATGGTTGGTCCGCTGGCACTTGTGAGGCTATCTACTCTCATTATCCGTCCCGACTGAATTGAACAGACAAGCGACCGTTGATCGCGGCACATCAAAAACAAGTGTCGGCCTTTCCGGCTGCGATACTCTCAAGCAATCATTCAGCCACATCCTCAGTCAACCTCTCCTAGGGAGGTGCGGGCTAAGCCCAATGCACCCTGGCTCCACCCAAAGACGATGTTGCGCCTAAACTATAAGCCGGTATTTACCCAAAAGACGGGTCTTCATCTCCGCCAATTGCCCTTAAGAGCAGATGTTGCGCGTGTCCGTTCACCGCTACCGTGCCGATGAATGTCTTGTGATGCGTGGTGGGTAAACCGCGGTTCCACTGGAATGGGGCAACAATTCTGACAGAGGCTATCTCTGCAGTCGAAGCCTGGAAGGTTAGGATTTCTATGTTTCTGCGTCATAATCCTAGTTCTCTGTGCAACACAACGGGCGCTCACCTCGCTGTGGCATCGTCAGCGGCGATCTCATCGTCTCCGCGCGATATGCTGTCCGGCCGAGGTATTTTGGATATCGCCATCACCGGCGCTGCAAACCGCGAAGGCTGCGTAAAGATCGAGCTCTTAAGCAACTTTGCGCTGCACAGTGCATCGCGGCAACCCGCCTAAGAGCGCGTCATGCAGCGGCCAGCCCTCAGTGTCCTCATCAATAATTACAACTACGCTCGCTTCGTTGGGCGGGCGATAGACAGCGTTCTGAGCCAAGACGCACGCAACGTCGAGATCATCGTCGTCGATGACGGCTCTACCGACCAATCGCGGTCTGTTCTGGAGGCGTATGACGGCCGCGTGAAGGTGATCTTTCAGGAGAATGCAGGACAGGCCGCTGCGATCAATACCGCTGTGGGATCAAGCAAGGGCGAGATCCTCTGTTTTCTGGATGCCGACGACTGGTGGGCGCCGGGCAAGCTGTCGGCGACCTCTGCAGCATTCCGCGCAAACCCTCAAGCATCGCTCGTCTATCACCGACTGCAGCCGACGCTTGTCGATGGCACGCCGACGTCCAAGCCGATCCCCCGAAGCCTGTGTTCGGGCGCTTTGTCGCCGCTGCTGACCAGATCGGCCGGTTGGTGGCCTTTTCCGATGACATCGGCCGTCGCGGTGCGACGTAGCGCATGGGATGCTGCGGGCCGCATTCCCGAACAGTTCCGCATATCGGCCGACGCCTGGCTCGTGGGGATTTATCCGTTTCTGGGGGACGTCATTGCCATGCCGGATCCGCTTGGATTCTATCGCATCCACAACAACAACTGGTATCGCCCGACCGAGGATGCCGCCACGCTCAGGAGGCGGATGACGCACTGGCAGCATACCGTTGAAGCAACGAACCAGTTTCTCTCAGCCCATGAACTGCCGGCAAGACTCCGCCTGACGGATCACTATCCCTATCGCATTGCGTCGGCAAAGCTGCAGGGAGCCGATGCACGCAGCCGGCTCAAGCTCGCCGTTGAAGGCCTGTTCTTCGCCGGCGAACCGAACCTGCTCCGCCGGACGCGCGATAGTTTGCGTGCGGCGCGCGGCCTGACACGGCTCGCCCTCGACGCCCGCTTGTCGGAGGCATCGAAATGAAGGCGCTGCTGTTGGTTTCCGAATTGGAAGACTATACCATCTCCTTCGCCAGCGGCGTTGCACAACACTTGGACGTTGTGCTTGCCGTGCCGCGCCGGCGCTACGCGCATCTCGCCTCTTCCATCGATCCGGCTGTCGACCTGCACCTTCTGGACTGGCCGAGACACCGTTCTCTCTCCAATCCCTGGTTTCTGTACCAGCTTACGCGTCTGATCCGGCGGGAGCAGCCGAATCTCATTCACCTCCTCAGCAATTCTACACTTTGGCTGAACCTCGCCGTGCCCTTCTGGCGCCCGATCCCGCTCGTGACAACCGTTCATGATGTGGAAATCCATCCCGGCGATTCCGATACGCGTACGCTGCCCGTCTGGGCTCCCGAATTGATGGTGAAGCAATCCGGACATCTTGTCGTCCACGGCGAGGGACTGAAGCAGCTGATTCTCGATCGATACGCGAAACCCGCCGATCACGTCCATGTCCTGTCGCATCCTTCCATCCTTCGTTATGCGGAACTCGCCCGGCGACAGAAGATGGCGCCTCGCGATGCCCATGGAACTACGCGCGTCCTGCTCTTCGGACGGATTTTTGCCTATAAGGGCCTGGAACATCTGGTCAGGGCCGAGGCGATGCTCAAGGATGTTCTTCCCAACCTGCGCATCACGGTCGCAGGCCGTGGCGACGATCCGGCGATATTCCAGCCGCTTATGGGCGATCCCGGCCGCTACGATATTCGCAATCGCTTTATCGAAGATGCAGAGGTCGCCCAGCTTTTCCTGGACACCGACATCGTCGTGCTTCCCTACACGGAAGCATCGCAAAGCGGAGTGCTCAACCTTGCCGCCGCGTTTGGCAAACCAATCATCGTTACGGATGTCGGCGAGTTGCGGAGCACCGTTGAGCCCAACGGGTTGGGATTGGTGGTCCCTCCAGGTGATGCCACGGAGCTTGCGGCCGCGATCAGGACGTTAGCGGACAACGGCGTGCTTAGAAATCGCTACGGAGACAGGGCGCTCAAATGGGCCATAGGACCGAATTCGCCTGAACGGGTCGGCGCCCAGGCTGCGGCGGTCTATCGGGAGGTGGTCGGATCATGCTGACGGAGGCCCTCACGGAAACAAATCGAATGGGTGCACGGACCGCGGCTAGCGTCCGCCATTATGTTCCTGGCGGCTGCGAGAACGGCGGCGGCATTGGCAGGCTGGTCGGCTATATAACGGAGACAGCGAAAGAGACCGGCACAAAACATTTCGTCACCGATACCAGAGGGGCTCGATGGTCCAGGCTGACGTCGCCCGCCCGCCTGCTCGGCGCCATCCTGACGATGGCGAAGGATCGGATTGTTGCACCCGAGCGCATTCACCATATCCATATCGCCGGCCGCGGCAGCACGTCGCGAAAACTGATCCTGACGGAGGCTGCCCGCTTGTTCGGGTGCTGCCACATATTGCACTTACACGACTACGATTACGCCGGCGACTTTGCGCAACGCTCGCCCCGTCAAAAGCGACTTATTCGTCGGATGTTTCAGAACGCCGATTGCGTTGTGGCCCTGGGCCAGCGCGACCGCATGACGCTGACGGCACTTCTTGGCGTTGACGAGGCTCGCACGCTCGTGGCCCATAATTGCGTCCCCGATCCTGGGGCGCACGATATTCGCGTCGGCCAGACACCATTGATCGTATTCCTTGGCCGGTTGAGCGAACGCAAGGGTGTCACGGACCTTCTGTTGGCCCTCAGCCACCCCGTCATGAAAGACCACCAGTGGCGGGCTGTATTGGCAGGCGACGGACCGGTCGAGGATTATCGCCGTCAGGCTGACGCCATGGCGCTTTCCAATCTGGTAGAGATGCCCGGCTGGCTCGACGCCGCTGAGGCGCGAGCCCTGTGTGCGCGTGCAGATATCCTGGTCTTGCCTTCGCACGCGGAAGGTCTGGCAATGGCGGTGCTCGAAGGGCTGTCCCACGGGCTCGCGGTCGTTACCACGCGTGTTGGGGCACATGACGAAGTCATTACCGACGGTGAGACTGGGATATTCGTGCCCGTCGGAGATCCGAATGTCCTGGCCGCAGCCCTGGCGAAGCTGGTGTCGGATCCAGAAATCTGCATCCGCCTCGCCGTCCAGGGGCGCGCGCATTATCTCAACCATTTCAGCATGAGGGCTTATATGCGGTCGCTCGAGAAACTTTACGAAACCGTTTCCGCGAAACCTCAAGCCATGGTTGGCGCACGATGACGATTTCTACTCTTCCGCCGGACCGCAACCTTCCGATCTCGCCGATGCGCTATGATCCTCGCTATCAGGTAGAGACCAAGGCGGACCGCTTCGATTTGGCATCTGCCATCGGTCTCATCCGGCGAAGAATGATCATGATCATTGCGATAACCGTGCTGCTGATGGTGCCCGCGGCGAATATGATCTCAGGGTTGAAGCCCACCTATCAGGCCTGGGCCCGATTGATTGTCCACCAGCCTCTCGCGACCGCACTTGGTGCGGACGATACCAGCCGTGGTGATCTGCTTGACGTGAAGTCGGAGACTGAGCGGCTTCTTTCCAGAAGCATCGCAGAGCGAGTCGTCCGCGAAATGCGACTTAACGCGCTGCCGGAATTCAATCCGGCGCTGCGGAAAATCTCGTTCATTGAGAGAATCAGGGCAAAGTTGCGCGGCTTGTTCGACACGAAAAAATCCGTTTTGCCGGGGGGAGACGGCATCGAAGCTACCATCCCGGTATTTTATCAAGCGCTCGGCGTCTGGCATGAAGATAAGAGTGAGGTTATCCAGATCAGCTTCACTGCGACTGATGCTGAACTCGCAGCCGCAGTTCCGAACCGGGTCGTCAGCATTTACCTCGATGAGCGGAAGGACAGCGTCCGTGGCCGCCTCGATGCAGCGGCAGAATGGATCCGACAGCGCATCACCGAACAGCAGGTTCGCTCGGATACTGCTCGCGACGCTGCCCGCAACTACCAAGAATCGATGGACATCGTCTCGAAAGAGGACGCTCAAGATGAACGTATAAAAACGCTCCTGGAAGTCACTGGCCGCCAAGGGAAAATCGAGGAAAGCCGGATGGAGGTAAAGGCGACGATATCCATGCTGGCAGCGACGGATAACGCTTCGGTCGCAGTGCAGAATATAGTCTTGCCAGACAGTATTGCCACCAAGCAGCGCGATCTCCACGCACAGGAGCAAGATCTCGCCCGTCTTCTTCAGACATATGACGGCAATGCCGAGGCCGTGGTGGATTTACGCGAGAAGATCCAACAATCCCGTATCGATCTCGACCTTGCGAACAAGCAATATCTCCAAACAATGCGCGCCAAGCTCGTCGCGCTCGATCATGAAGCCAACGCAGTGCAATCCATCTTGGCTGTCGCTCAGGAGAAACGCACACGCGATGCCCTGGCGCAGACGGAACTGACGCGCCTGCAGCGTATTGCCGAAAAGGAGCAAGCGGAACTCGACAAGCTTGAGGACCAGCGCCGTGACCTTGCCGCCAAGGCCAAGCTGCCGGGGGCGGAATTGGAGGTTTTCTCACCGGCTGCAGTGCCGCTGGTATCACAGGGACGTGGACGGCTTTTCTATCTGGTGGGCTCTCTCCTGGCTGCAATCTCGGCCGCCATAACGGCTGCTTTCGTGATCGAAATGTGGGACCGGACCGTCCGGAGTTTCGACCAAATCGCTCGAATACCACGCACGATACCGGCTGGACTCATCCCGCGTCTGGCGCGGAGGGAAAATTCGAAAACGATGTTCGAACATATGCCGGTCCCGATGTTCGACGAAGCAATTCGTACCGTGGTACTTTCACTCAAACAGTCCAGTGGCGGCAAGTTGCCGAACAGTATCGTCGTTACGTCGGCTCACAGCGGAGATGGAAAGTCACTTGTCGCGAGATCGCTGGCTATTGAGCTTGCCGCAGCAGCAATTCCGGTGCTCCTGGTTGACGCCGATTTTCGCCGGGGTAAGCTCGATTCGTTTTTCCGGTCGGAACTAACGCACGGATTGAGCGATTTCCTGAACGGGCAGGCGGATATCCGCGACATCGTCTACCGCCATCCAAGCGGTATCCACTTCATTCCATCGGGCAAATCCCGTCTCCAGCGGCGCACCCGTTCTAACGGCATGGCAGAAATCATCGAGATGGCAGGCGCGGCCGGCCATATTGTCATCTTCGATAGCGCGCCTGTGCTCGTCTCGACAGATACTGTGCATTTGACTGCCCTGACGGAAAGGACACTGGCAGTTGTCAGATGGGGAAGGACGAGCCTCCGCGCGTTCGAATTCGGCCTCCAGCAAATGAAAAGCTCGCGAAACTCGGAAATCCTTGTCGCGATCAACAACGTAAATCCCAAAACTCACGCATTGTATAACTTCAGCGACTCGGAGCTTTTTTCGAAATCTCTGATGAAATACTACGATCAAAAGCCTGAATACAACACGCTTAATGGTAATCGCTCAATTCTTGAGATTGTCCGAACCATGAAGCATCACTTTCTGCATTGGTATTCGAGTTAGAGGGCAATCATGGATACGGGAATGAGAGAGAACCGAAAAGTTGCGCTGATTACGGGCATAACAGGTCAGGACGGTGCGTATCTGGCCGAATTGCTCTTGGAGAAAGGCTATATTGTTCACGGCCTCAAGCGGCGTTCGTCGTCCTTCAACACCAGCCGCATCGAGCATCTCTACGAGGATCCTCACATCGAGAATCCGCGCTTTATCCTGCATTTCGGGGACATGACGGATTCAACTAACCTCATCCGCGTCGTTCAGGAAACGCAACCGGACGAGATCTATAATCTCGCCGCACAAAGCCACGTTCAAGTCTCTTTCGAGACCCCGGAATATACGGCGAACGCCGATGGCACCGGCACCCTTCGGCTGCTTGAAGCCATTCGCCTCCTGGGGCTGACGAAGAAGACCCGCTTCTACCAAGCGTCCACCTCGGAACTCTATGGCAAAGTCCAGGAAGTTCCGCAGAGCGAAACGACGCCGTTCTACCCTCGGTCACCCTATGCGGCGGCCAAGCTCTATGCCTATTGGATCGTGGTCAATTATCGCGAGGCATATGGCATGCACGCTTCGAACGGCATCTTGTTCAATCATGAAAGCCCGATCCGAGGCGAAACGTTCGTGACCCGCAAGATCACCCGGGCGGCGGCGGCTATCCATCTTGGACTGCAGGAAAGGCTCTATCTCGGTAATCTGGATGCCAAGCGCGACTGGGGACATGCACGCGAATATGTCCGCGGCATGTGGCTGATGCTGCAACAAGACGAACCGGAGGATTATGTGCTTGCGACCGGCGAAACGCATTCGGTTCGTTCCTTTGTCGACAAGGCCTTTGCCAAGGTGGGCATGCCGATCGATTGGCGTGGCCAGGGGGTCGAGGAAAAGGGGTACGACAAGACATCCGGCCGATGTGTGGTGGAGATCGATCCGGCTTACTTCCGTCCGACTGAAGTCGATCTTCTGATCGGCGATCCGACGAAGGCGCACACGAAGCTTGGCTGGAAACATGAGACCAATCTTGATCAGCTGGTGGCCGAGATGGTTCGCGAGGATCTGAAAGTCATGGCACGAAATGTTCCATCGGTCGGTGTCACCAAGGGTTTTGCTTATGCCTGAGGTGATCTACAGCCTTGCCGGAAAAAGGGTCTATGTCGCGGGCCACCGCGGCATGGTGGGTTCTGCGATCGTGCGGCGTCTCGCTTCGGAGGGCTGCGAGATTTTGACCGCCCCCCGCGCCGAGGTCGATCTCAGACGTCAGGAGAAGGTGGAAGCCTGGATGAGCAAGTATCGTCCCGATGCTGTCTTCCTGGCGGCTGCGAGGGTCGGCGGCATTCTCGCCAACGCTACCTATCCGGCCGACTTCCTCTACGACAATTTGGTTCTTCAAGCCAATGTCATCCACGCCGCCCATAAAGCTGACGTCGAAAAGCTGATGTTTCTCGGCTCGTCCTGCATCTATCCGAAATTCGCCGATCAGCCGATCGTCGAGGACGCACTTCTGACTGGATCGCTTGAGCCGACGAATGAATGGTATGCGATCGCCAAGATCGCCGGCTTAAAGCTCTGCGCTGCCTATCGCAAACAGCACGGCAAGGATTTCATCTCGGCCATGCCGACCAACCTCTATGGTCCAGGCGACAATTTCGACCTCGACTCGAGCCACGTCATGCCGGCGCTCATCCGCAAGGCGCATGAGGCGAAGATCAATCGGCAGCGAGAGATATGTATCTGGGGTACCGGCACGCCGCGGCGCGAATTCCTTCATGTCGACGATTGCGCCGACGCCTGCCTCCATCTCATGAAGACCTATTCCGCCGAAAGTCATGTGAACATCGGTTCCGGCGAAGACATCGCCATCCTCGAATTGGCACACCTCGTTTCCAAGGTCGTGGGTTTCGAAGGCAAGATCACGCACGACCCCACCAAGCCAGACGGCACCCCGCGCAAGCTCTTGAGTGTCGACAAGCTTCGCACGCTCGGTTGGTCTCCCAGGATAGGCCTGAAGGAAGGTATCGCAGGCGCCTACCGATCCTTCCTTGATGGGCATTATCTCGAACGCAGCAACAGGGCGATATCCGGCGACTTGACCGGTCAAAGCGACATCAGCTTTGAGAGAGCCAAGACATCGACGCTGTCCGCGCCGACGCTCCCGACAGTCGCGCATCATCCCTCGCGCATGGCGAATTTGGGCGAGGGATAAAAACAGTTTGTCCGGGGGGACGCATATGTTGGGATGGAGCAGATAGTGGGGCCAGTCGAAATCAGGATTGCGGCGCTCATTTTCCTGATCGTGGTGTGGGCGGTGATTATCGGTGCGGCAATGGATTTTTCCGCAGTCGAGATACCGATATCGCTTGTCGCTCTATTGCACAGATAGTCCACGTCGAATGGCCCGGGGACTAGGGTTCAGCTTTTTGAAGCGCCAGCACAGATGCCTTCCGTGCAAGAGTGTGTTGAAACCTGTATGAATGACTTGAACGCTCTGCGGCCGTCGCACCGCGGCAATCGATGGCGACCTTAGGATTCAACATGAACGCCGAGGCGATAATTTTCGAGCCAAGTGACTGGGTTCCGAACAATCAGCGTCTTCCTGTGTTGCTTTACAGGGGACTTTCTGCCGATGGTGGAGCAGCTGATTTCAAGAGTCGCTTCGCAGCCAATGGTTGGACAGGCATCTGGATAAACGGTGTCTTCGATTATCAGCACTACCATTCCGGCGCCCATGAGGTGCTTGGGATTGCTGTTGGTAGCGCCACCCTGCTGATCGGCGGTCCCAGCGGTCAAGCACTGAAGGTGGCGGCGGGAGACTGTTTGGTGCTTCCGGCCGGGACGGGGCACCAGAATCTCGGTTGCACCTCGGACTTCCAGGTGGTTGGTGCTTATCCTAAAGGGCAGCATGCCGACATCCAGACTTCGGCTGCTTCGAGCGAAATGCTGGCGAAAATCTCGTCTGTGCCCCTACCCCACAGCGATCCCGTTCAGGGTCCGTCGGGATTACTTACCGAGAAATGGCGGTCGTCATTTGCGTAACCGGACCGATTTCGCGGCTGCGTTCGATAGACCCGACCACTGACCTCGCAGTGCAGCGTATCAGAGACCTCGGACGGCGGTTACCCGTTTCGACCTCTATAGAGTGCCAGCAACTGACGAATGTCAGGGGCAAGGTGCTGATGGCGCTTGGGGACGCGTTCAAGCAAGCAGGCGTGTCCATACCGTTCCCGCACGGAAATCATCATGAAGACGCCTGTTGAGATCAAGCAATTGCGCGAGGACTAACCGCGTTTGGCTCCATCATCGTCAGCCGTCAACGCTACGGGAACTCGGGAACCTAAGCGCGGGCGCTTTGTGCGCATCGAGCTTTAGATCGAGCTCTCGTTCAATACTCAAAACGGTGGACCGTTACCAACCTTGGATCCGAAGGATGTCGAAGCGCAAGCAGCCGGCATCTGCTCGGGTTATGAGGCAAGGCAAGCGGGAGCTCTTTTACGCGAAGCGGATCGCTGTTCTCGCGCGCGCCTTTGCGGCAACTTCCTCTCGATCACGAGGAGGTTGGGAGGTCTCAAGCGAACCGAGCAGCTCTTGGGCGCATTTGGCGATTGACATAACCGCCTGCTCAAACGCTGCCTCATTGCGTTTCGACGGCTTAGTGGTTCCGCTCAACTTGCGCACGAATTGAAGCGCGGCGTCATGAATCTCCTCGCCCGTCGCTGGCGGATCAAAATTGAAAAGGGGTTTGATATTTCTGCACATGACTTGCTCCCCGTTCGTCTCCTCTCTCCTACCGAGAGGAGGAATGACTTCACATAAAGTAGTCGCGTGAGCGTGATTTACAAATGGACCGTTTCGGCTCGGTCCCGCCATCTGTATCGGTACGGCCGGAAACTCGGTCCCGTGCGACTTCGAGAGGGAACGAAATCCAGACGACTTGGTTAGGCACTTGGAAAGCGGCGCCTCATTCCGGGAACCGTACCATGTGTGGCGAAGGAGCATGTTGTGAATGTTCTCAGTTTCAGCAGAGCCAGAAACAGTCGGGACGATCCTGATGCCGGCTTCGTGGCCACGGACGTCGATGACCGCCGGCTCTACAGGTTTGCCCTGCAGTATGATATGGACGGCAAGAGCTGGGCGACCGAGATCTGGGCCTATTCTTCCAAAGATGCCGAAGACCGCGTGGCTGCGATGCGCCGATCGCTGACGATGTGCGGCCAGCTTTACGGCGAGGTGGAAGCTTAAGTTCTTCGACGCCGTACATCGGGCGATACTCCTTCGACGTGCCGGTGTCGCTGAGCGACGGAACATTTCTTAAAACCGAGGTTGACGGACGACTGACGAGGCGAAACATTGTGAAAAGCCCTGACGGGCGCCACGCCATTATTCGGAGCCATCCTGCTCGATTCATGGGCGGTGATTGGCTCGACAGAGAAGGATGATGCCGGCGACGCGCACAGACCGGCTATGGCGCAATAATGGACTGAGAGGCGACCCTCGCGGTGATTGGATCGCTACAGCCGCGTTCGGCGCGTTAACTGCGCTCCACGAATTTATTGAAACGGCTCGTCTTCCCGTCCTTGGTCTTGTCCTGGTAAAGGAAAGCCAGCTTGTTCTCGTCGAAGATCCTGAAGAATTCGTCCCAGCCGATCTCGTCGAATTCCTCTTCCTTTTCACCGAAATCGATGCGCAGCACGCCGCCGCCTTTACCGCCGGCGCGGATCACCGCCGGCTTACCGTCCCTTTTTTCCGCCCATTTCTGGATCACCTTATGATCCGTCGTCGTCTCGGAGCTGCTCATTGAAACCTCCATCTTTGTTTGTATCGGCGGAAGGTCGTCTGCAGCGACATCGTCACAGCAGCGGTTGTCGTTGCTTCCAGTTGCGATAGGGCGCGAGCAGTTCGCCGGGATAGCGCCGCTCGATCTCACTTTCGGTCAAAGCAATCCGGGGAAAGATCTCTTCTGCCGCGTCGTCTCCAGCAGCTTCGCTTGCTCTTTCCAGCTCGCTCATGGTCGCAAACACTTCGTCGTCAGTCATCGCCTCAAGGCGTGAGGCAAGGTCTTCGACCGGTTCGGTAGTGAGTGGGTTCGTGGACACTGACACCTCATGGGAACGGTATTTCCCGTTTGCATATGCCTGTCGAACTTCGCTCTTCACACTAAGTTCCCCACATGGACCGAGCAACGCGTGGAATTGACGGACCCTCCGTTGCTTTGCATTCTTCTGCCCGGCCCAGAAGCTCGCCCCAAGGTGCAACCGGCGACAGTGGAGCCGATCCATGGATATGACACGCATCCGAGATCGCATGGTGGAGCATCAGCTGACGCGCCGGGGCATTGGCGATCGAAGCGTCATCAAGGCGATGCGCACGGTGCCTCGCGAAAAATTCGTCGCGCCGGGCTTCGAGGAATACGCCTATGACGACGCGCCGCTGTCGATCGGTGAGGGCCAGACGATTTCGCAGCCGTTCATTGTGGCTCTGATGCTCGAAAAGGCCGATCTGAAAGCCGGCGACAAAGTGCTCGAGGTCGGAACGGGGTCAGGCTACGCTTCAGCCTTGATGAGCCGGATCGCAAGGCAGATCTATTCCATCGAGCGCCATGAAAGGCTGGCGCTTCAGGCCAGGGAACGGTTCGAGACGCTCGGATATCACAATATTGATGTTCGTGTGGGCGACGGCAGCAAGGGCTGGCCGGAAGCCGCCCCATTCGACGCCATTGTCGTTTCTGCGGCAGCACCCGAGGTGCCCTCCGCCTTGAAGGAGCAGCTGGACATTGGAGGGCGGCTCATCATTCCGGTCGGCCGCAGTCAAGAGCAGCGCCTGAAACGCGTCATGCGCACCGGCCCCGCCGCGTTCGAGGAAGACGATCTCGGCGGGGTGGTCTTCGTTCCCCTGATCGGTGAAGACGCCTGGACTGCCGCACATCCGATGTACACGGCGACGACGCCATCGCCTGGAACTTTTGCGTCCGGCCCAGCTTCTCTGCCAAATGCACAGGAAAAGGGCATGGAAACAACAGACAAATTGCCTGCGCTGCCCGAAGGCGTGCTCGATCATACCGAGTTCCAGCAACGGTTCTGGGCGGTTCAACGTCTTTCCTGGATTATGTTCACCCTTCTTCTGGCGACCTGCTTGCTGGGTTTACTTGGAAGAGGCGGCCCGTTTTCACGGCAAACATTGCTGTTATCGGATGGGTCCGTGGACTTTCCCATCATCTCCCGGTGGAATGCTCCCGAGGATATGACGGTGAACTTCACGGCGTCATCCGAAGACAGGGTCTTCACAGTCGATGCCGCCTTTCTTCAAACTTTCTCGGTTCAGGGCATCGATCCGCCCCAGAAGGCGACCTTCGCGCGCGAGGGCCGGATAGGCTACGTGTTCCCGGCCGATCCGACGGGGCCGACGCAGATCGTGTTCCGTCTGCAAACGCAACTCGCCGGCGCTCGTCGCGCCTCCATCGGCCTGGGTGGAGAGGTCCGTAGCCAATCCACTTTCATCTTTCCATGAGGGCGGCACGGTGGATGCAGTATTCCGCGGACTGGCAATTTATTTCACGCTGCTCGTGATCATCCGCTTGTCGGGGCGACGGACATTGGCCCAGATGACGCCATTCGACCTGGTCATCGTGCTGGTTATCTCCGAAACAACGCAGCAGGCGATGCTGGGCGACGACTTCTCGATTACCAACGCCGTTATCTTGATCCTGACGCTGTTTACCACCGACATCGGCCTCTCCTACGTGAAGAGGTGGTGGCCTCGCGCTGCTCATATTATCGATGGGGTTCCGACCATCCTGGTGACTGATGGCGTCTACGACGAAGGCGCGCTCAAAGGAGCCCGCCTGCAGAAGGAAGATGTCATGCAAGCGGCTCGAAGCCAGGAGGGCATCGAGAGCGTGACAGAGATAAAATTTGCCATCCTCGAAGTGAGCGGCAACATCAGCATCATCAAGAAGCAGACATCCGGCTGAAACAAAAAGGGGAACCCTCAGCCTGTCCACGCCTCGTTATCGCCTCGCTCGCCCTCGCGTTTGGCGTCCCGGCCTTTGCACAATCCGCGGCCGAAAAGACCGGTGTCAATTCTCTGATCGGCGTCCCGCGAAAAACCGAGGATTTCGTCAAGGAGGCAGCCACCAGCGATATGTTTGAAATTGCCTCCAGCAAGCTTGCCGTCGAGCGCGGCGACGATGCGACCAAGGCGTTCGCCCAGCAAATGGTCACCGACCACCAGAAGACCACCGACGAACTCGAGGCACTGGTTTCGGCGGCAAGGTCAAAGCCACGCTTCCGAGCGCTATGACGTCCGATCAGCAGAGCATGCTCGACAAGCTGAACGGCCTGCAGGGGGACGACTTCAACAAGCAATATCACTCAGACCAGGACCTGCCCACGAAGACGCGATCGATCTGTTCAAGCGCTATGGCGACTTGCTCTGGAACATCACCTCGAGATGGCCAAAGAACTCAACAAATAAGCTGGGAAGGCGGAGGCAACGTCTCGGGTATCCCGACGATCCGGGCGGCCGATCTGCCTCAGAAGGACAGGTCGAGTGCCCTGCCCTCGAACAGACGGTCGCGGGAGCCTTCGAGATGCGCCTTCATCAGCCTTTGCGCGTCGTCGGCCCGCCCGTCCGCGATCGCCTTGTAGATGGCGTTATGCTCTTCGTAGACCTGTTCCAGCCCCTGGCGCGGGCCGAGCAGGGAGAGGCCGTGGAGATGCATGCCGACGGCGATATGGGCTTTCAGCGCATCGATCGAAGCGGTGTAATAATGGTTGTTGGCAGCCTCCGTCACCGCGCGGTGGAAGATGAAATCGGCATCTGTGCGGTGAAGCTGATGGCTGGTCGCCTCGCGCAGATCGGCAAGGGCGCTGGCAATCTTCTGGATCGCCTGCTCGTTGCGCCGCTTGGCGGCAAAATAGGCGGCGGCCGGCTCGATCGTCAGGCGGAATTCGTAGCAGCGCTGAATGTCGGCGATGGTCTTAACAGGCGAATAGGCAAGCTGCGTCGTCGGCGATCCATGGGCGCTGACGAAGGTGCCGGCGCCTTGGCGGGCATAGACCATGCCCCGATCGCGCAGGCGGGCGAGCGCGTCGCGGATGATCGGCCTGGAAACACCTAGCATCGAGGCAAGTTCATGTTCGCCGGGCAGGCGCGAATCCGGCGGATAGTTCCCGCCGCGGATACGCTCGAGCAAGTGGTCGAAGACGCGGTCGACCAGCTTGACGGCTTTGCCGCGTTCGGGCTTGCCCGGCGGGCCGGCATCCGCGTTCAAAGAATCGCCATTCACTTCAACCACGTCATTCTCCCCGGCGGTATCTTATGCCGCCTGATTCCGAAGAACCAGTTTTAACAAACTATCCGGCTTACCGAAGCCCCCCGACTTGACGGCGCATCGAAAAGACCGCCCGTCGGCGGCCGTGACATCGAACCAGGGAATGCCGGCCTCGATTTCGCCCTTCGGCATGAGCACCCTCACCCCCAATGCACGGAAAACCGCAAGCGCCGTATCGCCGCCGCCGACCATCAGCATATCGGGCCTGGTATCGTCGATCACCCTTTTAACGCCTGCGGCAAAATCACCGGCGACGAGCATCGCATCGGCTGCCATGTCGCCGCTGCAGCGCAGCAGAACCGGCAGCGCCAAGCCCTCCCCGCATTCGATCTGCCCCATCGGAGCATCCACCACCATACGTAGGGCGCCCGAGGCTTCGAGCCGGTTCATCTGGGCTGAGGTGATCGGATCGCGCGAGCCGAAGGCAAACAGCGTGCGCGCGGTCGCCGCAAATTCCGTCACCGGCCGTCGCCCTGGTGGTTCACCGAGCTGGCGAGCGAATGCCGCACCGAGGCCGCGCGCACCGACCCCAAGCGTCGTCAGCCAGACATGACCCTCGACGATCTGATCGAGATCGGTATCGTCTGCGGCATCGGCAACCACAACATTGTCCGCACCCGCGAACAGATCGGCAATCGGCAACGGCCTGTCGACACCGCGGCCGACGACGCAGCCGCGGTAGGTCAGGCGCTCCTGATCGGGAATGGCAGGCGCCACCAGAATGTTCTTCAGGCCCAGCGCACCTGCCAGCGCCAGACTTTCAGCCGCGACATTGCCCTTCAGCCGGGAGTCGATCTTCTTCATGACGATACCGGGCTTCGCGCCGCCCAGCATCTCCACCGCCAGTCGGATCCTTTCGGCAGCCTCGCGCTCGTTCAGCGCGCGCGAAGCGGTGTTGACGACGACGACATCGCAGCCGGTGGCGATCGCATCCCGGGCTGCCTCGACATCGACGGCGACCGCGACTGAAAGGCCGGCGGCGGCGAAGGGCGTGCCGGTATCGAGCGCGCCCGTCAGATCGTCGGCAATGATCGCGGCCTTCAGCGTCATGGAATCTCACCCGTACTGACGGCATGACAGGCGACGAGGTGGCCGGGCGTTGCTTCCTTCCAGACAGGAATGACCTTGCTGCAGACATCCATGGCGATCGGGCAGCGGGTGTGGAAACGGCAGCCCGACGGCGGGTTCAGCGGGCTCGGGACGTCGCCCTGCAGAATCTGGCGCTGGCGGCTGCGCTCATGCTCCGGATCGGTCTCCGGGACGGCCGACAGCAGCGCCCTGGTATAGGGATGCAACGGATTGTCGAACAGCTCCTCGCGGCTGGCAAGTTCGGCAAGCCGTCCGAGATACATGACGCCGACGCGGGTGCTGATATGGCGCACCACCGCCAGATCATGGGCGATGAACAGATAGGTCAGCCCGTATTTCTCCTGCAGATCGAGCAGCAGGTTGATGATCTGCGCCTGGATCGACACGTCAAGCGCCGAAATCGCCTCGTCGCAGACGATGAATTTCGGCTGGCAGGCGAGCGCCCGGGCAATGACGACGCGCTGGCGCTGTCCGCCGGAAAGCTCGTGCGGGTAACGCTGGGCAAAGCGTGTGGGCAGGCCGACATCAGTCAGCAGCGCCGCCACCCGCTCCTTGAGTTCGGCTTTTGTGCAGAGCTTGTGGAAGAGGATCGGCTCGCCGATTGCCTCGCCCACCGTCATGCGCGGATTGAGCGTCGAATAAGGGTCCTGGAAGACGATCTGCAAGTCACGGCGGAACGGCCGCATCTGCCTTTCGTCGAGCGTCGCGAGATCCTGACCCTTGTAGACGACCTTGCCGCTGGTCGCCTTGTAGAGATTGAGGATGGTGAAGCCGGTCGTCGACTTGCCGCAGCCGGATTCGCCGACGAGGCTCAGCGTCTCGCCTTCCATGATGTCGAGATTGACATTGTCGAGCGCATAGACAGTTGCCGAGCGCTCACCGAAGGCGCCCAGCTTGACGTGGAAATGCTTGACCAGGTTTTCGATCTTGAGCAGCGGTTGAGCACCCATCATGCCGCCTCCTGCATTCTCTGAACGACGAAACAGGCGGCCCGGTGATTGCCGCTGCCGCTCAAAGGTTCAAGCTGTGGCACCTTCTCGTGACAGATCGCCTCCACCAACGGGCAGCGTGGCGCAAACGGGCAGCCCTTCGGCCGGCGGCCGGGCTCCGGCGGCGTGCCGCCGATCGAACTCAGCCGGCTTGCCGGCGGATCGGATAGTTTCGGGATCGAGGAAAGCAGGCCGCGCGTATAGGGATGGCTCGGGTGGGCATAGAGCTCGTCGACCGGTGCGTCTTCGACGACCGTGCCGGCATAGAGCACGGCGACGCGGTCGACCAGGCCGGCGATCAGCGCCAGGTCGTGGGTGATCCAGACGACGGACATGCCGAGCTTGGTTCTGAGATCCTTCACCAGATCGACGATCTGGGCCTGGATGGTGACATCGAGCGCCGTCGTCGGCTCATCGGCGATCAGCAGTTTCGGATTGCAGGCAAGGCCGATCGCAATCATCACCCGCTGGCGCATGCCGCCCGAAAGCTCGTGTGGAAAGGCCTGCAGCCGCTCTTCAGGACCGGGAATGCCGACGAGGCGCAGCAGCTCGACGGCGCGGGCACGGGCCTCAGCCTTCTTCATGCCGCGGTGATAAATCAGCGGCTCGCAGATCTGGGCGCCGACGCGCATGACCGGATTGAGCGAGGTCATCGGATCCTGAAAGACGAAACCGATATCGCCGCCGCGCACCTTTCGCAGCTCGGCATTCGACATCGTCTGCAGGTCGCGGCCGTCGAAAGTGGCCGTACCCTTGGCGACCTTGATCTTGTTCGGCAGCAGCCGCATCAGGCTCAGCATGGTGAGGCTCTTGCCGCAGCCGGATTCGCCGACGACGCCGAGGGTCTCGCCCTTGTCGACATGGAGATCGATGCCGTCGACGACGACGGCCGGACCATTGCGGCCGTCGATCTCGACGGTGAGGCCCCTGACATCGAGCAGGCGTTCGGTGTTTTGAGTGTCCATCATTTGCTGCCCCGCGGATTGAGCGCGTCGTTAAGACCGTCGCCGAGGAAGCTGAAGGCAACCGAGGCAAGGCCGAGCACGGCCGCCGGAGCGGCGAGAAGATGCGGATAATGCTGCCAGACGCGAAGGCCGTCCGAGATCATGTTGCCCCAGCTCGGGGTCGGCGGATTGACGCCGACGCCGAGGAAGCTGAAGGCGCTTTCCAGCACCATCGCCGTGCCGAGACCGGCGCTGACCGAGACGATCAGCGGCCCCAGCGCATTCGGCACGACATACCGCTTGATGATGACCCAGTTCGACAGGCCGAGCGCCTGCGCCGCGGTAATATAGGGCCGGCTGCGGATCGACAGCACCTGGGCGCGCACCAGACGAGCATAAGGCGGCCAGGAGATCAGCGCCATCGACCCGAAGACCAGGATGAAATCCACCCATATGGTCTGGCGGTAGAAGGGATTGAGGGTCTCGAGGTAACGCGCCTCCATCCAGCGGGTGATCGGCGATTTCAGCGATGCGTTGATGACGACGACGAGCAGCAAGTTGGGAACCGACATCGTCACGTCGGTCAGCCACATGATGACGCGGTCGAAGGGATTGCCGAAGAAACCGGCAACGGCGCCGAGCGTGAGGCCGATCAGCACCGCGAAGAAGGTGACGATGACGGCGACGAGGAAAGCGGTCCGCGTGCCAAAGACAACGCGGCTGAAGACGTCGCGGCCGAGATCGTCGGTTCCGAAGAGATGGCTCATCGACGGCAACGCGTTGCGGGCGTTGAGATCCTGGCTCAGATAGTCGTAGGGCGTAAGGTAAGGACCGAAGATTGCCGTGAAGGCGAGGATCAACACGACGATCAGCCCGAAGATGGCGAGCTTGTTGCGCTTCAGCCGGTACCAGGCGTCGCGCCACAGGCTGACCGACGGCTCCTCGACGGCTTCGGTGGTGGAAAGAGGGATGGCGGACATGGTCAGCGGCTCCTTCTTGAATCGTTGGCGCGCGGATCGAGCAGCGGATAGAGCACGTCGACCAAAAGGTTCGACACCATCACCAGGAACGATCCGATCAGCGTGATCGCAAGGATGACAGGATAGTCGGAATTGATCAGCGCCTGCACCGTCAGGCGCCCGAGACCCGGCAGGCCAAAGACCAGTTCGACGAAGATCGCGCCGTTGACGATGGTGATCATAATCAGGCCGAGCTGCGTCACGACAGGCGTCAACACCGGCCTCAGGATGTGGCGAAGCGCCACGATGATCTCCGGCACGCCCTTGGCGCGGGCGGTGCGGACGAAATCCTCCGACAGCACCTCGATGACGGCAGCCCGGGTCTGGCGCACGATCAGCGCGATCGGCTGGAAGGACAGCACGAGCAACGGCAGCAGGATGCGCACATCGAAGATGCCGCCCCAGCCATAGGGAACGCTTGCACCCGGCAGCAGCACGATGAGGCCGACCATCAGCAGCGGGCCGGCGACATAGGCCGGGATCGCCCAGAGGAAAAGCGCCGAGCCCAGAATGGCGTAATCGAGCCGCGAATTCTGGTTCAGCGCGGCGATCATGCCGAGCGGGATCGCGACGACGGTCGTCAGGATGATCGAACAGAGGGCGAGCTGAAAGGAGACGGGCGCAGCAGCCGAGACCATTGCCCAGACGGCGCGGCCCGAGGTCAGCGAATTGCCGAACTGGCCGTGCAGCAGGTTCCAGAGGTAAAGGCCGAACTGCTCGATGAAGGGCCGGTTGAGACCGGCGCTTTCGCGGATGGCTTCGATGCGCTGCGGATTATAGGCGACATCGCCCGGGGCGCGCAGGAAGATCAGCTTGATCGGGTCGCCGGCGCCATAGAAGGCCAGCGCGTAGACGGCCAGCATCACCACCAGAACGGATGGAATCCAGATGGCAAACCGGGTTAGCACGTAGCGCAGCAAGGCCACCTCCCACCTGTTGTTCGATGCGGTCCCGTCCTTGGCCGACGCCCGGCAGATCGCATCTCTTCTTGAAATTTGCGCGAAGGCCTTGCAGCCTCCGCGCGTTTATCGCCAGGAACGATTGCTCCGGATCAACCGATCGAAATGTTCCACGGCTCGACGATCTGCCAGTCGAGGTTCTTGTCCAGACCCTTGACTTCCTTGGTGGCCCAGCGCGACATCGCCTGAGAATACCACGGGATGAAGGCCCAATCGTCGCGGAACGCCTTCTGGGCTTGCTGGGCGAGAGCGATGCGCTGCGGATCGTCCGCGGCCTTGGTCGTCGCTTCGGCAAGGGCGCTGTCGACCTTGTCGTTTTTATACCCGCCGAGCTTGTTCTGCGCGTTCGACGAGGTCGAGGCGATGCAGCCCGCCAGATAGGAGACGGCATCGGGAACGCGGGTGCCGACGTCGTCGCGGAAGATCTGGACCGAATTCTGGTCCGGACCGGCATAGGCGTCCTGCTGCGGCTTCATGTCGACCGCAGTGATGCCGAGGTTCTGGCGCCATTGCTCGGCAATGAACTGGGCGGCGGCCTGAATGGCCGGCGCCGAGATGCCGACGAACATGATTTTCGGCAGGCGCTCTGGTCCGCCATAGCTCGACTCGGCAAGCAGCTTCTTGGCGGCTGCCGGATCATAGGGAAAGGGCTCGAAGCCGGAATTCTCGGCGCCTGGAACCGAGTTGAGGATCTGGTCGGCCTTCTTGTGCGGCCCATCCGGATAAGACGCCTTGAACAGACCGTCGCGGTCGACCGCCATGATCAGCGCCTGGCGGACCTTCGGGTCATCCATCGGCGCGCGGGAGATGTTGAACCAGAAGTGCTGGCTGGTCGGGATCAGCGGGCCGGCCGAGAATTCCGGGCCGAGATCCTGGATGATCGTCGAGGTGACCAGCTCGGTATGGGCATTGAACTCGCCGGATTTGATCAGCGATGTCGCCGTCACATTATCCTCGATCGAGGTGACCTCGATGCGCGCGAGCTTCGGCTTCGGCCCGAAGAAGTTCTCATTCGGCTCGAAGGTGAGCTTGCCGGCGTCTATATCGATGCTGGTCAGCTTGAAGGGGCCGGAGAACACCGGCTTGCTGTCGGGCTTGTACCAGTCGATGATCTCCTCGCCGTCGCTGCCGCGCGACTGCGACGCCTTGGTGATCGGCGCGATGTGATTTGCCAGGCGCATGAAGAAGATCGGATCGGCGGCACCAAGCGTCACGACGACCGTTCCCTCGTCGGGTGTTGCGACACCGGTCAGCTCTTTGCCGGAGCCGGCGGCGATTTCGGCATAACCCTTGACCTTGCTCAGCACCTGGTCGGCGCGCTGGCTCTTGGTGTTCGGCATCGAGGCGACTTCCCACGATCCCTTGACGTCGGCCGCGGTGATCTTGCTGCCATCAGAGAAAACCGCCTTGGGGTCGATCTTGAAGGTCCACACCGTGTTGTCGGCCGATTCCCAGCTGGTAAAGACGTAAGGCTTGATATTGCCTTCACTGTCGAAATACATCGGCGCTGCCCACCAGATCGAATTCCAGCGGAAGGTTCTGCCGCCGCCGCGCAGCGGTGACCAGTCCTGGTCGAAGGCCGGATGTGCGACTTTCAGGACCTGGCCCTCGTCAGCCATCACGATGCGGGCATTCATCCCGAACACGGTGAGCCCGACGCCGGCCGCAAGACCGAGCTTCAGTGCGTTGCGACGCGATAGATTGGTTTTATCAGATTGATCAAAAGACATGGCATTCCCTCCCACGGTGAATTCGGCGGCGCTCTCCCTGCACCTGCCAGGCGCAGCACAATCCGTTCCTTATGGTTCTCTCGTTATTGTAAATATGTCAACAAAAAATCGCGGTTTTCATTCAGGCAAAATATATGCTGAAAAATATTGCAGCAATAACAAATAGATAATTTTTTACTCTCCCATGAAGGCACTTTGTCTTCTTGACAAAATCGCCGCAATGGAAAAGTTCTTAGCACTCCATCGCAAACAGACGAAGACAATCGGATGCGCAGCCGGGCGGATCGACCGCGGATCGGCAAGACAGGACGCGCCGAAGGGGATAGGATGAGCCATCACAGGATCACAGGCGTCTTCAGTGCGGCCGCGACGCCGCTGACGGCAGACAACACGCCGGATTTGGCGCTTTTCACCGATCATTGCCGGCAGCTGCTGGCTGAAGGATGTCATGGCGTGGCCCTGCTCGGTACGACGGGCGAGGCCAATTCCTTCTCCGGAGCCGAGCGCCGCGCCATTCTGGAAGCGGCCGTGAAGGCCGGCATTCCGGCCGACAGGCTTCTGCCGGGCACCGGGGTCGTCGCCATTCCGGAGACCGTGGAACTGACCCGGCACGCGCTGTCGCTCGGTGTCACCAAGGTGGTGATGCTGCCGCCATTCTATTACAAGGGCGTTTCTGACGACGGCCTGTTCGCCGCCTATTCGCAGGTGCTGGAAAAGGTCGCCGACACGCGCCTTCGGGTCATCCTCTATCATATCCCGCAGGTCTCGGGCGTGCCGCTGTCCATTCCGCTGATCGGCCGGCTGATTGCCGCCTTCCCGGAAACGGTCGTCGGCATCAAGGAATCTGCCGGCGATTTCAATAACATGCAGGCCATTATCGCCGCGCATCCCGGTTTTTCGGTGCTGGCGGGCGCCGATCCGCTGCTGCTGCCGCTGCTGAAGGCCGGCGGCGCCGGCTGCATCACCGCCACCTCCAATCTGGTGGCGGATTCGCTGCGCACCATCTACGACCACGTCCATGACGAGGCGCGCGCCGCCGATGTCGAGGCGGCGCAGGCGCGTATCAACGCCTATCGCACGCTTTCCAACTCCTACGTCCAGATCCCGACCATCAAGGCAATGGTGGGGCTGAAGACGGGCAATCCCGCCTGGAGCCGAACGCGCCCGCCGCTGATGCCGCTCGGCGAGGCGGACTACGCCGCACTTGCCGAAAGCTATGCCAAGCTGCCTTGAGGAGACCCGCCATGAGCTTTACCGGCCTGCCTTCGGAAGTCGTGCCCGCCATGATGACCGGGCTTATCACCCCTCGCCCCGCCATCGAGGGCCGGGCCGACGCCTACCTGCCCTCGCCCTGCATCCAGAACCATGCGGCAAATCTCGCTTTTCTGCCCGACGGAACGCTGACCTGCGTCTGGTTCGGCGGCACGATGGAGGGCATGGGCGATATTTCGATTTACATGTCGCGGTTAGCACCGGACGCCGAGCGCTGGTCCGAGCCGGAGAAGATGAGCGACGACCCACAGAAATCCGAGCAGAATCCATTGATTTTCAATGCTCCTGACGGAAAGACTTGGCTGCTCTATACCTCGCAAACCTCGGGCAATCAGGACGGGTCCGTTGTCAAATGCCGCATATCGGACGATGGCGGCAAAAGCTTTGGGCTGGTCAGGGTCCTCTGCGGCAGTCCCGGCACATTCGTTCGCCAGCCGATCGTCGTCAACGGACGGGGCGACTGGCTGCTTCCGGTCTTCCGCTGCGTCGGCCTCAACGGCCAGCGCTGGAGCGGCGACGCCGATACGGCAGCGGTGCTGATCTCGCGGAACGGCGGCGAAAGCTGGCAGATGCACGATATTCCAGACAGTATCGGTGCCGTGCACATGAACATCCTGCCGCTCGGCGGCGACGAAATGATCGCCTTCTACCGCAATCGTTTCGCCGAGAGCATCCTTTCCAGCCGATCGTCCGACGGCGGCGAAACGTGGAGCGCGCCCGCGCCGACCGAACTGCCGAACAACAACTCCTCGATCCAGGCCACCGTCCTGAATGATGGAGCAATCGCAATGGTTTATAACCATTCGAATGCGACGATGTCGGACGCACGCCGCCAGTCGCTCTATGACGAAATCGAGGGTGGCGAGGCGGGAGAGACCACTGTTGTCGCCGATATCGGCCGCAAGGCGGTCTGGGGCGTGCCCCGGGCGCCGCTCAGCCTGGCGATCTCTAGGGATGGCGGCAAGAGCTTTCCGCATCGCATCGATCTCGATACCGGCGATGGCTTCTGCCTCAGCAACAATTCGAAGGATTCGCTGAATCGCGAATTCTCCTATCCCTCGATCATCGAGGGCGGCGACGGCACACTCCATATCGCCTACACCTATTACCGGCGCGCCATCAAATATGTGCGCCTGGCCCCGCGATCGCTGCCCTGATCTGATCGAAGCGGCGGCCGGAAGATTGTAAACCTGCATCCGATCGGGCCCGAAAGGATGCAGGGCCACCGGCGCTGGAGCGACTAAGCGACAGCAATTTGACAAGAGCCATGCGCCGGCAAACGGTCACCCGGTCTTTCGTCCCCGGAAGACCCCTCCGTCGACATATACTTGTTAACATTATGATATCGCGATAGATTGTGACGCGGAAACGCAGCTTCAAAGCCTAACCGACCACAATCAGACGATAAAAACTTCCGCGCCTTGGAATGCCGGCTTGACATTGATCTTACAACTTTACAATAAAAGAGGGCGACGAAATTGTTGCCGCAAGATCTTGCAGGGAGGACTGGTTCATGGCCAGCTTGGATTCGCCGATCACGATCGTTCGGCCGCATCTGATCGAATTCGGCATCGGCACGGCGGGCAAGCTCGGCAAATGGGCTGCCGAAAAAGGCTATAGGCGTGCGCTTGTCATCTCCGACGCTTTCAACGCTTCGCGTATCGATGTGCTGGAACTCACGGGCGAAGTCACCGTCTTTTCCGAAGTGACGCCCGAGCCGGATACCGCCAACCTCGAAAAAGTCCTGGCGGCGGCCAATGGCGCCGATGCCGAACTCATTGTCGGCTTCGGCGGTGGCAGCGCCATGGATCTGGCAAAACTTGCCGCCGTTCTTGCCGGCTCCGCGCAGACGCTGCATGAGGTCGTCGGCCCGAACAAGGTGCACGGGCCGCGCAAGGCAGCGCTCGCCCAGGTGCCGACGACCTCGGGCACCGGCAGCGAGGCAGGCATCCGCGCACTGGTCACCGATCCCAACACGATGGCGAAGCTTGCCGTCGAAAGCCTGCACATGCTGGCCGATATAGCCGTCATCGATCCGGCCCTGACCTTCACCGTGCCGGCGCGGACTACGGCTGCCACCGGCATCGACGCGATGGCTCATTGCGTCGAGGCCTTCACCAACCGCAAAGCCCATCCGATGGTCGACATCTATGCGATCGAGGGAACGCGGCTCGTCGGCAAATATCTCGCCCGCGCCGTCAAGGACGGCAACGACGCCGAAGCGCGCGCCGGCCTTTCGCTCGCCTCGCTGTACGGCGGCTTCTGCCTCGGCCCGGTCAACACCGCCGGCGGCCATGCGCTCGCCTATCCCCTCGGCACGCGCTGGCATGTGGCGCATGGTGCGGCGAATGCGCTGATCTTCCCACATGTACTCGCCTTCAACACCCCGTCGGCCCCGGAAAAGACAAAAGCGGTGATGGAAGCACTTGGGCGCCAGTCCTCTGACAACATCGCATCCGTCTTCGATGCGGCCTACGCTTTCTGCGCCGAACTCGGCATCGAGATGAAACTCTCCGGCCTCGGCGTGCCGGAAAGCGATCTCGACGCCATGGCCGACGATGCCTTTGCCATCCGCCGGCTGCTCGACAACAATCCGCGCGATCTCACGCGCGCCGACATTCGCTCGATCTACACAGCGGCGTTCTAGAAGGGATATTGATGATGGACAGGAATGCGAAAGTCGCAGTGACGCTCGGCGATCCCTCCGGCGTCGGCCCCGAAGTGATCGTCAAGGCCTTGGCGGCCCTTCCCAGCAAAGAGCGCCGCGATTTTGTCATCGTCGGCAATGTCGAAGCGCTGGAGCGCGCCGATCGCGTCTGCAGCACCGGCCTCAAATTCGGGCCTGCCGATGCGGGCGATGGCATGATCGCCGTCGACGAAGTCGTGCTCGGCGCGGCCCTGCCCGAAATCGGTAAGGTCAGCCCCGTCGCCGGCGATGCCTCGGTGCGTTATATCACCCGCGCCGTCGATCTTGCCATGGCTGGTGAGGCCGATGTCATCGTCACCGCGCCGATCAACAAGGAAGCGATGAACCTTGCCGGCCATCACCATGACGGGCACACCGGGCTTCTCGCCCATCTGACCGGCTCGAAGAGTTCGTTCATGCTGCTTGCCTCCGAGCGGCTGAACACCATCCATGTCTCCACCCATATCTCGCTGAAGGGGGCGATCGAACGCGCCAAGACCGAGCGGGTTCTGGCCACCATCGAAGCCGGTCACAAGCACTTCCTGCGCCTTGGTAAGAAGGCGCGCATCGCCGTCGCCGGCCTCAATCCGCATTGCGGCGAAAACGGCCTGTTCGGCACCGAGGACACGGAATTCCTGGCACCCGCCGTCGAGCAGGCACAGGCTAGCGGTATCGACGTCGTCGGCCCGATCTCCGCCGACACGGTGTTCGCCCGCGCCTATAATGGCGCCTTCGATCTGGTCATTGCCCAATATCACGACCAGGGCCATATCCCGATCAAGCTCGTCGCCTTCGAGACGGCGGTCAACGTCTCGCTCGGCCTGCCGATCGACCGCGTCTCGGTCGATCACGGCACAGCCTTCGACATTGCCGGCACCGGCAAAGCCAACCATGTCAACATGCTGTCGGCCATCGCCTATGCCCGGCTGATGGCCCGCTCGCCACGGCCCAGGGCGTGATCATACGACATCTGTTTGCGGCTTATCGAGCTGGCCGAGCCCGCATGGCCATCGTTTTGTCTACGAGACGAGCAGTTCCGTAAGCGAAACATAGGACTGCACTCAGAAGCACGAGAAAGGCGAGAGGGCCGCTCAATCCGATCGACCCGGCGACTGGCTTGAAAACACCGATCACACCGCGGTGCAGGATGTAGACGGGGTAGGAGATATAGCCAACCCATGTCGCCAACCTATCTGCTTTTGCCGGCATCTCCAGAAAGAGGCCAAGCATCACGGTGAGCGGCGCCAGAGCTATCGCGAAGGTCAAATCGTAGTAGGGCCGCAGCAGGGAAGGAACCGGTGCGGCCATGAAAACCATCAGGAGAAGGCACGGCACGATCGCCGTCCAACCTTTGCTCCAGGCCGGCATTCCACCGAATAGACGGCTGATCACGACCCCTACAGTAAATGAAAACATGACCCTTGGGAGACCACCTACCGCTGAAGGCCATTCCCAGCCGATATTCAGCATACCGTAATTAAGACCCACAAAAACCAAAAGCGCAGCCGAAACCAGTGCGACTTCGCAAAGGGCGCGAACAGAGAGCCGGAAAAGCCATAGCGCAAAGACTATGTTCACCAACAGTTCCCAGAACATCGACCATGCTGGACCGTTGATTGGAAACATCCCTTGCATCGGGTTGGTTTGAAGGAAATACATCGGGCTGGGCAGAAAAACCCCGTTGGCAACGGTCGACACCAGCAGGTCAACCACGCTTTGATCTCGCAGACCCCAGCTTGTTAACAGTATGATCTGGACGAGACCGACCAAAATTCCGATCAGATAGAGCGGATAAAGGCGCTTGATTCGAGCCGCCATGAACGCGGGGAATGGCAGGCCACGCGCAAGCCGTTTTCCATAAATCTCCGCGATAATAAATCCACTGAGAACGAAGAAAAAGTCGACAGCCAGATAGGCCGATGGGGCATATCGTTCCTGGAAATGTGTAGCGACAACACAAATAGCGGCAAACCCGCGCATTGCATCCAGGGAATAGTAACGGCTGCGCTCGGGAATCGACACTCCTGCGTCGTCAATGGTCGATGGCGAATAACCGCGGTCGAGACTGGTCATCTGATCGATTACCCTATTTCGCTTGTGCCTGAGCGGCGTTCAATGCAGTGGACTGAAAGTGACGTGTGTGCCGACCGCTGCTTTACGTATCAGTAGCTTCTCCGCAAGGCAGGTCGCAACGGAGGAGTCCCGATATCACGATTGATGTGCCACAGGGTCGACAATCTCGTCCCTGTTGGTTTTGCGCTGTCGTACCTGCTTTATGCTGCCGATCAAGACATTGAGATGAGATCTGCACAGAACAAAGATCAGGCAGCAGTATGCAATTCCGCCGGCGACGATTTCCACGGCCAATCGTGGATAAGGCGACCAATGGACGAGCGATTCATGCAGCAGCAAAACCACAGCGACCATTCCCGCACAAGCCAGGCTTGGCCGAAGGAATTGCATCAGATAGGCCCCGACACTCAGCTCTATATGGCGCGAAACCTTCCAGCTGGTGATCGGCCAAAACAACAGAACTTCGATCATAATGGCGAAAACAACTGTTGTGACGCCATAAGGATAAAGAGCTGCGATCGTTACGAGCGTGAGGAGATTTCGTGCCAGCTGGTAGTAGAACCACCAATCCATCTCCCCCTGGCTCTTGATCAAGGATGCCTGCACGTAGCCGATCCCGGCCATCAACCCGATAACGCAGTAGAACCGAACCGGCCAAACGGCCTCGATCCAATGCGCACCGAAAATTGTCGTGATCGCATCATCGGCAACGGCAGCAAGGCCAATGAAGACCGGGTAGGAAACCAGGGCACAGCCAAACGTCGCCATCAGAAATGCTTCTCGAACCTTCTTCGGATCGCTCCGCAATGAGGATAGCAAGACATGGGTGACAGAAGTTAAGCCCCCAGCGATGACATTGTTGATCATATCGAACAAGCGCTTCGAGAAATTGTAAATACCGAGCGCTGACGGGCTCAAGAGCACGCCGATGATCAAATTGTCCAAGCTCATCGTCTGTAAAAATCGAGTGCCGGATGCAAAAAAGCCGTAGTGCAGCAGGTCGTTCAGGCTTTCTCTCTTCACGTGAAGCCCCGGCGACCACCCTGCACCCCAGAAAGCAGCGCCGCATGATGCCGCGGTGGCCGCGATCTGCGCAATTGCAAGCGCCCACAACCCGAAACCGGCGAGAACCAAAACAAGGCAAATGCAACCAGACGTAATGGTGGCGATAACAGTTCGGACGGCGACCAGATGGAATGACATCTTCCTGTTGACGATCGCATTCGGAACGACGGCCGTGAAGTCGAAGAATACCTTCAATCCCATGATGTAGATAAGGGACGTGATTTCCTTATGTCCCACGTAGGCCGCGATAGGCGAAGCGGCTGCACACAAAACTCCGTAGATCAAAAATGAAAAAGCAAGCGAAAGCAGGAATATCGTATCGAGGTGGCTTCGCCTTATTTCGGCTCGCTGTATGATCGCTTCGCCAAATGCGGTCGGTCCAAAACTGCCGGCAAACGACACGATGCTGAATGCCAGCGCGACAAGACCGAAATCTTGAGGCTGGAGGACTCGAGACGTCACCACGAAAACTGCGAAGGTAAGGACTGTCGGGATAAGCGTGCTCATCGCCGACCAAAAGGCACCCGTTACAGCCGCCGAGGATCGGTTCTTATTGACATGGCTGAATAGAATATCATCGTCTCGTGCAACCGACAAAACTGAGCTCCTACTGGGAATCAAACGATCGAGGGATGAGGGACTAGATCTCGCGCAGGAAGGCTGGGGCTCAGATCCATGGGTCTACTTGACTTGTACCAAGTTCCGTTCATCTCATACGGAAGGCGAGACATTGCCGCTAAAAGTTCACCGGCATTTGTCGCTTTCTCCACCAGAGGACTGTCGCTAGCCCAGCTACCGATGGCGTCGTGCAGCCTACTTCCGTTTCTCGCAACCGCGACATGCGGCTTATTGAGCAAAAGACAGAGAATATGACCATGTAAACGGTTGGTGATGATCCGTTGCGCGCCGGACAGCATCCTCACGCCATAATCGACATACCGAGCAGCGACATCCTCGTGATGTTGGGACACCATCTGGGCACGGCTAAAGCCACGCCGCATTGCCGCCTTGACGACACTCGACTTGCGCAGGCGCCACAAACTATCCGGACCATTGATCCAATTGGTAAGGGGGCCGTCTGCAATCGCTCGCGCTTCGGCTATATCAACGTCGTCATCTCCAAAAGGCTGCATCACGTACAGTAGCCTCATAGGATCAGCTTCGAACGGTTTAAGCAGCTCGATGCTGAATGCCGTGTCCGGGCCAGCCTCGACATCGCAATCGAAATTCGCTTTTGCCAGCCCAAAACTCTGCTCATCGCGGGTCATAAAGAAAAATTTGCGATGCCTTCCAATCGTACGCTTGGCGTATTCCAGAAGTGCATCGTTGGCGAAATCGATGGTTTGAGGCATCTGAATGATGGTTCGGTCCGGATATCTGCATGCCAGACGAAAACGAATATCGTCCCTGCCGATTCGCCCGTCTCCGAAGTCTGACCACCCACAAATAAATATTGGCGCGTCGCCAGGAGTATTTTTTACTTCATCAATACTTTTGGCCACGCCACCGGTAAGCACCGGATGCCGTCCCGTTACTTCGTATAATACCCTAGCCAATCCCAGCCAACTCGCGTGGTGCCCAGGATCCTTGGCAGATGGAAAATCCATTATAACGTAAGGCTGTCCTTTACTAACAAATTTCCTTACCGATTTAATCAACTTTTCTTGCTGTCGTCGTATTACAAGTTCGCCGAGATGATACATATATTCTACTTGAATTCTTAAAAATCGGATCAGCAATTACATGCCAAATGCTGAGAGTCAATTGGACCGCCGTGCGTCATAGCTACGCACCAAATTGACCTTACTTTTTAAGGTAAATGATGATGACGAGGTTCGGACCTCGCCCGCATCGCCGGACATTGCCGTAAGCCGATGGACGGCTTCTTAAGAACATCTGCGGATGCCAGGATAACCGGCAAGTTCACAGGATGCTACGTGCTGAAAGCCTGCCCATCACACCCCGAACAGACGGCGATCCCAGAAGACGGGCTGGTGGAGGCTGACCGTGATCGATGGGAATTCCGGATGGGCCGGATTGATCAATATGTTGTTATCGACGCGGGCGACTGCGCTTGGGACCAGCAGGATGGCGCTGCGCCTCTCCTGGCACCAGCGTTCGCCGAATGTCTTGCTAGCGTTCGCCGGCATGCTGTCCCAGCCCGGCAAGGCGGGTTCGGAGAAGACCTCGTAGCTGAGCCCGCGCGGTATGGTGATCGTGACGTAATGCTGGTTGGGTGGCAGCCTGCCGCTGCCGTGGACGAGCTTTTCGAGCAGCGCGGTCGAATAGTGTTGGCTCGTATAGATGATCGGGCTGCCCGAGGTGTTCCACCGCCCCGGCGCGATGGTCGAGCCGGTGGCATCGAAGATCGGGTAGGTTCCGTTGGGATCACCAATACGAACGGATGTCAGCGTTCGGTCAAGAAGCTGTGCGCTCACGCAGCGCTGCCGTATTTCAGGCTTGCAAGGATATCAAGCACGAGCTCCCCGCCGATCTCGCTCTGGATGACGACATCGATCGGCCGCCTGTCCTCCAGCATCGCATGCGGACGAAACAGGAAATCACGCGCCTCGGCCTCGGCCTGCCAGACATCGAGCGCCAGGCCCCAGACGCGCGCGAGCCGGGCGAGCTTCACGCCCTCGTCGGAGGAAAGCCGATGCTTGGACTTGCGCCGCTCGTAGGTGGCCTTCGGAACCAGCCGGTATTTGAACTGGGCGTCGCCTGGCGCCAGAAGCAGCGCCATGCGGTCGAGCGCCTTGACCGGCAATCCAGCCTCGATGCTGGAGAGCAGGCCGAAGGCGGAGCGCGACGCCGGCTCCCTGGCGGGCAATCCTAGAACGTCGGCGACCATAGAAAATCCTACCATGGGCAACGGCTCCTCTTCACTTGAGGTTATATTTAGTCTCAACTGAGCCAATGATCAAGAGCATCATTTGCAGGCTGGCCTGTGGCGGCGGATTGCTGTTAGCGCCGAAGATCGCTGTCTTCCCCGAAGGCGCACGCATCGAATCCGTACGGCCGCATGATAACACCACCTCTTCTGCAGCGCCGGCATGCAGCAATATAAACCCCTCTTCTCCGATCCTTCCTACAGCGGAACTGTTGCAAACAGCCAGGTGCCTGCCTGCGCATGAGCGACCTTGACGAGATCGGCGATTTCTCCACTTCACCATGCTCGGCCTTTTCTCCTTCCGGGAAATGACCGTCGGCAGCGCCATCGATTTCTGGCTTGAATTTTCTCCGAACGCTGGGCATCGTGCCGGATCACGCGACGATCCATCCCAACCGCCTGGCCAATGGACGCCGCTCTGTGGCGGACGTATGGCCATTGTTGCCGATCCGGATTGCAGGTGAAGCGATGGCAGCATCAGCGGATACTGTACCCGAGTTCTACAAGGATGGTGTCGAGATCGGAAACATCGCCAATCCGCCCGGAACCAGCATCGACGTCGGCTTCGGCGCAGAACGTCTCGACTTGATCGTTAACGGCACGCCGCAAGACCTTGCGCTGGAGACGTTATGCGAGACTGTGATGACGGTTGTAGACAGCGCCTCCAACCAGGCAACAAGGAGCAGGGCTACGTCTTGCGAAAGCTGCTCCGCCGCATCTACAAAATGGGCGGCACGCTCGATCATCCCTTTTTCAGGAAGAGGTCGACGCCAGACGCGGGCGCGTACAATATCTGCGCCTGCGTCACCGCTATGCTGAAATGAGTCCCGACTGGTGGTTCGACACCCATGGCATCGATCTCTCCGACATCCGGGAAACGATGGACGAATAGCCGGAACAAGGCCTCCCGAGACAACAGCGGGAGGCCTTGTCATATCCTGGAGAGCGTTAGCGTTTCGGCCACGCCCACCCTGGCGACGAGCTAGAGCCATCGAGATGTGTTGACCGCATTGAACGCTTTCAGCTTCGCCCTAACTGCAGCCGTCGGAAAATCCGTTCGATCTGGGCAACACCGGCAAAAAAGACGATACCGGAGAAGGAGGCAAGCACGACGGCGGCAAAGAGCCTTTCGGCCTGATAATTGAATGTCGACTGGATGATGACAGCACCCAGCCCCTGGTTCGAGCCGATCCACTCCCCGACGATCGCGCCGATCACACAGGTGGTTGCGGAAATGCGCAACGACGCAAAGAGCAAGGGGGCCGACCGTGGAGCGCGCAGGCGCCAGAACGTCTCCCAGCCGCTCGCGGAAAGCACATGCATCAGGTCAAGCTCGCTCGCAGTCGCCAGATTGAGGCCCCGGGCAGTATTCACCAGGGTTGGGAAGAAGCAGATGAGAGCAGCGATGATGACTTTCGGAAACATGCCGAGGCCGAAGATGAGGATAATGATCGGCGCGAGCGCAAGCACGGGAATCGTATTGAAGAGCAGGACAACGGGGAAATAGGCGGCCTGGAACCGCGGATTATAGGCGAAGGCAACCGCCAGGACCACGGCGAGACTATTGCCCAAGAGGAAACCGAGGCCCGCCTCGCCCCATGTCGGAACGGCGTTCGACAGCAGGAAGCGCCATTCGCTTGCAAGCGTACGCAGGATCGCCAGCGGCGTCGGGACGATATAGCTGGGAATACCGAGGGCCGGCACCAGCCATTGCCAGGCGAGGAGCAGCGAAAGGGCGCCAATAACAGGAAGGCCGACGGCCTCGGCAAGGGACAGCGGACGATGCGTCATGTAGCCGAACTCCCCTGCTGGAGCAATTGGCGCAGATGGGCTGCGGTCTCCTGGACATCGAGGCTCTCGCGCCGACAGAGGCCGCGCTCGTCTTTCAGCGGCGTAAGATCGATGAGCGCCTGGACGCGGCCCGGATTGGCCGCCAGGACCAGCACGCGTCCGCCGAGATAGATCGCCTCGACAACACTATGGGTCACGAACAGAACGGTCGTGCCGGTGCGGCGCCAGACCTCCAGAAGCTCGTCGTTCAGTCGCTCGCGGGTGATCTCGTCGAGCGCACCGAACGGCTCGTCCATGAGCAGGATATCCGGCTCGCATTGAAGCGCCCGCGCTATGGCGACGCGCTGGCGCTGGCCCCCGGACAATTGATGCGGATATCGGTCGGCCAGATGCGACAGGCCGACCAGCTCGATCCAATGGTCGGGCCGCGGATCGACCGATCGCGAGACGTTCTTCTTCCCTACCTGCAGCGGCAGCTCGACATTCTCCCTCACGGTCCGCCAAGGCAACAGCGTTGCGTCCTGAAAGACGAAGGCGACTTCGCGCCGCCGGCGCGCCTCCGATGCTGTCCTGCCGAGCACCGACAGCTGCCCGTCAAGCGGCGGGAGAAGATCCGCCACCGCACGCAGGAAGGTCGACTTGCCGCAGCCGGAAGGACCCAGAATGGTCAGAAATTCGCCCCTGCCGACGCTGAGGTCGACGCCAGACAGAATGCGGGTCGTCTCGGCGACGCCGGCATAGCCAATAGCCAAATCCTTGGTTTCGATAGCCACCGCTTCGGGCAATCCGCTCTCTCACGCAATCTTCGGACGGTCATCCGCCGTCATGTCCAGGATCCTGGTCGTATAGCAGTCCTCCAGCTTCGGCGCGCCGCTCTTGAACTGGCCGATCTTGTCGTAAACGGAAATCTGCTCAGCAAGAGCTGCCGGATCGAAGCTGCCCCAGCCATCCTTACCGGTCGCTGCGTCGAAGCTCAGCGACAATATGCGCGGTACTGTCTTCAGCTCCACGGCAAGATCGAGCTGCGGATAGGCCTCCACCGTCAATTTGACCGCCTCTTCAGGATGTTCATGCGTCCAGGCCCAGCCCTTGGCGAGGGCACGCAGCACCTTTGCCAGTGTCTCCGCATGGCCGCTCACGGCATCGTCAGTGGCAAAATAGACGTTCGCGTAGGAGGGCAGGCCTGTATCCTTCATCATCAGATCGATGCGGTCGGGGCCGATGATGGAAAGGGCCTGGGTGTTGGTGATCCATCCGGTCACCGCATCGACCTGGCCGGTCATCAGCGGCGTCATGTCGAAGCCGATATTAGTGATGGTCAGGCTCGAGGGATCGATCTTGTTCTTCAGCAGGATAGCATCGAGCACATAACGGGCCGTCGGCTGGATGCCGATGCGCTTGCCGACCATATCCTCGACGGTGCGGATCGGCGCCTTGGGGAGCGAATAAAAGGCGAAAGGCGCCATGCGGAAACCGCAGGCGAAGATCTTGATCGGCACGCCGGATGACCGGGCAAGAAGAAGCTGTGCCGAATCGGAGAATTGGCCGAGCTGCGCATCACCCGTAATCACGGGTGGCACCGTTGCCGAATTGGGACCGCCGGGGGAAAACTCGACGTCGAGCCCCTCGGCCTCGAACAGGCCTTGCTTGACTGCGACGATATCGCCGATCTGTCCGTTGCTCATCAGCCAATCGTATTTGACGACGACCTTGGATGCGGCGGCGTTCGAATGACGAGGCACAAACACGCTGATCCCCGCCGACGCAGCAGCAAGGGCAAAGGCTCCGCCCTTCAGGACAGTGCGCCTATCGACCACGATTTTCCTGTCATCCCGGTTCATTTGCTTGCCTTCCCCTTGTTGAATTGTTGGACGGCTGGCCGGGCCGCTTACACTCGCTCTTGCGGTTCGATGTCGCCGATCGGGCCGCCTGCGGACCATGCATAGATTTCCCAGAGATTGTCATCGGGATCGGCGAAATAGCAGCATCTCGCGTTCCAGACATAGTCCTGTGGCGGCGCCTGGAAGAGCACGCCCGCGGCCTTCAGCTCCTGATAAGCAGCATCGACCTGCTCCGGCGAGGCGAGCTCGATGGCCGCGCAAGCCTTGTGCACGCCTGGGGGCGCGCGAAGGCCCGAGACGCCGGTAAACTCGGCAATATGCTCGATTTGCCAGAGTGCCAGTGTCACACCCGCTCCTTTGAAATCGGCAAAGCCGGGAGCCCGGCGGCGTGGTTTGAAGCCAAGCCGTTCGACATAAAAGTCCGACGCCCGGTCAATATCCTCGACCAAAAAGCAGATATCGGTAATCGGATTGGCTTGGGCAAAAGCGGTCATATAGGCCTCCTGGTGGGAAAAGCCTCGCAGACCGCAGCCTCAAGAGATTTCAAATTCGTGCGGTTGTCTTTCGAAAAATTGCTGATTTGCGATCGGCGGCTGCCGGCTCAAAGACGGACCGATCGTCGGTACTCCTTCGGTGTCGCCCCGATCAGACGACGGAAGACGCTGGAGAAATGCGCCTGGCTCGAAAAGCCTGTGGCGTAAGCGATGTTTGCGAGCGTTTCCTTGCCATCTGCGAGGTAAAGTCGCGCCCGCTCGATCCTGCGTTCCAGAACGAAGCGATGCGGCGCCATCCCTGCCGCCCGTTTGAATTCCCGGCTGAAATGAAAGGGGCTCATATGGGCCACCCCGGCCAGCTCCTCGACACTCAGATCGGATTTGCCAAGCAGGTTCTCGATGTAATCGATCACCCGTCGGAGATTGTCCGACGTCAGCGGACGATCGCCGGCTTCAGGTTTGGCGCCCAGCAGCTTTACAACGCAACAGGCAAGCGCCATCCCCAGGTGCTGCATCAAAAGCGGGTCGTCGCGCTCGGTCTTCCCGGCGACAAATGCAAGGGACAGCGCGACCTGCAGTGTTGTCGGATCCGTCGTGGCGCTGAGTGCATCATTATCCCAATGCTCGGGATCAAATTGGGAGCCGCCAATGCTGCTGTAGAGCGCAGGTGACTGGAAGATCGAGATATAATCCGCCGCATCCCCATCGACTTCAAGAACCGTGGCGGCGGGTTGAAATCCCAGGGTGAACGGCGGTCGCTCGACTTTGCGGAATGCCCCTGTTCCAAGCCGATAGGCATATTTGCCATGGGCCGTTCGATTGATCGATATTCTATGAAGGGAGCCCCTCGAAACCATTTGCCCCGCGGCGCTGCGATAGGTCTCGACGATCATGTCGCGTTGAACGAAGGCCCTGTAGCCTCCAAGGGATGGCCGGCTTATTGAGAAAATCGTCGGGTCGATATCGGGCATTGTTTCACTCTCCCTGACGGGGGAGAGGCAAGTTGCGCGCCAAGTGGAATCAAAGCTTCGCGTTCGATATCAACGTTGTGGCATAAAGCCAGATCGTGCTCATCTAAATCCTGATTTCACACTCGCTGTCGCGCCACACTGCACCGCGCTTAGCAGGAATTTTTCCTCGGCAAATTTGGGCACATGCGCAAGAATTATGCACTGCATCTTCTTCTTGATCAGTGGCGGCGGACCCAGTCGCCAGATCGTCGGGGCATCCGAAGTCATTCTCAGTCGCGGCAAATCGCGGCCAGGGATTTTCTTTTGTTCCGTCCACTCTTTTCCCAGGAGATCGTTCTTTTGGAAATTCGTTCCTATTCATCCGCATTAATCCATTTAATCTATAGACATAATTAATTGGAGAGAGTGGTAATGAGCAACGACAAGTCCGGAAGCCGCTTCGGAAGACGAGATCTGTTGAAACTGTCCGCAGCGGCCGGGGTCGCCGTCGCGGGTGCATCACTGGTCGGGCAGAAGCCGGTCTTTGCAGCCGGCGACGAGCTGTCGCTGAAGGGCAAACGCATCGCCATCAGCGCAACCGGCACCGATCACTTTTTCGACCTGCAGGCCTATAACGCCCAGATCGACGAGGTAAAGCGCCTCGGGGGTGAGCCGATCGCCGTCGATGCCGGACGCAACGACGGCAAGCTGGTTTCGCAGTTGCAGACGCTGATTGCCCAGAAGCCGGATGCGATCGTCCAGATCCTCGGCACGCTCAGCGTCATCGATCCCTGGCTGAAGAAGGCGCGTGACGCCGGCATCCCGGTTCTGACCGTCGACGTCGGCTCGACCAACTCGATCAACAACACTACCTCCGACAACTGGGGCATCGGCAAGGACCTGGCGCTGCAGCTCGTCTCCGATATCGGCGGCGAAGGCAATATCGTCGTCTTCAACGGCTTTTACGGCGTCACCCCTTGCGCGATTCGCTACGATCAGCTGGTCAATGTCGTCAAATATTTCCCGAAGGTGAAAATCCTCCAGCCGGAGCTGCGCGACGTCATCCCGAATACCGTGCAGGACGCCTTCACGCAGATCACCGCAATCCTTAACAAGTATCCGGAAAAGGGTTCGATCAAGGCGATCTGGTCGGCCTGGGATATTCCGCAACTGGGCGCGACCCAGGCTCTGGCTGCCGCCGGGCGGACCGAAATCCGCACCTACGGCGTCGATGGCAGCCCTGAGGTACTGCAGCTCGTTGCCGATCCGAATTCACCGGCCGGCGCCGACGTCGCGCAGCAGCCGGCGGAAATCGGCCGCACCGCCATCCGCAACGTCGCCAAGCTGCTCGCCGGCCAGACCCTGCCGCGCGAGACCTATGTTTCGGCCCTGCTCGCCAACAAGGCCAATGTCGGCGAAGTCACCAAGAAGCTCGGCATCGGCTGACAAGGCTCCCGAGCGATCCGGCCGTGACCGGATCGCTCGGAATCTGCCCGGAGAGATCGACATGACGGCCATTTCCTTGAAGCAGCCGGTGACGGCGTGCGACGACATCATCCGCTTCGAAGGCATCGTCAAGCACTTCGGCGGCGCGCAAGCGCTGGCCGGCGCATCGCTGCTCGTCAGGCGCGGCACCATCCACGGCCTCGTCGGCCAGAACGGCGCCGGCAAGTCGACGCTGATCAAGCTGCTGGCCGGTCTTTACCAGCCGGATGGCGGCCGCATCGAGATCGGGGGACAGACCTTCGACAGGCTGACGCCGCATCTTGCCGAAGAACTCGGTATCCATTTCATTCACCAGGATCGGCTGCTGGTCCCGACCTTCACCGTCGGAGAAGCCCTGTTTCTCGGCCGGGAACCGCGCATTGCGGGCACGCCTTTCCTCGACCGGCGTCTGATGCAGCGCCGCGCGACCGATATTCTCAATGACTATTTCGGCATCCGGTTGCCGAACGCGGCTCTGATCAGCGAGCTGTCGACCGCCGAAAAGCAGATCGTGCAAATTATCCGCGCCCTCCTCAATCAGCCGAAAGTGCTCGTCTTCGACGAGCCGACGGCCGCATTGGTGCGCCGTGAGGCCGATATCCTCTTCCGGCTGATCCGGCGTCTGCGTGACGAAGGCGTTACCATCATCTATATCTCGCATTACCTGCACGAAATCGAAGAGCTCTGCGATCACGTCACCGTGCTGCGCAACGGGCTTGATGTTGCCTCTGTGCCGATCGGCGAGACTTCGGCCTCAGCGATTGCACGGCTAATGGTCGAGCGCGACATCAAGGAGATGTTTCCGAAGCCTCAGGTGACGCCGGGCGACGAGATCCTCAAGGTCGCGCGGTTGTCAGCGCCGGGAAAATACGGCGACGTCAGCTTCACGCTTCACCGCGGCGAGGTGCTGGGCCTCACCGGCCTGCTCGGCTCCGGCGCCAAGGAACTGGTCCGCACCCTCTTCGGACTCGAGACCTCGGCCTACGGTCGTATCGAGATTCGCGGCAAGAGCGCCCGCTTCGCCAATCCCACGCAGGCGGCCGACCACGAGATCGCATTGGTGCCGGAGGACCGGCGCCGCCACGGCGTCGCGCTCGATCTCAGCGTTGCGGAAAATACCAGCCTTTCCAGCCTTGGCCGCTTCACGCGTTTCGGCTTTCTCGACCGCAAACGCGAACAGCGCGAGGTCGATGCTCTGATCACGCGGCTGCAGGTGAAAACCAATGGGCGCGACGCTTTGCTGCGCACGCTTTCGGGCGGCAACCAGCAGAAGATCGCCATCGCCAAATGGCTGAGCCGCCATTCCGAGATCTATCTTCTCGATGAGCCGACGGTCGGCGTCGACATCGGCTCCAAGGTCGAGATCTACACGCTGATCGGCGAACTCGCGGCGCGCGGCGCCGGCGTCATCGTGCTGTCGTCCGATCTGCCCGAACTCGTCGGCATAACCGATCGCATTCTTGTGCTCTTCCGCGGGCGCGTGGTGCGGGAATTCATTTCATCGGAGACCACTGCGGATGCCGTACTGGCTCAATCGACCGGATCATCCGAGGGACATCGCCATGTCGGCTGAAGTGGAATTCGCGCCTTCCGATTTTTCCGTTTCGGAACCCCCTCACCGGCGGGCCGGCAACTTTGCGGCTACGGCATTGCGCTTCGGATCGTTGATCGCATTCGCCGCCATCCTGATCGTCTTTTCGCTCACCGCTCCCTATTTCTTCAGCATCGGCAATATCGGCAATGTGCTTGGCCAATCGACGATCTCAGGGGTGCTTGCCATCGGCCTGACGGTCGTGCTGATCGCCGGCGGCTCCAATGTCGTCACCGGCGGCATCGACCTGTCGCTCGCTGCCAATATGGGCCTCAGCGGCGCCGTCTATGCGAGCCTGACGCAACTCGGCTACGGCGACACGGCGGCGATTGCGGCAGCGATCTCGACTGGTGCGCTGATCGGCACAGTCAATGCCATCGCCGTGGTCTATGCCGGCATCGTGCCGCTGCTGGCCACGCTTGCCGTGATGAACGTCGTCGCCGGCCTGGAATTGGTGCTGACCGGCAATACCGTCCTTCCGGCTTCGACGCCTTTCCTGTCGGCGCTTTCGGCCTCGGACGTTTTCGGCATTCCTGTTCTTGCCTATGTGCTCCTCGGCTTCACAGCGATCACCGCGGCGATCGTGCAATATACCCCACTCGGCCTGCGCCTCTACGCGGTCGGTGAGTTTCCGGATGCGGCACGTGCCGCCGGTCTCCCGCTTCGCCGTCTGCTCGCCGGCGCCTTCGTCGCCAGCGGCCTCACCGGCGGCATCGCCGGTATCCTGTCGGTTTCCTATCTGAGCGGCAGCACGACCGGCTCGGGCGAGATGCTGTTGCCCATTGTCGTGACAGCCCTGCTCGGCTCGGTCTTTTCGCGCCGGCTGGTTCCCACGGCCACCGGGACGCTGCTCTCAGCCCTGCTGGTCGGCTTCCTCACTAACGGTTTCCAGCTGCTGAACATTTCAAGCACGCTGGTCAGCGGCATTCAGGGCGTGCTCATTCTCATCGTCGTTTCCGCCACCACGCTGCTGCGCCGGCAGGAGGCCTGATCATGTCGCTGCAAACCTCCCCTTCCCCCGCCGTCGGCTTGCCGCGCCTCATCGCCGGCGGCCTGGTGCGCTATGGGCTGATCCTCGCCCTGATTGCGGTATTCGCTGCCTTTTCCTTGATAACGCCGACATTCCTGACGCTTGCCAACCTGCAGAGCATCCTGGTCAACAATTTCACGCTGCTGGCCATCGTCTCGATAGCCATGACTTTCGCTGTGGCGTCGGGCGGCATCGATCTGTCCGCGGGAACGGCGATGGATTTCGCCAGTTTCGCCTTCGTCTCGCTCGTGCTCGCCGGCCAACCGGTGGCAATCGCCGCATTTGCCGGGCTTGCGGCCGGAGCGCTTGTCGGCGCCTTCAACGCGCTGCTGATTTCCGGGATCGGCGTGTCGCCGTTCCTTGCCACGCTCGGCACGCTGTTCATCGGCCGCAGCGTCCAGCAATTGCTGACCAATGGCGGCAATCCGGTCTATCTGCCGCCGAACGGCGTGCCGGAAGCCTTCCGTTTCCTCGGCCACGGCGCCCTCGCCGGCTTCCCGGTGCCGCTTGCCGTTGCCATTGTCGTCATCGCCGCCGCCGCCGTCGTTTTTGCCCACACCCGGTTCGGCCGCGTCATTCTGTCGATCGGCATCCAGCCGGGCGTCGTGCGCTATTCCGGCATCGCCGCGCCGGCGCATGTCGCCGTGACTTTCATTCTGGTCGGTATGATCGCAGCCATCGCCGGCCTGATCCTGACCGCGACGGTCACCACCTACATCCCCTCCTCGGGCAATGCCTTCCTGCTGAACGCCATCGGCGCCACTTTCATCGGCACGACGCTCAGTCCGCTCGGGCGGCCGAATGTCGGCGGCACCGTTCTCGGCGCATTGCTGCTCAGCATCGTCGCCAACGGGCTGCTGCTGACCGATCTGAACTTCTATTGGCAGCAGGTCGGCACGGGAACACTGATCTTCGCAGTACTCGCGCTCAGCTTCGTCAACAGGAAAGCCGCCGGCAGCGCATAAGAGATGAAGCCGTATCCGGGATAGGTGTCAGCCCGCCGAGGTGTCCGAAATCATCCGCGACACCGCATTCTTCCAGCCGATAATTTTTGCCTGGCGCTCGGTCTCCTCCATCGAGGGGTTGAAGCGGCGGTCGCAAGCCCAGGCCTTGGCGAAATTCTTCTTGCTCGGCCAGATGCCGGCTTTCGAGCCGGCAAGCCAGGCGGCTCCCAGCGCCGTCGTCTCGCGGATCGCCGAGCGGTCGACGGGATTTCCGGTCATGTCGGCCAGGCACTGCATCGTCCAATCCGAAGCCGCCATGCCGCCATCGACGCGCAGCACGGTTTCCAGCTGGTTGACGCCCCAGTCCTTCTTCATCGCCACCAGCAAGTCGAGTGTCTGGTAGGCGACGGATTCGAGCACGGCGCGGGCAAATTCCGCCGGGCCGCTGTTTCGCGTCAGGCCGAAGATCGCGCCGCGCGCGTTCGGATCCCAATAGGGCGCGCCAAGGCCGGTGAATGCCGGAACAATATAGACCTGCTGCCCGGGATCGGCCTTGGCCGCAAGCACGCCCGCCTCCGACGCCTGATCGATGATGCCGAGACCGTCACGCAGCCATTGCACGGCGGCACCGGCGATAAAGATCGAGCCTTCGAGCGCGTAGGTCGTCTCGCCGTCGAGGCGGCAGGCGATCGTGGTCAGCATCCGGTTGGAGGAGGAAACACGATCCCGGCCGGTGTTCAGCAGGGCAAAGCAACCGGTGCCATAGGTGGATTTCATCATGCCGGGCTCGAAGCAGGCATTGCCCACGGCCGCCGCCTGCTGGTCACCGGCAACGCCGAGGATCGGAAGCTCGGCACCGAACAGCGCCTTGTCAGCGCGGCCGAAATCATCGGCGCATTCCTTGACCTCGGGAAGCATGGCAGAGGGAATGCCCAGAATGCCCAGAAGCTCCTCGTCCCAAACGCCGTCGTCGATATTATAAAGCAACGTTCGCGACGCATTGGTCGCGTCGGTGGCGTGCACGCGGCCGTCCGTCAGCTTGTAGATCAGCCAGCTGTCGATCGTGCCGAAGCAGACCTCGCCTGCCTCCGCCTTCTCCCGCAGGCCATCGACATTGTCGAGCAGCCAGCGCAGCTTGGTTCCGGAGAAATAGGGGTCAAGCAGCAGGCCGGTCTTGGCGCTGAACAGCTTCTCATATCCGTCGGCCTTCAGGCTCTCGCACATTTCGGCCGTGCGCCTGTCCTGCCAGACGATCGCCCGGTGAAGCGGCGCGCCCGACCTGCGGTCCCAGACGACAGCCGTTTCGCGCTGATTGGTGATGCCGATCGCGGCAATGGCGGCGGCATCAAGACCGGCATCGGTGATCGCCTTGCGCGCCGTGTCGACGACGGATTGCCAGATTTCGCCGGCATCATGCTCCACCCATCCAGGCTGCGGATAATATTGGGTGATCTCCGCCTGGGCCGAGCCGGCCATCTTCATTTCGCCATCGAAGATGATCGTGCGTGAAGACGTGGTGCCCTGGTCGATTGCAAGAATATAGCCGCTCATATCCGTCTCCGGCTCGCACGAAGACGCTCAGCCTGCTGTTGGTCGGCAGGACGCGGACGTTTCATGAGAGAAAGATTGTGAGTGCCACCGGCTGGATGCCGGTGGCAAGAAGTGGTGGCCGGAAGCCTCGTCGCCTCCGGCCAAGGTTGGCCTTACTTCGACTGCCAGCTCTTGACGAGTTCGTCGTAGTTGACCGTGACCGGCTTTTCCTTCTCGTTCTCGATCTTCAGCTGCGGCGCAAGGTTGCCCTTTGCGACGGCATCCTTGTTCCAGTAGTCGAGATCGTGCTCTTCGGCCAGTTTCGGTCCGATATCGCCCTGAACGCCCGATTTCTCGATACGGCCCATGACCTTCTCCTGCTCGCCGCAAAGAGAATCCATGGCTTCCTGCGGCGTCTTGGCGCCGGCCGCGGCGTCACCGATGGCCTGCCACCAAAGCTGAGCCAGCTTCGGATAATCGGGAACGTTGGTGCCGGTTGGCGACCACTGAACACGGGCCGGCGAGCGATAGAACTCGATCAGACCGCCGAGCTTCGGAGCGCGCTCCGTAAAGCTCTTGTCGCGAATGGTGGATTCGCGGATGAAGGTGAGACCGAGCTGGCTCTTCTTCACGTCAACCGTCTTGGAGGTCACGAACTGTGCATAGAGCCAGGCAGCTTTTGCGCGATCCGTCGGGGTCGATTTCATCAGCGTCCAGGAACCGACGTCCTGGTACCCGAGCTTCATGCCGTCTTTCCAGTAAACGCCATGCGGGCTCGGTGCCATGCGCCATTTCGGCGTCCCGTCTTCATTCATGACAGGCAGGCCAGGCTTGACCATGTCTGCGGTAAATGCGGTGTACCAGAAGATCTGCTGCGCGACGTTACCCTGTGCCGGAACCGGACCCGATTCCGAGAAGGTCATGCCCTGAGCTTCCGGCGGTGCATAGGCCTTCAACCAATCCAGATACTTCTGGATAGAGTAGACAGACGCCGGGCCATTGGTGTCACCGCCGCGGGCAACGCATGAGCCGACGGGGCGCGACTTCTCGTCGACCTTGATGCCCCATTCATCGACCGGAAGACCGTTCGGCAGGCCCTTATCGCCGTTGCCGGCCATCGACAGCCAGGCGTCGGTGAAGCGCCAGCCGAGCGACGGGTCCTTCTTGCCGTAGTCCATATGGCCGAAGACCTTCTTGCCGTTCACGTCACGGCCGGTAAAGAATTCGGCAATGTCTTCGTAGGCCGACCAGTTGACCGGAACGCCGAGATCGTAGCCGTATTTCGCCTTGAAATCGGCCTTGTTCTTCTCGTCGTTGAACCAGTCGTAGCGGAACCAGTAGAGGTTGGCGAATTGCTGGTCTGGAAGCTGGTAGAGCTTCTTGTCCGGTGCAGTGGTAAACTTGGTGCCAATGAAGTCGTCGATATCGAGGCCGGGGTTGGTAACGTCCTTGCCTTCGCCGGCCATCCAGTCGGTCAGGTTGCGCACCTGCTGATAGCGCCAATGCGTACCGATCAAGTCGGAGTCATTGACCCAGCCGTCATAAAGGTTCTGACCGGTCTGCATCTGGGTCTGGATCTTCTCGACTACGTCACCTTCCTGGATGACGTCGTGCGTGACCTTGATCCCGGTGATCGCCGTAAAGGCTGGAGCCAGCACCTGGGACTCGTACTGGTGAGTGGTCAAGGTTTCAGAAACAACCTTGATGTCCATCCCCTGCAGGGGCTTCGCAGCATCGATGAACCACTGCATTTCCTTTTCCTGGTCGGCGCGAGAGAGCGTCGACACGTCGCCGATCTCTTTATCCAGAAAAGTCTTTGCCTCGTCCATGCCGGCATAAGCCGACCCGGTCATGGCCAGCAGTACCGCTGCTGTCGTCGTCAATAAATGCCTTCGCATGAGATCCTCCCAGGTTTGCGATTGCAGTCTTCACGTATCAGGCGGCCAGAAATACCCCCGGCCATCTGCATCAACTTGCCTCACACGTAGCGGAATACGCCGATGGCGTAGGCAACGGAGAGAGCGAGAGCCCACCAGAGGCTTGATCCAACGAGACCAAGCCAGGCAAGATGGATAAAGGCGCTGCCGAGCAGCGAAAGGAAAAGCCGGTCACCGCGCGTCGTCTCGAAGCGCAGGATTCCGATCCGCGGATTGCCGCCCGGCACGGCATATTCCCATGCCCCCATGCCAATCAGCAGCAATACGATGACGATGAAGAAGGCGGCCGTCGGCCAGGTCCACGCCATCCATGAAAAATCGGGAAGCGAATAGCTCATCAAACCCTCCCCAGGGCGAAGCCCTTGGCAATGTAGTTGCGTACAAACCAGATCACCAGCGCCCCCGGGATCAAGGTCAGAACACCTGCGGCGGCCAGCAGACCCCAGTCCATGCCGGATGCAGAGACGGTACGGGTCATGGTGGCAGCAATCGGCTTCGCGTCGGTCGTCGTCAGCGTTCGGGCGATCAGCAACTCGACCCAGGAGAACATGAAGCAGAAGAAGCAGGCGACACCTATGCCGCTCGCAATCAGCGGCGTGAAGATCTTCAGGAAAAACCGCGGGAACGAGTAGCCATCGATATAGGCCGTCTCGTCGATTTCCTTCGGCACCCCGGACATGAAGCCTTCAAGGATCCAGACCGCCAGCGGCACGTTGAACAAGCAGTGGGCAAGCGCCACTGCGATATGCGTGTCGATCAGCCCAAAGGCTGAGTAGAGCTGGAAGAACGGAAGGGCAAAAACTGCCGGCGGCGCCATCCGGTTCGTCAGCAGCCAGAAGAAGAGATGCTTGTCGCCGAGGAAGCGATACCGGGAGAAGGCATAGGCCGCCGGCAACGCGGCCGCCACCGAGATCACCATGTTCATGACCACATAGGTGATCGAATTGATGTAGCCGGAATACCACGCCTTCTCCGTGAAGATCGTCACGTAATTGGCGATCGTCGGGTTATGAGGATAAAGCGTCAGAGAATTGACGATTTCCGCGTTGGTCTTGAAGCTCATGTTGACGAGCCAATAGATCGGCAGCAGGAGCACGATGATATAGATCGTCGGAACCAGCCACCACCAGCGCGATTCCTCGCCGCGCCGGCGCATCATACGGCTGACTTCATCGGAGGAGAGACCGCTTGCGACACTGGTAACGCCTGAGATCTTTCGGCTCGCTGTCGTTTCGTTGGAGGCGCTCATTTCAATTCTCCGCGTCGTGGCTTGTCATGACGGTGTAGAACACCCACGAAAGCAGCAGGATGATCAGGAAATAGATCAGCGACATGGCAGCGGCCGGACCGAGGTCGAACTGTCCGAGCGCGGTCTTGACCAGATCGATTGACAGGAACGTGGTCGAGTTGCCCGGACCGCCACCCGTGACGACAAACGGTTCGGTGTAGATCATGAAACTATCCATGAAACGCAGCAGCACGGCGATCAGAAGAACACGCTTCATCTTGGGCAGCTGGATATAGCGGAACACCGCCCAACGGGACGCACCGTCGATCTTGGCTGCCTGATAAAAAGCATCCGGAATGGAAACGAGGCCGGCATAGCAGAGCAAGACGACCAGGCTCGTCCAGTGCCAGACATCCATGATGATGATGGTTACCCAGGCGTCGAGCGGATCCTGCACGTAGTTGTAATCGAAGCCGATGGCATTGATGTAATAGCCGAACAAACCAATGTCGTTGCGGCCGAACACCTGCCAGATCGTGCCGACAACGTTCCACGGGATCAGCAATGGTAGTGCCATCAGAACCAGGCACACCGGCACGCCGATGCCTGATTTCGGCATGTTGAGCGCAATGAAAATACCGAGCGGAATCTCAAGAGCGAGAATGATCAACGAAAAAATCAGGTTTCGCTGCAGGGCGGCCCAGAACCGGTCGGAATGCAGGATTTCGGTAAACCAATCCGTTCCGTTCCAGAAGAACTGGTTGTTTCCGAAAGTGTCCTGAACGGAATAATTCACGACCGTCATCAAGGGAATGACAGCCGAGAACGCCACCAGCACGAGGACCGGCAGAACCAGAAACCAGGCTTTGTTGTTCCAGGTTTTTTCCATGATCAAGCCTCCCGTCCGGCGCGCCAAGAGTCGGCATAAATGCTGATCGCCGATGGCTCGAAGGTCACCCGGGGATCAGCCGGAATCTCCCCGTCTTCAGGGACGACGATTGCGATCGGCTGGCCGGCAAACTGGGCGCGGACGATCCTCTGCCGGCCGATATCTTCCACCTTGCTCACCGTCACAGGCATGCCCTCGCGGCCGACCCTGATAAACTCGGGCCGGATTCCAAGCTCTACCTTGGCCGCTTGCGAAGTCTTTGGCGCATAGTCGAGCGTCAGCGCGTGCTCACCGACCCGAACCGTACTGCCCTCCACCTTGGCCGGCATGAAGTTCATGCCCGGCGAACCGATGAAGTAGCCGACGAAGGTATGGCTCGGACGCTCGAAGAGTTCGGCCGGCGTGCCGATCTGCACGATCTCGCCATCGTACATCACCACCACCTTGTCGGCGAAGGTCAGCGCCTCCGTCTGGTCATGTGTGACATAGACCATCGTAAAGCCGAACTGCTTGTGCAGCCGCTTCAGCTGCGATCGCAGCACCCATTTCATATGCGGATCGATGACAGTGAGCGGCTCGTCGAAGAGAATCGCGTTCACATCCGAGCGCACCAGGCCGCGGCCGAGCGAAATCTTCTGCTTTTGGTCCGCCGTCAAACCGCGAGCGCGACGCTTGGCCCAGTCTGCAAGATCAATCATCTCCAATATTTCGCGGACGCGACGATCAACATCAGGCTCCGCGACGCCGCGGTTGCGCAAGGGGAAAGCCAGATTGTCGTAGACGGTCATCGTGTCGTAGATGACCGGAAACTGGAATACCTGAGCAATATTTCGCTGCTGCGTCGGCAGGTTCGTAACATCCTGCCCGTCGAAGAGAATGCGCCCTTCGGACGGCTGAATAAGGCCGGAAATGATATTGAGCAGCGAGGTCTTTCCGCAGCCTGAAGGTCCGAGCAGCGCATAGGCGCCGCCATCGTTCCACTCGTGGTGCACTTCCTTGAGAGCGTAGTCCTTCTCGCTCTTCGGGTTCGGCCCATAGGCATGGCGAATATGATCGAGGGTGATACGTGCCATGATCTTCTCCTAGCCCCTCTGCCTGGCAGTGGTGATCGCCAGGCCGTCTGCGCCGAACGCCATCAGGTGGCGCGTGTCGATGAAAACGGAGATGTCCGTGTCCGGGTCGATATTGTGGATGCCGTGGGCGAGCATCACCCAGCGGGTGTCGGCAAATTGCAGATGAACGAAACTTTCCGACCCCGTGATCTCCGAAATCTGTGTCCGTGCCGTCAGCCGCGCCGAGCTAGCCGTCTGAGCGGTGGGTGCAAGATGATGCGGATGAAACGCGATCGTTGCCGGCCCGTCCGGCACGCTCTGAAGATGCGGCGGCACGGCAAAAATCAACTCGCCGTCGCGCAGGAAATTGCCTGCCGATTTGACCAGATCAATAAAATTCAGTGGCGGATCGGCAAAGGTTTTCGCCGTCGTCAGATCGATTGGATTGCGGTAGACCTCGATCGTCGGGCCGAACTGCGTGATCCGACCCTCGTTGAGCGCAGCCGTATTGCCGCCCAGCAGCAAAGCTTCGGAGGGTTCCGTCGTGGCATAGACGAAGATCGCGCCGGACTGGGCAAAGATCTTCGGCAATTCCTGCCGCAATTCTTCACGCAGCTTGTAATCGAGATTGGCGAGCGGCTCGTCCATTAGCACCAGGCTGGCATTCTTGACGAGGGCGCGCGCCAGCGCGGTGCGCTGCTGCTGGCCGCCGGACAGATTGAGCGGCGTGCGGTCGAGATAGGGCGTGAGCTTCAAAAGCTCGGCCGCCTTGCGCACATCGCGGTCGATCGTCGCGGCATCCTTGCCCGAGATGCGCATCGGCGAGGCGATGTTCTCATAAACGGTCAGCGCCGGATAGTTGATGAACTGCTGGTAGACCATGGCGACGTTGCGCTTCTGCACCGGCATGCCGGTGACATCGGCGCCGTCGAAATGAACGGAGCCGGCAGTCGGACGGTCGAGCCCGGCCATCAGCCGCATCAGCGACGTCTTGCCCGACAGCGTCGGCCCGAGCAGGACGTTCAGCGTGCCGCGCTCGAGAACCAGATCGGTCGGATAGATATGATAGTCCGCGCCCACCATCTTGGCGGCGTTTCGCAGTTCCAGCATTCCTGTTCCCGTGCCTCCACGCAGCGGGGACCACACGCCGCCTTATCCGGCCATTGCCGGTATGGCAGCCATGTACTCCTCCAGTGACTGAGCCTGCTCCTGGGAAAGGCGCAGACCATCCTTTGTTCTCCTCCACAGCACGTCTTCGCCGTGCCGGGCCCATTCATGTTCGACGAGATATTTGACTTCGGCCTCGTAGAGATCGCCGCCGAACAACCGTCCGAGATCCTCGGTCGCACGGGCATCGCCCAGCAGCGCCTCGGCCTTCGTGCCGTAGCGGCGCACCAGCCGGCGCGCATGCTGGTCGGCAAGGAACGCATAGCGCCGTTTCAACTTGGCGACCTCGGCCTCGTAACCCTTGACCGGGAAATCGCCGCCCGGCAGATGGCTTTTTGCCGTCCACGGGGCGCCCTTGACGCCGATTGCGGCACCGATCTTTTCCAGCGCATGCTCGGAAAGCCGGCGATAGGTGGTGAGCTTGCCGCCGAAGACGTTGAGCAGCGGCGCGGCACTCCCCTCGCCCTCCAGCTTCAGCACGTAATCGCGCGTCGCTTCCTGCGCTTTCGAAGCGCCATCGTCATAAAGCGGCCTGACCGCCGAATAGGTCCAGACGATATCCTCGGGCCTGACCGGCTCCTTGAAATATTCCGATGCCGCATTGCAAAGATAGACGGTCTCCTCCTCGGAGATCCGGACATCCCTGGGATCGGCGGTGTAATCCCGGTCGGTGGTACCGATCAGCGTGAATTCGCCCTCATAGGGGATGGCGAAGATGATACGGTTGTCGGGATTCTGGAAGAAATAGGCTCTGGGATCGTCGAACTTCTTCTTGACGATGATGTGGCTGCCCTGGACGAGGCGGACGTGATGCGCCTCGTTCTGGCCAAAGGCCGAACGGATGACATGATCGACCCAGGGACCGGCGGCATTGACCAGCATTCTGGCCTGATGGCTGTCATTGCGCCCGGTGACCGTATCGGTCGTCTCGATATGCCACAGGCCATTTTCGCGCCTTGCCGACACCACCTTGGTGCGCGGCATGATCGTCGCTCCCTTGTCGGCGGCGTCGCGGGCGTTCAGCACCACCATGCGGGCATCGTCGACCCAGCCGTCGGAATATTCGAAGGCCTTGGCAAACAGCGCTTTCAGCGGCTTGCCAGCCGGATCGCGGCGCATGTCGAGCACGGAGGTCGCCGGCAGCAGCTTGCGGCCGCCGAGATGGTCGTAGAGGAAGAGGCCGAGGCGGATCAACCAGGCCGGGCGGATACCGCCCTTGTGGTAGGGCAGCACGAAGCGCAGCGGCCAGATGATGTGCGGCGCCGTCGCCCAGAGGATCTCGCGCTCCATCAGCGATTCACGCACGAGGCGGAACTCATAATGCTCGAGATACCGTAGGCCGCCATGAATGAGCTTGGTGGCGCCCGACGAGGTGCCCGAGGCGAAATCGTTCATCTCCGCCAGCGCCACGGAATAACCGCGCCCGACGGCATCGCGCGCGATGCCGCAGCCGTTGATGCCGCCGCCGATGACGAATATGTCGTGAATCTCCCGGCCCATTACCCCTCCGAGCCCAAATGCCGATTTCGCATCGCACAAAACCTGCGCAATTGCGAAAGTAGAGGCAGTTAAAACGAAAGCAATACGAATGTCAAACGAATGTTTCGCGGGTTGACTGACGGAGAGTACAAGGCGCTGACGGGAGATCCTCGGCCGAAGTCCTAATGCATGTCGCCCCGGATTACGCAAAACGAAAGACCGACACGTGGGCCAAGCGAATCTGAAGATCGCGGCGCGATTAGCGCGATCTAGCGTTCGTTTCGATCAGCTTCACATTATTCTCGAGGCAGAGATTGCGGATCGACGGCGCCGGACAGTGATCGGTAATGAAGGTATGAACCTGAGAAAGCTGGCCGATCCTGACCGGTGCCGTGCGCTCGAACTTGGTCGAATCGGCAACCAGAATGACATGCCGGGCATTGGCGATGATCGCCTGGGCGACCTTCACCTCGCGAAAGTCATAGTCGAGAAGCGCGCCGTCCATATCGATCGCCGACGCGCCGATCACGGCATAATCGACCTTGAACTGGCGGATGAAATCGACTGCCGCTTCGCCGACGATGCCGCCGTCCGAACCGCGCACGACGCCACCGGCGATCACCACCTCGATCGCCGGCAGCAAGCGCAACCTGTTGGCGACATTTATATTATTGGTGATGACCATCAACTCGTGATGGTTGGCGAGCGCCTCGCCCACCGCCTCGGTCGTCGTTCCGATATTGATGAAGAGCGAGGCGCCGCTCGGGATCAGTTCGACCGCAGCCATGCCGATCGCCTGTTTCTCGGAAGCGGCGATCTGCCGGCGTGCCTCGTATTTGACGTTCTCGGTGCCGCTCGGGAATGTGGCGCCGCCATGGATGCGCGTCAGCACCTGCGCATCGCAGAGATCGTTCAAGTCCTTGCGGATCGTCTGCGGCGTCACCGAAAAGCGGGAAGCGAGCTCCTCGACCAGGACCCTGCCGCTCGATTTCGCTATTTCCACGATTTCAGTTTGCCGGTCGGTCAAGAACATGAGCAGGCACCTTTCGATCTGCTTTCGTTTTAAAGAAAGCGAACGCCTGCGCAATGCTTATCTGCTGATATCGCCTTCCATTTAAGTTCAGACTGACCACCCGAAAATTCTGGACCCGCAGCCTTTGAGAGGACACAAGGCGGATAACGACGGCCACCAGTTCGTTCTGGCAGCCTTCGCGGCAGCGCCTGACGCCTGTGCTGGCCGAGGAGCGCTAAGCAAACATATTGGGACCGATTTCCTCGCTGACCTCTATGATGACATCCGCGGGGACATTGTTCCTCCGGGCCGCGGCGAGAATGGCTTGCGTACTGGGCGCCTCGTAAAGGCAGTAAGTCTTTTTTCTGTCCGCGCTGAGGAACGAAAAAATCCACTTCACTCCTTCCTGATCGTTGATCAGGTTGATTTCCTCGACCCCCTCTTTTGATAGATCGAGCTGTTCTGCAAAGTTTCTTTCGATGATGTAGCGTGGCATGACGAGACCTTCCTCCCACCAAAGCAGCGAACTGTTGGTCCTAATGCATCGTTGGCTTCAGTCGCTGTTGCAGCCGGACCATTCCCAGTTCGGCCGCGGTTGACCGGGCATTCTCGGATAGCAACATTGCTCTCTTTATCGCGGCCCGGCTACCTATTTTCATTAGCAAGTCCGCATAATCTGCCTCTGTGTGCGCGAGCCACGGCCGCGAACCGATCGCCGCGTTCATTTCGAGCGCATGCTCAAAGTGCTCCGACGCTCTGTCGAATTCGCCCAGCGCCGCTGCCAACACTCCCAAATAGCGGCTGGCCGCGCCGAAGCAAACGGTTGCCATACCGATCGTGACGGTCATCTCCTTGTAGTCGAGCATAAGCTTATAGAGGGTTCTAGCAGCGTCCGTATCGGCGAGACCGGCAGCGACTTCTGTCAGGAACGAGAGGGATGCACTCCGCTTTCCGTCAAGCGGAAGGGCGAAGCGGGTGCGGGCAAGCTCGCTCAACCTTCTTTGAGCCGCATCCCGATAGCCCAGGTCAAAGGCAACCAACGCAAAACCCGGCAGCCAGGTAGTTTCGTCCGGGTGTTCCTCAATCAACAGTTTCATGACCGGTGCGACCTCCGAGAGGCGGCTCTGCTCCCGTCGGATCGCGAACATCTGCATGCCGTAAACGCCCTCGGGCGCAACGCCAAGGGTCTGCATGCCGAGCTTCAGCGCGTCTTCAGCAAACTCCTCCGCAGCCGCGAACCTTCCATCGAGTATGGCCATCATCGCTCTTGCGATGCGAGCGTAGAACTGGACGTTGAGATGCTGCCGCTTGGTACCAAGTTCGTCCAGCGCGTCAACCGCCCGATCGGCGCGTGCGCGATCGCCGAGTTCCGTCGAGACATAGGCGTCGACTGAAAGCGCTCGGCTTTGCACGTCGTCGTCATCGATCTCACCCGCGAGGCGTCTTATTTCATCTATGCGTGCGATCCGGTCGTTTCTCTCGCTAACGGACTTAACCGGTGCCGGCGTCAGGAATGGCAGTGCGGAGAGCTCCACAAGCGCAGTCTTATCGCCAACCCGCCGGGCCAGTTCTATCCCTTCTCCATGGCATTTTGCCGCGTTCTTGCTGTCGCTCAGGTAGGTGTATGCTCGCGCAAGGCGGCTGAGAAGCTGACACCGTGAACTTAGATCCGCAGGTTCAACCATCTCGAGGGCTTCCTCGAGAAGCGGCACCGTTTCGGCAAGCGAATTCGAGGAGAGGAATTTGGATCCGTCAAGACCAATCACCGCGCGAACAAAGGCCTGCGTGTCGGCCGCTTTGCGTGCCAATGGGGCGGCCAGCCTGTATTTCGCCAGCGAATCCGTCATGCGACCCGCAGCGAAAAGGGCGTCGCCGAGTTTTAGGATCGCGGTGAGCAGGTCCCTTTGCCGCTCAGCTCCTTCAGGCAGTTGCTCTGCGATTGCCAAGGCATTCTGGAAATGGTCGACCGCCTCGTAGTTGGCTGATCGTGCGAGGGCGCGTTCTCCAGCCTTCATCCAGTAGGGAAGCGCGAGCTCAATCCGCTGCGCTTTCTCGTAGTGCTGGGCGATGAGCTCGGGCTGGGTGGCAGCGACATCGTCATATTGTTCGACGAGCACCCTGGCGATCTTCTCGTGGAAATGGCGCCGGCGCCGGTTGAGGAGCGATTGGTAGGCCGCATCCTGAATCAGCGCATGTCGAAAAACGAGAGCGTCGTGCAAGACGCCGCCTTCGACGACGATCTGGCTGGACTCGAGCTGGTTCAGCGCTTTCTCCAGCGCCCGGTCGTCCAGGCCGGCTATCTTCGAAAGAAGGCCGCGATCGAATTCCCTGCCTATGACGGCGGCAATTTGCGCGATTTCCTTGGCCGTGGTCGACAAATGATCGAGACGAGTCATGAGGGAGCCTTGCAGACTGTCCGGGATCTCTGCGTCCAGCGATGACGGTTTTCCGCTCTCCACGACCGAGCGGGTCAACTCCTCGACGAACAGCGGCACTCCGTCCGTCCGCTCCGCAATCCTTTCGGCGAGCTGTTCGGGAATGTCGGACACCATGGACTCGATCAACTCGCGCATCTGCTGCCTGGTCAAGCGCCCAACGGAGAGCGTCGTCGCCTGCGCCAGTCCGCTTGCCCAGTTCGCGCTCCATTCCGGTCGGTGGGTCACAACGACAAGGGCGGCGGCGCCGTGAAGCCGGCTGACGAGTTCTCTCAGCACTTCGCTGGTGGACGGGTCCATCCAGTGCGCGTCCTCGCAAACCATGAGCACCGGTGCGATCCTGGCCGCAAGCAGCAGACGGTTCGCCAATGTGCGGACGAGAATTTCTTTGCGCTGGTGCGCGGAGAGATCAGGCGGCCTGAACTCGTCGCCGAGGTCGAGCGAAAGCAGCTCGGCGTAGATCGCGCCAACGTCGCAGGGGTTTTCGCCGTAGCGGCGAACAAGGGTGAGAAACTTTTCGACGCGCGTGTTCCGATCATCTGCCGGCGAAAACGACGCGAGCCGGCTCAGTCGCTCGACGATCGGGTAAAAGGCCGATGTCACGTGATAGGGCGAACATTGCAATCGGATGAGTTCATGCTGTGACCCTTGCAGACGTTCTTCGAAAGCCTCGATAAGGCGCGATTTCCCAATACCAGCCTCCCCCGACAGGAAGACCGCCTGGCCTTGCCCGGCTTTCGCTAACTCCCACCGTTCCAGCAGCAGGCCGATCTCACTGACGCGGCCGACAAATTTCGAAAGCCCGCTGGCATGCGCGGCTTCGAAACGGCTGTCCACCTCTCGCTGACCGCGGACTTCGAACAGCGCAATGGGCGAGGTGAAGCCTTTGAGCTCCTGCGTGCCGAGGCTCTCGATTTCGAACGACTGCCCAGCGAGGCGGCGGGTGCTGTCGGAGACCACGATCTGGCCTGGGGCGGCCGCGGCCTGCAGACGTGCGGCCAGGTTGGGAGTGTCTCCGGCGATCGATGCACGTTCCTTCGCGCTGCCGTCGGTGTCGCCAACGACCACGCGCCCGGATGCGATGCCGATGCGCGCCTTCAATTGTTGCGCGCTAGGAGACTGCAGGGCGTCGACGGCGGCCATCGCCTCGAGGCCGGCTCGAATTGAACGCTCTGCATGGTCCTCGTAGGCCATTGGCCATCCGAAATAGGCAAGCACGCCATCTCCGAGATATTTGGCGACGTAGCCTCCGAAGCGCGTGACTGCGCCGGCGACGCTATCCTGATAGCGGCGGGTCAGCTCGTGCATGTCTTCCGGGTCGAGCTGCGCGGACAGCGCTGTCGACCCGACCAGGTCGCAGAAGAGCACGCTGAGCAGTCGCCGGTCAGCCGCCGCTTCGGATTGGGCCTCGGTAACGGCCGGAGCAGGAGGCTGCTCGCCGGGACCTTGATGCGCAAGCCGGTCTATAGCAGCCAGAATAATCTTCCGGTGCCCAAGCGAGACGCCGAGCTCCTGGAGGTCAGATTCGGCAAGATGAGGGAGCGCTCTCAGATCGACGTCATTCCCGACGAAAGCGTCGGCGTACTTGCCGAGACCGAGTTGACCTAGCCAATCCTCAATCGTCTGCATCGACGTTGATCCCGCTCCACCGTTCTCAAAAAATACCACGAACGCCGTCGTCGTACCACGCTGTGGCGCAGGAGCTGTTCGTTTTGGCGGGGATCGAGGAGGTCGATGTAAAACGCGGTGAGCGTTGACGGGGCTGCGCCTTGATCCCATCTCTTTGCGCATGGCGAAAAACAAGAAGAATGACACTCCTGCACTGGTCGAAACGTGGGCGCTCCCGCCCGCGGCCACGCTAGGGTCTTCAGTGCGTGCCAAGGGAATCCTCTTGGAAATCCGTGCGCGCCTCCCCTCGCCCCTCCGAAAATCGCTCGACATCAGCGGGACGGTTTTCACGCTGACAATGCCTGAAAGCGCGAGGAGCGAGTTTCGTCATGCCTCGGCAGTCATTGCGAAATCGCTCCAAGGTGTCGAAAGCCTGCCGGTGATCCCGCGCGAAATCGAGGACATCCTGACGATCTCAACGACCGAGAGGCGTCGCTGGCTGCAGGACGGTCGCCTGCCCAGCGCGGGAACGCGTACGGTGAAGCTTCGAGGCCGCGCCAGGCAGATTACCTTCCACGTCTTCGAACCACGGATGGTCGAGGATCTGCTCGACCGAGGCGCTGTCGAAGAGTGGCGTGAAGAGGACACCGCGGCCGCCATGGAAAACAGGCGGAGGGCGGCCTACAAGGCGAAGCTGACGCGTTCGCTGAAGAGTGACAATAAGGCGGCTGCGGCATCGCAAGAACTCACCGAGGAAGCGTCCGCACAGCTACGGGGTTGGGATGAGTTTGGGCGGGACGGACTGCTCCGCTAGATCTGGGGTAAGACATGATCACCTTCCGGACCGATTTGTGTCTATCGCTTCCGCATCACGTTGACGACGAGCACGCCGAGGATTGCCATGACACCGCCGACCGCGCCCAGCACCGTCGGCGTCTCGCCGAGCCAGACGAACCCGATCAGCGTGGCGACCGGCGGAACGCCATAGAGGAAATTCGAAGCGCGGGCGGCTGACAGGCGCTTCAGCGCGATCGCCCAGGTGAGGTAGCCGATCGCCGTCGGGAAGATGACGAGATAGGCAACACCCCAGTTCACCTCAGCCGGTGCGGCGGCCATTGCATGGATCGTCGCTGGAACAGCCGGAAACAGCGGCACGGAACCGATCAGCAGGATCCAGGCGGTGACGGCAAGGGCCGGTAGCCGCCCGAGCAGCGGCTTCTGCAACACGCTGGCGATCGCCGAGCAGAGCGCTGCGCCAAGGATAAGGACGGCATTCGGATCGAGCTTGAAGCCGCCCTCGGAGGAAACCGCAATCAACGCTACGCCGCCGAAGGACACCGCGGTACCGGCCCAGCCCCAGCGTCCGAAGCGCTCGCCGAGCGCGAACGTGGCGATCAGGGCGGTGAAGACCGGCATGGTATTGATGATGAAGCTCGCCGGCCCGGCCGCAACGGTCTGCTCGCCGGTGTTCAACAGAACCGCATAGGCGGCGATGAAGAGCACGGCGGCGACGGAGAGGCGGAGGAAATCGCGCTTTTCCGGCATCGGCCGATAGAGGGCGAGATAGACCAGCGCGATGGCACCAGCGGCGACATAACGCGCCGTTGCCAGTTCGATCGGCGTCAGCGGCCCGAGACAGATGCGGATTACCACGAAGGACGATGCCCAGAAGAGGATGGTGACGACGATCGCCGCAAATGCCACCAGGTCGAACTTGCCTTGCTCTTTCGCCGAAACCGGTGCGCTTGCAGCCATGCTCATTTTCGCCTCCATATGTGATGAGCCAATGGATAGGCCTTCGATGCGTGCTTGAAAAGCATCGCAATCGATGATCAAATGTGCATATGGTTCACAGCTCGCAGGTTCTGCCGCCACTCGATACGCTCGAGACCTTTGCACGTGCCGCCCGTCTCGGCTCGTTTTCCGCCGCGGCCGAGGAAAGCGGCATCACTCATGGCGCGGTGTCGCGCCAGGTCTCCCGCCTCGAGCGCTGGATGGGGGTGCGCCTGTTTGCCCGCGAGGCCAGAGGCGTGCGCCTGACCCCGGAGGGCATGCGGTTTTTCGCGCGGGCGGAGGAAGCGCTTGCCCTGCTCGGCAATAGCGGCGAGCGCTGGCTGCCTCGGCGGAACAAGGCGGTGGTGCGTCTTTCGGTGACACCCTCCGTCGCCTCTTTGTGGCTGTTTCGGCGTCTGCCGAAGCTCGAAGGAAACGAGCTGCATGTCGAACTGACGCTCGAACACCGGCTGGCGGATTTCGGCGAAGGCACGGACCTTGCCATCCGCTGCGGCAAGGGGCCGTGGGCCGGCGTGCGCGCCCTGCCGCTCTGGCAGGAGAAGTCGTTTCCGATCGCCGCCCCGGCCCTGGCGGACCGGCTCGGCCCGCGCTCCGACGCCCTTTCGCTGCTCGATCTGCCGATCCTCCACGATTCGAATATCGAAGGCTGGCGCCGCTGGCTTGCCCGCGAGGGCGTCGACTATATCCCGCGCGGCCATGACCGGCGCTTCGAGGATTACAATCTGGTGATCGATGCCTGCGCGCAAGGGCTTGGCATCGCGCTTGCCCGGCCACCTCTATCGGACGCCGCACTTGCCGACGGGCGCGTCGTCGCCGTCTCGGACCGGACGCTCGATTATCACGTGGCCTTTCATCTGATCCGACCAGACGATGCGCTGAGAAGCCCCGCCATCGAATTTGCCAGCCGCTTCCTGCGCGAGGCCGGCCATGACGAGACAACGATCGCCACTTTTGTCGCACCCGGCCGGGCAAAAACATAAACGGAAGACCCTTCGTTACTCCGCCGGAAACTGCAGGCGCATTTCCTTCGCCAGTTCGAAACCGACGGTCCGATAGACCGGCTCGCCGGCCTCCGAGGCGTGGAGGACAGTGGTCGTGCAGCCGATCGATTTCAGATAGTCGGCCGCCCTGCCGGTCAGCGCCTGCGCGATGCCGCGCCGTCGGAAGGCGTCCGCGACATAGACGGACCAGATGTAACCATGCAGCTGCTGTTCTTCCCGGATGACTTCGGGAAACGGCGACTGGTGCAGCTGGCAGGATACGGAACCGGCGATTTCGCCTTCGACGATGGCAAGGAACGAAGTCAGACGTCGCTGCTCGCGGCCGCTGCTGATGAAAGACAAGATCCGTGCCACCGCATCTGGCCTGTAATGTTCCGGCGGCGTGCCGTAGCTGTCCCAAATCTTCAGATAGTGCCTCACCAGGATGTCGTCCTCGTCAGGCGTTGCCATGCGAATATTCATAATATCGTGACCGGCTGAGGCAAGTTGCGGCGTGAAAGGCCCTTCGGAGGAGTGGCGCCCCTGCCGCGCCGCAACGCGGCGGGGCGCCAAAAGGCATATCAATTGTCGGCCGTCAGCGTCATCGAGGCACTGCCGGCCGCGACGTTAAGGCCAAGCTGGCCGGTCAGGCTGACCGTCTGCAGATGGATCGAGCCGGAGGTGCCGCCAACCAGGAGATTGGCGCCAACACCGGCGCCGAGCGTCGCCTCGGCGGTGGCGCCGACATAGAGGCCGGCGAGCGATCCGCGATGATAACCGGCCGTCGGCGCAAACACGGCCCAGATCAACCGGCTGCGCGTGGTGAAACCGAGGTCGATGCCGAGTTTTCTCACTTCGCCGGTATAACGATCCGTAAGCTCGTTGCCGACGGTCGACTGGAAGATGCAATCGGCCTCCTTGGATGAACCGAGCACATAACCCGTGCCGCCGCCGATATCGCAGGTGAGGTAACCGATCTTCACGCCGTTGCGCAGGTCCGGCTCTTCATATGTCCTGGTGACCGGGTCGGCGGCATTGACCGCCGCCGCGCCGATGAGGCTCAATGATACCGCGGCAAACGCCGTCGCAAAAGTCTTCTTCATAAGTGTCTCCTTCTCAAATCGTGACGGGAGCAAAATACCCGGCTACTCGCCACCAGATTCGGCTACAGATAACGGACGGAACCACTAAACGATCCGGAACCGGCATCCTTTTCGCATCGCCTGTCGAAGCGCATGGGAGGGCACGAGCGACAAACATGCCTACGGTTCAGCCCCATTGGGACATTTCAAAGGCACTAATTCACGTCATCCGGTTATTTCATGATGTTGTCAGGAATGGTTGCCGGAAAGGCACGATTGCGATCGCCATCGTCTTTTCCGGACGAGCGCCCTGTTGCCGATTGCGATGATGACCGCGCAGGTTGCCATTCGGGGTCTACAGCTGTACTATTTGGAAGTATTCTCCCTGCAAGACTGTAACGGCGGGGGAAATGGCGTGATTGCTTTGCACTGCCGCAGAATGTCCGGTTGTTTTCCGGAATTCTCCTTCTGTTCGAACAGAAATAAAGTCTGAATTTCAGCGATATAATCAGGCGATAGCTTCGCAGGGACCGAACAATCGTACACCCACCGGTCTCTTTTGCAGATGGCGGGTATATTTATCGGGAGGGAAACATGCGCATACGCACGACAAACATCATGCTTGCGGGATGCCTTGCCATCTCTGGCTGCCAGTCCGGGCCGACATCACAGGCGGTCGCGGATCACAATTCCGAATTCGGCTGTATTGCCGGAACCGTCGGCGGCGCGATTGTCGGCGGTCTGATCGGCAGCACGATCGGGGCTGGAACCGGACAGGTGCTTGCTATTGGAGCCGGCATAGGCGGTGGCGGTTTCGTCGGCAATCGTCTGGCTTGCCGATAATGGGGGAAGGATATCAAACGATGAAGACCTTGGCTTTCGCGACGACACTTATCCTGTGCCAATGCCTTGGGGCAGCAGCACAACAACAGCAGCCCGGATCGATGTATCAGGGCCAGATGGACCGACTCGACGGCAATGCCAGCAAGACGGTCGATCGCTCCGAATACGAAACCTTCATGGGCACGGCATTCGGAAGTCTCGACAAGAACAAGGATGGCAGCCTTCAGTCCGATGAGACGGTTCAGATCCTGACCGTCGAGCAATTCTCCTTGACCGACGCCAACCACAATGGCGGCATCAGCCGAAGCGAATTCATGCAGCGGGTCATGGCGGATTTCGCGACAGCCGACCATGATCGTAACGGGAACCTCCAGTGAGGGCGGCGTCAAACCGGATGCGGCAATAAAGAAAAACCCGGCGATGTGCTCGCCGGGTTTTTATACTTATTCCATTCGCGCTATACTCTGCGCATAAAGCGCATGACGAGCGATACCACGAACAGCACCAGGAAAATGAAGAACAGAACCTGGGCAATAGAAGCTGAAGCCCCTGCTATACCGCCAAATCCGAGGACGCCGGCTATCAAGGCCACAACGAGAAACACCAGAGCGTAATAAAGCATCGCAATCTCCTTTTACGTTGCTGCGGAGATAACGGAGGCCGCCCCATTTGGTTCCCTGTCCCTCTCGGGCCCGGCGCATGCAACGCCGCATCGGCCCGGTTCAGCCGAAATAAAAAGCGCCGCTGAACATCCGGTCGCCTTCATTCGGCTCGGGGGGCTCGGCCGCCTCGAGATAGGCCTTGAGCGGCCCGGTCAGGACGAACCAGATGCTTGCCCCCAGCATGAAACAGGCTCCCGCCGGATCGTCGATGCGGGTGAAGAAGGGAAGGCAGGCAGAGCAAAACAGGACGATGATCCGCACCGACCACTCCGCCTCACGTTTGGCGATGGCGCGTGCTCTCAACGACTTGTATTCCCGGGCGCCGTAGCCGCCTCCGCTCGCCTTCATCACCGAAAGCAGTTTTCGCGCGGACGGCAGCGCCAGCATGATCAGCGCGGCAACACCGAGCGCGAAAGGCTTGCCGGCCAGGACCTGCCCGCTCGCGATCAGCAGAAAGGAAAGCACGACGAGATTCCACGTCGGCTCCAGCAGTTCCGGCGGTTGCCGCGTCCGAAGATGCCAGCTCCGCAACAAGCCCGCCGCGCCGTGCAGTAGCGGCTGATCGATATAGCGATTTATCCAGTCCATGCTGATGCGCCCGTCCCCGATTGCATGAAGAGGGCTCCGAACACCACGGAATTTGGTCATCATCGTGGCAATAGCCGCAGAATCCGCCCTTCGGGTGATGGAAGCGGCTCGCCAAGGCCTTGGATGCAACACTTAGCGCAGTATCTGCGCGACCTCCCAGACGTGGCCGGACGGATCCGCAAAGGCCGCCGTACGGCGGCCGCAGGGACGATCGACCGGTCCATTGAGCAGCGTCACGCCAAGCCTGCGCAGCTCCGCGCAGACTGCATAAACATCGTCGACCTTGATCGTCAGCAGGACCGCGACTGCCCTCGCCGGATGCCGACGGTTTCGACATGCCGCACGAAAATAATCGTCAGCTCCTAAGACCCGGCGCCTCGTGGCCGGTGCGCGCCACATATTCCGTATAGCCGCCGCCATATTGATGGATGCCCTCAGGCGTCAGCTCCAGCACCCGATTGGAAAGTGCGGCGAGGAAATGCCGGTCATGCGAGACGAACAGCATGGTGCCCTCATATTGCGACAGCGCCTTGATCAGCATCTCCTTGGTGTCGAGGTCGAGATGGTTCGTCGGCTCGTCGAGCACCAAGAGGTTCGGCGGGTCGAACAGCATCATTGCCATGACCAGCCGCGCCTTCTCGCCGCCCGACAACACGCGGCACCGCTTCTCGACGTCGTCGCCGGAAAAGCCGAAACATCCGGCAAGCGCCCGCAAAGGCCCCTGCCCCGCCTGGGGAAACCGGTCTTCCAGGGATTGGAAGACGGTGTGCTCGCCATCGAGAATATCCATGGCGTGCTGGGCGAAATAGCCCATCTTGACGCTGGCACCGAGCGCGACGCTGCCTTCATCTGGCTCGGCGGTACCGGTCACCAGTTTCAGCAGTGTCGACTTGCCGGCGCCGTTGATGCCCATGATGCACCAGCGTTCCCGCCGCCGCACCATGAAATCAAGCCCTTCATAGATGCTTCGGCTACCGTATTTCTTGTGTACGTTCTTCAAGCTGACCACGTCCTCGCCGGATCGCGGCGCCGACTGGAATTCGAAAGCGACCGACTGCCGGCGCTTGGGCGGCTCCACCCGGTCGATCTTTTCCAGTTTCTTGACGCGGCTCTGCACCTGCGAGGCATGCGAGGCGCGCGCCTTGAACCGCTCGATGAACTTGATTTCCTTGGCGAGCATCGCCTGCTGACGCTCGAACTGGGCCTGCTGCTGCTTTTCGTTCTGCGCCCGCTGCTGCTCGTAGAATTCGTAATCGCCCGAATAGGTCGTCAATGTGCCGCCGTCGATCTCGATGATCTTGGTGATGATCCGGTTCATGAACTCGCGGTCGTGCGAGGTCATCAGCAGCGCGCCTTCGTATCCCTTCAGGAACTCTTCCAGCCAGATCAGGCTTTCGAGATCCAGATGGTTGCTCGGCTCGTCGAGCAGCATGACGTCGGGTCGCGCCAACAGGATGCGGGCGAGCGCCACGCGCATCTTCCAGCCGCCCGACAGCGCACCGACGTCGCCGTCCATCATCTCCTGGCTGAAGCTTAAGCCCGCGAGCACTTCGCGGGCGCGGCCTTCGAGCGCATAGCCGTCAAGCTCCTCATAGCGCGCCTGCACCTCGCCATAACGCTCGATGATCTTATCCATGTCGTCGGCCTGCTCGGGATCGGCCATGGCGGCCTCCAGCTCGCGTAACTCGCCGGCAACGATGCTGACCGGACCGGCGCCGTTCATCACCTCGGCGACGGCACTGTGCCCCGCCATCTCGCCGACGTCCTGGTTGAAATAGCCGATGGTAACGCCCTTCTCGCAGGACACCTGCCCCTCATCGGGCTGTTCCTCACCGTTGATCATCCTGAAGATCGTCGTTTTGCCGGCGCCATTCGGGCCGACGAGACCGATCTTCTCGCCTCTGTTGAGGGCTGCCGATGCCTCGATGAAGAGGATCCGGTGGCTGAGCTGTTTGCTGATATTCTCGATACGAATCATGATGTGCTGGGCCCAGGGGGAAAGTTTTTTCGGCGCCCTTATGCCACGCATGGAAATGACGGGATAGACCCGTTCGAACCCTCTCGATCTGTCGAGCCGGATTGGCTAAGATCGTGGCCTTCGCCGAAGGGAATTCGTGCCAATGAGCGTTCGTCCGCCGCAACCCTCAGACAATCCCAGCAGGATAGAAACGGCTTCAACGTCCTCGAATACGAGCTGATGGCCGAACGTGCCGATGCGCTCGGGCGTCACGGGCTGAAGGTGGAAGCGGCGCTTGCAGCGCTGAAGGCTTGGGCCGCCGAGCGCCAGAGTGCCGAGGAACACGAGAGGCTGCTCAATGCAGCCTCCGATGCCGTCTGGGCATTCTTCATCCAGCGCGAGATCTGCGGGCTGCGCAACAATCGCGATGCCATTCAGCGCTACGGAATCCCGAATGAAGTGCTCGCAAGATTGGGTGCGATCAGGAAATAGCGTCCGCCCAACAACATGATCACACCACCGCGCGCTCCACCTATTGAGTGGAAATCCCTGGTGCGGAAAGGTATGGCTTGGTACCGAACCAGCGCGAAAGGGAATTGCGATGCCAACCTTAATCCGGATCGGCAATCAGGATCTCACCGTCGACATCTCTCCCCTTGGCGCCGAGATGCAGTCGCTTACGTCAAGCGACGGACGCTCCTGGCTGTGGACGGGCGATGCAGCCTTCTGGACCGGGCGGTCGCCGATCCTGTTTCCGATCGTCGGCAAGGCTCCGGATGACAAGATCGCGATCGACGGCGCGGTCTACCCGATGGCCCAGCATGGTTTTGCCCGCCGGAGCGAGTTTAGACTTGCAGCATCCACGGCAACGATGTGCCGGCACCAGCTGGTCGCCTCCGAAGCCACGAGAGCAGTGTATCCATTCGATTTTCAGCTGACCTTGGAGCATGCGGTCGAGGGCCGCATTTTGACGGTGACGGCAGAGGTTACCAATCGCGACAGCAAGGCGATGCCGTTCGGGCTGGGCTTCCATCCGGCTTTCGCCTGGCCGTTGCCCGGTGCCGCCGGGCAGGCCCATACGGTTACACTCGACAATCAAGGCGAGCCGGAGCTCGTACGGCTGGAGGGTGGCCTGATCAACCCTGCGTCGCTGCCCTCGCCGTTCAATGCCGGCCGGCTGATGCTGGATCATGCGATGTTCGAGCAGGATGCGATGATCTTCCCGCAAGGTGCCGGCGAAGGGCTGCGTTACGGCGCCGAAAGCGGACCGAGCTTGCTATTTGGCTTCAAGAACCTGCCCAACCTTGCCTTGTGGACCAAACCGGGTGCGCCGTTCATCTGCATCGAGCCTTGGCATGGAACGGCTGCGGAGGGCGGAGGTTCGACCGAACTGTCGAAACGTCCCTCCACGACCATCCTGGCGCCGGGCGGCGTGGCAAGCTTCGCCTTCACGGTCGAGATTCCGTAACAGGCCGTCACAAAGAGCCCTCCTTCGGGCGAAGGAGGGCTTTCCCTGTCATGCTTCTGCGCTCGTTGGGAAACAATGCGGAGGCCGACCTTCAGTGGGCGCCGGCGCCTGCACCTGCGCGTGGCTTCTGGGCGAAGAGCAAGGCAATGGCAGCAATGGCAAGCACCGTGCCGATAACGGCGAAGGTATCGCTGAAGCCCATAATTAGGGCCTGGCGTTTGACGATCTGCCCGAGCGCCACCACAGCTTTCTGCGTTGCGACCGCATGGTCGGAGACGCCGTGCGACATGAAGTAGCCGGTCACCTGGTCGAGGCGGTTGCGGACTTCATCGCGGCCGAGCGTTATCGACTGGCCGATGATGTTGGAGTGGAACTGCTCGCGCTTGGTCAGAACCGTGCCGAGCGTTGCCGTGCCGACCGCCCCGCCGAGATTGCGCAGCATGTTGGTCAGGCCCGAAGCGGCGGCCGCGTCGGCGGCTGCGATGCCGGCGGTGGTGATAGCGGTGATCGGCGTTAGCACCAGCGCCTGGCCGATCGCGCGAACGATGTTCGGGATCCAGAACTGGTCGCCGGCGGTATCGGCCGAAAGCATGACGTTCATGAAGCAGCTGATCGCGAAGATCGAGATACCGAGAAAACCGATGTAACGCGCATCGAAGCGTTTCATCATCATCGGCACGAGTGGGATGAGCAGCAGTTGCGGCAGACCGGTCCAGGCCAGCACGTTGCCGATCTGCTCGGCATTGTAGCGCTGCACCTGGCCGAGATATTGCGGCAGGATGTAGACGCTGCCGAAGAGAGCGACGCCGACAAGCACGTTGACCGCAACACCAATGCCGAAGTTGCGCTGCCTCAGCAGGCTGAGCTTGACCAGCGGCTTCTTGACGGTGAGCTCGATCCAGATGAAGGCGGCGAGGAAGACGAAGGCGACGATACTCAGCTTGACGATGAAGGGCGAGGAGAACCAGTCCTCCTTGTTGCCTTCTTCAAGCACCGTCTGCAGTGCCGAAAGACCGATCGCCATGGTGAAGATACCGGCCCAATCGCCTTCCCTCAGCAGACCAAGCTGCATCGGCTGCTTGTCGAGCGTCAGGGCGAGCGCCACCACCATGATCGCGCTCGGGACGGCATTGATGAAGAAAATCGTCTGCCAGCCATAGTTTTCGGTGAGATAACCGCCGATGGTCGGGCCGATCGCCGGTGCGAAGGTGACCGAAAGCGCGAAGATAGCGAGGCCGAGCGGCTGCTGCGATTTCGGCAGCTTGGTCAGAACCATGGTGAAAGCCATCGGGATCAGTACACCGCCGGCAAAGCCCTGCAGGCCGCGTAGCACGATCATCGTGCCGAGATCATGGGCGAAGGCACAGGCGATGGAGAACAGCGGGAAAAGCACGGAGTTGACGAGGATATAACGGCGGAACGAGAAAACACCGCTGAAATAGGCAGTCAGCGGAATGACGACGATTTCGCCGATCAAGTAGGAGGTGGAGATCCAGGCGCCGTTGTCGACGCCCGTTCCGATGCCACCCTCGATGTCGAGGAGGGACGCATTGGTGATCTGGATGTTGAGGATCGCCATGAAGGCGCCGATCATGCCGGCGAGAACGGCGATCCATTCCCGGGTGCTGGCGCGCGGCTGCGATATGGCTAAGGTTGTTGCTGCGATGGTGGACATGACACGAACTCCTCGCTCCCGGCCTAGCTGCGGTCGTTCTTGGTATCGATGCTCGGTTGGACGGACATGCCGGGGCGCAGGTCGCCACTCATGGCGGCGTCGCCGTCGAGCACGATTTTGACCGGGATGCGCTGGACGACCTTGGTGAAGTTGCCGGTGGCGTTATCGGGCGGCAGCAGGGCAAATTCCTGGCCGCTTGCCGGAGCGAGGCTGTCGACCCGGCCGCGATAGGTACGGCCCGGGAAGGTATCGACCTCGATCTCCACGGGCTGGCCGGCACGGACGTCGGTGAGCTGCGTTTCCTTATAGTTGGCAATCACATAGACCGCGCTCGTCGGCACGACCGCCATGAGTTGGGTTCCGGCCTGAACATACTGGCCGACACGCAGCGTCCGGTTGCCGACCGTGCCGTCGACGGGTGCTGTGATCGTTGCATAGGAGAGGTTCAGCTCGGCTTGATGCTGCACGGCCTGGCTGCGGGCAAGCGCAGCCTTCGCCTGGGCAAGCTCGGCGTTCAAGAGATCGACCTGCTTGACGGCGGCGTCGAGCGAAGCGCTGTCGCGAACGATCGTTGCCTGGGCGGCGGCAATCTGCGAAGCGGCCTGCTGCGCCGTCTGGACCGGGGCGTAGCCGCTGGTGGCCAGGTTCGAATAACGCTTGTTGTTTTGCTCGGCGAAAGTTTCGTTCGCGCGGTCGACGTCAACCGTCGCGCGGGCGGCGGCGATTGCCGACTGCTGGATATCAAGCGAAGCCTGCTTGGCGTTGAGCGTTGCCTCGGCCGCGGCGACATCGGCGCTTGCCTGATCGAGAGCGGCCTTGAAGTCGCGGTCGTCGATGCGCGCAAGCGGCTGACCAGCCTTGACCAGCTGATTATCGCTGACGAGCACTTCGGCGAGATAGCCCGAAACCTTCGGTGCGACGGTCGTATTGTCGGCCTTCACATAGGCATCGTCGGTCGAGATGTGAAAGCGGCCGACTGTCCAGTAGTCGTGGCCGTAATAGGCGCCTGCAGCGATCAGGACGACAGCCGTTGCGCCCAGCAGCAATCCCCGGCCACGGCGCTTGCGAACGGCAGGCTCCGATACGACGACGGCCTCAGTGATGCGGGGCGCGTTGCCGGCGTCAAGGGTTGCGGGTGCGGCTTCCGCCGTGATTTCCGAGGCAGGCGCGTTGTTGTTCAGAGCCTGCAGGGTTTTGATGGACATTGTCTCTCTCCTGGGAGTGGTCGCTGTCGCTATCGGCCGCGGCCTTTGAATTCGAATGGAATGCAATTTAGGAAACTTGATGTTTTCCAAAATATGTATTAGAAAATGGATGTCAACGAGAATTTGGAAAATTGTCATGGTCCAAAATCACGAAATCGAGAAGAGGCCCCGAGGCCGACCGCAAATCCGCTGCGACGACGATACGAGAAACGTCATCATCGAGGCGGCGAACAGGCAGTTTCATGAGAGCGGCTATGCCGCGGCAAGCATCGCTGCAATCGCACAAGACGCAGGGGTTTCGACCAAGACGCTCTACCGCCTGTTTCCAACGAAGGCGGACCTCTTTTCCGAGATGGTCACGGAGCGGACCGGACGCTTCCTCATGGCGCTTGACCCCGGGACGCTCGCCGTAGCGGATCTCAGGCAGGGGCTGGAACGTATGCTGACGGCCTATGGCATGCTGGCACTGTCACTGGATACGATCACCGTCACCCGGCTCGTCATCAGTGAGTCCGACCGCTTTCCGGAGATCGCCAATAGCTTTTATGAGAAGGCTATCGTCAGGACCAACACGCTGATGGAGGACTGGCTGCGCAGGCAGATCGAGCGTGGACTGATAACACTCAACGATCCGCATGCGGCCTGCGGCATGCTGCGCGGCATGATGATCATGGAGCCGCAGCGCGCCGCGATGCTGCGCCAGGAGCCGCCGCCGAAGATCGATGCGATCGCGGCACGGGCGAAGATGTGCACCGATCTATTTTTGAAGGGTTGCGCGCTCTGAAGTACCGCTTGGACTTCAGAGCGCGCCGATTTCCGCTGGCGCAGGGCGGCGATCCGGGCGCCCTCAGTTCGGCGGGGCGCCCAGCGCATGCAGGATGCCGCGCAGTTCGGCAAGGCCGCGCATGCGGCCGATCGCCGGATAGCCGGGGGTGACTGTTTTGTCGAGATCGTCGAGCATGCGATGGCCGTGGTCCGAGCGGAAGACGATGGTGTCCTCGGCACTGCGGCGCTTATCTTCCGCCACCAACTCCCGGAGCACCGCAACCATGTCGACGTCGCCTTCGAGATGCGCGCTTTCATGGAAGGTCCGGCCGTCGCCCTCGCGGGTCGTGGCACGCAGATGGGCGAAGTGTATGCGCGAAGCAAAGCGGCGGGCGATCGCCGGCAGGTCGTTCTCAGCGCGCACGCCGAGACTGCCGGTGCAGTAACACATGCCGTTCGCCGGTGACGGCACCGCATCGAAGAGAGCGGCATAATCATCGCTCGTCGAAGCGATGCGGGGAAGGCCGAACAGCGAACGCGGCGGATCATCCGGATGCAGCGTCAGCTTGACGCCGCGGGCTTCGGCAGCCGGCGTCACCGCCTCCAGGAATTCGATCAGATGCCGGCGCAGCCGGGCGGCGTCGATGCCGCTATAGGCGACCAGCTTTTCCCGGAAGGCCGGAATGGTGAGGGGCTCGGTGGTCGAACCAGGCAGAGCCGAGGTGATGATACGGGTGATCTCGGCGATCTCCGCCTCCGACATCGCCTCGAAGACGACACGGGCCCGTTCGCGATCTTCCGCGGAATATTGCTGGCCCGCATCCGGCCGCTCCAGGACGAAGAGGTCGAAGGCCGCGAAGCGCTCGTGATCGAAGCGCATGGCGGTGGCACCAGTCGGCGTCACGAAGTCGAGTTCGGTGCGGGTCCAGTCCACCACCGGCATGAAATTGTAGCAGACGATCGGAATGCCGCAGGCGGCCACCGCTTCGAGGCTGGCGATCCACGCCTCGATTTCGCCCCTCGCCTCGCCGCCCTTGCGTTTGACGGCATCGGGAATCGGAATGCTCTCGACCACCGACCAGACGAGCGGCGAACGGTCGCCTGGCGTCGTCTCAATCAGCGATTGGCGCTCGCGCACTTCCTTTTCCGTCCAGGCCCTGCCGATCGGCACCTGGTGCAGCGAAGAGACGATATTGGTCGCGCCCGTCTGGCGGACATCATCCAGCGTTACCGGCGCTTCCGGCCCGAACCATCTCCAACCTTGCCGCATGCTTCTTCCTTCCCTTGCATTTTGTTTCGTGTCTGGATCTGCCGTCAGCAGAAATAATCGGGGTAACGCGAGCGCAGCTCGTCGACGTCGGGAATGACGGCGCTCAGGTGGTGGATCATCGCATCACGTGCAGCCGCAGCATCGTGGGCGGCGAGCGCATCGCGGATGATCAGATGTTCATGCACCACATTGTCCATTCGTCCGAGCACCGGCAGCGTCAGCCGTCGCGCCCGGTCAATCTGCACCTTGACCGTCTTCAGGATCACCCAGATGCCGGGATAACCCGATATCTGCGCGATTGCTTCGTGAAAGGCCTCGTCCTCCTCATGGAAGCTCGAAGCATTGCCGGTCGCGGCATGCGACCGCTGCCGGGCGATGATGGCATCGAGACGGGCGATATCGGCAGCGGTGGCGTTCAGAGCAGCCGTCTCGACGGTTGTGCCTTCGAGTGCCTTGCGCACGACGACGGCTTCGGGAATCGCCGAAACCGGAACCCGCGATACGACAGTACCCGACTGCGGATAGATATCGACCAGCCCGCCTTCGGAAAGTCTGAGCAGTGCCTCTCGGACCGGTGTGCGGCTGACGCCGAAATCCTCGGCGATGCGCTTTTCCTGCAGCGGCATGCCAGGCGGCATCCGCAGCGAGACGATATTGGCATGCAGCCGCTCATAAATGGCGCCGGCCGTGGTGACCCGGCGCAGCCTTCCGCCGATTTCTTGCGGCGGGACGACCAAAACTTCGGTTTCTGACGCCTGCGGCATACCCATACCAGGACGGTGAGACTGTTTGCATACTAGTATACCAGTTGTCTTGCCTTGCCAACCGAGGTGATGGGTCCCTTCCCTCAATACACTGTTTTTTTGGAACTTAGATCGGCCGAGTTGGTTGAAATCCCCAAGGAGACCCTCATGAAAAACCCAGCACGACGCAAGACAAAGGAAAAGCTAGGCGACGCCCGGCCGGAATTTTCATCTGTCGCGAGGGCGCGCGGACGGGAGAAAGCCCGGCCAGACGCAAACGAAACCGACAGGCATAGCGGCGGATTGCCGGCAACCACCCGCGAGGAGGAAATTCGGAAAAGGGCATATTCCCTCTGGGAAAATGAAGGCAGGCCGGAAGGCCGGCACCGGCATCATTGGACCCTGGCGGAACATGAACTCGACGCCCATGAACTCGACGCCCATGAACTCGACGCCCATGAACTCGATGTACAGGCCGAAATCGATAATCGGCCAAATCTTGCGGCACTGCGGGAGGCGTTGCGCGAACATACCGATGCGTTCCTCGTCAAAACGGATCTCGAGGATGCCGATCAACGCGAAGCCTCCCCCGGCACGCGCGAGCAGAGTTGAACGTCCGCCTCGAGCCAATTTCAGGAAAGGTCCCGACATGACCGACAAACAGAATTTGAACGCCGGATTCACCGGAAAACCGGCTGAGCAGCCAGAGGGTTTAACCAAAGCCGCGAAGTCGGCCGCCGATGGGGTGAAGCGTGAGGCTTACGCCGTCGCCTACGGCGTCAGGGATCATCCGCATACCGCCAGCGCCCTGTTGCTCGGCACCGGCATTCTGGCATTCGGCCTCGGCTACCTCCTCGGTCGATCATCGACCGAAAATATGACAGGCCGATATTGGCGATAGCACTTTGACAACGGCGAGGTCATATAAGCTGGCCGTATAGCCGCGACCACGCATCATTTCTGTCCGTGCTTCGTAGCGCCTTCAATGCAATCAGCGATATTGCGCGAATATGTATGCCGACCAAACCTTCGGCCCACTGCACCTCAGACGTGTTTACTGCTGTAGCTGGCCTTTATGTCGGATTCCGACATTTCATAGAACCGCCTCCGCCCATGGAGGCCTGTTGCTGGAACACCACGAGGCTTAAAGCCATAGATTGCACGCAATCCCCGGCTTGACAGGCGTGACCGCGATCCTTAGCGAAACGGCATCAGCATGGTCAGGATCGGCAAGTGAAATACCTCAGACAACTGAAGATAGCAGTGCTCTATCCTGAAAATGGGACGGGAAGCACACTCGATCGGAACAACCGCATTGCGGTCTTTCTCTTTGCCGTGCTTCCCGGACTTTCGCCGAACTTCAACTCGTTCATCCTTCTCGGATCGATGGTGTGGGGCCTCTACTGTCTGGCGATGGGCCGGCTTTCCCTGAGCCTGTCGAAATCCGACCGGCTGGTTGCCACTGGCATGTCGGTCTACCCGCTGGTGATGATCGCCAGCATATTCGTCAATCCGCCCTACTCCGAAGAACTGGACTGGATATTCCGGCTGCTGCCTTTCTTTGCGGTCTGGCTGGTTTTGCCGCGGATGCGCCAGTCTCCCAATGGCAGCCTCGTGCCACTGTTTATTCTCGGCGCAGGGATCGGCATGATCGTTACCTTTCTTTTCAGTCTGCTCCAGATCATGTTTCTGATGGAGAGGGCAGAGGCCGGGACTTCGAACGCCGCACTACTGGGCGTCATAGGCGTTCTTTTCGGTGGCATCGCGCTTCTCAACGTTCAATCACCCAAAAGTGTCGAGCAAAGAATTGCCATATTGGGATATGCCGCCGGTCTGGGCTGCGTCCTGCTGTCGGGAACGCGCTCGGCCTGGCTGGTCATACCCATTCATATCGTTATTTTCCTCTGGTATTTTCGCAAACACAGCTTCCATCTGAGTTTGCGCAGCCTCGCCATCACCGGGTCTTTGCTGTTTGCGGGACTTATCGCCCTCGGCAGCGGCCAAATCCTTCATCGTATCGAGGCGCTGCAGGAGAATATGGCGTCGCTCGAACGCAGCGACGGCGAGGTCACGTCGCTCAGCGCACGATTCGCACTGTACAAAGGCGCAGTATCGGCGATCAGCAAGGACCCGTTGACGGGTTATGGCCCGCAAAACCGGATGGCTTCGGTATTGGCAGAGCTGCCCGAAAGCATAAGGCCGCAACTGACCTATTCGCATGTCCACAACGGTTTTCTGACCGCGGGGATCGATGCCGGCATTTTCGGCATTGCAGCGCTGTCGCTGATGCTCGCGACGCCGGTGATGGGCGCTTGGAGAAAGGAAGCCGGACCCGGCCGGGATCTGGCCATTGCGCTCGCGCTTCTGCTCGTCAGCAGCTACGTCATCACCGGCAGCTTCGGCATTATGTTCAATCAGAAGGCCCTGGATCCGATCTTCGCTTATCTGGTAGCTCTTATTTGCGTGGATCGCGGCAGCACAGGCTTTGTGCCCGTCGTTCGAAACTAGAGCGGTACAGGTTTCACGGAAGCGCCGAACCGCTCCAACCTTTGTTTCAATGCAATCCCGGACGGAAAGCCGCTTCGCACTTTTCCTGCAATTGCTTCGATGCCTTCGGAAGGGGTGCAGCTGTACTGGGATGACGACTTGCATAGAGCGAAAGCGCGCTGCAGGACGCAAGCCTGACGCAGGCGCGCTTTGACGTCTGCGCTTCTCAGGCGGCCGTATTGGTTTCGGCGCCGGTGAAAGCCAAATCCGAAACCTCACCCGTCGACGAATAGCCAGAAACGAGCTCGGCCAACGTCATACGTGCAGCAACCATGTCGTTCCGATCCAATGCCGCGTTGAGCGAGTTGAGCTTTTTCAAAAGCTCCGGCCAGAAAAGGAAATCCTCACGCGCCTTCATGATCCGGGGATGTTCAGTTGTTTCCGGATTATCCCCGATCAGCAGTTCTTCATAAAGCTTCTCGCCAGGCCTGAGGCCGGTAACGGAAAGCTCGATATCCCCTTCCGGATTATCCTCGTCACGGACGGCCAATCCGGACAGCTCCACCATTTTGCGGGCAAGATCGGCAATGCGAACGGGTTCTCCCATATCGAGCAGGAAGACATCGCCGCCCTCACCCATCGCGCCGGCCTGGATGACCAGCTGCGAGGCTTCCGAAATGGTCATGAAATAGCGGGTGATTTCGCGATGTGTCAGCGTAACGGGGCCGCCTTCCTTGATCTGCTGCCTGAAAAGCGGCACGACGGATCCGGAGGAGCCGAGGACGTTTCCGAAGCGGACCATGGAAAAATTCGTCCGCATTCTGTCGGTCGTCGATTCTGCGGCGAGCGCCTGCAGAACCATCTCCGCCAGCCTCTTGCTGGCACCCATCACATTTGTCGGACGCACGGCCTTGTCCGTACTGATCAGCACGAAATTCGAGACGCCGTATTTCTGCGCCGCGCGAGCCGCAACAAGCGTACCCATGACGTTGTTCTTGATGCCCTCCACGGCATTATGCTCGACGAGCGGCACATGCTTGTAGGCAGCGGCATGATAGAGGGTCTGCGGTCGCCAGCTCCGGATGATATGCTCCATTCGATCCTGATCGCGAACGGAACAGAGGATCGGGACGATCTGCAGATTTTCATGCTCGTAGAGTTCGGCCAGCTTCCGCAATTCGGCATCGATATTATAGAGCGCAAACTCGTTCTGATCGAGCAGGATCAGGCTGGAAGGCGCGTTGCGCAGGATCTGTCGGCATAACTCGCCGCCGATTGAGCCGCCGGCGCCGGTGACCATCACCACCTTGTTGCGCATTGCTTTGTCGAGCAATTCCTGCCGCGGCGCGACCGCTTCCCTCCCCAGCAGGTCTTCGATCTCCAGCTCACGAATGTCGGAAACAGTGACACGTCCCTGAGCAAGCGCCGTGAGATCAGGCAATGTGCGAACATTCACCCTGGCTTTGCGGATATGCTCCAGGATTTCGTTGCGACGCTGCCGGGATGCAGACGGAAGAGCAAGAAGCACATTGTGCACGCCAAGCGTTTCGGCCAGCTCCGGAAGATCCGAGGGGTCATAGATCGGCAAGCCACCCATGACGCCGCCCTTGAGGCGCGGATCATCATCCAGATAGCCGACGACGTTGAGTTCGGCGCTGTTCGTCAGGGCGGCCGCCAGTTGCCGCCCGGCCTTGCCGGCCCCGTAGATCAGCACCTTCGCAAGCATATTCTTGTGAAGGATGCGCTGGTAGGCATCTCCGAGCCAGTAGCGGATACCCAGCCGCGACAGCCCGATCCCGATCAAAAGCAGGAAAGGCTGGAGAATGCCGACGGTTCTCGGAACGCCTGGGACGCTGAGAGCCGTGAATATCGCCATGAAGGCGAGGCCGTAGATCGCAATCGCCTTTAAGACAGTGATGAAAGCGGCCAGATTGGCATAACGGAAGATCGCCCGATACATGCCCATGACGATGAAGATGGGAAGCGCCATGCACAGCGAAACGAAAACCGGCAACCACTGCACGCCGGTCAGCACCGTCCATTCATTCAGCCGGAAGCAATAGGCCAGCCAGATCGTCAGAACACAAAAGCTGGAATCCACCAGCAAAGCCAGAGCGCGTTTGGCAACCCGCGGCATCGCCAGCAATGGGGCAACGAGCGCCTGCAACGGCACCAACAACCATCGTGAGCGCGATGTCTCAGAGGGAGAATTTTCAGGCATTGCTTACCAGCGTCTCGCAGATCAACAGACAACCACCTTCTTGTCGCTTTCTGCAATGAGCGCAACTGAAATAATCGGAAATCAAGGTCTTCCGCACCGCTTATCTATCAGAAGTAGGTAGCTTAATGCCGTATTCCCTTGCGGCGGATTACCTTCTCTGCGGTCAAAAAGAGGATACGCATGTCGAAGCCGAATGAACGCCGCTCGAGATATTCGATGTCGAATTTCACCTTCTCCGGAACAGGCAACTCGTCGCGGCCGTTGATCTGCGCCCACCCGGTCAAACCGGGCAGGAGTTTGTCGACCCCATAAGCCGTTCGCAACTTTATCAGATCATCCTGATTGTAGAGTGCCGGCCGTGGGCCGACGAAACTCATCGTGCCCCCCAGAATGCACCAGAGCTGCGGCAGTTCGTCGAGGCTCGATTTACGCAGAAACGACCCGATGGGTGTCAAAAACCGATCCGGATTTTCGAGCAGATGCGTGGCGACCGTTGGCGTGTCGACGCGCATGCTGCGGAATTTCGGCATCAGGAAGATCCGGTTGAAACGGCCCACACGTCGTGACCAATAGAGGATCGGTCCCGGCGAGGTCAGGCGAACACAAAGAGCAACGATAAGGATCGGAACGAGCAGGATCACCGATGCAATCAAAGCCAGGAAAAAATCCACCGCCCGTTTCAAACCCATGTTCGCAGCTCTTCCTTGCTCACCGGCGGTTACCCGCTCTTGCGCTATCGCCTTGCCGTATCGTCAAAAAACGTTTCGCGTCAACTGCGAGACATCGTGATTCCTCCATGGCCGACCGGGTTGATGATTGATCGGTAACTGGAGCAGATCTGGTGGCAGAAGGGATTCCTGTTTTTTGTGAATCATGATTCACTTCCTTTATG
>NZ_LODW01000057.1 GCF_002914525.1 Rhizobium hidalgonense | reverse complement strand
TATCTTTTGGTGGACACTTCATGCCTCAGAGCACTGCGCTTCAGAAGGCGCACGGAAATTCGCGCTTACATCAAAGGAGAGGGCGCTTAGCGCCTCTCCCCCTGCTGCGATCTGGGATCAAGCTTGCCGGCGTGGCACTAGTCGCAGGAGATGACACTTTCATAGCGGGATCATCTCCCATCGGCAGATTGAGTGCGACGTCCCCGAGTAATGCTCGCGCTCTGAACATGAGGCCCGTCGGCAATCGCCGGCGATCTCGACCGCATCAGTCTAGGAAAGCGTCCTTGCCTTCCGCCTTGAGGCGCGTAAGGCCATCCTTCTTCTGCCGCCGCCGTTCAGCCGAGTGGGTTGCCAGTTCGTCACATCCCGATGCCGCCGACAATGTGGCTGTTCGGCCATCGCGCGACTATCGGTTCGGTTTGCCAATGAGCTGACGAACTCGTTGTGGGCATATATCCGCTGCAGTTGAGCGGATTTGAACCCACCACTCCGGCATCGGTAAGATTTTGGCTCAATGTGACGCAATGTTGACGACCGACTGTCATCACCGGGTACAAAATCATTAGGGCAAGCACATCGTCTTTTCGGGTGAACTCCGCGGCCCAGGGAAATACACGGGAGGTGGATTTGGAAGAGGCGCAGCTTCAACTCGACGGCAAACGGCAAGCAGGGCCCGCACCGACATCGAGCCTCACCAGTTGACAGATATCCTACAAGTATATAAGTAACGCACTAATCTACGACACCAGAAAGTGACCGCATGACATTGAAATCGATGAAACCGTTGACGCGCGCGCCGCTGCTGCATGTCTCCGTGCAGGAAAGTCTGCGCGCCTATATCGACGACAATGGCCTTGCGCCCGGAACCCTGCTTCCGGCGGAAGGAGAGCTTGCCACCCAGCTCGGCGTCAGCCGCAACTCGCTGAGGGAAGGCATCAAGGCATTGGAATCGCTCGGCGTGTTGGAGACGCGGCGCGGCGTCGGCATCTTCGTGAAGGCGTTTTCCTTCGAGCCGCTTCTCGACAACCTCGCCTACGGGCTCGGCGGCGCTCTGCGGCAGATCGAGGAGGTGCTCGAAATCCGGCGTACGCTTGAGGTGGGGTTGATCGGCAAGACGATCGACGTGATCGGCGAGGACGACATCGCCGAACTGCGCGCCACCGTCGGGCGAATGCGCGCCCATGCCGAGCGGGGTGAAACCTTTGCGGCCGATGACCAGCTATTCCACCGGCTGCTGTTTCGCTGCCAGGACAATGAAACGCTCGTACGGCTGATCGATGTGTTCTGGCTCGCCTTCTACAAGGCCTCGGATTTCGTCAATCTTGAAAATACCGATCCGATGGCGACATGGCGCGACCACGCGGCGATCGTCGATGCGATCGAGGCAAAAGATCTGGAGGAGGCGCGCCGGCGCCTGGATCGCCACTATGAGGGTATTGCCCGGGTGATTGCCAACAACAAGACAAATTCAAACATGGGAGGAACACATGAAAAGACTGTCTAGATTATCCGCTATCGCGCTTGCCGCCCTGCTGTCGACGGCCGCCGTTCCGGCTCTCGTCTCGGGCGTCGCCATCCAGGCCCGGGCGGCCACGCTGTCTGGCGGTTTCGATGTCGGCCCCGGCGGCTTCCAGGGCAACTTCAATCCGCTTGCCGCCACCGCCGGCTTCACCTGGCTCAGTATCTACTACGAACCGCTGATCACCTATGACGAGAAGCTGCAGAAGGTCGTAGGCGCGCTGGCAAGCTCCTACGAGGTCAGCCCGGACCAGATGACCTACACGTTCAAGCTGACGGACGCCAAATGGCATGACGGCAAACCGTTCACCGCCAAGGACGCGAAATTCACCATGGGCCTTGCGATGGATGCAAAGACCGGCTCGGTGCTCGCGGCTCGGCTGAAGGGCATATCGTCCGTCGAGACGCCGGACGATCACACTGTTGTCATCAAGCTCAGCGCCCCCAGCAGCAGTTTTCCCGACACGATGACCAAGGTGATGATGCTGCCCGAGCATGCGCTCGCCTCGATTCCGGCCGACCAGTTGGCAAAGAACACGTGGTGGTCCACCGCGCCGATCGGCACCGGGCCGTTCAAATTCACCAAATATGTCTCGGATCAGTATGTCGAACTTGCCGCAAACACCGATTATCGCGGTGGCAAACCGGCACTGGAGCGCGTCATCAATCGTTACTTCGCCAACCCGGCCGCAGCGATCGCGGCGCTGAGATCCGGCGAAATCCAGTTCACCTATGTCGATTCCAACGACGTGCCGACCTTCAAGGGCAACAAGGACTTCAAGGTCATCGAAGGTAACTCTTTCGTCGTCAACTATCTGGGCTTCAACCACGATTCCCCGCTCTGGAAGGACGTGCGCGTCCGCCAAGCGGTGATGTATGCGATCAATCGCGATGCCATCATCCAAAGCCTTTATGGCGGCGCTGCCAAGCCGGCCAACTGCGCCTATGTCGCCGAACAGCTGATACCCCAGGGCATCGACACCTATGCCTATGATCCTGAAAAGGCCAAGAAGTTGCTGAAGGACGCCGGCTGGGACGAGATCAACGGCGGCAAGCCGATCACGCTTCTGACCTATTACACCACGCCGCTTGCCACCAACGTAATTGCCGCTGTCCAGGCGATGCTTGCCCAGGTCGGCATCAACATCGTCCCGCGCGCCGTCGATGCGCCGACCTATAACAGCATCGTGCTTAATGCGACGCCGGATATCGCCCAGTTCCAGATGGTATACGCCGGGCTGCAGAACGGGCCGGATGCCGGCAGCATCAATGTCGGCCTCAACGAAAAGCAGATCCCTCCGGCCGGGCCGAACGTCGCCAGAGTGCGTATGCCCGATCTGACCAAGGCACTCGACAGCGCGCTTGCCGAGCCCGACAGCGCCAAGCGGGATGCCGCCTATCAGAACGTCTGCAAGGTGATGAACACGGAGCTGCCCTGGGCGACACTCTGGGTGGCAAACCGCTATGGCATCGTCTCGACCAAGCTGAAGGATTTTGTCTGGACGCCGGCGCCGGGCGGCGGACCTTATCAGGCCGGCCCGCAGAAATGGTCGATCGCCGAATAGGCGTTTCAGCAAAGCCTTGAGGGTGGCTTCGGCCACCCTGACAAGACGGCCAGATAGATGGGCCAACAGACGGATTGACGATGCTCCGATACAGCCTCAGACGCCTGATCATAGGAATAGGCATGCTCGTCGCCCTGAGCATGCTGATTTTCCTGCTGCTGCGCCTGACGCCCGGCGATCCGATCGATGCCTATATCGATCCGAACCTGCCGATGTCGCCATCGGATCTTGCCGATCTGCGCAGACGCCTCGGGCTCGACCAGCCGCTGCCCGTTCAGTATCTCGGCTGGCTGCAGCAGGCGCTGACTGGCAATCTCGGCTATTCGATCAAGCGTCTCGATCAGCCGGTTCTGGGCCTGGTGCTGTCGCGGATCGGCCCGACGGTACTGTTGATGGGCACCGCACTGGCCTTTGCCATCGTCCTCGGCATCGCCTGCGGGGTGATCGGCGCCGTCCGCCGGAATTCCATTGCCGATCTCTCCTTGTCGGTGGTTGCGCTTGCCGGCATTTCGAGCCCGGCATTTCTGAGCGCACTGATCGGCCTTTATATTTTCTCCGTCCGTCTGCACTGGATGCCATCGGGTGGCATGCTGACGCCGGGCGAGGAATTTTCGGTGAGCGACCTCCTCCATCATCTGATCCTGCCCGCCGCCCTTCTCTCTGTCGCGCAAGCCGCATTGATCATGCGGTACATGCGCGCTTCGCTGCTCGAAGTCCTGAACCAGGATTACGTGCGCACGGCCCGCGCCAAAGGCGTCCGCGAGTTCTGGGTCATCAGCAAACATGCCTTGCGCAACGCGCTTCTTCCGATCGTCACGCTGATCGGCTCCACCATCGGGCTTGCAATCGGCGGCGCGATCTTCATCGAGAGCGTCTTCAATTGGCCGGGCATGGGTCTTTTGCTCGTCGATGCCGTTCAGACCCGCGACTACCCCGTCATCATGGGTGCGACGCTCGTCATCGGCACCTGCGTCATCGTCGTCAATCTTCTGACCGACATCACCTATGCGGTCGTCGATCCGCGCATCAAGGTGGGCTGACCATGCTGGCACGCTCCCCAGAACATCGCAGCCCGGGGCCGCTTACCCGCGCGCTCAGTCGTTTTCTGATCAACCGCGCAGCCGTTGCCGGCGTCTGCATTGCCACTCCCATGCTGCTGGTGATCCTCTCCTATCCGCTATGGTGGGCATTCCAGCCAAACGATATCGATCTTCTGGCGATGAACAGCGGCCCGACGGCAACGCACTGGTTCGGAACCGACGGCGTCGGTCGCGATGTCTTCGCCCGCGTGCTCGAAGGCGGCCGGATTTCGCTGCTGGTCGCCGTCACGTCGACCGCGCTTTCCACCGCCATAGGTTTTCTCTTGGGGGCGATCTCGGCGCTTGGAGGCCGCTGGACGGACGCCGTCTCGATGCGCTTCGTCGATCTGGTGATGACGCTGCCGCCCGTCATCTTCTTGCTCGTGCTCGCCTCGATTGCCGGCACCGGCATCTGGCCGACAGTGCTCGTCATCTCCCTGCTCTCCTGGCCGCTGCTGGCGCGCATGATCCGCTCGCGGCTGCTGGAACTGCGTGAACGCGATTTCGTCATGGCCGCCCGTGGCATGGGTGCCGGCATCCGACATCTGCTCATGCGCCATGGCCTGCCGAACTCGATCGATATCCTCGTGGTCTATGCAACGCTGCAGATTGCCAATGCCATTCTGCTCGAGGCGGGGCTGTCCTTCCTCGGGCTAGGCATCGCGCCGCCGGCCGCAAGCTGGGGCAACATGCTGAACGCCGCCCGCTCGACCGCCGTGCTTGAACAATATCCCTGGCAATGGCTCTTCCCCGGCGCAGCGCTGATCCTCGCCGTGCTTGCCATCAACTTCATCGGCGATGGCCTCAGAGATGCCTTCGATCCGCGTGCCGAACTGAACTGACAATCGAAAGAAGCGAACATGACCAAATTCAAGGGTGTCGTCCCCCCCGTCGTAACGCCGCTCAACCCGGATCTCACCGTCGACTATCCCTCCTATACACGTGTGCTCGAGCATCTGATCGGTGCCGGCTGCCACGGCGTATTCGTGCTCGGCTCGACGAGCGAAGTCATCTTCCATGACGACAAGACCCGGCGCGAAATCATCGAACATTCGGCCAAGGTGGTGAATGGCCGCGTGCCGTTGATCGTTGGCGTCATCGATCCGACCACGGATCGCGTCATCGCCCATGCCAAGGTCGCAAAGGCAGCTGGCGCCGACGCGGTCGTGGTGACGGCGCCATTCTATACCGTCACCGGCCAGTCCGAGATCCTCGATCATTTCCGTTATGTCAGAGATGCGGTGGACGTTCCGTTGGTCGCCTACGACATTCCGGTCTGCGTTCACGTCAAGCTGCAGCGCCAGACGGTCGTCACGCTTGCGAGCGAAGGCGCGATCATCGGCCTCAAGGATTCCAGCGGTGACGACGGCAATTTCCGTTATGCGCTCCTCGATCTTGCCGAACACAAGGACGTCTTCCTGATGACCGGCTCCGAAATCGTCGTCGACACCGCCCTGCTGATGGGCGCTCACGGCGTCGTTCCCGGCATCGCCAATGTCGATCCGCACGGCTATATCAGGCTTTGGAATGCCGCCCAGCGTGGCGACTGGGGCGCCGCGAGGAAGGAACAGGAGCGTCTCTGCCGCCTCTTCGAGATCGTTCGGGTCGCCCAGGGCCGCGTCAGCGGCGGGGCGGCAGGCATCGGCGCCTTCAAGGCCGCCATGCAGAGCCTCGGCATCATCGACACAGCCGTCATGCCGCGACCGCGTGCCAGCCTCAACGATGCGGAAACGACGCGGATCGACGAGATCCTGCGCGCAACCGGCCTGCTGAACTGAGCGAACCGATGGAACAGGCAGCCGAACCGGTACTCGATATCAGGGGATTGCGAACGATCTTCTGCATCCGCGGCGGCGAGATCACGGCGGTCAACGATATCGACCTGACCGTCGCCGCCGGCGAGACGCTGGCGCTCGTCGGCGAATCCGGCTCCGGCAAGTCGGTCACCAGCCTGTCGGTCATGCGGCTGCTCACCCGCAACATCGGTGTGATCGCCGCAGGCAGCATCCGCCTGACGACGAGGGACGGCGCGGTCCGGGACCTTGTTTCTCTCGACGAACAGAGCATGCGCAGGATCCGGGGCGACGACATCGGCATGGTGTTCCAGGAGCCGATGTCGAGCCTCAATCCGGTTTTCACCATCGGCGACCAGATCGCCGAGCCGATCCGCATCCATCGCCGGGCGAACCGCAAGGCGGCGATGGATGCAGCCGTCACGCTGCTTGAAAGCGTCGGCATCCCGGACGCCCGGCGCCGTGCCGGCCAATATCCGCACGAACTGTCGGGCGGCATGCGGCAGCGTGCGACGATCGCCATGGCGCTCGCCTGCGATCCGGCGCTTTTGATCGCCGACGAGCCGACCACGGCGCTCGACGTGACGATCCAGGCGCAGATACTCGATCTGCTGCTCAAGCTGCAGCGTGAGCGCGGCATGGCCATGCTCTTCGTCACCCACAATCTCGGCGTGGTCGCCGAAATCGCCCATCGCGTCGCGGTGATGTATGCCGGCCGCATCGTCGAAGAGGGGCCAGTCGGCGCAGTTTTCCGCCATCCGAAACATCCCTACACGATAGGCCTTCTCGCCTCCATGCCGCGCCTTGGCGACGCCGCGCGGATGAAGCAGGCCGGCGAAAAACTCGCCGCCATTCCCGGCATGGTTCCAAGCCTGATGAACATGCCGAGCGGCTGTGCATTTTCGCCGCGCTGCACATTCGCGATCGAAGCCTGTCGCGCTGCCGTTCCCGCGCTGGAACAGGTCAATCCGCAGCACCGCAGCCGCTGCATCCGATGGCAGGAGATCTAGATGAGTGCGCCGCTGCTCTCCGTCCGCGACCTCTCGAAACATTATACCTCCCGCGGGACGCGGCTGAACATTCTTCAGGGCATCTCCTTCGATATCGGCAACGGCGAAGTCGTAGGGCTGGTCGGCGAATCCGGCAGTGGAAAGACCACGATCGGGCGTTCCGTCCTCCGCCTCGTCGAGCCTTCGTCCGGCAGCGTCTGCTTCGACGGCAATGAACTGACAACACTGACCGCCTCGGCGCTCAGACGCCAGCGGCCGCGCATGCAGTATATTTTCCAGGATCCGTTCGCCAGCCTGTCGCCGCGCATGACGATCGGCGAAATCCTGACGGAGGGCCTGAAGATCCAGGGAATCGGCAGCACCCCAGACAGGCTGGAACGGGCGCGGTCGGCCTTGGCCGAGGTCGACCTGCCCGCAGATGCGATCAATCGGTATGCGCATGAATTTTCCGGTGGCCAGCGCCAGCGCATCGGGATCGCCCGGGCATTGACGTTGTCGCCCGAATTCATCGTTGCCGACGAGCCGGTCTCGGCGCTCGACGTGTCGATCCAGGCACAGGTGATCAACCTGCTTCGCGACCTGCAGCAGCGGCTCGGTCTGACCATGCTGTTCATCTCGCATGATCTCGCCGTCGTCGAATATATCTGCGACCGGGTGATCGTGCTTTATCTCGGCCGCATCATGGAAGTTGCGCCGAGTGCCGATCTCTATGCGCGGCCGCAGCATCCCTATACGCGCGCACTGCTGTCGGCCATTCCGTCGCCCGATCCGGATGCCCGCCGTAACCGGCAAATCCTGAAAGGCGATATTCCAAGCCCGGCCAATCCGCCCAGCGGATGCGTTTTTCGCACACGCTGCCCGAGCGCGCTTGATGCCTGCGCCGGCGCCGTTCCGCAATTGCGTGAAGTCGCACCCGGCCACCTCAAGGCCTGCATCCGCGACGACCTGAATTGATCCGCCATCCACCGGGGACAAACAGATGACCGCCAAGACGCCGCATGCCGCTATCGGCGGAAACTGGGCGAGCCTGCTTCTGCCGATCGCAGCCGATGACGGTATCGAGTTCGAGAAGCTCTGCGAAGAGCTCGATATCCTCATCGATGCCGGCGTCGATGGCATCTATTCCAACGGAACTGCCGGCGAATTCCACAATCAGACGGAGGAGGAGTTCGACAGGATCCAGGCTATGCTGGCCGAGCGCTGCAAGGCTTCCTCTGCGCCATTCGTGATCGGCGCCTGCCAGCCCGACCCACTGATCATGCTCAATCGCGTCCGGCGCGCCGCAGCGCTCGATCCCCGCGCCATTCAAGTGATCTTGCCGGATTGGTGGCCGCTCAGCGATGCCGAAGCAGTGGATTTCCTGAATCGCGCGGCCGAGGCTGCCGGAGGCATTCCGCTCATCCTCTACAATCCGCCGCATGCAAAACGGGTGCTGACGCCAAAGGAGCTGGGCATGGTCTGCGCTGCTGTGCCTGCGGTAATCGGCATCAAGCTCGCCGATGGCGACGACAGCTGGTACGCCGAGGCGCGCCGGCATCTGTCCGGGCTTTCGCTCTTCGTCCCCGGCCATCATCTCGCAACCGGCATCGAGGAGGGCGTCGCGGCCGGCGCCTTTTCCAATGTCGCCTGCCTCAGTCCCCGCGGTGCTCAGGCCTGGACGGTCTTGATGCGAAACGATATCGACGCCGCACTCGATCTGGAACGACGCATCTGCAGGTTTATGGACGCGCATATCGTCCCGTTTCGCCAGGAATTTGGCTATTCAAACGCCGCTCTCGACAAGCTGTTGAGTGCTATCGGCAATTGGGGACCCGTGGGCACCCGTTTGCGGTTTCCCTATCGTTCGATAGACACGACAGAAGCGATCAGGTTGCGACGCATCGCACGCTCCGAACTCCCCGATCTTTTCCCTTGAGTTTTTGCTTAAAGAGCGGGCTTGGCACGAAACTAGTCGCGTTGGCTCGCCTTGATGGGCGTCGAACCGAAGAGTCAAGATCCGATATGGCGTAGAACGAAAAGCTCTACCATCCCAGCCGGGCCGATATCTTGCTCGAGGCCTCCTTCAGCAGAACGATGAAGCGGTCGACATCGCTTTTTTGCGTGCGGAAGGCCGGGGCGCCGACATTCACCGCGGCGATCACGGAACCGTCGAATGCCAGAACCGGCACTGAGACGGAGACGAGTTGCTCGCTGACTTCACCGTAGCTCACACAAAATCCCTGGCGGCGGATTTTATCCAATTCAGCAATCAGCTTGCTGCGATCCGTGATCGTGCGCTTGGTCAGCCGCGGCAAAGTCTCGGGGATCATTTGCAACTGCACCTGAGGTTGGAGATAGGCGAGAAGCACCTTGTAGGAACCTGCCGTGAGCGGTCGTCTTCGGCCGATCATTGCCTGCACCCGCAAGTCGCGCATCGGTTCGAACTTTGCGATGCATAGGGATTCCCCATTGTCGATGATCCTGAGCTGTGTCGTTTCGTTCGCCTTCTGGCCTACTTCTTCAAGAATAGGATTGGCTATTCGCACCAGATCAACCTGTGTCGAGGCAGCGGTGCCGAGAATGATCGCAGTCGTCCCCAGCCGGTAAGTGCCTGTATCGCTCTTGCGGACCAGGCCGCGTCGTTCCAGTGTGCGTAACATGCGCAAAATTCTCGGCTTGGTTTCCCCGATGTTCTGCGCTACCTCAGTCAGTCTGACATCCGGGTTTTTGGCGACATTCAGCAATACCTCGATGCAGACGTCAACAGATTGCACGATATCGTTTTTTTGTGGTTGTCTTTTGTCCATGGGACCAGAATTTTCTCCGCGACCAAGGCTGAAGCGTTGGCGTAGTTTCAGGTTACGCCTATCGTAACGCCCTCGTTTTCCGTTTGACAGCCCCCTTGAGGCCCCCTTACCAATTTGTGCCAAGAGTGGACGGGAACCTGCTCGTACCGACCAAGCAAGGTCGGCCCAAAAACGCTAAACCGGGATGGAAGAAATGGCCGCAAAAATATTGACGCGGGCAGCGATCGGGCTGCTTGGCACGATTGCTATTCCTGCAATGGTCGCCGCACAGGAAACCCCGCTGACGATCGGAATGTCGACAACGCCGACGACGCTGGACCCTCATGAAGACAGTTCGGCGCCAAACAATGCGACTTCGCGCCATATCTGGGACAGCCTCATAAACCTCACCGGAACGTCGGCAAATGCGCCGGAGCTCGCCACCGAATGGAAGGTCGTCGACCCTACCCACTGGGAATTCAAGCTGCGGAAGGGCGTGAAATTCCATGACGGCAGCGAGTTCAACGCCGATGATGTCATCGCTTCGCTTCTGCGTGCCCGCGACAAGCCCAGCCAGAGTTTTGCCTCCTACACCCGCAATATTGTCAATGCCACGGCCACGGATCCCTATACCATCGTCGTCGAGACAAAGGTTCCGGATCCGATCCTGCTGAATTCCGTAAGCCGAATTCGAATTATCAGCGCCGATTGCAAGGAGGCGCCGGTCCAGGATTTCGACAACGGCAAATGTGCAATCGGAACCGGGGCCTATTCCTTCGTCTCCTATTCGCCAGGCAGCAACCTGACTTTGAAGCGCAATGACAGCTATTTTGCTGGCCCCTCGCACTGGTCGAACGTCACGCTGCGCTTCCTGCCCGATGACGGCGCCCGTCTGGCATCGCTTCTTTCCAACGAGATCGACATTGTCGAAACCCTCCCTGCCGATGGAATGGCACGCGTGGAAGCGAGCGACAATCTGCAAGTCATCAATGGCCTGTCGTCCCGCTTCGTTTATCTTGGCCTCGACGTCAGCCGCGATGTTTCGCCTTTCGTGAAGGCTGCCGGCGGCTCCGATCTCGACAAGAACCCGCTCAAGGATGGACGGGTGCGTCGCGCGATGCTGATGTCGATCAACCGGCCGGCAATCGTCGACCGCGTCATGCAGAAGAACGGCACGGTGGCCGACCAATTCGTCACCCAAGGCTATGCGGGCTATTCCGAAAAAGTCGAGAAGGTGGGCTATGATCCTGCTGCGGCGAAGGCGCTTTTGGCTGAGGCCGGTTATCCCGATGGCTTCAGCCTGACCCTGCATGGTCCCTCCGGCCGTTACGTCAAGGATGCCGAAGTTTTGCAGGCGGTCGGCCAGATGTTCACGCGCATCGGCATCAAATCGAAAGTCGAGGTCCTGCCCTGGTCGATGTATTCGGAAGCCTATTCAAAGGGCACCTACAGCACCTATTTCGGCTCCTGGGGTGTGAACACCGGCGAAACCACAAACCCGACCGTTGCGCTCGTCGCCACGCGCGACGAGAAAAAGGGGACCGGGAGATATAATGGCGGCGGCGTGTCCGATCCGAAGATCGACGAGGTGCTGGCCAAGGCCAGTTCGACGCTCGATGAAGCTGCACGTGCGCCCCTTCTCGAGGAACTGTCGACGGAAACTTTTAACAACCTCTGGCTTCTCCCGATGCATTACGAAAACGTCGTGCTGGGTGCAAGGAAGACCGTGTCCTACACCCCGCGCGGCGACAAATATACGCTCGCTTACGACGTGAAGCCGGCGGACTAATGCATGTCGTCCAAAAGCGTGAAGCGGTTTTGGGACAAATAAAGATTTGAAGTTCGTCGCATCGATCCATTCGATGCGGCGCGGTTCAAAAAAGCTCCATTGGGCGGTATCAGGGCCGTCCCTTTCTTCATCTCCCAGGAGACATTCATGCAGGAACTTGGAACGGGCGAAGCCGTCGCCCGGGCGAAGGCCATCTATGACTATGGCCAGACGGCCATCTTCGCCTCTCGGGCCGATCCCCGCCTCCATATGGTGCTTTATGTGCCGCCGACGGCGGCAGACGGCCGCAAGCTCGACCTCCTGGTCGCGGTCCACGGGACCGGGCGCACATCGGCCATCGACTTTCGCGACGGTTTTGCCGAATTCGGACTCTATAACGACTGTGCCATCCTTTGCCCGATCTTCCCGGTTGGCGTTCTCGGCGATGGTGCGCGTTCCGGCTACAAGTTTCTTGAGGAAGGCGACATCCGTTACGATCAGGTCGTCCTGGCCATGGTTGCGGAGATGGCCGACAAATACCGCCAGGACTGGTCCAAATTCGCCATGTTCGGCTTCTCCGGCGGCGGGCATTTCGTGCACCGTTTCGCCATCCTGCATCCGGAAAAGCTATGGGCGGCATCGATCGGCGCACCTGGTTCCGTCACCCTTCTGGATCCGACGCGTGACTGGTGGGTCGGCATTCGCGATCTGGAGGCGCGCTTCGGCAAGGCCTTCCGGCCCGAAGATCTCGCCAAGGTGCCGGTCCACATGATCGTCGGCGACGCCGATCTGGAGACTTGGGAAATCACCCACAAGCCGGGTGGGAAATATTATATGGACGGCGCAAACGAAGCCGGCAAAACTCGGCCCGAGCGCCTTGCCACCCTGGCGAGCTCATTCCGCAAAGCGGGTGTCGATGTGACATTCGATCGTGTTCCGGGCGTCTCGCATGACCGGATGAAGGTTCTCGGTCACGTCAAGGCCTTCCTGGCAAAGGTGCTGGAGGGCCGTCGCGCAAAATGAGAAATGCAACGATCGTGGCGCCTCAGACGGAGGCAGTCGAAGCCGGCGCGGAAGTTCTCGAACGCGGCGGCAATGCCATCGACGCAGCGCTCGCCTGTGCCTTCGTCCAGGGCGTGGTCGACCCGCAGATGGCCGGCATCGGCGGCTTCGGCTCCATGCATGTCTACATGCCGAAAAAGGGCGTGCACGAGATCCTCGAATTTTATGCGCGCGCGCCGTTGAAGGCTGCGCCGGACATGTGGCTCGACAAGATCAAGCACCAGAGCCGCGACGGCTTCGGCTATGTCCTTGAAGGAAATATATCCGATATCGGCTACCTTGCCGTCTGCACTCCCGGCTCGCTCAAGGGTTATGAGACCGCGCTGCGCGATTACGGCACCTTCGATTGGGCCGATCTCATCAAGCCGGCCATTCGCCTTGCCCGTAATGGTTTCATGATCCGAAACCACATGTATTGGTATTGGGCCAAGGACCAGTCGAATGACGGTTTTGCCAACACGCTCGACAAGCTGCGCTTTTCTGCAACGGGACGGCGAACCTATTTCCACGACGACGGCACGCTCAAGAATGTCGGCGACCTGCTCTTCAATAAGGACATGGCAGAGACCCTCGAACGTATCGCCCGAAGCGGCGGCGCTGACATCTTCTATCACGGCGAACTGGCCGAACAGATCGCCGGCGATTTCAAGGCAAACGGCGGCCTGATTGATCGGGAGGATCTGGCGCGTTACCGATTGTCGAAGGCAGAGCCGGTTTGGGGCGACTACCGCGACAACCGCATCGCTACCTCGCCTCCGCCAGGCTCGGGCTTCCCGATGCTGGAACTCTTGCATATCATGGAGCAGTTCGATGTTTGCTCGCTGCAGCATGGCAGCGCCGAACATGTCCGCATCCTATTCGAAGCCATGAAGCGGATGACGATCGACAAGGACGCGCATATGGGCGATCCCGCCTATGTCGACGTGCCCTATGAAAAGCTGCTGTCGAAAGAGCATGCAAAGGCCCATGCCCGCGCGATCAAGGCGGGCGAGATCGCCAGTGTTTCGCGTCTTGATAGCTCGCAGCGCGACACCACCCACATCTCGGTGATCGACAAGGACGGCAATGCAGTCGCCATGACCCACACCCTCGGCAGTCCCTCGGGCGCGATAACCGACGGCCTCGGCTTCATGTACAATGGCACGATGAGCCGCTTTAATCCGCTTCCCGGCAAGCCCGGCTCGATCGCGCCCGGCAAGCGGCGTCCCAGCTCGGCGGCACCGACGATCGTCTTCAAGGGCGACGAGCCCAGCATCGTCATCGGAGCACCAGGCGGCAGCTATATCGCGCCGGCCGTTGCGCAATGCCTGATGAACATGATCGATTTCGACATGTCCGTGCTCGAAGCCGTCTCGGCGCCTAGGATCGTAGGCGTGTCAAACACGATCGACATCTGCAATCGCATTCGCCACTCTGTCGAAGACGAGTTGCGGGCGCAGGGCTACCAGGTGGCGCGGTCGCCGCAGACCTATGCGTTCGCGGCAGTCCACGCGATTAAGATTGACGGCGGCATCTCGAAAGGCGCGGCCGACCCGCAACGTGACGGGATGGCGATCTCCGTCGCTTAAAGCATGTCGCGCAAAAGTGTGCAGCGGTTTTGCGACAACGACATGCGTAGATTTAAGGTGTTACAGCGTCCTTTGCGGCTCTCGAAAAGATGCGCGGCGCTGGGAGAGGTTCAATGGTCACATCCATTATCAGGCGGTTGCTTCAGGCGTTGTTCGTCGTTGTCGCGATGACGATCATTGTCTTCATCGGCGTCAATGTGATCGGCAACCCAGTCGACATCCTCATCAACCCGGACGCCAATCAGGCGGAGCGGGCTCTCGTTATCGCCCATTACGGCCTGGATCAGCCGCTGTGGAAACAATATCTGCTGTTTCTCCAAGGACTTCTGCACGGGGACTTCGGCAACAGCTTCGTTTATGGCCGGCCGGCGCTGGGTCTGATCCTCGAACGTCTCCCCGCAACACTCGAGCTGGCGATCACGGCTCTCGGCATCGCGCTGCTGTTCGGTCTTCCGCTTGGGCTGTATGCAGGGCTCTACCCCAATCGGATCTCCTCCAAGCTCATCATGAGCGGCTCGATTCTGGGCTTCTCGCTTCCGACCTTCTGGGTTGGTCTGATGCTGATCATGGTCTTTTCCGTCGAGCTTGGCTGGCTGCCGACGAACGGCCGCGGCCCGACGCAGGAGCTGTTTGGCGCACAATGGTCGTTTCTGACCGGGGATGGCATTCGGCACCTTTTATTGCCGGCCTTCAACCTGGCTCTGTTCAAGACGTCGCTCATTCTTCGGCTGACCCGCGCCGGCGTGCAGGAGGTCCTTCCTCAGGACTATGTGAAGTTCGCCCGCGCCAAGGGATTGCGAGAGCGGCGGATCATTTCCGTGCACGTTCTCAAGAACCTGATGATCCCGGTGGTGACCATCATCGGTCTCGAGTTCGGCTCACTCATCGCCTTTTCGGTCGTCACCGAAAGCATCTTTGCCTGGCCGGGCATGGGCAAGCTCATCATCGACTCGATCAACCTTCTCGATCGCCCGGTCATCGTCGCCTACCTGATGATGATGGTGCTGCTCTTCGTCGCCCTCAATTTCATCATCGATATCTGTTATACCCTTCTGGATCCGCGGGTCCGGCTGGAAGGAAAGGCTTGACCCCATGGCCGAACCACAAACGCAAGACACCAGTGCTCCAACGCCCGAACCCAGTCGCCTGTCGAAAGGGGTCACGGATTTCTTCAGCTCTCCGGCAGCCGCGATCGCCTTCCTCACGCTGGTGATCATCTGTTGCCTGGCGCTGTTTGCGCCATGGATCTCTCCGCAAAATCCCTATGATTTGATGCAGCTCGACATCATGGATGGACGACTGCCGCCGGGTTCCGAATCCATGACCGGGCTTGTCTATCACCTTGGCACCGACAGCCAGGGCCGCGATATCCTGTCCGGCATCCTCTATGGGCTGCGTACCTCGTTGCTGGTGGGCGTTCTGTCGGCTTTCGCTGCTGCCATCATCGGAACCTCAGCCGGATTGTTCGCCGCTTACGTGGGAGGGCGCACGGAAACCGCGATGATGCGGCTCGTCGACCTGCAGCTGTCGTTTCCCACCATATTGATGGCGCTCATGATGCTTGCCGTGCTCGGCAAGGGCGTGCCCAATGTCGTGATCGCACTGATCATCGCCGAGTGGGCGACCTATGCGCGAACCGTCCGCGGCACCGCTCTGGTCGAGCGCGAGAAGGAATATATCGAGGCGGCCCGGATGCTGCGCCTGCCCGGATGGCGTATCCTCTTCAGGCACCTGCTGCCGAACTGTCTTGCGCCCGTCATCGTCATCGCCACCATGCAGGTCGCCCGGGCAATCGGTCTTGAAGCAACCTTGTCCTTCCTCGGTCTTGGTGCCTCCGTGACCGAACCCTCGCTCGGCATGCTGATCTCGACAGGCTACCAGTATCTTCTGACCGGCCTCTACTGGATCAGCTTCTTCCCCGGCATTGCCCTTCTGGTCACGATAGCGGCGATCAATCTCGTCGGCGACCGGCTGCGCGATGTCCTCAACCCCAGGAACATATCATGACCCCGTTGCTGCAAGTGAGCAATCTCGTCACCGAATTCGGCGGCGGCAGGGGACGCCCCAGCCTTTGCGCCGTCAATGATGTGTCGTTCACGGTGGAGCGCGGCATGGTCCTTGGTCTTGTGGGAGAATCCGGATCCGGAAAGTCGGTGACCGGCTTCTCGATCATGCGGCTCCTCGATAAGCCCGGCAGGGTTGCCGGCGGCCGGGTCATCTTCGATGGCGCCGATATCGCGAAATATTCTGACGAAGAGATGCGGCAGCTGCGCGGCAAGCGGATCGCCATGGTATTCCAGGATCCCATGATGACGCTCAATCCCGTCCTGACGGTCGGGACGCAGATGGTGGAAGCCGTCCAGGCACACGAGCGAGTCTCGAAGGATGCCGCCCGGCAGCGGGCGCGGGATGCTTTGGCGCTGGTCGGAATACCAAGCCCTGAAGAAAGGCTTGCCGCCTACCCGCATCAGTTTTCCGGCGGAATGCGCCAGCGTGTGGCGATTGCCATTGCGCTTCTTCATAAGCCGGACCTTATTATCGCCGATGAACCGACAACGGCGCTTGATGTGACGATCCAGAGCCAGATTATTTCCGAATTCCAGAAGCTCACCGAACAGGGAAATACGGCGGTGATCTGGATCACCCACGATCTGGCGATCGTCTCAAGATTGGCCGACGAGATCGCCGTCATGTATGCCGGCCGCCTCGTCGAGACCGGACCGGTGGGCAAGGTTCTGACCGATCCTCACCATCCCTACACGGCCGGTCTGATCGCGTCGGTTCCTTCGCAAAACAGACGCGGAGAGCCCCTTCACCAGATCCGCGGCATGACGCCGGCGATCAACCGCCTCCCACAGGGATGCAGTTTTCGTACGCGCTGCGATCGGGCAACCGACGGCTGTCTGGTCATGCCCGCGCTCATGCCGGAAGGCGATCGCTCCTTCCGTTGCATTCATCCCGTAACGAAAGAGGTAGCATGATGACGGCGACCGCCGCGCCCCTGATTGAAGCGAGGAACGTGTCGCAGCGCTTCGGAGCCAAACCCGATCTCGCCGCCAAGATCGCGCTCAAGCTCAAATTGGCTAAGCCGGCGCCTGTCGTTCACGCGCTTGATAATGTCAGCCTCAGCATTCGGCCCGGAGAGGTTGTCGGCCTTGTCGGCGAAAGCGGCTGCGGGAAGTCGACGCTCGGCCGCGCCATTGCAGGGATCACCTCGCCAAGTCAGGGCCACATTCTCTGGAAGGGGATGGACCGAAGCGCCATGTCGAAAGGTGAGCAGCATCAGTTCGGTCTCGCCAGCCAGATGATTTTCCAGAACCCGATGGCGGCTCTCAATCCGCGCATGACCGTCGAGCAGCTTATCTGGGAGGCGCCTCGAGCGCATGGGCTTGCCCGCTCGACGGAACGCGACGCCTATGTCGACAAATATTTGATGCTGGCCGGTTTCGACCCGGCCATGAAAAAGCGATACCCGCACCAGTTTTCCGGTGGCCAGCGGCAGCGCGTCAATATTGCGCGCGCGCTCGCCGTGCAGCCGAAATTCCTCGTCTGTGACGAAAGCGTCGCCGCACTCGACGTTTCCATTCAGGCCCAGGTGATCAACCTGTTCATGGAACTTCGTGACAAGCTCGACCTGACCTATTTGTTCGTCAGCCATGATCTCGGCGTTGTGGAACATATTTCCGATCGCGTTGCGATCATGTATCTTGGCCGCATCGTCGAAGAGGCGCCCGTCGAGGAGGTTTTCAGGCGGCCCAATCATCCTTACACGAAAGCGCTGTTGGCCGAGGTGCCGCGCATCGAACACGGCAAGCAACAGTTCAAGCCCGTCGATGGCGAACTGCCCAGCCCGATAAACCCGCCGACAGGCTGTCACTTCCATCCGAGATGCCCATTTGCGATGGACCGCTGTCATATGGAAGTGCCGGTGAGAAAGGAAATTGCACCGGGGCACCTGTCGGCTTGCCACCTCAACGATGAATGATCTCAAACGACAAGATCGCTGATTGCTTCAGGCCTAACGTTACCCCTGTTCTAATGTGCATGTGCGCCGCCCGGGCGGGACACTTTTTTCAATCCGGCTCCCGCTGCAGCAGTGTCCGCCAGGGACGCATCGCCGAGCGAGATGACGCCGGTAAGCCGTTTGTCACGATTGACGACGGGAAGGCGGCGGACCTGGACCTGCCCCATATTGCGGGTCACGTCGTCGAGATCTTCGTCTTCGAAACAATATTTGACATCGCGCGACATGACTTCGCGCACCTTTGCATCGCCCCCGAGTCCGTCGGCAAGCCCGCGCACGACGAGATCGCGGTCCGTGATGGTTCCGACGAGCCGGTCGTTGTCGCCGACCGGCAGAAAGCCGATCTGCCTGTCGGCCATGCATCTCGCGATCTCGGCAATCGTCTGATTAGGGTTAGCGATTTCTACATCGCGCGACATGATCTCTGACACTTTCATGGTCTTTCCTCCTGCCTTTTGCGGTTAGTGGACGTCGAATGATCCGGTGAGAGTCGTTTCCGTAACGGTGCGGTTGCGGCTCCTGCCACTCTCTCGATGGGCCTCCAATGGCGCATATCCGGATCCGGCCAGGGCGCCTGGACTTCTGCCGGCAGTCCGTGGCGCACTTTCGGCACCTCGCCCGGATCGATAGAGTGGGAAAGCACCCGGAAAACCGACCGCACCGCCTCCTTCGCGTCTACCGGACGCGTCGATGAAAGCTCGTCGTTCACCTGCTCCAGGAACTCATCCAGGGAACGGGAGCGGACGTTGAAAGGATCGTATCGATCGCAATAGGCGCCGCGCGCAAGGAGCGGCAGCTGCGCAGCCGGCAGACGATCTCGCAGCGTATGAAAAACCGCGCCGAGTACATGCCAGACGAGTTGCCTTTCAGGTCCCTGCTCGGCCATCAGATCGTCGTACCGCATATTTGTGGTTTCCAGCATCTTATCGAAGACGGCGACACCCCAAGCGCTCATGGCTCCACCCCCCATGATGATGCTTTGAATCTATCAAACCAGTCAGGGAGACGAAAGTTCCAGAAGCCATCGTTAAATGCTCCGGCCGCATCGTCAGGAATCCGACGTGCCCTCCTCCTCCACGAATATCCCCCAAGCGGCGATGAAGAGAGCGGCTATCAACGGGCCGATCACGAAACCATTGATGCCTACGAGAGAAATGCCGCCAATGGTGGAAATGAGGACAACATAGTCGGGAAGCTTGGTCTCCCTGCCAACCAAGAATGGCCTCAGAAGATTATCGACAAGACCAATGACGAGGCCGCCGACGGCAACCAGCACAATCGCCTTTACCCAAAAGCCGGCCAGGGCCAGGTAAATGGCCGTGGGCACCCAGATCAATGCGGCGCCGACCGCAGGCAGCAGCGACAGGAAGCTCATCAGCACGCCCCACAGCAGGGCTGGCTCGACGCCGAGGGCCCAGAAGGCAATGCCGCCAATCGAACCCTGGATGATGGCGATGATAATATTGCCTCGAACGGTCGCGTGAACGACCGAAGTGAATTTGGAGGTGAAGCGAAGGGTATGAGAATCGCTGAGAGGCAGCGCTCTTCTGATGGCGCGGGCAAGGGCGCGCCCGTCCCGGAACATGAAGAACAGGAGATAGAGCATCACGCCGAAGGTGACGAAGAACCGTAGGGTGTTCTGACCGAGGCTCAAGGCGCGTCCGGCAAAAAAACTGCCGCCCTGCATCAATGCCGAGGAAACGCGATCCTGAAACGTGTCGACGCCGTTCAGCTCGATGCTCCGGAGCCAGTCGCGAAGGAACAAGGGCAATGCTTCCTGCAGGTTATGTATAAAGCTCCGGACGTCGATCTCGCCAGTGTCCATACGTTGGTAGAGATGGTTGCCCTGCTGGACGAGTGAACTGAGGACGATCAGCCCGGGAATGATAACGACGCAGAGACAGATCAACACAGACAGCGCCGCAGCAAGGTTTCCCCGACCACCCAGCCGAGCCTCTATACGGGCGTGAAGCGGGAAGAAGATGATAGCGAGGACGACTGCCCAGAATATCGCCGAATAGAACGGTAGCACGACGGCGACGAACGCAATGGTCACGAGTACCAGAAGCACATAGAAACTGACACGCTGACGGAGCATTCGATCTTTCCGCTTCGAGACCGCGATAATGGTAGCACAGATAAGGCGGCAACGCTGGGCCTGCCTTCCATCCTACTCCAACGGCTTATTGCCGTAGGCGCCGTCCCGCAACCGGTCGGAACTTCTTCTTCTGATTTTTGTTATGCGGTTCATGTCAGCGAAGCCACTCCAGCCGACGCTCGGAACAACGATTCACGTTGAAGATCAGGATGTTCACATCCTTGACGGTGGCAACTCACACGGCATACCAGTCGTCCTCCTGCATGGCTGCGGCAGCCTTGCGCAGGAAATTTTGCTTCCCTTCGACAACAGCGATTTCCGGATCATTGCACCCGATCGGCCTGGCTATGGACTGAGCACGCCGCTTGCACCGGCTGAACGTGGACCTGAGGGACAGTCCTTCTGGCTTGAACGCCTTCTCGCGTCTCTTGACCTGCCGGAGGTGAGGATCGTGGCGCACTCGATCGGCAGCGCAGCGGCGTTACACCTTGCTGCAAGAAGACCAGGCCTCGTCAGCGGACTTTTTCTCATTTCCCCATGTTGCGCGCCTATGCCATCGAGGCCATTGATTGTGCTTAGATCGGCGGTCGCTCCGGTGGTCGGGCCGTTGATCCGCCAGCACGTCATCAGCCGGTGGCCAGCATTCTTTCTTGATCGAGGTCTGAGGTCGTCCTCTTTTCCCAATCCCCTGCCTTCTCATCTCTCGTGCCTGCCGGCCTCTCAAGTGATCAATCCCATTAACATCCGCACGATGGCAGACGAGTTGCGCGCCTTCAACCGAGACATGGAGCGCCTTCCAGATCTGCGTGGCGATCTTCCCCTGCACGTTCTATTCGGGATGGCGGATCGCGTGATTTCACCGAACTGGCATATTGATTGGCTTTGCAGGAAGCATCCGGGGCCGATTGTCAGATTGCTGGAAGGTGTCGGGCATTTGCCCCATCATGTGATCCCTGGCGTTGCGCGAGAGATGCTTTGTGATCTTGTGGAGGCATTCGCACAAGAAACGGAACTGCCGCGTGTGAGGAGCATCGGCTTACAGGCGGTTGCGGAAAGAGACATGCCGATTTCAGAGGAGACGAATGCCCGGCCCTTTAACTCGAAGCGCCGTGGTATTCCAGAGTAACGATGGGGCAATACCAGACACAGGAGGCCCGTGACCCGATCTGCGCCTTTAGGGAGGAGATGATTTTTCTGTTGTGGCAAATGAAAAATCTGCTTTACTGACGCTTCGCTGCTTGGCTTTAAGGGGGATATTGCCGATGCCGTGGACTCGCAGAAATATTGTGCTGGGTGGTTTGGCGTTACTTGGCGCCGGTGCGGTCGCGAAACCGGCCTTCGCTGCGGCGTCCTCCTATTTCGACGGAACCATCGTCGACAACGGCGTGACGTTCCGAAGGACCAACTTCACCAAGATCGAAAAGAAGTGGCACCGCCAGGTTGTCAAATATTTCAGCAGCGAGCCGATCGGCACCGTCGTCGTCGATACCAGGCATCACTTTCTCTACGTGATCATGGAGAACAAGACGGCCATTCGCTATGGCGTCGGCGTCGGCCGCGAGGGGTTCAAATGGTTTGGCCGCGCCACGATCGACGCCAAATCGCTTTGGCCGCGCTGGACGCCGCCTCCCGAGATGCGCAAGCGCCATCCCGAACTGCCCGAATTCGTGGAGGGAGGCTCACCGAAGAACCCGCTTGGCCCCCGCGCCATGTATCTGCATCGCGACGGCGTCGACACCGGCTATCGCTTCCACGGCACGCTTGAGCCATGGAGCATCGGCAAGGATGCTTCCAGCGGCTGTATCCGGATGTTCAACGAGGATGCCATCGACCTTTACCAGCGTTGCCCCATCGGCACGGCGGTACAGGTTCTGCCGCATATCGCCGACCAGGCCGAAAGCGCCACTCAGGTCAGCCAGACAACCCCGGTCGAATAAGGACGATCACCTGATGTCTGCTACAGCAGAATATACGAGGCGCCTTTTCGCCGCGGCCATGCTCCTGGCGCTTGCCGCCTGCTCCACCACCGAGATCGCTTCCCTGGAAGAACCGACGGCCGCGCCGATGACCGGCCAGACCAACGATCCAGCGCCTGGTTTCGAAAACGTCGCAGCGGGCAGCGAAGAGGATTTTATCCTCAATGTCGGCCGGCGGATCTACTTCAAGCAGGACTCCGCCACGCTCGATTCCGTAGCCATGGCAACCTTGGACAACCAGGCCAATTGGCTCAACAGGAACCCGTCTTGGCTCCTCAAGCTTCAGGGATTTGCCGATGATTCCGGTTCCGCATCCAAAATGGAGACGTTGTCGCAGAAGCGCGCCGACGCGGCGATGGCCTATCTCGCCTCGAAAGGCGTGGACGCCAAGCGCATGTGGGCCAAGGGTTACGGCAACGACCGCGAAGTCCGCGACTGCACCGAACGCTCCTGCAAGGTGCAGAACCGGCGCGTCGTCACCAATCTCCGCACCCAGCCCGACGCGGTCTGATCGCACGTCGAATGCGCCTCGTTTTAGAGCGGCCCGTCGTGAAGCCATGCGTGTTGCCCAATGCGGCCGACTCGATGGCACGGGGGATGAGGAACCCAGACCAGGGAAATCTTGCGCGAAGGGGCCGGCCACCCAGCCAGCCCCCTACAACGTCAAGGCCGTTTTTTTAGGATCGTGTTATCGGAACTGCGATTCCGGGGCGAAGCTTGCCCAGCAGCTTTGAAAGCGTTCGTTTTCCTGCGTCTTTCGCCCTGCTGCGACGTTTCCTGATTTCGACGGCAAACGGCTTTTTCTGGGACTTCATCGAGAAGCGCTCCTTAAGCCACCTGGCGCTCGGCTTCAATCTGCAGAGGCGCCTGCTGAAAGGAACCGCCTCCAATGGCGATTTTGCGCGGCTTCATGGCTTCCGGCACCTCACGCTTCAGCGCGATCACGAGAATGCCGTTTGTCAGGGAGGCGTTCTCGACTCTGACGTGGTCAGCGAGTTCGAAGCGGCGTTCAAACGCGCGCCCGGCGATGCCACGATGCAGGTACTCGCCATCCTTTTCTTCGGACTTATGGCCTTTTACCACAAGCACGTTCCGCTCCTGCGCGATGTCGAGGTCGCCCTCGGCGAAACCGGCGACTGCCATCTGGATACGATAATCGTCTTCGCTCGTCTTGACGATGTCATAGGGTGGCCAAGCGTCGATCGCCTGCAGCCGCTGCGCATTGTTCAAGAGGTTGAAGACCCGGTCGAAGCCAATGCTGGACCGATAAAGGGGTGCGAAGTCAAGTTCGTTTCTCATAGCCATATCCTCCGTAAAGCAACATGGAGAGACGCGGGCAAAACCGCGCCTCCGGTCAGGTCGGCCCGCCTTTGCGCCGCCGACGAAAATCATCTGGTTTCGAGTTATTTTCGATTCAAGAGGAGGTTCAAAAAAAATTTGCCGTGGTCTCCAAGGACGGTTCGAGGACTATTGAACGCTGTTTTCCTTCACCTAAATCGGATGGTGACTGACGATGTTCTTCGCTTGTGTGGAAATTTCGGAAACGTTCTCATGGCCGACAATCACCACGACCATTCCTGATAATGTTGTCGAGCTCTCTGCCTCGCACATTCCACCTCTCCAAACGAGATTCTCGCCGCTGACATCCCTGCGCAGGAGAAGAGAGCGATCCTTGCGACTTGGGCTTCGGACGCTATTCGGTGGAGTCCGTTCCGGAATTTCTGCTGCCGCCCGGTAAACCGTCTCCGGTTCGTTATGCCGACATCCTCGTTGCGCTCAAAGCTCTGGATGGGGGGACGATCCGACAGACATCCTCGGTCGAGCGCGAGGCTTGTCGATGGAATCGGACGGACGGCCAGCCTAGCGGTTTATCCGATGAGGCTGGTCGCTTGATGCGAAGGCGAAAGCACATAAGCGGATGGCGACGGTTGGTCGATGATGAACCTGATATCCGCGGCATTCGCCGCCACGATCAGTTGGTAGTTGCCAGGTTCGGCACGGAAGGCGCCGCCCTCGACATCGAAATATGCCAGATCGCGCGGGCGAATCTTCATCACGGCCGTGCCGGTCTCGCCGGGCTGTAGCGAAAGCTTTGCGAAGGCGCGCAGCTCCTTGTCCGGCCGCTCCACCTTGGTCTTCGGCGAACTGATATAGAGCTGCACCAGTTCCGAGCCCGCCCGGTCGCCGATATTGGTGACATCGACGCTGACGGTCACGCCGTCAGGCCCCATTTCGTAAGATGAAAGCTTCGGCTCGCCCCAGCTGAAACGAGTATAGCCAAGGCCGAATCCGAAGGGAAAGAGCGGTTCGACGGCGCGTGTGTCGTGGTGACGGTAGCCGACGAAGACACCTTCTTCGTAGTGTACATGGCCGTCCTTGCCGGGATACACGGCGGCATCGCCTGTGATGGCGGAATTGTCGGCCAGCGCCTTCGGGAAGGTCTGCGGCAGGCGCCCGCCGGGCTCGACATCGCCGAACAGCACGTCGGCGACGGCATTGCCGAGTTCCTGGCCGGGATACCAGACCTGCATCACTGCGCGGACCTTGCCGAGCCAGGGCATTTCCACAGGGCCGCCGGTCTGCAGCACGACGACGGTATTGGCATTGGCGGCGGCCACCCGCTCGATCAATTCCTCCTGCCGGCCCGGAAGCCGCATGTCGGGCAGATCAAGTCCCTCGGCATCCCATTCACCGTCGCGACCGACGAAGAGAAGCGCCACATCGGCATTGCGGGCTGTCTCGACGGCCGCCGCGATATCGGCCTCGCCGAGCGGCTTTTCAACACCGAAACGAACGGCGATAAGGTTGATGCCCTCCCCGTTCGCGGTGGACGGCTCATATTCGACGGTGACCGCATAAGCCTTGCCGGCTTCGAGCCTGGCCGCGCCGCGCTGCTCGGCATTGGCGGTGCCGAAATAGTTTTCGCCGCGCGTCCAGCCGTCATGGCCGTCAACCGTCAGCGCACCGTCTACGAAGAGCCGCGCCAGACCGGCATTGGTCATGCCGAAGACATGATCGCCGCTCTCCTCGGGCACGAATTGCATGGTCATCCTCGCCGAAAAATGGGCGGGATCGAGATCGCCCGACGGCAGCTCGAACCAGAAGAACTCGCCCTTTTCGACGGTCTCGACATGCAGCGGATGGCCCTTGCAGCCGCGACCCTTGAAATATTCGACCGTGATCTTTCCCTTGAACACGTCGATCAGCCGGTTATGGCGGCAGCCGACCGCATGGCTGATGCTGTTGGCATTGGCAAGGGCGGCGCGAATGCCTTCGAGCGGGCTCACCGTATAATGCGCCGCGATCTGGGCGCTGCCGCCGCCCATGACGCGCGCGGTGGCGGCATTCGGTCCGATGACGGCAATACGGTCGAGCGAGGTCTTGGCAAGCGGCAGGATGCTGTCGTTCTTGAGGAGGACCGCGCCCTCCGCGCCGAGGCGCCGGATCAGCGCCCGGTCTTCCGGCAGGTCGATTGCCCGCTCGGTGAGGGCAGGCGTCTTCTCGAATGCGCCGACCCTTTCGAGCAGAAGCAGCATGCGCCGCGCCGCCGCCTTCACCGTCGCAGCCTCGACCTTGCCCTCGCGCACGGCGGCAACCAGTTTCTCGCCGCGATCACGCGCCGGACCCGGCATTTCGAGATCGAGACCGGCATTGATCGTCTCAGCCGTCGAATGCGAGCCGAACCAGTCGGACATGACGATACCGTCGAAACCCCATTCCTGACGCAGCACCTTGGTCAGCAGCCAGTAATGTTCGCTGGTATAGGTGCCGTTGAGACGGTTATAGGAGGACATGACGGCCATGACGCTGGCGCGGCGGACGGCCTGTTCGAAGGGCGGCAGGTAGATTTCGCGCAGCGTCCGCTCGTCGATATCGGACGACATGGTCTGCCGCTCGATCTCGGATTCGTTGCCGGCGAAGTGCTTGATCGTCGCCGCGATCCCCTCGCCCTGCACGCCGTCGATATAGGCGACGGCAAGCTCCGCGGTCAGCATCGGATCTTCGGAATAACATTCGAAATTGCGACCATTGAGACCGGAGCGATGAATGTTTACCGTCGGCGCCAGCAGCACGGCGGCACCTTTGCTCTTTGCCTGTCGCGCTAGGGCTGCGCCCATTTGGCCGACGAGTTCAGGGTTCCAGGTGGCGCCGAGCGCGATGCCGACGGGAAAGCAGGTCGCCTTTACGCCGGCGACCAGCGAGCCGGCACCGCGCGCGCCGTTCGGCCCGTCCGTCACCTTGATCTTCGGCACACCGAGACGCTCGACGGGAACCGTCGTCCAGAAATCGGCGCCGGATAGCAGGGAGACCTGCTCCTCGAGCGTCATCTGGTCGAGAATGGAATCGATCATCCAAACCTCCCAAGGAAAACCTTAAACCTACCGATTACTTGGTATTTTTAAGATGTCAATCGGGCAGGCGTGATGTATGTAGGCAGCATGGGAGAAATCGGCCGAGGCGCGTGCCGATAGCCGCTTCACAGGGCAGAGGAGAGGCAGAATTGTCGGGACAGAAGGCCGGAGAGAAGCGAGAACGCCGATCCCTCAAGGGCGAGACGCGCCGCGCGGAAATCCTGATGGCGGCAATGCGGCGCTTTGCCGAAGACGGCTACCAGAATGCGGCGATCGGCGACATTGCCCGCGATGTCGGCCTGTCGCTGCCCGGCCTGCTGCACCACTTCCCGACCAAGGTCGATCTGCTGCTTGCAATCCTCGCCAAGCGCGATCTCGACAGCGCGGATTTCATCGGGCTCCACGGCTCCGATCTCCGCGGCCTGCTGAAGGGCATGGTCACGGTCTTCCGCCGCAACGCCGAAATGATCGAGGTCGTCAGAGCCTTCGCCATCCTCAATGCCGAAAGCCTGATGAAGGACCACCCTGCCAAGGCATGGTTCCTGAATCGCGCCGCCGAGATGCAGGATAACCTCGCCTCGTCATTCGAACGGGCCGGCGCCGACGGCTCGATTGATCGCGGGATCGACGGCAAGGCGATGGCAGCCGAACTGATCGCCGTGATGGATGGGCTGCAAATGCTCTGGCTGCGGGACCCCGATCGCTTCGACATGGTCGGCGGCCTGGAAGCCTATGTCGGCCGGCTGCTGGCGAGCCTCGGTTTGGAAGGCTGATTGGTTCCCTCTTCAAAGCGCTCCAGCCAAATCATCATGCGGCTTACGGCTTCGCAATATCTTTGCCCGACCAGCAGACCCGTATGGGTGGTCCCTTCAAGACCCAGATTTTCACCGCCAATATGTCTAGCCGTCGCCCGGCCGCGGCGATCATCGGCTTCATCGTTGACGGCTGAGATGACGAGGCTCGGGCACATGATCTTGCCGCCTTCGATTGAAACCCCCTCCGCCCCGAAGTGAAAGGAAAATGTAGCGAATGCCTTTGCGGATTCCATCGACAGGTATTTGCGCTGGAATTCGATATCTTCGAGCGTTTCATCGGCACTGCTTTGCTCGTCGCGCGCCGGCCCCGGCACAACGCTGCGCGCATCGCTGGCGTTTCGCCATCGGCGACGGGCGGCGGCGCGATGCGTGAAATCGCCGGCGACCGCCGCGGTGATGACCGAATCGACGCTCTTTTGAATTTCGGCAGTCTTCAGCTGCTTGTCTGCTCCGGCTGCATCGACTCCTTCTCGCGCCGCCGCATCGAAGCAGCGGCGGCTCTCAAGAATGGCGCGTCAGGCCTTTTTCAGCTTCCAGGTCCGGATCTCAAACGGCATGATGTCGGCAGGCCCTTTCCGCTCCATCGGCTCCTCGAGAATGTTCAGCGGCTGCGATGCCGCCCATCCGGAAGGCAGGGCAAGAGAGAGGCGACCGCGCCGGCCGGCAGGTTCGTAGAGGCGCAGGATCAGGCCGTCGCCCTCTTCCGCCGGTTTCAGACCCGAAAAGGCGACGGGAGTGCCATCGACGGCGAGCGGCGCGAAAGTGCCCGTAGAGAGGTTTTTGGCTTCCGCCGTGACAAGCGGCTGATTGAGGTCGAGCGCCTCATCGAGCACTCCGCCTTCATGCCAGGCGCCGTCATGCGGCATCAGAGCATAGGTGAAGCTCTGCTCGCCTTCATCGGCCAGCGGATCCGGATAGATCGGCCCCCGCACCAGGCTCATGCCGATCACATTGCCGCGAGCGCTGTGGCCGTATTTGGCGTTGTTGAGCAGCGCCACGCCGAAACCCGGCTCGCTGATATCGACGAAACGATGGGCGACGGCCTCGAACATCGCCTGCTCCCAGGAGGTGTTCGTGTGCGTTGCCCGCTCGACAATGCCGAAGGCGCATTCGAACGTTGCCTTTCGGGCTCTGACGTCAACCGGGTTCACGGTGCGCAGGAGGGTGCGGCGATCATGCCAGTCGATCGTCGTTTCGATGTCGAGCCGGCGGGCATTGGCCGTCAGCACATAAGTCTGCGTGACGCTCGAATTTCGGTAGCGGTGAACGACGCGGATCGCCGCACGGTGCGGGCCGCTTTCGATGAGGCTGATGCTTTCGGGGGCTTCGAGGCGGACCGCCTTTTCGGCATAGTCCGCATCCATATCCCAGGCGTCCCAATTGCGCGGCTTGTCGCCCGGGTAAACCCAGAGCTGGTTGGCAGAGCCATCGACCGCTTCGCGGCCGCTCGCCTTGTGAATGAGGCTCGCAACCGCCCCGTCCTTGCCAATGGTCACAGCAAGATGATCGTTTTCGAGGCGATCGGCGCTGGCCTTCAATCCGCCGGCCGGCTGGAGTGCCTGCCGGTCGAAGACTGCTACGGACAACGGGGCGACAATATCGGCGGCCGAGATCGCCGTGCCGTCGGCAAGCGAGGCGCTCACCGGCCGCGGCGAAAGCGACGGATTGACGACGACGAGCGCATTGCCGACCCCGCCCTTCGGCAGATTGGCCGACAGCGCCTGAAAGGCCTTTGCCTGCTCGCCCTTGGCGTTGTCGATGACGCCGCCGAGTTCCTGCTCGGCATCCTGATAGACTTCGCGGATGCTCGAGCCCGGCAGGATGTCGTGGAACTCGTTCTTCAGCACCACGCGCCAATCCGCTTCAAGGCTTTTCGGCTTGTCGGCGCCGAGCAAGTGGGCCAGCGAGGCGAGCGTTTCGGCGGTGATCAGCGCGCGTTCGGCCTGGCGGTGCTTGCGCTTGACGCCGCTTTGGGTCGTCAGCGTGGCGCGGTGCAGTTCGAGATAGATTTCGCCGTCCCAGACGGGAAGTTTCTTCTCCCCAGCGGTTTTGTGCGCATGCTCGTAGAAGCTTTTGACGGTGCCCCAACGTGCCTGCGGGATCGCCGGGAAATCGCGCAGTTGCACTTCCCGCTCCACCATTTCAGGCGTCACGCCACCGCCGCCATCGCCGTAGCCGACGGCGAGAAGCGAGGTATCGTGCTGCACCTTGCCGCGGAAATTCTTCCATGTCGGCACATAGCAGTCGGCCTGCACGAAGCCGTTATATCCCTGCATCGGATTGTCGAAGGTGTGGGTCAACACCTGGCTGCCATCAAGGCCCTTCCACCAGAAAAGATCGGAAGGAATATGGTTGGTCTCGCTCCAGTTGACCTTGATGGTGAAGAAGCTGTGTATGCCGCCCTGTCTCAGGATCTGCGGCAGCGCGCCGGAGAAACCAAAACAATCCGGCAGCCAGCACACCGTATGGCGCGTGCCGAAGGTCTTTTCGAAATAACGCTGGCCATAGAGAACCTGGCGGACGAGGCTTTCGCCGGTGGGCATGTTGGTGTCGGGCTCGACCCACATGCCGCCGACGGTTTCCCACTTTCCTTCCGCGACCTTCTCCTTGATGCGATCGAGAAGCTCCGGATCTTCCTCTTCCATCTGCGCGTAATAATGGGCGGTCGACTGGTTGAAGCGGAAATCGTCGGAGCGCTCCATCAGCGACAGCGCGGTATTGAAGGTGCGCCGCATCTTGCGCCGCGTCTCGCGATAGGGCCAAAGCCAGGCAAGGTCGATATGGGCATGGCCGGTCAGCAGCAACTCGCCATTCGGGGGGAAGCGCTTCTGCAGTTCCTTCAACCGCGCCGTCAGCGCCTGGAAGGCGGAAGCCGCCGAAGCGCTCTGCTCGTCGGAGAGGCCCGCCGGGTTTGCCTCGAGCTCCGGCAGTTCCCAGATCTTCTGCTGCATGACTGCGCCCGACGTGCGGGAGATGTAAGCCGCCGTGTCCGACGGCCAGTCCAGGCTGCGCAAGGCCCGCTCGGCCACATCGACCAGATGTGGCACGACCTCATGCTCCCCGAGGACGCTGATCGCCTCGGCAACCTGTTTCAACAGAAGATGCAGGCGATGGGCGGGGCCATCGAGCCAGATAAACCGGGCCTTGTTCAACCGCGGCGCCCGGTTCGGCTCGCCGAACGGAAAGCGGGCGACGCTTTCCGTCGCAATCGAGAAACGGCGGCCCTTCACCGGGAATTCCTGATGATAAGGATCAAGGCCGAATGTTTCGCTCTTGCCATCGGGATAGCTCAGCGTGATCAGGCTTTCACCGCCGAGATCGAGCTGGAGGCGAATATCGTCGAGTGGCCAGTTCTGGGGCGCCTCGGCGCTTGCGGCAAAATGCACCACGCCTTGGCGATGCGGCCAGTCCTGGTGAAGGGCGATCGGTTCACCCTCGAACGTCCAGCCATCGATCGGGCTGCTATGCCGGTCCCGCCAATGCGCGAGCTCGGCGATACGGACCTTCAGACTATCGAGGCGTTGGGCAATGGTGAGCGGCATGGCTTATCCTGTTGAAAATCGGCGGCGCGATCCGGAATCATGGCTTCGGGAGATGAAGATGGTGCGACAGCTATCGCGATTGCCGGCCCCTTCTCCCAACGGGTGCGGCTGGCGCTTAGATTAAGTAACTTTGATTTGGCGTCAAGGGAGGAGTTCTCGTGCGAGGCGCCTTTTCACTATCGCAATCACGGCTCTACCTGGGGCAGGAGCGCGCTGCGCCTAATACCAATTCCCCGCCGCTCCTATTGCGAAATACACTCCATCCCTATCGCGAATTCTACGCCAAATATAATACCAATTCTACGCCATCCCTATTGCGAATTCCACGCCGTTGATGTAAAAGATGATCATGACTTCGTACGTGGATGGAAATGATGAGCGAATTGCTACCGCGTCATTTAGAATCAGAGTTGGAGCATGCGCTGAGATCGGCTAAAGTCGTGAACATTGTTGGTCCGCGACAGGTAGGCAAGACAACTCTCGTACGAGACCTCTTAAAGAAGGGAAATTTCATAACGCTTGACGACGAGAACGTCCTCGCCGCACTCGAAGCTGATCCGAAGGGGCAGCTAGATGCTTTGATTGGTGAAATGCCTTCAGGCCCTCTGATCATCGATGAAGCCCAGCGATCGAAGAAGCTGGCGCTCGCCATAAAACGGACAGTCGACGAAAATCGAAATATGGGTCAATTCGTCCTGACGGGCTCCTCCAATATTTTCACATCCTCACAGGTAGCCGACTCCCTTGCGGGCAGAGTTCAGACGATGACGATGTTTCCATTAAGCATGGCGGAAACAAGACGCATGGGACCTGCGCGAATCCTTGATTGGGCATCCGCCGAGGATGGCCCCGATCCGGCAGCTCTACCAAAACCAGAGGCAAAGTCCCGAGCGGACTACATTGAAATGATTTTAGCAGGAGGATTTCCAGAAATACGGAACTTAGACGCACCGCAAAGGAGGCGTCGGTATCGCAACTACATCGACAGTGTGGTGGAACGTGACGTCGCTGATGTACTGAAGATCAGAAAGTCGGACACCATGCGGCGACTAATCGATCAACTTGCCGCCCGTGTTGGAAACGAGCTGAATGTCGAGAGCCTTAACAACCAGTTTAATGGGGTACAGAGAAAAACAATCGAAACCTACATGGATATTCTAACCAAGCTATCACTCTTGCAGCGACTTGCCGCGTGGACCTCTGGCGAGACAGGAAGGGACATCAAACATCCTAAGGTCCATCTTGTCGACACGGGTATCGCGTCTGCGCTGAGGAGCATGAACTCGCAGAGCTTCAATATCGATGCGAACCCGACGGCCTTGGGAGGGCTGTTTGAAAATTACGTCCACAACGAACTGGCTAAATCTCTCCCGTTCCAAAAACAGGAATGGCGGCTCTACCATTGGCGATATGATAAAGGACGTGAAATCGACATCATCGCCGAGGCAGACCGGACGATCGTAGGTTTCGAAATGAAGACCTCTACATTGGTCGAAGAAGATGATTTCCGACATTTGCGGTGGTTCAGAGACAATGGACCAGGCAAAACCTGGAACGCAATTGGGATTGTAGTTTACATGGGGGATCGACTACTCTCTTTCGGGAAGAATATGTTTGCGCTGCCGCTCTCCGCCTTTTGGTCTTTCCCCGCATAGCGATTGGCCGCGAAAGAGGCTGCGCTTGGTGGTTTTGCCACATAAGTCCGCAAAAAAACGCCGCGCCGCCGGAATTCACCGACCCGCGCCTCTCAGGCACGCGCGCGCATTTCCGCCGAAGCGTTGTCCTCGAGCCATATGTTTTCGAGCCACAACTTGAAGGCGCTTACCTTTTCTGACCTCGGGCGCGATCGAACGTACGTCAGTGTGTGACACCGCAGGTTTGGCCCGGTCATTCCAAAGGGAAGAACCAGGGTCCCCCTCCCGACGTCGCGTTGCGGTAGGCGATAGCTTTCAAGGCAGAGCCCCGCCCTTCCAAAGCCGTCGCAACCGACATAAACGCGTCGCGGAACCGCGAGCCGCGGTTGAGGTCGATCATCAGCCCGTGGTCCTTCGCCCACTGCTGCCAGCTGTAAAGCGTTTGCTCGGACTTGATGAGGGTGTGACCGACGAGGTTCAGATGGCCTGCGGATTGGCCCTTCTCCGTTGGCGACCTCCGGCGAACACGCCGCCTCGATCCAGCCAATCAGGATCACGACGTGACCTGCTACAAAGAGTTCCCTGGCGATCAGTCGTCGTCCACCATGGATGATTTCGATGTTGAAGTTAAGCATGGCGACCGGTCCATCGATGAAAGTATCCCGTGCCCGGACATCTCGGTGAACAATCGCAATGCCTCCTCTGCGCGGAAGTCATCGAACGTTTCCGTGATATCGTCGGCGATGAACGGAATGGCAGGGGCCGTCCTATAAGAATGACTACCGTATATGTGGATCGCCCCGGAATTTAAGGGAAGGTTCGGCAGATCGAGCGGGACAATCGGATAGGCTCTGGTGACGCAGTTCTTGTTCCTATCGCAGGGGCATCGCCACGCGCCGCCGGCAGAAGAAGCTGTCTCAGCCGGACGAGCAGGTGGTGACATGACCTATACGTAGCTCGGTAGCTCTATTCAAAAAACCCCGTCGGGTTTTTTTGTGCCTTGCACCTATCTTTTCTTTAGTTGGTTACGGAACATTCTGAATTTCGTTTGGGCCAAAAACCGTTATCGCTCTAATGAAAACAATATATTAGGGGAAGATCTTTTAACTTAGGTGGGTGCATCGGCACTCGCGGCTCGGACCGGAACTAATGTTAAACAATAACGAAATCTTGATCGTCAACGCGGTTACCGGATCCCACATCGGCCCTATTTCCCACCAACTGCATCGAAATTCGGGCCTCGATGAGGAGGGTAGGATGCTTCAAATGCGCAAATCACTGGCGGCGGCCGCTGCCGTTATTCTGGTTGCCGGTTCGGTATCATCGTGTACGATGAGCTCGAGTGATACGATACACACCGGCTCGGTCGGATATACCAGCGCAGACTATGGGCTCAGACCTGCCTGCCGCGATGGCTTCGGCAACGATCGTCCTTGCAGCTATTAGGGGCACCAGCCGCTCGACGAGGACTGCGGCGATACACTTGCGCTCAAGGGAAAGGGTCCGCGGTGACCCAGGGTACGGCCGACAGCCGTCGCCTGATCGGAGGCGTCAGCTATCGGCCTGGGCAACGATGTGAGGCCTATGTGTCTCCTTGAGCAGATAGAAAGAACCGGCGTTGGGCGGGTTACTGTTCAGCCGGTATGGATTGCCAGCAGATCGGCATAGACCGTCCGATTGCTTGCCAACACCGGATGGCCCTGCAGCAAGGCTTCACCTTCAGCCGGGAAAGCCAGATGGGTTCCACCCGCCTCCTTGACGAGGCAATAGCCGGCCATGCAGTCCCAGGCACGCATATGGGGCTCGTAATAGCCGACAAGCCGGCCAGCGGCCACATAGGCCAGCATCAGGGCGCCGGAGCCGTTGCGGATGAAATTCCCACCTTTGCCGAGCAGAGCAGCAACAATAGCGCCTACCCGTTCCGGAGTGACATGGGTGTTGCAGCCGATGCCGGTCATCGCATTCTGCAAAGTCCGTGACGGATTGAGGCTCAGGCTTTTGCCGTTCAGGCTTGCACCCATGCCCGCCGCGGCTGCGTAGAGTTCATCATCGCATGGAACGTGGATGACGCCGATCACCGGCACGCCGCGGTGTAGAACGGCAATCGATACACACCATGTCGGCATGCCATTGACGAAGGGCGCGGTTCCGTCAATCGGATCGACCACCCACGTCAATCCCGACTGCCCTTCCTGATACCCGTATTCCTCGCCGAGAAACCCGTCTGTCGCAAAAGCTTCCGCCACGCGCTGCCTTATCAATGTCTCGACGTTGCGGTCGGCAATCGACACGACATCCTGCAGATCCCTCTTCGTCTCGATCACGAGCGTTTCGCGCCTGTAGAAATAATCGAGCGCCATGGCGCCCGCCTCCTGTGCCACCGCTTTGGCGAGGGCGAAGCGTGTATCATGTTCCGTTTCGTGCGACATGGTGCCGGTACTCCCTTATGATTGTTCTGGTCGTTGGCTGTTTCAGGGGTCGGCACCGCAATCGAAGGCGAGCGAAAGCGACTGCACCGACCGAATTCTCAGGCATTCATCTGGAAGCTGTCGCCTCTCTTCATCTCGCATTGCTGCTCATGGAAATCGATGCGGTTTACATCTATGGCGCTCATACCCGCCCGTCGTGCCGATTCAAGGCCCTGTTCGCTATCTTCGAATACGACGCACTGGGCTGGCCCTCTTCCCAACAAGGCGGCTGCCTGCAGAAACAGGTCCGGCGCCGGCTTTGGATTTACCACATCATCGATCGTGACGATGTGGTCGAAATACGTTCGCAGGCCCGTTGCTTGTAGCGTCGCCGTCACGATTTCTCGCGACCCGCCGGATGCAACAGCCATGGGGAGCAAGCCGGACAACCGGCGAGCGGTTGCAGCAACCGCGCGAACTTCGCGCACCTTGTGAACATTCTGGAGAAAGTGCGATCGCATGGCAGCGATGACGCATTTGCGATCGAGCACAATATCGAATTCCCGCTCGAAGGCGTCCATAAGAACCCCTTCTGACATCCCTGCCCGCAGCAAATACCAGGCCTGGTTCATCGCTTTGCCGGAAAGTGAAAAGCCGGCCGACCATGCGTCGGCATAGATCGGCGGCGTGTGGACAAGTGTGCCGTCGCAATCAAAAATCACAGCCTCGAAATCATTTTCGAGCGACAGAATATCAATCATAAGTACTCCTTCAGGCGAGCAGGACATCGACTTGTGGGTTCCATACAGGCGCAGCCTTCCTGCAGACCGGCATCGAGCGCCGGCCCGACCAGAGATCGCCTCATAAGCTCTCACGTGCTGATAAGGGCGATGCCGCGATTTCGGAAGCCGAGCGTGGCGTCGGAGGCGACCGGCAGAATGCGGTCGACGGCGTGGTCGACGATGAAGAGCGTGCCGACGTCGGTTTCAACCTCGTATTCGACATGATCTCCAAGGTAGGCCGAATGCAGGATACGGCCGGCAAGCCCCTGCCCGCGTCCCTCGGAAAGCGCGATGGCCCCGGGACGAACGGCAAGACTTGCCGCACCTGGCGTCGCCCTGCCTGCCGGCACGCGATGCTTGAAACCACCGATGCGGATCTCGGCATCGGCGCCCTCGATGCCGAGCACCTCGCAGGGGATGACATTTGCCTCGCCCATGAAATCCGCGATGAAGGCCGAAGCCGGCGCTTCGTAAAGATCGCGCGGGGCGCCGGACTGGGCGACTTCGCCATCCTTCATGATGATGATGCGGTCGGACACGGCGAGCGCCTCGTCCTGATCGTGCGTGACGTAGACTGCCGTGAAGCCGAGGCGCTGCTGGAGTTCGCGAATATCGGTGCGCACCTTGCGGCGCAGGCGCGCATCGAGGTTGGAGAGCGGCTCATCGAGCAGCAGCACTTGCGGCTCCAGCACCAGCGCGCGGGCGACCGCAACGCGCTGCTGCTGGCCGCCGGAGAGTTCGGCTGGAAGGCGATGGCCCATGCCGGCAAGGCCGACGAGCGCCAGCCCCTCCTCAGCCTTCTCGCGCGCCTGCTTGCGACTGAGACCGGAGGATTCCAGACCATAGGCGACATTGTCGCGCGCATTCATATGCGGAAACAGCGCATAGGATTGGAAGACCATCGAGACGTCGCGTTCATTGGCCGGCAGCATGGTGACGTCCTTGCCGCCGATCAGGATTTTTCCGGCCGAAGGATGTTCGAGACCGGCAAGCATGCGCAACGTCGTCGTCTTGCCGCAGCCGGAAGGGCCAAGCAGAGTGACGAGCGTGCCGGGCTCGATGGTGAGCGAGAGGTCGGCAATGGCGGTGAAGGCGCCAAACGTCTTGCGCACGTTCTGGAAGACGACTGAACCGGCTTTCTGGTTGATCATGCGATTTTCTCCTGACGAGATTAAGCGGGGGTGGCGAGGCCGGCGACGCGGTTTTCACGGCGCAGGCGCCGTTCACCCACGATGAGCTGGAAGCCGGTGATGACGGTGATCATCACGACGATGAGCATGGAGGAATAGGCGATCGCCACACCGTATTCGCCATTCTCGACGAGGCCGACGATGTAGGACGTCGCCATGTTGTACTCAGCGCTGACGAGGAAGATGACGGCGCTGATGGAGGTGATGGCACGCACGAAGGAATAGACGAGCGCGGCGGTGATTGCCGGACGCAAGAGCGGCAGAATGACCTTGCGGATCGTGCGGAAGCTGTTGGCCCGGAGCGTTAGCGATGCTTCGTCCAGGCTCTTGTCGAGCTGGCTCATCGCCGCAATGCCGCCGCGCACGCCGACCGGCATGTTGCGGAAGACGAAGCAGGCTATCAGGATCAGCGCCGAGCCGGTCATTTCGAGCGGCGGCAGGTTGAAGGCCATGATGTAGCTAACGCCGATGACCGTGCCGGGAATGGCAAAGCTCATCATCAAGGCGAATTCGAAGGCATTCTTGCCTGCGAATTTCTGACGCACGATGATATAGGCGGTCAGCAGACCGACGGCGGCCGTCAGCGGGGCGGCAATCAGCGCGATCTCCATCGTCGTCCAGAACGAGTTCCAGGCGACGCCCGTCCAGGCAATCCCGTTTTCGAAGCTGATCGAGAAGGCTTTGACGTAGTGGTCGAGCGTCAACGAATTGTCGAGGCCCCAGGTCTTCACGAAGCCGCCGATCAGGATCATGCCGTAGATGACGAGTGTGAAAAGAATCCACGGGATGACGACGGCGTGAACGCCGATCGATAGGCCGCGCGGCAGAGCGATATGCGATCCGCTATCACCTTTGCCGGTGACGGTGGCAAAGTTCTTGCCCGATAGCCAGACGCGCTGGGCAAGGAAGGCGGAGAGCGTGAAGGCGAGCAGCACCATGGCAAGCACGGCAGCCCGCGAGGGATCATTCTGCGAACCGACGACGGCGAAGAAGATTTCCGTCGAGAGCACGCCATGGCTGCCGCCGAGCACCAGCGGATTGCCGAAGTCGGCCATGCTTTCGATGAAGCCGATAAGGAAGGCATTGGCGAGGCCGGGCTTCATCAGCGGCAGCGAAACCCGCCGGAAGGTGCGCCAACGGTCGGCGCGCAGTGTCGTGGAGGCCTCCTCCATCGACGGGCTGACGCCTTCGACGACGCCGATCAGCACAAGGAAGGAGATCGGCGTGAAGGATAGCACCTGCGCGATCCAGATGCCGGTGAGGCCGTAGAGCCAGCGGCCGGGCTCGAGGCCGAACAGTTGCGACAGCCCCTGCGTGACGACACCGGCGCGGCCGAAAAGCAGCGTCAGCGCCAGACCGATGACGAAGGGCGGCGTAATGATCGGCAGGATCGTCAGCAGCCGCAGGCCCTTCTTGAAGGGAAAGCGCGTGCGGGTGGCGACGAGCGCGAAGGCAAGGCCGAGCAGGGTCGAGCCGAGGCCGGTCATGATGGCAAGCCACAGCGTGCGCCACGCGACGCCGCAGCGGCCAGCAGCGATCACGCAGTTGAGGCTCCAGATGCTTGGATCCTGGATGTTGCGGATGAAATTGGCCGCATTGAACGAGCCGTCGAAATCCTGCACGGCACCGATGAACATGCTGCCGATCGGGTAGAAGACGAAGACCGTGACGAGGAAGACCAGCAGTGCGATCGCGCTGACGACGAAGGCGTCGCCTTTCATCACGCCGCGCTCGGCAAGGCCGAAGGCAAAGAGCAGCACGAAGGTGATGGAAGAGAGCACCGCACCGGCGCCCATGGCGGGCTGGCCGTTTGAGAGCGGGCCGAAGAGTGTCTCGCTGACCGTCCAGTTCCAGCCTGAAAAGCCGATGGCGAGGCCCTGGAGCGACAGAAACAGGACGCCGGTCGCGCCGGTCCAGGCGAGCACGGCGCCGCGGAGCATTGGGTCCGCTATGCCGCGGGCCGCGACCGCCAGGAGAAAGAGCACGAGCGCACCGTCAAGCCACAGGCGGCCATGCGCGAAGATCTGTACGAGGCCGGGGGCGGCCTCCGTGGAAAAGGGGAAACCGGCCAGCCAACCGAGCCCGAAGAAGCCGTTCTCGATCCGATACCAGGGCGATAGGGTCAATGCGACCGCGCCCAGAATCAGGACCACGTCCAGCCTGCGATTGCCATGTCTCATGGCTGACCTCGCTGTCTTTGAGTGTGGGAGGCGACGCCTGGGGAACAGGCGCCGCCGTTCAGGACATCAGTTGGCGGCTGCGCCGATTTCGCGATCCCAGCGTTCCAGCAGAGCCTTGCGCTTTGCCGGATCGCCATAGGTCTTAAAGTCGTAGTCGATCAGTTTAATGTCCTCGAAGCGCGGCGCCTCCTTCGGAATGACCGCACTCTTGTTTGAAGGCAGTTGGAAGGACTTTGCATCCTTCATGCGAGACTGGACTTCTGCCGTCAGCGCCCAGTCGTACCAGACCTTCGCATTGTCGAGATTGTGGGCGCCCTTGATGATCGACATGGAGCCGATCTCATAGCCGGTGCCTTCGCAAGGCGTGATCGACTTGACCGGGAAACCTTCCGCCGTCTGCGCCACCGCGTCGTGCACGAAGACGATGCCGAGTGCCGTCTCGCCGCGGGCAGCCGCCTTGACGGGTGCCGAGCCGGACTTGGTGTATTGCGAGATGTTGCCGTTCAGCTTCTTCAGATAGTCGAAGGCCTGGTCCTCGCCCATGATCTGCACCAGCGAGGCGAGCGCTGTATAGGCGGTGCCGGAAGAATTCGGATTGGCGATCTGGATCTCGCCCTTCAATTCCGGCGCCAGGAGATCGGCCCAGCAGACCGGCTCCTTGTACCCCTTGGTTTTGAAGATCTCCGTGTTGTAGCCCCAGCCGAGAGCGCCGGCATAGACGCCGACCGTCTTGTAACCGGAGCTTTCGGCCTGCTTCTTCGCCCAGTCGTTGAGTTCATCGAGCTTCGGCGACTTATATTCCAGCGTCAGATTTTCCGATGCTGCCTGAAGATGCGGGTCGCCCGTGCCGGCCCACCAGATGTCGGTCTTCGGGTTACGCGCCTCGGCGCGCACCTTGGCATAGGTTTCGCCGGACGAGAGGCGAACCATGTTCACCTTGATGTCGCTATGCGCCTTCTCGAAATCGCCCTTCATCTGCTCGCAGATGACCACGTCGGCCGAGCAGATGAGATTGAGTTCGCCAGCCGCCTGCGCCGGTAGCGCCCCGAGCGCCGTGCCCGCGAAGAGCATGAGGGAAAGGGTCTTCGTTTTCATAGTGGCATCCTCCTGTTGCCTGGGTTTGATTTCGCATGAACAAGACACAGCGGGGCCATCGGCCTGCTTGCGGCGGCGCGTTCACGATTTCGGATTGCGGTTTGTCTAAAGGGCTCGATCAGTTCGTTGCGGCGATTTCCGCATCGAACCTGCGGAGCAGTCGACTTCGTTCTTCCGGCGAGCCGAAGGTAGCGAAGTCATAGTCCACCATCTTGATCATCGAAATGTCGGGGGCTGCGAGCGGCAGGCCGGATTTCGCGTTGGATGGCACCTGGTTCTGGCCGGATGCCGCCCCCGTCCCCTGCCCTTCCGGGCTCAGCGCGAAATCGACGAAGCGCTTCGCTTCCTCGATGTTCCTCGCACCCTTGACGATGCTCACGGCGCCGATCTCGTAGCCGGTGCCTTCGCAGGGTGCGACGATCACAAGCGGATAGCCCGCCTGCTTCTGCGTCACAGCGTCATGCATGAAGGAAATGCCGATCAGCGTTTCTCCGCGCGCCGCCGCCTTGATAGGCGCAGCTCCGGAGGGGGTGTATCGCTCGATATTGCGGTTGAGCGCGGAGAGATAACGAAAAGCCTCGTCCTCGCCGAAGAGCTGCACGAGCGTCGCAAGCGTCGTGAAGGCGGTGCCGGACGAATTCGGATTCCCACTCTGGATGCGGCCGCGATAGGCGGTATCGGTCAGGTCCTTCCAGCAGGTCGGAGCTGGCAGCTTCAGCTCGCGCAGCAGATCGGCATTGTAGGCAAAGCCGAGCGCCCCGGCATAGATGCCGGCCGAGCGGCCGCCGGACATGGCGAAGAAATTCTGCGCCCAGGGCAGCATGTCGCGCTCGTGGGCCGGCTGGTAGGGTTCGAGGAGATTTTCAGAACCGGCCTGCAGATGGGTGTCGCCCGTGCCGCCCCACCAGACGTCGACGGTCGGCGCTGCTTTCTCCGCGCGGATCTGATTGAGGATATCGCCCGTGCTCTTGCGGGTTACCGAAATTTCGTGCCCGCTCTTCGCCTCATAGGCCGTCTTCATCGCGGCACACCACATCTCGTCGACACCGCACAAAACGGTCAGCGACGAGGCAGCTATGCCGGAGCCGGCGCTCGCCAGCCACAAAGCCGCGACCGCGCTGAAAGCGGTGATGCCCCTCACGATTTCCTCCCATTGGACCTTGCGTCCCAATCTCCGCAGTCAGGATGTCACATCTGCTGCCTTGCGCAATCAAAGAATGGTTACGGTTCTTACAGCTTTATCCGCGACGAACCCTCAAAAATGACAAAGGTTACAATTGTGACAAAGCCCATAATACGAGCCCGCTTTGAAGATCGCGACGGCCCTGCCTATAATGAATGCGGGAGGACGTGCATGTGTTGAATGAGAGGATCAGCATTCTGATCGTCGAGGACGATCCGGACATGGCGGAGCTTATCTCCGACCTCGTGGAAGCGGAGGGCTGGACGCCGTTGACTGCGCCGTCGGCGGAGGAGGCCGCGATCGTGCTTTCGCGCGAAACCGTGCACCTCGTGCTCGTCGACCATAACCTGCCCGGAACCTCCGGCCGCACCTTTGCGCAACGCCTGCGGGCGCAGACCAATATCGGCATCGTTATGGTGACGGCTGCCGGCAGCGCAGCGGACCGGGTGCTCGGCCTCGAGACGGCGGCCGACGATTATGTCGTCAAACCCTTCGAGCCGATCGAGTTGACGGCTCGCATCAAGGCTGTATTGCGCCGGACGATCCCCTCGCTCAAGCCGGAGCGGGAAAGCGAACGGGACCACGAGCCCACGTCCCTGAAGCTCGGTGACTGGTCGGTGGATCTGAAGAGCCGCTTTGCCATCTGCCGCACTGATCCTGCCAAGTCGCTGACAAGCGCCGAATTCGCGCTGCTCGAAATCCTCGCCGAAACGCCGAACGCACCCGTGAGCCGCGCCCATATCCTCGATCGGCTGGGCGCCGAAAGCGAGCGTTATATCGACCGCAATGTCGACGTGCTCGTGCTGCGTCTGCGTCGCAAGATCGAGCGCAATCCGGACCTGCCGCGCCATATCAAGACGCGCCGCGGCAAGGGCTATGTTCTCGACACCGACGATGGCGAGATCGTACCTTGATCAGTCGCCCCTTCCTCTCCTCCATCGCCTTTCGCCTGCCCTTTGCCATCGCCTTCATCTGCGTGCTCGTCTTCAGCCTGGCGACCATCGCCGTCTACGGCCTGCAGCGGGCGCGCCAGGAGATGGCCGCCTATGGCCTGCAGGCGTTTTCGAGTCTCGCCAAGGCCTCGCTTGTCTCGCGACAGGTTTCCGATCTCGTCTCCAGCGCGCCCTTCCTGATGAATGCGACCTCGCCCTACCGGGTCTCCAGCGAAAGCCGGTCGGTTGTCGTGCAGGTCGATACGCTATTGCGCGCCATGCAACCGGAAAACGACGGGGCTACCGTGAAGGGTTTTGCCGGCAGCCGCATCGTCGAGCTGCTGGATACGATCCGCACGCAGACGACGACGCTTGCCGGCGACGCCGAATCCGCTCAGCAGCACAAGGCGGAGGCTGCGGCAGCACTCGGCGAAATCGCGACCGGCAGCGGGATTGCTGATGCCGATTTCCGCAGTCGCCTGAACGCCATCGTCCAATCGGCATCCAATTCGGACAGCCTGTTCCAGCTTGGCGAATTGCGCCGGCGCTACGTCTCCGAAACCGCCCCGCGCCTCGAACGGGCCGCGCCGGATATTCGGATTTCCGCCGCCGAGCTTGCCCCTTACGAACGGGTCTTCGAGGCACAGACACGCTATCTCCTCGAAATGTTCGCCATCCGCGCCGCCGTCTCGCGCCTGCATACGGTCTCGCGCGATCTGTCGCATGCGACGGAAACCCAAAGCGAGGCCGTTGCCCGCAGCCTCAGCGACGACCTCGTCTCCACCTCCGATGCCTTGAGCCGCATCCTCGTCATCGTCGCCGTCGCCTCGTTGCTGGTCCTGGCAATGGCCGTCGTCTCGATCCGCTCGGTCATGCGCGTCTCACGCGGCATCGTCGCGCTTTCGAACGGAATGAACGCACTGGCGGAAGGACGCAAGGATGTCGATGCGCCGCGCTATGGCGGCACGGAGACCGAACTGGTGCGGCTGCTCGAGGCTTTCCGTGCTTTCCGGGAGAGCGTCGAGCGCGTGAGCCGGCTGCGGCGCACGGCGGAGGCCGCAGCCCGCACCATCCGCTCCACCTTCCGCAGTATGAACGAGGGCATCGCGCTGTTCGATTCGCGCGGCCGGCCGATCACCATGAACCGGCGCGTCATCGAGCTGGTCGGCTGGTCCGGTTCGGCCAGGAAACTGCCGCTCCGCAGTTTCGTGACGCCGCTGCCGGAGATCGATCCGACACTCCTGCCGGCCGAGAACGACGCCGGCCTGCTCTCCGACCGGTCCGTGCTACGCCACCGCTCCGACGCCGGCCAGGTGACGGAGGTGTCGCTATCGCGCCAACCCGACGGCGGCATCGTGCTGCTGGCGCGCGATATCACCGATATGGACCGGCAGGAGGCGGAGGCAGCAAAGATCCAACGCCTCGACGGCATCATGCGTATGACCCACCAGGTGAGCCACGAGGTCGGCAACATGATCGGCATCATCACCGGCAGCCTCGGCCTACTGGAACGCGACACCGGCTTCAATGACCGGCAGAAGCGGCACCTCGCTCGCATCCGCAAGGCAGCCGACCGCGGCAGGTCCTTGGCCGGGAGCATGCTTTCCATTGGCAGCCAGCAGCCGATCCATCCGGACGCGGTGGAAATCGGCGTGGTCCTGCGAGGCATGGCCGACGTGCTGGAAATCGCAATCGGCGAAAAATGCCGGCTTGCCTTCGACATAGGTGACGACCTGCCGACCGTCCTCATCGACACGGCACTCTTCGAGCAATCGATCCTCAATCTCTGCCTCAACGCCGCCGCGGCCATGCCGGCGGGCGGAACGATCCTCATCCGTTGCGCCCGCAGCGAGGCCGGCGTGACCGTCAGCGTGACCGATGACGGTATCGGCATGTCGGCCGAAGCGGTCGACAAGGCCTTCGAGCCCTATTTCACGACGCGCGACGCCGAAGGCGGCGCGGGCCTTGGCCTCGCTGTCGTCTATGGCTTCGTCCGCCAAAGCGGCGGCGACGCTCGTATTGCCTCGGCGCCGGGCAAGGGAACGGTCGTCGAACTTCTGTTTCCGGCGTGAATTGCGTTCTTGGCCCGCTCGTCAGGAACCGAATTGCGCCGCAACTCCTGAATATGAAGAAGGTCACAACCCAATCAAAACGGCTGGCGGACACACCAAGACGATCCTCGCAGGCGGGTCTGCACAGCAGTAGGGTGCTTTCGCCCAATCGCCGACAACGGGTGTCGAAGCTCTCCTGGTCACGACCCGTGAGACGGGGTTCTGGACGATACCCAAAGGGTGGCCGATTGAGCTCCCCAGCAAGTTGCAGAAAGAGAAGCGTGGGAAGAAGCTGGTGTGAAAGGTCGGGCAAGGAAGCGGATCAATCAGCCATCTCGTCTCGGAGTTCATTCTACTAAAGCCCTCGCCGGCAGTCGCAAGCACCTGCAATTTGCAGCTCGTGTGAAGAGGACCGACCGCGATGACTCCCGATAATTCAAATCTCGAGGCAAGTGATCTTTTCCATCGCACGTCAGTCGTTTATGACGGTTTTATGACAACCCAGATTGGGAAGATTTATGATTAGCGTATTCAAAAAACTCATGCCACGCGAAGACAAGTTCTTCGATCTCTTCGAGCAGCATGCGCGCACCGTCCAGGGCGCCGCTGACGCAATGCGTGAGATCTTCGGCGGCCACGGCGACCTTGAAGCCCATTGCCAGAAGATCGTCGATCTAGAGAACCAAGCTGACGACATCACCCGCGAGGTGCTGCTCGCCGTGCGCCGCAGCTTCATCACGCCCTTTGATCGCGGCGATATCAAGGATCTTATTCAGTCGATGGATGACGCAATCGACATGATGCACAAGACCGTGAAGACGCTTCGCCGCTTCGAGCAGAAGACCTTCGATCCCGGGATGAAGGAAATGGGTGTCCTCATCGCCGAAGCCGCGCGCCTCATCTGCGAAGCGATTCCGCTCCTCGACAAAATGGGAAGCAACGCTCAACGGCTGACGGCAATCGCCGAGGAGGTGACGCGTGTCGAGGGCCGTTCCGACGAACTCTATGAGCAGGGCCTCAAAGATCTCTTCCGGGCGCACGGCAATGGCAACGCGATGGCCTATTTGATCGGCAGCGAGATCTATTCCGAGCTCGAGAAGGTGGTCGACCGCTTCGAGGACGTGGCCAACGAAATCAGTGGCATCGTGATCGAGAACGTCTGATGGAAGCCACGCTTGCCTTTCCCCTGCTGGCCGGCCTGATCGGCGTCGCACTGTTCTTCGACTTCCTCAACGGCTTGCATGATGCAGCCAATTCCATCGCCACCATCGTCTCGACGCGTGTGTTGAGGCCACAATATGCCGTATTCTGGGCGGCCTTCTTCAATTTCATTGCCTTCCTGTTCTTCGGCCTGCACGTCGCCGAAACGATCGGCAAAGGCATTATTGACCCTGCCATCATCACGCCGCCGGTGATATTCGCCGCGCTGATGGGCGCGATCATCTGGAACATTGTCACCTGGATCTTCGGCATCCCATCGAGCTCGTCGCACGCACTGGTTGGCGGCCTGATCGGTGCCGGCGTCGCCAAAACCGGCGTCTCGGCAATTGTCTTCTCAGGCGTCTTCAAGACGGTCCTCGCCATCTTCATGTCGCCGATGATCGGCTTTCTCCTGGCGCTTTTTCTCGTCCTCGTCGTCACCTGGCTGTTCGTCCGCCAGACGCCCTTTGCCGTCGACAAGAGCTTTCGCATCCTGCAATTCGTCTCGGCCTCGATGTATTCGCTCGGCCATGGCGGCAATGACGCGCAGAAGACCATGGGCATCATTGCAGTGCTGCTCTACTCGCAAGGCTATCTCGGCAGCACTTTCCAAGTCCCTCTCTGGGTGGTGATTTCCTGCCAGACGGCGATGGCTCTCGGCACGCTGTTCGGCGGATGGCGCATCGTGCATACGATGGGTTCGAAGATCACCAAGCTCAATCCAATGCAGGGCTTTTGCGCCGAGACAGGTGGTGCGCTTACGCTCTTCGGCGCGACCTGGCTCGGCATTCCGGTCTCAACGACGCATACGATCACCGGCGCCATCGTCGGCGTCGGCGCGGCCAAGCGCGTCTCGGCCGTTCGCTGGGGGCTGGCGAGCAATATCCTGATCGCCTGGATCATAACGCTGCCGTCGGCCGCCTTGATCTCGGCCGCGTTTTATTTCGTCACGTCCTTATTCTAAATCCTTGGCCCTTTGGCAGAGGATAGCTCGGGGAAGCGATGCCGAGCGAGCAGGACCCGGTCATCTGAGATCCGGCGAGTTGATGGGAAGCAAACGGGCATCGCGGTGCAACGATCCGCAAACCGGCAAATTCGCTGGAAATTTTCGACTCCAGATCATCAGCTTATCGATATGAAGTTTGGCGTGAGCACATCTAACCCGTACCCTTCGCCGATTTCTTTCGCGAGAATTCGGCTTCTGGGAAAGCCGGTCCGAGCCCCCAGTCGGCGCTCAAATATTGAGCAAAATGCCGCAAGTGTACACAATTCCACATCACTCAAGGAACGGAGATCAAAAACATCAACAGGTTACAAGCTGGCACACCTCTTGCAAGAAGTGTGCTGAGTTGGTGGCTAGGGTTCCGGCGCTTCTTAGAAGTGCGGCTGGTCCGAGAGCCACCACCGACGGGGGAGAAATCCCGTCGGGTGCACGGCGGGACAAAAGCCCGGGAGACCTCGTAAGCCAAGGGATTGGTGGCACGATGGTCTTTGCCGATCCCTTTTGAAGAAAAGCAGAAGGGGAATTTCAATGCAGACTTTTTCGAAGATTGTTTCCACCACGGCGCTGGCGGTATCGCTGATACTTGGGCTGGCTTCCGTCGCAGAGGCGGAACAGAAGACCGAATTCAAGGTGGCCTGGTCCATCTATGTCGGCTGGATGCCCTGGGGTTATGCGGCCGATCACGGCATCGTCAAGAAATGGGCTGACAAATACGGCATTAAGATCGATGTCACGCAGTTCAACGACTATGTGGAGTCGATGAACCAATACACGGCCGGCGCCTTCGACGCCGTGACGCTGACCAATATGGACGGGCTGTCGATCCCGGCCGCCGGCGGCGTCGATACAACAGCCGTGATCGTCGGCGACTTCTCGAACGGCAATGACGCCGTCATCCTGAAGGACAAGGCGGGCCTTTCCGACATCAAGGGTCAGAACGTCAATCTCGTCGAATTCTCGGTCTCGCACTATCTGCTTGCCCGTGCGCTCGAAAGCATCAAGTTGACGGAACGCGACGTGAAGGTGGTCAATACATCTGATGCCGACATGGTCGCAGCCTACAAGACGCCTGACGTCACCGCCCTCGTCACCTGGAACCCGCTGGTTTCCACCATTCTCGAAGATCCCTCGGCCAAGAAGGTTTTCGACAGCTCGCAAGTGCCGGGCGAAATCATCGATCTGATGGTCGCCAATAGCGGCGTGCTGAAGGACAACCCGAACTTCGGCAAGGCGCTCGCCGGCATCTGGTATGAGACGGCCGCCCTGCTGCGGGCAGACACCACCGAGGGCAAGGCAGCCCGTGAGGCCATGGGTTCGGCTTCGGGCACCGATCTTGCCGGCTTCGAAGCCCAGCTTGCCGCCACCAAGCTCTTTGACAAGCCGGCTGATGCCGTTGCCTTCACCTCTTCGCCGAATCTGCCGAAGACCATGGATTTGGTGCGCAACTTCCTCTTCGAGAAAGGCTTGCTCGGCAACGGCGCGCCGTCGGCTGACGTCATCGGCATCGAAATGCCTGATGGCAAGGTGCTGGGCGATACCGGCAATGTGAAGCTGCGCTTCACCGAGACCTATATGAAGGCCGCCGCCGACGGTTCGCTCTGATCACGACGGAGGCGCGGCTTGACCGCGCCCCTCCCCTTCATCAGCGGAGCATTCCCATGCGTTGGATCAATACGAGGCCGAGCCGGGGCGCGCAATTCGCCTTGACGATGCTGCCCTTCGTGCTTCTCGCCCTTGCTTATGCCTTCGGCTCGGCCGCGCGACTGGCAGAAAACGCCAATGACAAGCTTCTGCCGAGCCTTGCCGGCTTTGCCGATGCGATCAACCGTCTGGCCTTCGTCGCCGACCCGCGCACCGGCGAGTTTCTGCTCTGGTCGGACACGGGCGCGAGCCTGGTCCGCCTGCTTGCCGGCCTCGGCATCTCGACGGCCATCGCGCTCGCTTTGGGCATGCTGATCGGCATGCTGCCCTATCTCAGAGCACTGCTTTCGCCCTTCGTCGCCGTCATCTCCATGGTGCCACCGCTGGCGCTGCTGCCGATCCTGTTCATCGTGATGGGCCTCGGAGAAACGTCGAAGATCGCCCTCATGGTCATCGGCGTCGCGCCGACGATGATCCGCGATCTGGCGCTGAAGGCGCTGGAATTGCCCCGCGAACAGATCGTCAAGGCCGAGACGCTCGGGGGCTCCTCCTGGCAGATCGGTCTGCGTGTCGTGCTGCCGCAGATCCTACCGCGGCTGATCACTTGCCTCAGACTGCAGCTCGGTCCTGCCTGGCTGTTCCTGATCGCGGCCGAGGCGATCTCGTCGGATTCCGGGCTCGGCTACCGCATCTTCCTCGTCCGCCGCTATCTCTCGATGGACATTATTTTTCCCTATGTCGTCTGGATTACCCTGCTTGCCGTTGTCATGAACGCTCTGCTCGATCGATTGCGCATCGCCGTCTTCCCCTGGTCAGAACTGGAGAAGCAGGCATGAGCGAGTTGAAGATCGAAAGGGTCCGGAAGGAATATGGCGACCAAATCGTCCTCGAGGATGTGTCACTGACCGTCGCTTCGCGTGCCTTCGTCGCGCTTGTCGGCCCCTCCGGCTGCGGCAAGACCACCTTCCTGCGCATGCTGCTCGGCCAGGAACAACCGACGAAGGGCAAGATTTTGCTCGACGGCGAGCCGCTGCCGTCGGAGCCGGGACCGGATCGCGGCGTCGTCTTCCAGCGCTATTCCGTCTTTCCCCACCTGACGGTGCTCGGCAACGTTCTGCTCGGCAAGGAATTTTCCGCCGCGCGCTACAAGGCCAAACTCTTCGGCGCCGAACGTCGCAACGCGATCGAAGACGCGCGCAGGCTGATTGCCGAGGTCGGGCTCGCTGGTTCGGAGGGCAAATATCCGGCCCAGCTTTCCGGCGGCATGCAGCAGCGCCTGGCGCTTGCCCAGGCGCTCATCATGAAGCCGAAGGTGCTGTTGCTCGATGAACCCTTCGGAGCGCTCGATCCGGGCATCCGCGCCGAAATCCACACGCTGATGAAGCGGCTCTGGCATGAAACGCAGATGACCGTCGTCATGGTCACCCATGACATGCGCGAGGCTTTCACGCTGGCCAGCCGCGTCGTCGCTTTCGAACGCCGCCGCGACCGGCCTGAAGAGAAGGAGCGCTACGGCGCCACCATCACCAAGGATATTGCCATCTGGCCGCCACGCCTTGCCGGCGAGCCATCGATTTTCAGCCCTGACCGGGACGGCCCGGTCTCTTCCCTGGGGCACAGCCGGGACGACCTGGCATCATCAGGAGAGACGCTATGATGCATGTGAGACGCTCGCCGGAAGAGATCGCCGCCAATCGTGCGCGCTACGAGGAGCACCAGAAGAAGGGTCTGGAATTCGCGCCCAAGGCGCTTCCCTGCCCAAGCCCGCTGCCGGCACCGGCCATCGATGCCGCTGCCGTCATCCACCAGGAGACCATTGCCGGCGGCTGGTACTGGTCGACGAAACTCGCGTGCGGCGAGGCGATCCGCATCGATCAGGGCGAGAGCAATTCGACCGTGGCGCTCGTTGCCTGGAATGCCGAGGATACGAGCGAGCGGATCAATCTCGTTGATACCGCCAAAGTCCAGTGGACGACGGCGCTCAGTAAAGGACGCGTGATCTTCTCCGATATGGGCCGCGTCATGTTCTCGATGATCGAAGACAGTTCCGGCGCCCATGACTGCCTGATGGGCGGCTCGACGGCTGCCTCGAACGCCGCGAAATATCCGGGCGAGAAGACACGCAATACCCGCGACAACCTGATCCTCGTCGCCGTCAAGCTCGGCCTCGACAGGCGCGATATTCCCGGCATCCTCAACCTGTTCGCGCCCGTCCGCCTGGCCGAGGGCGGAGGGTTTGGCTGGCAGGGCAAACGTTCCAACAGCGGCGACTATGTCGAACTGCGGGCCGAGATGGACATGCTGGTCGGCTTTTCCACCTGCCCGCATCCGCTCAATCCGGATCCGACCTACCAACCGAAGCCTGTCGTCATCACCCGCTACCGGGCAACCGTCTCTGCTGCTGACGACCTCTGCCGCACGGCGACTGCCGAAGCCGCGCGCGGTTTCGAAAACAACGCCCTGATGCAGGCCTGAGGAGACGACGATGTCCGATTTCATCCAGACCTCCCCTGTCCGTAACCTGCAGAATGCCGCGCAGGATCATTTCATCGCCGCCGAAGCCCCATGGTCCGGCCTCGTGCGCAAGGGCCAGACGATCCGCATCGAAGACAGTCTTGGCCAGCAGGCGATCGATACGCTGTTTTACCGTGCCGATGATTTTTCCGAGCGCTATTCCAATCAGGATACGATGCGCATGCAGGGTGCCGCCTATATCGGCATCGGCACGAAGATCATGTCGAATGAAGGCAATGTCATGCTGACCATGACGGCTGATAGCTGCGGCCGCCATGACACGTCCGCCGGCGCCTGCTCCTGCGAAAGCAACACGGTGCGCTTCGGCCATGGGACGAAATACCTGCATGCATGCCGTGATAACTTTGTCCTCGAGGTCAGCAAACACGGAATGGGCAAGCGCGACATCGTGCCCAACATCAATTTCTTCATGAACGTGCCGATCAGGCCGAATGGCGAAATGACGATCGTCGACGGCATTTCGGCGCCGGGCGACTATGTGGAACTCGTCGCGGAAATCGACGTGCTTTGCGTCATCTCCAACTGCCCGCAGATCAACAACCCCTGCAACGGCTTCGATCCGACGCCGATCCGGGTGCTGATCTGGGACGGCGAGGACTGAGCATGTTTAAGAAAGTCCTGATCGCCAACCGGGGCGAAATCGCCATCCGGGTTATCAAGACGCTGCGAGGGATGGGTATTGCCTCCGTCGCCGTCTATTCCGATGCCGACCGCTTCGCCAAGCCCGCAATGATGGCGGATGAGGCGATCCGCCTCGGGCCGGCGCCTGCCGCCGAAAGCTACCTCAATGTCGATGCGGTCATTGCCGCCTGCAAGGCGACAGGGGCCGAGGCAGTCCATCCGGGCTACGGCTTCCTGTCGGAAAATATCGGTTTTGCAGAACGCCTCGCTGCCGAAGACATCACCTTCATCGGCCCGCGGCCCGAACACCTCTCGGCCTTCGGCCTGAAGCATACGGCCCGCGAACTCGCCAAGGCAAGCGGCGTTCCGCTGCTGCCCGGCACCGGCCTGCTGTCGAGCGCCGACGAAGCGCTTTCGGCGGCAGAGACGATCGGCTACCCCGTCATGCTGAAAAGTACGGCCGGCGGTGGCGGCATCGGCATGCAGCTCTGCGCCGATGCCGAAAGCCTGAAGGCGTCCTTCGACAGCGTCCAGCGCACCGCGCGGGCAAGCTTCGGCGATGCGCGCGTCTATATCGAGCGTTTTGTCGCTGAAGCCCGTCATGTCGAAGTCCAACTTTTCGGTGACGGCAAAGGCAGGGTGATCGCGCTTGGCGAACGTGATTGCTCGCTGCAACGGCGAAACCAGAAGGTGGTCGAGGAGACACCCGCTCCCGGCCTTTCCGCCGCAACCCGCGCCCGCCTGCACAAGGCGGCTGTCGATCTTGGTGCTGCGGTCTCCTACCAATCTGCCGGTACCGTCGAATTCATCTATGATCCCCTGCGCGAGGAATTCTATTTCCTCGAGGTCAATACCCGCCTGCAGGTCGAACATCCCATCACCGAAGCCGTCTTCGGGATCGACCTGGTCGAGTGGATGATCCGCCAGGCCGCAGGCGAGGATGTGTTGTCCGGTACGGAGGCTCTGCAGCCGAAAGGGGCCGCGATCGAAGTGCGCGTCTATGCCGAGATGCCGCATGCCGATTTCCGCCCGAGTGCCGGCCTGCTGACGCAGGTGGCATTCCCCGAGGACGCACGCATCGACGGCTGGATCGAAACCGGCACCGAGGTCACACCCTTCTACGATCCGATGCTCGCCAAGGTGATCGTGTCAGCCGAGGATCGTCCGGCGGCAATCGAAAAACTGAAGGCGGCTCTTGCTCACACATCGATATCGGGCATCGAAACCAATCTCGACTATCTCAGGACCATCGCCAGCTCCGAACTTCTGGCGGGGGGCAAGGTGGCGACGACCGCGCTGCGCGATTTTTCCTTCGTGCCCGACGTCATCGAGGTGATCGCGCCGGGCGCGCAATCGAGCATCCAGGAACTGCCGGGCCGGCTTGGTCTCTGGCATGTCGGCGTGCCGCCGAGCGGCCCGATGGACGAGCGTTCCTTTCGTCACGCCAACCGTCTCGTCGGCAATGGCGACACGGTCGCAGCCCTGGAGCTGACGGTCTCCGGCCCGGTGCTGAAGTTCCATACCGACATAGTGGTCGCGCTTGCCGGGGCCGGCATGGCGATGAGCATCGACGGGACGAAACTGCCGCATGACAAGGCCGTGACCATTCGCGCCGGACAGATCCTCGCAATCGGCAGCATCGAGGGACCGGGGCAGCGGGCTTACCTCGCCGTGTCTGGCGGCTTTGCCGCCCCCGTCGTGCTCGGTTCGCGCGCCACCTTCGGGCTCGGTCAATTCGGCGGCAATGCCACCGGTACGCTGAAGACCGGCCATGTGCTGCATCTTGCCCGTCAGGCGACCGCCGATGCCGCGAAGCCGGCAACCGAGCCTGCGGAACTGACGCGCGAATGGCAGGTCGGTGTCGTCTACGGTCCGCATGGGGCGCCTGATTTCTTCCAGGATGGCGATATCGAGGCGCTGTTTTCGACGGACTACGAAGTACATTTCAACAGCGCCCGCACCGGCGTTCGCCTGATCGGCCCGGCGCCTAAATGGGCGCGCAGCGATGGCGGCGAGGCCGGTCTTCATCCCTCCAACCTGCATGACAATGCCTATGCGATCGGAGCGATCGATTTTACCGGCGACATGCCGATCATCCTCGGACCCGACGGGCCGAGCCTCGGCGGTTTTGTCTGCCCGGCGGTCATCGCCCGCGACGAGCAGTGGAAGATGGGCCAGTTCAAGCCGGGTGATCGCATTCGCTTCCATCCCGTTGAGCGGCCCGAAGATCCGGTCGCCGGCCCAACGGCGCATCGGGCGAAACAGGACGCAGGCTCGCCTATCGTCGGTAAACGCGACGACGGGCCTGTCTCTGTCGTCTACCGCCGCCAGGGCGATGACAATCTGCTGGTCGAATACGGGCCGATGACGCTCGATATCGCCCTGCGGCTGAGGGTGCACCTGCTCATGCAGGCCGTATCCCAGGTCCGTCTGCCCGGTATCATCGATCTCACACCCGGCATCCGCTCGCTGCAGATCCATTATGATGGCACGACGCTGACCCGCAACCGCCTGCTCGGCCTGCTGGCCGAAATCGAGGCGAGCCTGCCGGCAGCCCTGGACGTGACGGTGCCGAGCCGCATCGTGCATCTGCCGCTTTCCTGGAACGATCCGGACGCGGAACTTGCCATGCGCAAATATCAGGAGCTCGTGCGGCCGAATGCGCCCTGGTGCCCTGATAACATCGAGTTCATCCGCCGCATCAACGGGCTGGCAGACGAACAGGCCGTGCGCGACCTCGTCTTCGATGCGAGCTACCTCGTGCTCGGCCTCGGCGACGTCTATCTCGGCGCACCGGTCGCAACGCCGATCGATCCGCGCCATCGACTGGTGACGACGAAGTACAATCCGGCCCGCACATGGACGCCGGAGAATGCCGTCGGCATCGGTGGGGCCTATATGTGCATCTATGGCATGGAGGGTCCCGGCGGCTACCAGCTCTTCGGCCGCACTATTCAGGTATGGAATACCTGGCGCCAGACGACGGTTTTTGCCAAGGACAAGCCGTGGCTGCTCGATTTCTTCGATCAGATCCGCTTTTTCCCGGTCAGCCATCAGGAATTGGCGGAAGCCCGCAGCGCCTTCCCGCATGGCGGTTATCCCGTCCGGATCGAGGAGACGGAATTCTCCTACGCCGCCTACGAGCTGGAATTGCAGGCAAATGCCGCCTCGATTGCGACCTTCAAGGCACGTCAGCAGGCCGCCTTTGAGACAGAACGCCAGCGCTGGAAGGAGGCGGGGCTCGACAGCTTCGTCACCGACGAAGGCACCGGCGAAAGCCCCGCTGGAGATATCCCGGAAGGCTGCTTCGGTGTTGCCAGTGCCGTGCCCGGCAATATCTGGAAACTGCTGGTTGAGCCGGGCGCACCGGTTGCAGCCGGCGACACGCTTGCCATTATCGAATCCATGAAGATGGAAATCAACGTCACCGCACATGCGCCGGGCCGCGTCCGCGACCTGCGCGCCGGCCCCGGCCGCAATGTCAAAGCGGGCGATATCATTGTTGTTCTGGAGGAATGCTGAACCATGCTGCCGACCATTCTCGATCTGACCAGCCTTCGCGCAGCCTATGAAGCCGGCCAAACCCCGCTCGACCTTGTCGAGACCATCATTGTCCGTCGCGCAGCCTCGGAGGATCCCGCAATCTTCATCACGCCGACGCCTGACGAAGCGCTTCGAGCTGAAGCGCGCGCCCTGATGGAACGGGCTCCCGAGCCGAACAGCTTGCCGCTCTGGGGCGTTCCCTTTGCGGTCAAGGACAATATCGACGTGGAGGGGCTGCCGACGACGGCCGCGTGCCCCGCTTTCGCCTATGATCCCGAAAGCGACGCAACCGTCATTGCCAGGCTACGGGCTGCGGGCGCGATCGTGATCGGCAAGACCAACCTCGATCAGTTTGCCACCGGCCTCAACGGCACGCGCTCGCCTCACGGTGCGCCGCGCTCGGTCTTCGACAGGAACTATGTGTCGGGCGGCTCGAGCTCCGGCTCGGCGGTTGCCGTCGCCTCGGGCCTGGCAAGTTTTGCGCTCGGCACCGACACGGCCGGGTCAGGACGCGTACCGGCAGCCTTCAACAATCTCGTCGGCATCAAGCCGACGCCGGGACTGGTACCGAATGTCGGCGTCGTGCCTGCCTGCCGCAGCGTCGATGTCGTCACCGTCTTTGCTGCAACGGTCGGCGACGGCGTTGCGATCCGCAAGGTGATGGAGGGCTACGATGCCGCCGATCCGTTCTCGCGCAAGGCCGTTCCATCCAGCCTGCCAGCCGCCGGCTTGCGGGTCGGTGTGCTCGACGGAGCAGAACGGGAATTCTTCGGCAACAGCGACGTCGAGGCTCTCTATGATGCCGCAATCGATAGAGCGCGCGCACTCGGCGCCACGATCGTTGCCTTCGACTACGCGCCGTTCCGGCAGGCAGCAGAGCTGCTCTACAACGGCCCCTGGGTCGCCGAACGGCTGGCGGCGGTCAAGGATTTTCTTGCCACCAATGCGGCCGACTTCGACCCGACGGTTCGCACCATCATCGAGGGCGCGAAAGCCTATGACGCGGTCGCCGCTTTCGAAGGCCGATACAAGCTCGAAGCGCTGCGCCAAAAGACCGGGAAGGAATGGGAAAAAGCCGATATCCTGATGCTGCCGACCTCACCGACCACCTGTACGGTCGAAGAAATGATGGCGGATCCAATCGTGAAGAACGGCCAATTCGGCCGGTATACCAACTTCGCCAATCTGCTTGATTGCGCCGCGATCGCCGTTCCAGCCGGCTTCGACGCCAACGGTCACCTCCCGGCCGGCGTCACCCTGGTTGGCCCGGCTTTCACCGATGACGCGCTTGCCCCCTTCGCCGACGCCATGCACCGGGCGGCGAGGGCCGGCATGGGGAAGGACCGCGAGGCCGCCTTGCCGGAGGCAGGTCGGGTGGTGGCTCCAGCCGATGACTTCGTTCCGATTGTGGTCGTCGGCGCGCATTTGACGGATATGCCGCTGAACCATGAGCTGACGCGAGCGGGCGGATACAGGTTGAAAACAGGACGGACGGATGGCAGCTACCGGCTCTTTGCCCTGCATGGCACGATCCCGCCCAAGCCGGGGCTGGTCCGTGATCCAAGCTTTACGGGCAATGGCATCGAAATCGAAGTCTGGGCCCTGCCGCCGACCGCATTCGCCCGTTTCGTGCAGAATATTCCGGCTCCGCTTGGTGTCGGCAAGATCACCCTTAGCGATGGAAGTTGCCTGACGGGATTTCTCTGCGAGGGTCATGCCGTCGCCGGTGGACGAGAGATCACCGAGTTCGGCGGCTGGCGCAACTATATCAGCGCAACCGGTCCGGCGGCCTGAAGGGATGCAAAAACTTCTGTCAAAGGCCGCTCAATTCGTCCTCAGGGGTCTCATTGCCAGAACCGGCGCGATATGGGCGGGTAAGCGATCGTGATAAATCGACATATGTGTCGCGCTTACGCCGCCTCACGCTTCAGAGAGCGGCAGCTGCTTTACCAGCCTCTAAAAGGCATCGGTATGGGCGCAAATTGATGCTTTTCGCGCGCAGTGATTTTCCCTACTCCTGCTTGAAAAGCAACGAGAGGCGCGGCGATGGCACTGCCATTCTACTGGAACGAACTAAATAGCTCCGACTTCGCCGGACTTTCGCCCGACACAACCATCGCCATCCTGCCGATCGCCTCGACGGAACAGCACGGCCCGCACCTGCCGATCGCGACCGACGTGGCGATCGCCAACGGCATGCTGGCCGAACTGAAAGAGCAGAAGCCGGACGGCCTCGATTTCCTGGTGCTGCCGACGCAGGAGATCGGCAAGGCGAACGAACATATTTACGGGCCGGGGACGTTGTCACTCGCTGCGGAGCTGCTCATTCCGGTCTGGACCGCGATCGGCGCCAAGGTTGCCGAAGCCGGCATCCGCAAAATGGTGATCGTCAATTCACATGGCGGCAATGTCGATATCATGAGCATCGTGGCACGCGAGCTTCGCGTGCGCTACCGGATGGCCGTCGTCTCGACGCAATGGGGCCGCTTCGGCCATCCTCAGGGGATGATCAGCGACCATGAAACGAAATACGGCATCCATGGAGGCGAGGTGGAAACCTCGCTGATGCTCCATTTTCGTCCCGACCTGGTGCGGATGGAGAAGGCGGAGAATTTCACCTCCAAGGCGGAATGGATGCGCGGGCAATCGAAATACATCCAGCCGCTACCGCCGCATTCGCTCGCCTGGATCGCCCACGACCTCAATCCCAACGGCGTCGTCGGCGACGCCTCGCTCGGGACAGCCGAAAAGGGCGAAGCGATCTGCCGCCACCAGGTCACCGGTTTCGTCGAGCTGCTCCATGACCTGAAGCGCTATCCGCTTTCCAATCTTTATTCGGAGTAGGCCCATTCGCAGAAGGGTTCAGATCGCGACGGACCTTTCCATCGCGATATGCCCCTTTGCCTGCAGTTCCTGTACCAGGCCGGCGAGCTCGGCCAGGAGATACTCGACGAACAGGCTGGTGGCGGAATCAAGCGGGGTGCGCGCGCGGGCGAAAAGTTTCATCGTCTGGTGGCGCGCATGCGGCTCGGCGATCGGCCGGAAAACAAGTTCGCCCTGTCGGCATTCGGTGATCACGTCGAGCGGGTTCAGCATCGTCACACCGGCCCCTGATTTGACCAGCTTCTTCAGCATCTCCGACGCATTGGTTTCCAGCACGGGCTCGATGTGCACGTCGAGGCGGGCCATCGCCAGATTGATCACGTCGCGCAGGCTGGTGCCCTGCTGCGCCAACACCAGGCGCTCCTGGACGATATCGGCAAGGTTGATCGGACCTGAAGCGATCAGCGGATGGCCGGGAGGCAGCACAACGCCGATCGGGATGTCGAAATTGCCGAGCGTGCGGATGCCGGGCGTCGCCGGAATGTTGAAGCCGAGGCCGATATCCACCTCGCCCGACAACACCGGGTTGACCGTCATCGTCCCCGCATCATTGCGCAACTGCATGAAGACGCGCGGATGCTCGGACTGGAACCGGGCGATAATTTCGGGCAGCGGGCCGGCGGCCAGGCCCACCGTCGTCACCAGGCGGATCTTGCCAGCCTGTTGCGTCCTGAGGCTGCGAATGCGGCTCTCCAGCCGCTCGTAATTTTTCAAGACCTCGCGAATATGCTCGATGCAGAGTTCGCCGGCCGCCGTCAGACGCAGGCCGCGTGGCAGGCGCTCGAAGAGCGGCGCGCCGATTTCCTCCTCCAGCGCCAGGATTTGCCGGTTGATCGCCGAAGACGCCACATTCAACCGCGCCGCCGCCTTGCGGATCGAGCCGGCTCGGGCGATCTCGTTGATGTAGAGAAGCTTTCTGGAATGCAGCATCGCAGCAACCTCATTGCATAAAAACAGAGCAGACAGCACAAATTAGGCACAAGCTTTCGGAGAGATGCCGAAAAGGCATCATTGCGCACGAAATTTGATGCTTTTCAAAGAGCAAAGCAATCGCTCCTATGAAGAAAATCCGACGCCGCCACGGGCGTTGCGAACTTAGAAGGGGAACATTGATCATGCGCATTGCACGGAAGAATACGGTCTTTTCCGCACTCGTCGGCCTTGGCGGTGCGCTTGGCGCTGCCGTCTCGGCGCAGGCGGCAGACAAGGTCAGCTATGGCACCAACTGGCTGGCACAGGCAGAGCATGGCGGCTTCTACCAGGCGGTTGCCGACGGCACTTATGCCAAACATGGCCTCGACGTCACCATCGTGCAGGGCGGCCCAAATGCCGCCAACAGCGCCCTGCTCATCTCCGGCAAGATCGATTTCTACATGGGCGGTCCGCAGGGCGAAATCTCGGCGGTCGAACAGGGCATTCCGCTCGTCGACGTCGCGGCGATCTTCCAGAAGGATCCGCAGGTTCTGATCGCCCATCCTGATGCCGGCATCGACAAATTCGAAGATCTCGCCAAGCTCAAGACCCTGTTTCTCGGCAAGGACGGCTATCTCACCTATTTCGAATGGATGAAGGCGAACTTCAAGGGCTTCAAGGACGAGCAGTACAAGCCCTACAATTTCAGCCCGGCGCCGTTCCTCGCCGACAAGGAGTCCGCACAGCAAGGTTACCTCACATCCGAGCCCTACGAGATCCAGAAGCAGGCCGGCTTCGAGCCGAAAGTCTTCCTGCTCGCCGATAACGGCTATTCCCCCTATTCGACGATGATCACCACCACCCAGACGATGATCGACAGCAAATCCGACGTCGTCCAGCGCTTCGTCGATGCCTCGATCGAGGGCTGGTACAACTATCTCTACGGCGACAACAGCAAGGCGAACGCGCTGATCAAGAAGGACAATCCCGAAATGACGGATGGTCAGATCGCCTATTCCATCGCCAAGATGAAGGAATACGGGATCATCGAATCCGGCGACAGCCTCGACAAGGGCATCGGCTGCATCACCGATGCGCATTACAAGGCGTTCTTCACCGAAATGGTTGATATCAAGGTCTTCAAGCCGGAGACGGACTACACCAAGGCGTTCACGACGAAATTTGTCTGCAAGAACACCGGCGTGGCGCTGAAGAAATAGGCTGGCCGATGCCGGCGAGCATCCGCCGCAGATGCGGCGGATCGCATCCTCTCCCCAGTGAACGAGACAGGCAATGCCTTTAGCAGAAGCCCAGGCCCTATCCCCGAAAGAGGCGCGCACGCGGCCGCTGGTCGTCATGCGCTCGGTCTCGAAGGTCTTTTCCAGCGGAACGGTAGCGCTTTCAGACATGTCGCTCACCGTCGAAAGCGGCGAATTCGTCAGTCTGCTCGGCCCGTCCGGCTGCGGCAAGTCGACGGCGCTGCGCATCATCGCCGGCCTCGGCGACGTCACCTCGGGTGCAATCGATTGGCCGAGCTCGCGCATCAATGCCAGCGGCCTTCCGGACGGCGACATCGGCTTCGTCTTCCAGGAGCCGACGCTGATGCCGTGGAAGAACGTGTTCGACAATGTCCATCTGCCGCTGAGGCTGAGGCGCGTTTCGAAGGCTGCGGCGCATGACCGGATCATGGAGGTGCTGACCACCGTCGGCCTCCAGGATTTCGCCAACGCCTATCCGCGAGAACTGTCCGGAGGCATGAAGATGCGCGTCTCGATTGCCCGGGCACTGGTGACGAGACCGAAGCTGCTGCTGATGGACGAGCCCTTCGCGGCGCTCGACGAAATCAGCCGGCAGAAGCTCAATGACGACGTGCTGCGGCTCTGGAAGACGACCGGCATTACCGTCATTTTCGTCACCCATTCGGTCTTTGAGTCCGCCTATCTCTCGAGCCGCATCGTCGTGATGAAGGCAAGACCCGGCCGCGTGCATGCCGACGTTCCGCTCGCCACCAGCCTCGAACGCGACGCCCATTACCGCACCTCGGAAGAATATCGCAAAGCCTGCGAAACGGTGTCGCATTCGCTGATCGGCGCCATCAACGCGGCAGGAGATCAGTAATGCGCGACGAAACCGATGCACCGCCGTTGCGTCCTAAAGGCGCAGCCAGCGCCAGGCGCCGCGATCTGGCGCTGCGCATTTCCATTCCTTTCCTGGTCATCGCCCTTTTTATCCTGTCCTGGTCCATCTACGTCAAACTGTCGGGCGTCCCGCCCTACATCCTGCCCGGACCGGCCGCCGTCGCCAACGCCCTGGTGACCGACTGGGGCACGCTCGCCCCCGCCCTCTGGGTCACCACCAAGATCACCTTCCTGTCGCTGATTCTGGCGCTTGTCGGCGGCGTTGGTTTTGCGATCTTCCTCGTGCAGTCGCGCTGGATCGAACTCGCCTTCTATCCGCTCGCGGTCATCCTGCAGGTAACACCCGTCGTGGCGATCTCTCCGCTGATTCTGATCTATGCGCCGTCGACCCAGGTGGCGTTGCTGATCTGCGCCTTCCTTGTCGCCTTTTTCCCGATTCTTTCGAATATGGTCCAGGGGCTGAAAAGCGTCGACCACAACCTCATCAACCTGTTCGAACTTTACGGCGCCTCCCGCTGGCAGACGCTGTTCTTTCTCAAGCTGCCGGCCGCGCAGCCCTATTTCATGACCGGCCTCAGGATCGGCGGTGGCCTTGCCCTGATTGCCGCAGTCGTCGCGGAATTTGCCGCGGGCTCGGCCGGCGCCGGCTCCGGGCTCGCCTTCCGGCTCCTCGAAGCACAGTATCGGCTGAACATTCCGCGCCTCTTTGCGGCGCTGCTGATGCTCTCCCTGCTCGGCGTCGCGATCTTCGCCGTCACCTCGTTCATTTCGTGGCTTGCCCTGCACCGCTGGCACGAGAGCAGCCTGAAACGGGAAAACTGATGAGCTATTCCTTTATTTCGCCGCCGAATGCCGGCCGCTTCGTACTGAGCAACGCGACGCTGCCTGCCGCCGCCGTTGCCGGTTACGAAGCGCCCGCCGCCGAAGGGCTCGTCAGGGCCGATATCGTCATCGCCGACGGCATGATTTCCGCCCTGCTGCCGCCGGGCGAAGCGCCGGTCGAACTGGCGAAGTCCGACCTCAAGGAAGGCATGGTCTGGCCCTGCTTCACCGATATGCATACGCATCTCGACAAGGGTCACATCTGGCCGCGCAACGCCAATCCGGACGGCAATTTCCAGGGAGCGCTGGAGGCCGTGCGCGCAGACCGCGAAGCGCACTGGTCGGCTGGCGACGTGAAGAAGCGCATGGAGTTTTCCCTGCGCTGCGCCTACGCGCACGGCACCAGCCTGATCCGCACTCATCTGGATTCCCTTGCGCCGCAGCACCGCATCTCCTTCGAGCTCTTTGCCGAGATGCGCGATGTCTGGAAGGACAGGATCGCGTTGCAGGCGGTAGCGCTCTTTCCGCTGGAGAACATGGCGGACACGGCCTATTTCGCCGATCTCGTCGGCCTGGTCCGCAAAAAGGGCGGGCTGATCGGCGGCGTCACCCGAATGAGCGCCGATCTCGAGAGCCAGCTCGACGCGCTGTTCAAAGCCGCGACCGATAACGGCCTCGATGTAGACCTTCATGTCGACGAGACCGACGATCCGGCGGCAGAAACCCTGAAGGCGATCGCGCAAGCGGTGCTGCGCAACCGCTTCGACGGCACGGTGACGGCCGGCCATTGCTGCTCGCTTGCCCGCCAGGACGGGGAAACCGCAAAACGCACGGTCGAGCTCGTCGCCGAGGCCCGTCTTGCTATCGTCTCGCTGCCAATGTGCAACCTCTATTTGCAGGACCGCTATCCAGGCCGCACACCGCGCTGGCGCGGCGTGACACTTTTCCACGAATTGGCGGCAGCCGGCGTCGCAACCGCCGTTGCCTCCGACAATACCCGCGATCCCTTCTACGCCTATGGCGATCTCGACCCGGTGGAAGTGTTCCGCGAGGCGGTCCGCATACTGCATCTCGACCATCCGCTGGATACGGCCGCACGCGTCGTCACCACCTCGCCCGCCGATATTCTCGGCCGGCCCGATATGGGCCGCATTGCTGTCGGCACTGCTGCCGACCTCGTGCTCTTCAGCGCCAGGCGCTGGAGCGAATTTCTTTCCCGTCCGCAGTCCGACCGTGTCGTCCTTCGCCGCGGCAAGGTGATCGACCGCAGCCTGCCGGACTATCGTGAACTCGACAGCATCGTTGGAGCCTGACATGCCGGATTATCAAACGATCAGACAAGAACTCGAGGGCATCGCCATCGAAGACAATCCGGCGCTGGTGCGCCAGAAGAGCCGCGATTTTTACTGGTATTCGCCAATACTGAAAGCGCAGCTCGACAATGTGACGGCCGATCTCGTCGTCACGCCGAAAAACGAAGACGATGTCATCCGGACGCTGAAGGTCGCCTTCGCCCACGGCGTGCCGGTCACGCCCCGCGGCGGCGGCACCGGCAATTACGGCCAGGCGATGCCGCTCTCCGGCGGGATCGTGCTGAACCTTGCGGCCATGGACAAGATCAAGGAGATCCATCCCGGCCGAGTAATCTGCGAGCCCGGCATCATCATTGCCCAGCTCGACAAGCAGACCAAGGCCCATTCCGGCCAGGAGCTGCGGTTCCATCCCTCGACGGCGCAAATGGCGACCGTCGGCGGCTTTATCGCCGGCGGCTCCGGCGGCGTCGGCTCGATCACCTGGGGTGGCTTGCGCGATCTCGGCAACATTCTGCGCCTGCGCGTCGTCACCATGGAAGCCGAGCCGCGCGTGCTCGATCTCACCGGCTGGGACCTGCAGAAAGTCAGCCATGCATACGGCACCAACGGGATCATAACCGAAATCGAGATGCCGCTCGCGCCTGCCTATGACTGGGTCGACGTTCTCGTCGGTTACGATGACTTCATGGCGTGCGTGCGCTTTTCGGATGCGCTTGCCAAATGCAACGGCATCCTCGTCAAAGAGATCGCGCCGATCGCGGCGCCCATTCCGCACGACTATTTCACTCGCCACAAGCCCTATATCCGCAAGGGCCAGTCGGTGGTGGTGTTGATGATCGCGCCGCATGCGATAGATGCCTTTCTCGCCTTCACCTCGGCCCACAAGGGCGAGGTCATCTTCCGCTCCGACAAGGTCGAGAGCATGAAGGGTATTCCGCATGCCTATGAGCTTGCCTGGAACCACACGACGCTGCGGGCGCTGAAGGTCGATCCCGGCTTCACCTATCTGCAGGTCCAGTACCCGGGACCAGATCACGTCGCCAAGGTCGCCAAAATGGTGGAAATCTTCGGCGACGAGGTCCCTGGTCATCTCGAATTCATTCGGTTCGACGGGCAGATCCAGTGCTCCGGCCTGCCGCTGGTACGCTACACTAGTGAGGCGCGGCTCGAGGAGATTATCAAGATCCACCAGGATCACGGCTGCCCGATCTTCAATCCGCACCGTTACACGCTGGAGGAAGGCGGCATGAAGCGCACCGACAAGGTGCAGCTCGCCTTCAAACACGAAACCGATCCCAAGGGGTTGCTCAACCCCGGCAAGATGATCGCCTGGGAGAACCCAGACTTCGATTTCGATGCCGGCAAGAACTATCTCTTCCCAGGGCTTGCAAGCGTCATGGAGGCCTGATGAGGGTTCTTGTGCTGCATTCGCACCCGGTGGAGGAAAGCTACGGCAAGGCGCTCTACCAACAGTCGCTGGAAAGCCTGCGCAAGGCCGGCCACGAGGTGGATGCCTGCGATCTCTATGCCGAGAATTTCGATCCCGTGCTCTCTCGCCACGACCGGCTCATCTATCACGATTATCCCGGCAATACCGAGCTGGTGAAACCTTATGTCGAGCGACTGAAGCGAGCCGAAGGGCTCGTGCTGGTGACGCCGGTCTGGAATTTCGGTTTCCCGGCGATCCTCAAAGGCTATTTCGACCGCGTCTGGCTACCGGGCGTCTCCTTCGAACTCGTCGACAGCAAGGTGGAATCGCGGCTACGCCATATCAGGAAGCTTGCCGCGGTGCTGACTTATGGAGCAACGCCATTCCGCGCCTTCGTTGCCGGCAATCCGCCGAAGAAGATCGTCAAGCGCGTGCTGAGAGCACAGATCAATCCGCTGCGGCCTGTCACCTTTCTCGCTCATTACGACATGAACAACTGTACGCCTGAAACGCGGGAGAGGTTTCTGGCGAAGGTGAAGACGTCGATGGAACGGTTCTGAAGCGCATCGCGCCGCCGGACATCATAATATCTTGGCGGCTGTGACCTCGACTTCGACAAGGAAATCCGGCCGGGTGAAGCCGCCGACGATGATCAGTGTCGAGACGGGCTTCGGGTCGAGCGTATAGCGATCGCGCACCGCCATATAGGCTGGGAAATCCTCCCGTTTCGTCACGAACCCGGAAATGCGGATAACGTCCGCAAAACTCATCTCCGCATCGGCAAGGATGGCCTTGATCGCTTCGAAGCATAGCTCGGCCTGTTTGCCGATCTCCTCCGGCACTTCGTCGTCGAGACCAATTCCGAGCTGGCCTGAGGTGACGAGCAGCGACGCGCCCGGCGGCACGAGCAGCCCATGATTATAATTACCGAACGGACGGCGGACAGAGGGCGGATTGAAAGTCTTCTTCATCGGCATGTCCTGCTCCAACCAGAGTACAGCGTGTCATATCGAGTTTCTCCCCATTTCGCCACCGTGTGCGGTGCACAAATAGAACGCTGTTGCAAATGCAGGCGCAATACAAACGCATAAATCATGATCACATTTTCTCTTCGTCCAATAAATAGGCAATTCCTGTTTTCGGCATTTCGTCATTCTGTTCATGAGGTTATCCGAGCTTTGGAAATTGGCACGCTGATTGCAGGCCTTCACAATGCATCGGTCAACGGCGATCGGTGCAGATAGGCGCGACATAAGCGCTTACACAAGACACCGACGTCGCAAGGATTGCCATCCGGGGTTCTCCCCTCCGGTGAACGCATTCCGGCGGCGTTTTTTTGTGTCCAAATTCAGCCAGCAGAGGGAACCTGCGCATGACAAAAAATTCGAAACCCGGCATCACCCGCCGTACCATGCTGAAGACAACTGCAACGGCCGCCCTCATCGGCGCCGTCAAGACTGCCTTTCCGTCCGGCGCCTTCGCCGCTGGGCCAGGTCCTGAGGTGAAAGGCGTCAAGCTTGGGTTCATTGCCCTGACGGATTCCGCACCGCTGATTATCGCCAAGGAAAAGGGGCTTTTCGATAAATATGGCCTGCCCGAAACGGACGTCGCCAAGCAGGCCTCGTGGGGCGCGACCCGCGACAATCTCGTGCTCGGCGGCGCTGCCAACGGCATCGACGGCGCGCATATCCTGTCGCCGCTTCCCTATCTCATGCACACCGGCAAGGTGACGCAGAACAACAAGCCGGTGCCGATGGCGATCCTGGCCCGGCTCAACCTCGACAGCCAGGGCATTTCCGTCGCCAAGGAATATGCCGACACCGGCGTGCAACTCGATGCCTCGAGGCTGAAGGCGGCCTTCGAGAAGAAGAAGGCCGAAGGCAAGGAAATCAAGGCGGCGATGACCTTCCCGGGCGGTACCCACGACCTCTGGATCCGCTATTGGCTGGCCGCCGGCGGCATCGATCCGAACAAGGACGTTTCGACGATCGTCGTGCCGCCGCCGCAGATGGTGGCCAACATGAAGGTCGGCAACATGGACGTCTTCTGTGTGGGCGAGCCGTGGAACGAGCAGCTCGTCAACCAGGGTATCGGCTTTACCGCAGCCACCACCGGCGAGCTCTGGAAGGGACATCCCGAAAAGGCGCTGGGGCTGCGCGCCGAGTGGATCGAAAAGAATCCCAATGCCGCCAAGGCGCTGCTGATGGCCGTGATGGAAGCTCAGCAGTGGTGCGAAAGCATGGATAACAAGGCGGAGATGGCCGACATTCTCGGCAAGCGCCAATGGTTCAACGTCCCGACGAAAGATGTGCTCGGCCGCCTCAAGGGCGACATCAATTATGGTAACGGCCGAGAGGTCAAGGCCACCGACCTCTATATGAAGTTCTGGAAGGACGGCGCCTCCTATCCGTTCAAGAGCCACGATAGCTGGTTCATGACGGAAAACATCCGCTGGGGAAACCTGCCAGCGACGACGGATGTCAAGGCGTTGGTCAACCAGGTGAACCGCGAAGACATCTGGCGCGAGGCCGCCAAGGATCTCGGCGTCGCTGCAGCCGATATTCCCGCATCGTCTTCCCGCGGCAAGGAAACCTTCTTCGACGGCAAGGTCTTCGACCCCGAAAACCCCTCCGCCTATCTCGACAGCCTTTCGATCAAGGCCGTCGCCTGACCCCGCCTCCGGCGCGCCATCGGTGCGCCGGCCTTTCATTCCTGTGAGGAGCGCGTCGATGTCCGCCCTGGCAAATAAACAAAATCCCTCCCCGGTCGCCTCCGCCCAACCGGCAGCAAAGATCGTGCCGTTTTCCGGCAAACATGGCTCGCGGTTCAACCTTCGACAGGCGGGGTTGACCGCAGTTTGCAATGTCGTTCCGCCGATTGCCGTTCTCGCGCTCGTTCTGCTCGTCTGGCAGGTGCTGTGTTCCTCGGCGGATGCATCTTTGCCCTCGCCGCATCAGGTCTGGCAGGAGAGCTATGATCTGATCGCCTATCCCTTCTTCAACTACGGTCCCCAAGATATCGGGCTCGGCTGGCGCGTGCTCGTTTCGCTGCAGCGCGTCGCTTATGGTTTCGGTCTTGCCGCGGTCGCCGGCGTCATCATCGGTGCGATCATCGGCCAGTCGGTCTGGGCGATGCGCGGCCTAGATCCGATCTTTCAGGTGCTGCGCACGGTCCCGCCGCTCGCCTGGCTGCCGCTGTCGCTCGCAGCCTTCCAGGATTCCAGTCCTTCTGCGATCTTCGTGATCTTCATCACCTCGATCTGGCCTGTCATCATCAACACCGCCGTTGGCGTCCGCAACATTCCACAGGACTACCGCAACGTCGCCGAGGTGCTGCGTCTCAACCAGCTCGAATTTTTCTGGAAGATCATGCTGCCTTCGGCAGCGCCCTATATCTTCACCGGCCTCAGAATCGGCGTCGGCCTTTCCTGGCTCGCGATCGTCGCGGCCGAAATGCTGACCGGCGGCGTCGGCATCGGCTTCTTCATCTGGGACGCCTGGAACTCGTCGCGCCTTCCAGACATCATCGTCGCGCTCGCCTATATCGGCATCGTTGGCTTCGCCCTCGACAAGCTGGTGGCAGCGCTCGGCAAACTCGTCACCCGCGGCGCCATGGCCAGCTGAGGAGCGCATCTATGAACGCCTATCTCAAACTCGACCATATCGATAAACATTTCGATCGGGGCGGCGTTCGCGCCGAGGTGCTGAAGGACATCAACCTGACGATCTCAGAGGGTGAATTCGTCTCGATCATCGGCCATTCCGGCTGCGGCAAGTCGACCCTGCTCAACCTCATTGCCGGCCTGACCCCGGTTTCGTCAGGCGCCGTGCTGCTTGAAAACCGCGAGGTCAACGAACCGGGTCCGGAACGTGCCGTCGTCTTCCAGAACCACTCGCTGCTGCCCTGGCTGACGGTCTACGAGAACGTCAATCTCGCCGTCTCCAAGGTCTTCGGCAGAACAAAGACCAAGGCCGAGCGGCACGACTGGGTCATGGCCAATCTCGATCTCGTACAGATGGCGCATGCGAGAGACAAGCGGCCTTCGGAAATATCAGGGGGCATGAAACAGCGCGTCGGCATTGCGCGTGCGCTTTCGATGGAGCCGAAGATCCTGCTGCTCGACGAGCCCTTCGGCGCGCTCGATGCGCTGACCCGCGCCCATCTTCAGGACGCAGTGATGGAGATCCATGCCCGGCTTGGCAACACGATGGTGATGATCACCCATGACGTCGATGAGGCGGTGCTGCTGTCCGATCGCATCGTGATGATGACCAACGGCCCGGCGGCCCGCATCGGCGAAGTACTCGATGTAACGATGCCTCGTCCCCGCCATCGCATCGAACTCGCCTCCGACCGGACATATCTGAAATGCCGCGAAGCCGTGCTGAAGTTCCTCTATGAACGCCATCGCTTCATCGAGGCTGCGGAGTAAATGCAAAGGCAGCCGCGGCGGCTGCGGCCGCCGGGGCTTTCGCCTTGTCGCGGACGGACCGCGCGTGATGTCAGGTGCTTCGCGCGCTCGGCTCGCCGGTTGCGGCAAAGACCGCGCTCGCATCGCTGACCATCTCCACATGGGAATAGGCTGCCTGTGCGGCAGCAGTACCGTCCGCTCGCATGATCGCAATTACGATCCGGCCATGCTCCTCGTAGGATTTTGCCAGGCGGCCGGGCAGCCGAAACTGCGCTCGTCGAAAGGGTGCGAGCCGTGCCCGTGTCTGCGTCACCGTCTCGTAGATATGATCATTATGCGCGCCGCGATAAAGGCGGGAATGGAATTCGGTATTGTGCGCCGCATAGTCCTCTTCCGCGCCGGTATGCACCAGCTTCATCGATGCCTTGTGTTCCAGCTCCAGCGTGCGCCGCTCATCGACTGTCATGCGCTCGGCCGAGAGCCTGGCGCAGATCGCTTCGAGTTCCGCCATCGCCTCGAACATCGAATGCAGATAGGTTTCGGTCACGGTGGTGACGACGGCGCTGCGGTTCGGCTCTCGGTCGACAAGCCCCATCGCCCCAAGTTCACGGAGCGCCTCGCGCACCGGTGTGCGCGAGACTTCGAAACGAGCAGCGAGCGAGACTTCATCAAGCTTCTCGCCGGGCAGCATCTGCCCGGTGACGATCATGTCGGCGATCGCCCGCACCATCTGCTCGACGGTCGTCCCTGCCCTGATGATTTCTCTGCGCCTGACTTGCTTCAAGGACTGATTCTACATTGCTAGGATTGCATACACATGCCCGCTAACTCAGGCCAAGTCAAACATCAGTATATATTACTGATGACACTCGCAAAAATGCATTTTCACCGAGGGCTTAATCAGCATTTTAAGCCCAGCGACGGCGGTGTCGGACAATTTTATAGGCGATGCATATTTTTTCATCGTATGCCAAGTGAAATTGCATGCACTTCTTGCATTCCGTCTGCAGACAGAAAAATTTCATTCATGAAATCAATAGAATAAAATCTGGCATGACCATTGCATACACTTTCCTGTAACCAATTAAAACCGGCAGAACCGCCGTCAGGGGAGCATTTCGATGACCAGACTCCTTTCCATGAAACGCCGCCATTTTCTTCAGGCTTCCGCCGCCGCCACGCTCGTCGGCGCGGCGCCCGGTCTCCTCTCCTCGCGCGCATTTGCGCAGACGGCTCTCACTGTCGGCTTCATCTATGTCGGCCCCAAGGATGACTATGGCTACAACCAGGCGCACGCCGAGGGGGCTGCTGCCATCAAGGCGATGCCTGGCATCACCGTCGTCGAAGAAGAGAACGTGCCTGAAACGGTCGACGTGCAGAAGACGATGGAATCGATGATCAATCTCGATGGCTCCGCCCTGCTCTTCCCGACCTCCTTCGGCTATTTCGATCCACACATGCTGGCCATGGCCGCCAAGTATCCCGATATCCAGTTCCGGCATTGCGGCGGGATGTGGCAGGAGGGCAAGCACCCGGCCAATACCGGCTCCTATTTCGGTTATATTTTCCAGGGGCAATATCTGAATGGCATCGCCGCCGGCCATGCGACGAAGAGCAAGAAGATCGGCTTCGTCGCCGCCAAGCCGATCCCGCAGGTCCTGCAGAATATCAACGCATTCCTCCTTGGCGCGCGCGCGGTCGATCCTGGTATCACCTGTCAGGTGATTTTCACCGGCGAGTGGTCGCTCGCCGTCAAGGAGGCGGAGGCCACCAACGCGCTGGTCGACCAGGGCGCCGATGTCATCACCTGCCATGTCGACAGCCCGAAGGTGGTGGTCGAAACGGCCGCCGGCCGCGGCGCCTTCGTCTGCGGCTACCACGCCAACCAGAGCCCGCTTGCGCCGGAGAAATATCTCACCGGCGCCGAATGGGCCTGGGGCAATGTCTATGGCGACTTCGTCAAGAAGGCGCAGGCCGGCGAAAAGCTCGGCAACTTCATGCGTGGCGGCCTGAAGGACGGCTTCGTGAAGATGAGCGCGCTCGGCCCCGGCGTTTCCGAGGCAGGCCGCAAGGCGTTCGAAGCGACCCATGCCGACATGATGAAGGGCGGCTTCTCGGTCTTCAAGGGGCCGCTGAAGGACAACAAGGGTGACACTGTCGTGGCTGCCGGCAAGGCCTATGCGGAAGAAGCGATCGAGCTTGAAAGCATGAACTACCTGGTCGAGGGTGTCGTCGGGTCGACGGCGTAAAACCGCGAGAGGGGAGAAGCGCCATGACCGTTCAGGCCGATGACCCCGCAATACCAGTCGTCTCCGGCAACCGCGCCTCGCTGCGTCCGCTGTTCGAATGGATGGCGCGCAGGGCCGAACCCGTCATCATCGGCCTTGCCGCCATCCTGATCGGGCTCGGGCTCTTTTCCCTCTTCATCCTGGCGATCGGCAAATCGCCGGCCATGCTCTTCCACCTCATGTACACCGGCGGCTTCGGCAGCTGGTTTTCGGTACAAAACAGCTTAAGCCGTGCCGCACCCCTTCTCCTGACGGCACTCTGCGTCGCCCTGCCCGCCCGCCTCGGCCTCGTCATCATTGGCGGGGAAGGAGCGGTCGTGCTGGGCGGCGTTGCTGCCGCCGCCATGGCCATGCCGCTTGTGAACTCTGTCCCTGTATTTCCCACTCTCATTCTGATGGCGATGGCCGCCATGGTCGTCGGCGGCGTCTGGATCGGCTTTGCCGGCTTCCTGCGCCACTACCGCGGCGTCAACGAGACCATCTCCTCGTTGCTGCTTTCCTATATTGCCATCGCCCTGATGAACCAGTTCGTGGAAGGGCCGCTGCGCGACCCCGCCAGTCTGAACAAGCCCTCGACCAGGCCGTTACCGGCCGACTACATGCTCGGCAACATTTCCGGCATGGATGTGCATTGGGGCCTCGTCATCGGCATCCTCGCCTGCATCTTCTCCTGGATCCTGATCGAGGTTACGAGCTACGGTTTTGCCGCGCGCATCGCTGGCGGTAACGTGCGCGCCGCCCAGATCCAGGGCTTGCCGGTCGGCAGGCTGATTGCCGGCTTCACAGCGATCGCCGGTAGTTTCGCCGGTCTTGCCGGCATGATCGAGGTCGCCGCCGTCCAGGGCAGCGCCAATGCCTCGCTCGCCGCCGGTTACGGCTATACCGGCATCCTCGTCGCCTTCCTCGCCCGACACAATCCGCTGGCGATCATCCCCGTTGCGATCCTGCTCGGTGGCATAGAGGCCTCGGGCGGCCTGATCCAGCGCCGCATGGGCCTGCCCGATGCCACCGTATTAGTGCTGCAGGGCACGCTCTTCATCGTCATCCTCTTCTGCGAGACCTTCTACGGGCGCCTCAGGATCTTCAATCCCGACCTCTGGAAAAGGAGCCTCTGATGGATGAGACGGGCATCGGCATCTGGGGCGTGCCACTCGCGATCCTGGCGGGCGCCATCCGCGTTTCCACCCCCTTCATCTTCGTCAGCCTCGGCGAGACGATCACCGAGCGCTCCGGCCGCATCAATCTCGGCCTGGAAGGTACGCTCGTCTTCGGCGCGATGACGGCCTACGCCGTCGCCGTCATGAGCAATTCGCCCTGGCTCGGCGTGCTTGCCGCCATGGCGACCGGAGCCACGTTCGGTCTCGTTCACGGCTGGATCTGCAAATGGCCGAAGGTGAACGACATTGCGATCGGCATCGCCATGATGCAGTTCGGCCTGGGCCTCGCCTTCTTCCTCGGCAAATCCTTCATCCAGCCGGTGGCGCCGCATCTGCCGTCCATCCCGTTCGGCTTCTGGTCGAGCCTGCCGCAGATGCAGGCCGCGCTGAACATCAATGTGCTCTTCATCCTCGGCGCCTTGCTTGCCTTCGCGCTCCGGTGGGGTTTCATGAATACGCGGGTGGGTCTCATCCTGCGCGTCGTCGGCGACAGCACGGATGCAGCCCGCGCTATGGGCATCAACCCGGATCGAGTGCGTCTGCTGGCCACCGCCGCGGGCGGCTCGCTGGCGGCGATCGGCGGCGCATATCTCTCGCTCTATTATCCCGGCTCCTGGAACGAGGGTATTTCGTCAGGCCAGGGCCTGATGGCCGTGGCGCTCGTCATCTTCGCGCGCTGGAACCCGATCGGCTGCTTCCTGGCATCCCTGCTCTTCGGCGGCGCAGGTGCGCTCGGTCCGGCACTGCAATCTATCGGCGTGACCCACGGCTACTATCTCTTCTACGCCGCGCCCTACGTGCTCACCCTTATCATCATGATCGCGACCTCCTCGCCGACACGCTCGCTTGCCGGTGCGCCGGGCGCGCTGTCGCTGACAAAATGACGAGGGAGCAGCTGACGTCCAGCCTCGGCGCATCGAAAGGACCACAGCGGTCCAACCGCGACGGCAAAACATTCAAACTTGCGGGCAAATAGGAGAAGAAGCCGATGGACGCCATGGTCGAGACCAAAGGACATTATATCGACGCCGATCCCTATCCCTGGCCCTATAACGGCGCCTTGCGGCCGGACAATACGGCCCTCATCATCATCGATATGCAGACCGATTTCTGTGGCAAGGGCGGCTATGTCGATCACATGGGTTACGACCTGTCGCTGGTTCAGGCGCCCATCGGGCCGATCAAACGCGTGCTGGCCGCCATGCGCGCCAAGGGCTATCACATCATTCACACCCGCGAGGGTCATCGGCCCGATCTCGCCGACCTGCCGGCCAACAAACGCTGGCGTTCACAGCGCATCGGCGCCGGCATCGGCGATCCAGGCCCGTGCGGGCGCATCCTCACACGCGGCGAACCAGGCTGGGACATCATTCCGGAACTCTATCCGATCGAAGGCGAGACGATCATCGACAAGCCCGGCAAGGGTTCTTTCTGCGCCACCGACCTGGAGCTGATCCTCAATCAGAAGCGCATCGAGAACATCATCCTGACCGGCATCACCACCGACGTCTGCGTCTCCACGACCATGCGCGAGGCCAACGACCGCGGCTTCGAATGCCTGCTGCTGGAAGATTGCTGCGGCGCGACCGATTACGGCAACCACCTCGCCGCCATCAAAATGGTGAAGATGCAGGGTGGCGTCTTCGGCTCCGTCTCCAATTCCGAAACGCTCGTGAGCCAGCTGCGATGAGCACGATCCGCGACACGCCACTCCCGCAAGCCGGCAGGGCCGTCGGCATCGACACGATCGACATGACGATGCGCTTCGGCAGCTTCACCGCGCTCGAGCATGTCTCGATCAAGGTGCCTGCGGGCAGCTTCCATGCCCTGCTCGGCGAAAACGGCGCCGGCAAGTCGACGCTCGTCAAATGCATCATGGGTTTCTATCACGCGACATCGGGCTCGCTCTCCGTCGATGGTCGCGAAGTGGCGATCGCCTCGCCCAAGGACGCTGCGACCTATGGCCTGGGCATGGTCTATCAGCATTTTACGCTGGTTGCTTCGCTAACGGGTGCCGAAAACCTCGTCATCAGCCGGGCCGAAGTCCCCGCTATCATCAATTGGGCGAAGGAGCGGAAGGATCTTGCAGCCTTCATGGAGCGAATGCCCTTCAAGATCCCGCTTGACCGGCCGGTGAGCGAGCTTGCCGCCGGCGAGAAGCAGAAGCTCGAAATCGTCAAACAGCTCTATCTCGGCCGCTCCTTCCTGGTTCTCGACGAGCCGACCTCGGTGCTGACGCCCGCAGAAGCCGATGAGATGCTCGGCCTCGTGCGCGCGATGACGCAGCGTGGCGAGCTGACCGTGCTGATGATCTCCCACAAGTTCCCCGAGGTGGCGAAATTTGCCGATGCCGTCTCGATCCTGCGGCGCGGCAAGCTTGTCGGCACTGGAAAAGTCGGCGAAGTTTCCACAGCCGAGATGGCGGCGATGATGATTGGCGACGTCAAACTCGCCGAACTCGATGCCCGCGTCCCCGTCCCGGAAACCGCAAAGCCGGTCCTCGAAGTGGCGCAGGTCAAAGCGCCGGATCGGTCCGGACTCAAAACCATCGAGATCGACAATCTCATGGTGCGCGCCGGCGAGATCGTCGGTATCGCCGGCATATCGGGCAATGGGCAGAAGGAACTGACGGAAATCCTTGCCGGCCAGCGGCCGACCAATATCGGCCGTGTCAGCGTCAAAGGCGCGGCTTATAGCGCAACACGTCGCGAGACCCGCAAGAACAATGTGCGCTTCATCCCGGAGGAGCCACTGCAGAATGCCTGCGCTCCGAAAATGACCGTCAGCGAAAACCTCGCCTTCCGCACTTTCGACCTGAAAACGGGCGGCAAGAACGCGATCTGGCTGAACAAGGGCGAGATGAAGAAGCGCGCCACGGCGCTGATTTCCGACTTCAAGGTGAAGACCGCTTCCGCCTCATCGCCGATCGCGGCACTTTCGGGCGGTAATGTGCAGCGCGCGGTGCTCGCCCGCGAGCTCACCGGCGAGGTGGACCTGCTGATCGTTTCCAACCCCTGCTTCGGTCTCGATTTCTCGGCCGTCGCCGAAATCCGCGCCCGCATCATGAAGGCGCGCAATTCCGGCACTGCGGTCTTGCTGCTTTCCGAGGACCTCGACGAGTTGCTGGAGATGTCCGACCGCATCATGGTCATCTCCGAAGGCAGGCTGGTCTACGAGACACCGGCGCGTTCGGCCGACATCGGCGTGATCGGCGCCCATATGGCGGGGCATCACTGATGGCGGAGATCAAGGCAGAACCCTTCGCCTTTCCGGTGAAGCATGACCAGCTCGCGCTTATCGTTATCGACATGCAGCGTGATTTCGCCGAGCCCGGCGGCTTTGGCGCCAGCCTCGGCAATGACGTCAGCCGCATCACCAGGATCGTTCCCGATGTCAAACGCTTGATCCAGGGCTTCCGATACGCCGGATTGCCGGTCATCCACACGATGGAATGCCACAGGCCCGATCTTTCGGATCTGCCACCGGCAAAACGCGACCGCGGCAATCCCACACTCAGGATCGGCGACGAAGGCCCCATGGGCCGTGTCCTCATCGCCGGCGAGCCCGGTACCGCGATCTTGCCGGAACTTGCGCCGGTCAAGGGTGAAGTCGTGATTGAAAAGCCGGGCAAAGGCGCCTTTTACGCAACCCAGCTCGGCGAGGTATTGCAGCAGAAGCGCATGAAGCAGCTGGTGTTTGCCGGCGTGACGACGGAGGTCTGCGTGCAGACGACAATGCGTGAGGCGAACGACCGCGGCTATGAATGCCTGCTCGCGGTGGAGGCGACGGAAAGCTATTTTCCGGAGTTCAAGGCTGCAGCCATCGCCATGATCCGCGCCCAAGGCGCAATCGTCGGCTGGACGGCCCATGTCGACGACATATTGGAGAGCATCGCCCATGCCTGAAACGACCCGCGAGCTGCTGACCTCGGGCGGCTGGAAGGATCTGGAGTTCGGACCTTTCCGCGATCAGGTGACGATCCACTGGATCCGGCCCTTCGAGGGCGACCAGCCCGGCGTGGCGCTCCTGAAATACGAAGCCGGCGCCGGCGTTCCCCGCCATCGGCACCAGGGGCTGGAAACCATTCTCGTGCTCGACGGAGTGCAATCGGATGAAGCCGGCGATTACGGCCGCGGCAGCTACATCGTCAACGCCCCTGGCAGCGAGCACTCGGTCTGGAGCGACACCGGCTGTGTCGTGCTCATCCAATGGGACCGACCTGTGACAATATTGGAGGAGCGTGAGCGTAACGCCTGAGCGCCAGGCAAACACATGGCGTTAACGGAGCCCCTGCTCCGGCCATCAGAGCTCCAGCTCCGCGGTTGAGGAAACGTCAAAACTATTGCAGGTCCACCATGCGCTCCTATTGCTCTCTAATCCAATCTGGAAGAAATTTTCAATGGCAGGTCATGGGGGCTGAATCAGAGAGCTGCTCTCCACCTCTGGCGCAGTCCAAGGGAATCGAATTATTCACCCCTATCCTCGGCCACGTGGCATAAAGACATCCAAAAATCGGCATTCGCAGACTGAAGTACAGGCGTTCGGCGCGATGGAGACGGCGGAGGCCACATGGCCGAACGCGGGAACTTTCAGAGGTACAAACTCAAGAGACGTCAAATCGCTCGAGCATCTTTCGAAGCTGCAGGTTCTCTTGGTGTAGTTGCCTGATCAGCAATACCTTGAGCCGTCGGTTTTCCGTATCAAGCACCGCCAACTCGTCAATTGGTGCTTCAACCTTTGCGGCGGATGCCTGGCCGCGCTCGTCACTTTCACCATGTAAGGAATGTTCCAAGCGGCTCTCGTCCATGCGGGGCGCCGCTCCTCGAGCCCGCCGTTTGACTGCATGTTTTGTCGATCTTGAGATGGCGCCAACGGAGCCTTGATCGGTTTTCAAGGAAGGTATCTGCACGGCGTCGGTCAATGACGGCGCAAGCTGTTTTTGGTTGCTGGCGTTATCCCTCTCATCGAGATGATTTCCCGACCGCTGCTCCTGCGGCATTTCTCCAGGCTGATTTGAAACCGCCAATCCCATTTTCGATTCGAATAGGTGCGGCGCGTCCGTCTCGGCCTGACGGGCAAAAGCCTTGAGATCGGTATTTCCCCAGATTGAATCCGGCTGCGTCGTTGATCGCCGGCGGCCCGACTTGAATTCGACGACGAACTTTCGCTGCGGTGTTTTCATTTGTATTCGACCTCTACTTCTTTACCAAGCTCACGAAACGTCGAACCGCTTCAGCATCTTCTTCAGTTGAGCGTTCTGCAGTTGGAGCTTCTGAGCAAGCTCGCTTTTCAGCGTTTTGATGTCCTCATCAAGGCTCGCCACTTCGTCGAAGAAGGCACCCCGAGAGGATGACGGCTGCACGCGTTGAGTTTCCTGCGCGGCGATAGTGCTTCGCGCGACCACGTCTGCCTGGGTTCTCTTTGCACGTTCACGGTGCTTCGTCGGAGCATTTCTTTGAGACTTTAAACTTGTCCCGCTGATCGGCGCCGGTACATCAGACCTGCCATCAGAGGGACTGGCCTCCTTTGCCGAGGCTGCCCGCGCCGCCTCATCGCTCCGCCGCACCAATGCATGCCCGGCTTCGGGACCGGCTTCCCTCTCATCCGAGCCCGCCGGAACGTGAAAGGCCGGGACAGCCTCATTGCGATCTGCGGAAGCGGAACTTTCGGAGGGGAGTTTCTGCGTCTGCTGCGTGTCGTTATCGTGAGCCTCGGGATCGGAGGCATGTCCGATCGCGCTCTCCTGCCCCTTTGCCGGTCGCCGCCGCGACGTCAATTCGACAAGGAATTTCCATGGTGTTTTCATGGGCACTTCACCTCAATCAACCCCGACTGCTATTCGGCGGCAGTTGCTCTAACCTCACTGGCCGTCCGGCTGGGCACGAGGACGTGCCCAGCGACTATTTCTCCTGCCGAAGATGCCGTGGCTGGGGCCGCCGTCGCGGCCGGATTACATGTGTGCTCTGATCAACCAAGCCCGAGCCGTTTGCGAAGATCGGTATTTTCCTGGCGCAGCTTTTCAGTCAGTAATTTGCGCAGCCGCTTGTTCTCTTCTTCAAGCTGGATCAAATCTTCCAACTCGTCTATTGCGGGTGCCGATACCTCTGCTTTTCGCTCGGCAGACTTCGCCGACCTTCTCCTCGAAACGCCCTTGAGCGCGCTCTTGCTCTCGGAGACTTTCGCCTCGGTCGACTTCGGCTTTCTTCCCCTGCCCCGTCCGCCAGGTTTTGCCACACCTGCCGCCGACGAGGGTCCGGTCACCGCCTCCGATGCGGCAGGAGCCGGTTCGGCAGCTTGCTTTTGACGACGCGGCGCGCGCTGTTTCTTAACGTCCGTTTTTATCGGCGCATCGGTTTCCGCAACTCCGGTAGCGGTGCCTGTATTATTCTCTTCAGCCATCGGTCATCTCCTTTATAGCCAAGTTTCTTTTCAACTGACTGAAAGACGGAGTCAACAATGGCGCTATGGGATCGTGGACGAGCGGTGGCAGCAGTGCGCCATTCTCAGGCCTAAAGGAAGGCCGAACGTCCGTCGCTCGTGAAGGGATCTGAACCAGCGTCGACTCATTCAAATGACCTGAGCATTGTCAAAACCGACCTTTGACGCGTGAGGCCTATGATGCCGGGACATCGGCGATAGAGACGATCGGCTAATTCAGCTTCCGCAAAATCGCGCGGTAGAAGTCGCACCCGTAAGCGCGCCGTGACGGGCCGATTTGACAAAGAGTTCGTGGAACGACTGGCTGGATCAGGCGCCGGCGGTCTCCATATCCGCGCCGCTGAAAGGAGAGCCTGCTGTGGAAAATGGTGTCACCGCAGGCAAATGAGCTCCTCAACATCGACGCCGCACTGCTTCATCTTCGGCCAGTGGTGTTGACGATCGCTGGTCGAGCCTCACGACATTGGCAGCGATGCGACGGCCTGCGTTGCCGCCGCCGCCGTGCGCTGGTGAAGATTACAATGATCGCGCCTTTCCAAAAGGTGATGGCGCGGGTGATCACGAAGAATGTCAAGCAAGACCGCCTGCTCCGTCGCAGCCATTCAGAAACAAGTTTTGAACTCCGGCCCGTTGAGGTATTCGTCACAGATCCCAAAGCGCGTCTTGTGCTTCGACGCGTCAATCCCCGGAGTTGCATCATGAAAATTGCGCCGCAGCAGCGGATCTATGTCTGCTTCTTTCTCTTCGCCGTGTCGCTGGGGGCGCTGCTGTCGAGGATGCCGGATTTGCAGGTTTCGCTTGGAGTCGATAAGTCCGAGCTTGGGTTGACGTTGATAGGGGCTGCGATCGGCGCCTTGATCTCGTTGACTTTGTCTTCGCGCTTGATCGCCCGGCTCGGTGCACGGACGACGGCGTTTATTACAGTTCTCGGCACGTCTGCGCTGCTGTCGCTGGCGCCATGGATCGGTGCTGCGCCGGCCGTGTTCTGTTTGCTTTTCTTCGAGGGACTGCTCGCCGGAGCGCTGGAGATCAATCTCAACGTCGAGATCGACCGCATCGAAGCGCAGCTAGGACGCGGCGTAATGAACAGAGCGCATGGTTTCTGGAGCCTCGGCTTCTTCGTCACGGCGCTTGTCTCTTCGGTCGTCCGCCAAGCCGGTATTTCGATGCAGCTCCATCTCGCCGTGACCTTTATCGCGGTCCTTGTCATCGGCATCTGGGCAATCGCCGGCATGCGCAATGCGCCAGCCCGTATTAGGTTGGACGAGGGCAAGGCGCCGCCGGTGGCGCTTCCTACGTGGGGACTAATGCCGCTCTGCGTAATCGGCATTGCCGCCTTTCTCGTCGAAGGTGCCGGAATCGACTGGTCGGCGATCTATATGCGCGACGTGTTTTCAGTCGAACCTTTCATCGGCGGGCTGGGACTGACACTCTTTACCTTTTGCATGGCGATGGCGCGCCTGTTCGTTGATCCGCTGGTCGATCGGTTTGGCGCGCGCGCCGTCGCCACGATGCTGCTTGTTCTTTCGGCAACCGGCATCTGCGCCGTCTGGGGCGCGCCCCATGCCTATGTCGCACTGACGGGCTTTGCCTTGATGGGCGCCGGCTGCAGCGCGGTTTACCCCCTCGCCGTCTCGGCGGCTGCCCAGCGCACTGACCGCGCGGCGTATCTCAACGTCGCCGCTCTCGGCCAGATGACCTTCGTCGTCTTCTTCCTGGCGCCGCCGCTGCTCGGTTTCATCGCCGAACATGCAGGCATCAGGACATCCTATCTCGTCTGCCTTCCGCTAATCATCTACGCGCTCCTTTCGGTCAAGGCGCTTGCCCCGCGCCGCGCTGCCGGCGGCGGTAGCGCTACCGCTGTTCGGAGTGTCAACCGATGACCGATCGTGGTGCCGGTTCCCTACTGCGGGATTGATACAGCTAAAGAATAGGTGATGACGCCGGGCTCTATTGACTACTTGGTGTCTACGGCCTCCCTCGCCATGTGTTCTTACATGAGGGCGGAACTAAACTGATCGGTAAACGGTTGTTTAGTAACCCAAACCGCGATTTCGGCGCGTTCTTCAAAAGGAGCGCATCTTGACCCATAATTTTCCGGCGCGCACCTCCTCTACCCGTGACAGACGAGCGCCGAAAACTCGCGACGTCGCACTGGCCGGCGACACGGCAGATGCAGGCCAAGGTCACGTTCGCGTCGTTTCACGAAGAAGGGTGAAACGAAGTCCGGGGTGGTCGAACAGAGCGTTATCTGCGGTTCTATTGCTGTCACTCGTCTCCTGTACGAACAAGGATGAGCAGTCTCACAAGCAAATGCAGGAAATCCTCCTGTGGAGCGCCAGCGCCGAGATGATCCTTGATGCCCGCCTTGGCGGACGTGTTCCAGAAGGCTTTACCGATCTTGCCGTGCAACGATGCCATAGGGAGATATTGCAACTTTCATCGCAGCTGCCGCAAACCTCGAGATATGACGAAGCGAGAGCGGCTGTCGTTAGGCTCAATGGATTGATCGCCGCGGCGCACGACGAGATCGGACAGGGACGATTCGACCAGGCCCATCAAGATCTTGTCGAGCTTCACAGCTACGAGGTCGACCAGCGTATACTCCTTGGTGCAGGCGGATGAAAAAGCTGCTTCAAATTTCGCTGGGGATAGTCACCAGCGTCGGGGGATTTATTGAAACCGGCCAGATCGCAACGTCGAGCCAGGCGGGGGCAGCCTATGGGTTCAGCTTGCTTTGGCCCATTGTCATCGGCACGGTATGTCTCATCTTCCTGATTGAAATGTCGGGGCGATTTGCCATTGCGAGCCGTCACACCGTCGCCGATGGGATGAGGGAACGTTTTGGAGCGAATTACTTCCTGGTCACTTTATCGATCATTTCGATCGTCAATCTGCTCGTCCTCGCGTCAGAGATTGGCGGGATTGCGCTAGCACTGCAATTTGTCAGCGGCGTCGGTTTTCAGTGGTGGGCCTTGCCGGTAGCCTTGACCGTATGGCTTCTGCTCTGGAAGGGCACATTCGGCATGATCGAAGATGGTGTAGCCCTCATGGGCTTGGTGGCGGTATGCTTTGTGGTGGGTGTATTTGTTATGGATCCGCCCTGGCTGGAGGTGGCAAAAGGGCTGGTGCCGATGCTGCCGGATAAAGAGCCGCTGCACTATGGTTTCATTGCTGTCAGCATTCTCGGCGCCGTGATAGCCCCGTTTCTGTTCTTGTTTTACTCGTCAGGCGCGATCGAGGAAAAATGGGATAAGAGCTTCCTCGGCGCCAATCGGGTAATCGCGACGGTGGGGATGAGCTTTGGCGCCGTCATTGCAGCGTCAATCCTGATCGTGGCAGCACTCGTCTTTCCGCCGCGCGGCATCACCGATATCGAAGGATATGACCAGATTGCGCCGATATTGACCCCAGCATTGGGCAAATGGGGTTTTTACCTTTTCGCGGCAACGCTTGGAATCAGCTGCTTCGGCGCTGCGCTCGAAGCAAGCCTTGGTCAGGCATACCTGGTTGCGCAGGGTTTTGGCTGGAATTGGTCGGAAGATGCCAAGCCCCAAACCGATCCAGCATTCTCCCTTGTTTATACAGGCTTCATCGGTATCGCCGTCCTGCCGATCGCGATTGGCGTCGATCCCCTGCAGCTGACGATTTTCTCGATGGCGATCACTGCGTTGGCCTTGCCCTTCGGCGTAATTCCGTTTCTGTTTTTGATGAACGATCGCAATTTTGTTGGGAAGCACCGTAATGGATGGATCAGCAATACCGCCGTGTTAGTGATTATCGGCCTGTCGTTCATCGTCGCCCTCATAACTCTTCCCCTGCAGATCTTTGGAGGATGATATGCTTCTGATCCGCGAAGTGCTTGACAAGCAAATGGTCGACAAGAAGCAAAACCGTATCGGCAAGGCAGACGGCGTCGTCCTCAGCCTTTCTGACGGCGACGCTCCCAAAGTCGCGTTCATCGAAATGGGTAGTCTGACGCTGTCGCGGCGGATGGGCCGCCGGCCGCATCGCTTCCTTCTTTGGCTTTTCCGAGCAGCTGGAATAGATGAGAATGCCACGGCATTCCGCGTGCCCTGGGAAAAAGTGAGGGACGTTGGGATCAACATCGAAGTAAATGTGGATCGTCGCGAGACGCCGTTGGAGCAGTGTCAGGATTGGCTGAAGCGCCACGTGATCACGTGGATCCCGGGAGGATAATAATGAACGAGGTTCGGCTCGAACTGCTGCTGGGAAAACAGGTCTACGACCTCGACGGCAAGGCCATTGGCCGTGTGGAAGAGGTCAAGGCTGAAGCATGTGGCGCGGATCTCTGTGTCGTGGAATATCACCTCGGCGTCTACAGTCTCTTCGAGCGACTGTCGGCCCTAGCCATCGGTCGCGCGGTACTGACCGCGATAGGGGCGGCAAAATCCGGCAGCAAAAAAGCGGTTCCATGGGACAAGCTCGATATGCGGGATCTCAAGTACTTGCGAGTGACTTGCCGGGAAACCGCCCTGCAGACGCTCGATTGAAGCAGCCTTTCCAGATGTCGCACGCCTCGCCGTTACAGCTCCTCGCCCAACATCACTAGCGACGCCACGTCAGCCTCCCGCCCATCACCGAGTGCCTTCGCGAGGACCGGTGTCGATGGACCTGGCGCATGGACGTTGACGCGGCGTGGGGCCAGTTCCAATGCCAGCCCTCGGCTAGCGGCGCTCTTCTGCGCTTCGGAGAAATAATAGCCGGCGACCTCGAGTGCGTGATGACGCATTGGGAGGCCGCCGCCAATCTCGGCGACCTCGAGGGCCTTTAACCGAACCGAATCCGCTCGATCGTCGCTTCTCTTACACTATATCTGCCCGGATCGAAGAAATGGGAGCCGAGGATGCAGGAGGAAGGAACAGGAAACCGTGAGCAGCTTGCGGGCCGTCGCGAATGGATCGGCCTTTACGTTCTGTCTATCGCCTGTCTGATCTATTCGATGGACCTATCCGTCCTCTTTCTTGCGATGCCAGCGATTGTCGCTGATCTCGACCCATCCGCATCGCAGCTTCTGTGGATCAACGACATCTATGGTTTCATGGTTGCCGGTTTTCTCGTCACTATGGGTACATTAGGAGACCGGGTCGGGCGTCGGCGTGTGCTGTTGTACGGCGCTGTCGCCTTCGGCGCCGCCTCCGCTTTGGCCGCTTTTTCAAGCTCAGCCCAACAGTTGATCATCGCCCGGGCGCTCCTCGGGATTGCAGGTGCAACGGTTGCTCCCTCGACCTTGTCGCTCATTGCCAACCTCTTTCAGAACGAAGCGGAACGAAATCGGGCCATCGGCGTCTGGGGTAGCGCTTTTGCTCTCGGAGGCCTCGTGGGGCCGTTGGTCGGCGGCGTGCTGCTGCAATATTTCTACTGGGGTTCGGTGTTTCTGATCAATATTCCGGTCATGCTGACACTGCTGATCGTCGCCCCGCTCCTGTTGCCGGAATACAAGAACGACGAAGGCGGCGAGCTTGACCTGCTCAGCGTCCTCTTGTCGCTGGCGACCGTCCTGCCGATCATCTATGGCTTCAAACATATGGCGGCTGATGGTTTCGAACCGATTCAGCTGGTCCCGGTCGCCATCGGGCTGGTGATCGGCGCTCTATTCGTGCAGCGCCAAAAGCACCTCGTCCATCCACTGATCGATCTCAGCCTTTTCCGCATCCCAGCCTTTACCGCTTCCCTGATGGTCAATCTCGCCGCGATGTTTTTCGTTTTCGGCGTATTCCTTTTCCAGAATCTGTTTCTGCAGCTCGTGCTTGGTCTGTCGCCGCTCAAAGCCGCATTGTGGTCCATCCCACCGTCGCTCGTCTTCACCATCATGTCTTTTCAGGCCTATCGCTTCACCAACCGTTTCGGACCGGTTCGTACGGTTTTGACGGGCCTCGTCATCAATGCTGCCGGAGTGGCTGCGATGGCCGTCGCGGCCTATAATCAAAGCCTGCTCGGCGTTCTAGGTTCGAGCATGCTGATTGCCCTCGGTTTCGTGCCTGTCGTTCTCACCACGACAGGCCTCATCGTCGGCACCGCCCCGCCCGAGCGCGCAGGCTCGGCCTCGGCAATATCGGAAACCAGTGCGGAATTCGGCGGTGCCCTCGGTGTCGCCGTCCTTGGCAGTCTCGGCACCGTCGTCTACCGGATGACGATGGGTGACGTGAACTTGAGCGGCCTCGATGCCATGCAGGCATCGGCAGCCTCCGCCACGCTTGCCGGCGCAGTCGAGGTCGCAAAGACCCAGACCACGACCCCAATATGGCTCGAAACGGCAAAAATGGGCTTCTCGCTCGGCTTCGCAGTCTGTTGCGCCCTTGCCTCTGTCACGCTGCTGTTTCTCGCGATCGTCGCCCGCAAAATATATGTGCGCGCCCACATCGACGAAGACGGCGTGCTTCCGCATTGAACTCTCGCTCGCGGGCCGTCCCTTTTAAGAGCGCACTTCGAGGAGGAGAATGCGGGGACGGGCAGACAGACAATCGAGTTCCGAGCATCTAGGCCTGCCGCGATCCAGCGGTCGGGAATGTCGGTCCTGAGATCAGGACTGCTGTCGCGCAACGCACTCAGCATTGATGGAACCTCGTCAGATGTCCGATGTTTCCCCAGGCAAGGAGATGTCACCATGCATTTGGTACAGATGTTTATTCCAGCGGCATCGCAAGTAGGTATCGATGCCGAAGAACTCATTGCCACTGTCCAGCACGAGATGACGGAGCGGTTCGGTGGGGCGACGGCCTATCTCAATTCCCCCGCAGAAGGACTTTGGTCGAACGGTGCGAGAGAGGAGGAGGATGTGGTTGTTGTGATCGAAGTCATGGTGGACGATCTCGACCGGACGTGGTGGCATCAGTATCGACGTAAACTCGAACAACTGCTCAAGCAGAAAGAACTGCTTGTTCGGGCGCTTCCTGTCGAAACGCTATAACAGAGGCAACCCGATGGACATGCAATTCCGCCATTTTGAAGTTTATCGCAAACCCGGCGAGTTCGCGGGCTGGCCGGCGAACTATGGGTTATGGTCTTGGGGTGACGAAACGGTCGCCGTATTCGCACGCGGAAAACTCGGACCGAAAGGGGAGATCCACGAACTAAACCATAATTTCCCATTCGTACCATGGCAGGCGCGCAGCTTAGACGGAGGCCTGTCATGGACGAGCGAACCGTTCTCAGGCCATGTGCCGGGCGGACGTTCGCTTTCGGCAGATGAACACTTGAGTTTCGATCTCAAGGTTCGCCCGCATCTGTCGATCGATGATGACCTTCGTGGTCTGGATGATCCCATAGACTTTCAAGACGATGAGACGATCGTCATGTGCGCCAGAACCGATGTGTATGGCGATGCTATGAGCTGGTTCTATGTCAGCCGGGATCGCGCGCTGACGTGGCAGGGCCCATATCGCTTCACCGGTTTGGACCTTCCGATCTCAGCGCGCACCGATATTGTTGCTCTTGGCACGGACGATGCCCTCTTCCTGCTGGGTACCTCCAAATACGATGGGTCCGAAGGCAGGGTTTTCTGCGCACGCACACAGGATGGCGGGCGCAACTTCGTCATTCAAGGCTTTCTCGATGCGGCACCTGCCGGATATTCGATTATGCCGGCATCGACGATGCGCTCAAGCGGGGTAATCTTGACCCTGACGCGCTGCATGGGAACGGGCTGCGACAAAGGCTGGATAGAAGCCTTCGCTTCAACCGATCATGGCAAGAGTTGGACCGCCAAAGGCTCTATCGTCGACACTGGCAGCAATGGCAACCCGCCGGCCCTCGTGTCGCTCGCCGGCATGCTCGTCCTCGTTTATGGCTACCGTGATCCACCCTTCGGCATCAGGATGCGCGCCAGTTCCGACCAGGGTAGAACATGGAGTGCCGAGACGATCATCCGGTGCGACGGCGGCACGCCTGATCTCGGCTATGCTCGTGCCGTGAAGACTGGCGAGGGCTCTATCCTGGCAGTTTACTACTTCAACGATGGTAGTGGCGCTGAGCGCTACATCGCCGCCTCCGCCATTACACTGACCAGAGACTGAAAAAGGTAATTTTTGTTCATATCGTTGATTTCTGGAACTTCATGACGATTAGGCGAAGATGTCGTTACGGAGTGCATGCCGTCCAATTCTGCCGGTTGCCGATCAGGTCGTCGACAACAGCCGGATCGGCGAGCGTCGAGGTATCCCCAAGCGCACCGAAATCGTCTTCGGCGATCTTGCGCAGGATGCGGCGCATGATCTTGCCGGAACGGGTCTTCGGCAGGCCGGGCGCGAACTGGATCTTGTCGGGTGCGGCGATCGGGCCGATTTCGGCACGCACATGTTTCACCAGTTCCTGGCGAAGCGTGTCCGTCCCTTCGTGACCGGCCATCAGCGTCACGTAACAATAAATGCCCTGGCCCTTGATCGGGTGTGGATAACCGACGACCGCGGCTTCCGAAACCAGATGGTGCGAGACAAGTGCGGATTCCACCTCTGCGGTGCCCAGCCGGTGGCCGGAGACGTTGAGCACATCGTCGACGCGTCCGGTGATCCAGTAATAGCCG
>NZ_LODW01000056.1 GCF_002914525.1 Rhizobium hidalgonense | reverse complement strand
GCCCTTCACCATTGCCGCCAACACGACCTATGTCGCCTCCTACCACACGACAGGCGCCTATGTGGCGACCAACGCCTTCTTCACCGCCGCGGTCACGAACGGTCCTCTGACGGCGCCGGCCAGCGGCAATGGCCTCTATGCCTATGGCGGCTCTGCCACCGCAGGCCTCTTCCCGACCAGCACATTCAATTCAGCGAATTATTATGCTGACGTGGTCTTTCGGCCGCAGCTTGCCGCGTGAGGTATCGGGAAAGGTTGGGAACGGGATCGGAATGAGGTTCATACGACGCAAATGCCCGCCGCGGCGACGACCGCCCCGAATGTCCATATCCGGGAGATGTCGATGAACGGGATCGACCGGCTACCCGTGACAGTGCTCACCGGCTTTCTCGGCGCCGGAAAGACGACGCTTCTCAGCCACGTGCTAATGAATCGTGAGGGCCTGCGGGTCGCCGTCATCGTCAACGATATGAGTGAGGTGAACATAGACGCCAGTCTCATCCGGGACGGCGGCTGCAACCTGTCGCATACGACGGAGACATTGGTCGAGCTCAGCAATGGCTGCATATGCTGCACCCTGCGCGACGACCTCCTGGCGGAAGTGCGGCGACTGGCCGAAGAGGGCCGATACGACTATCTGTTGATAGAAGGGACCGGCATTGCCGAGCCATGCCCGATCGCGGCCACCTTTTCCTTCTGCGACGAGAAAGGTGTTTCGCTCTCCGATTTCGCGAAACTCGACACGATGGTGACCGTCGTCGACGCCGCAAGCCTCCTGGCCGACTACAGCAGCGCAGATCTGCTTGCCGACCGCGGCATGCAGCGGGACAGCGAAGACCGACGGACACTCATAGACCTGTTGGTGGACCAGATCGAGTTTGCCGATATCGTCGTGATCAACAAGATCTCGGACGCGAGCGAGGAGATGCGCGCGGAAGTCCGCATGGTCGTGGCTGCCCTCAACCCGGATGCGCGCCAGGTGGAGGCGGACTTCGGCGAGGTTTCTCTTGCAACCATCCTCAATACGGGCCTCTTCGACGAAGCAAAAGCCGCCGCCCACCCGTTATGGCACAAGGAACTGTACAGTCCGGGTGACCATGTTCCCGAAACGGAGGAATACGGGGTCTCGAGCTTTGTCTATCGCACGAGGCGCCCTTTCGATCCGATGCGGTTTCGAGCATTTCTGGACGAGCCCTGGCCGGGAGTGATGCGTGCCAAAGGCCACTTCTGGCTTGCCACCCGCCCGCGTCACGTGGGTCTGATGTCGGCTGCCGGGGTGCAGCGGCGCTGCGAGCCCATGGGGCTGTGGTGGGCAGCCGTGCCCCGGCACGACTGGCCGCCCCATCAGCAGTTTCGTCAGCATCTCGAGAGCCGGTGGGACAGCGCCTGGGGCGACCGTCGGCAGGAATTGGTTTTTATCGGTGTCGATATGGACGAGAAAGGTGTGCGGACGGCACTGGACGGATGCCTCGCCAGCACCGATCCGCGCGACTGGGCCACCCTCGAAGATCCGTTTCCGGCCTGGTAGCTCAGGCGGTGGACCTTGGCGTCGTCACGGCTTGGTTGGGCAGCTCTTTGCCACGCGAGCTATCTGTTCTCGCGCCCCCGTAAGTTCAAAGCCGGTGCTGTAATCTATCTCACCGGCCTTGAGGGCAAACATAGTGGCGAAATCAGCGCCAGATGTGAGGGCGGCAAGCAGCTTCGGATGCCTTGAGAGAACAACCGTTCGCCGATCGGGACTGTTGCCGTCGAGGCGGATCGTCTCTTTGTACCTCCCAATCTCGAAACGCGCCAATCGCAGGCCGTTCTCACCAACAGTGGCATCGCCAATCTCGAAAATGAGACCGTTCTTGGCGTCGCACCGGACCATGTAACAAGCCTCGATGTCGCTCGCATCAATCATTGAGCATGTTCCGACCGCTCCGGCATGCGAATTGGTGAGCTTAACCCATGGAGCCGGCGGCTCGACTTCCTGTGTGAGCGCAGGCGATGCCGCAAGGCACGCACCAAACATACACGCTGCCACGCCAACCACGCCAGCGACTGCCGGTCTGCTGAACCTCATCCTATCCTCGTTTTTTCAAAGACGTTGCGACCCGAATAGCGTCTCGAGTTGGACAATCTTGTCAAGGTCGATTGAGAGGAAACGCAGACCAGCAGCATAGCATCGCCGGAGCCACTTTGGTTTCGCCAAGGCAAAGCGGTGCGGCTGGTGGGCCGGGCATTTCTAGCCAGGATTAGAGGCGATCGCTCGGACGTACCTTGGGGTTTGCGTTGAGGGTCATCATATGGGCGTAGGGAATACCTCCCTCATACCCCAGATTACTGTCGTACATTCCCTCGGCAAAGGTGCCAGAATGAACCTCTTGCTATAGCGGCCGAAGGGCCGGCCGATGCGGAAGGGGACGCCGCTGATGCGGAGAATTCGCGTTAGTAACCGTGAGTACCTGAGTACATTTGGTGGAGCGTTAAGTATCTGTCGTGCACCCTCAGCCTGGAGCGCAGTGCTGGGAACCGCGACGGTTGTATCTTCCACAAGTACCGATGGTTCCCTAAGCTTTGCCAATAACGGCGGCTTCGCCAATCCCGACGGGGCCGCCGTCCCGTTCTCCTTCACAGGTCCGTCTTCCTTTACCGGCAATATCATGCAGCCTGCCGCGCTGTTCTCATCGAGCGGCGTGGAGACTGCCTCGATACCACCGACGGCGATGCCCGCGCATGCGGGCGAGGGCGGCGCGCGGGACCCGTCCACCAAGACGGCGTCGGTTGCGACGGTGTTACAGACGACGACCACATCATCCGAGCGCACTGTGCTTGGTCCGGACCCGTATCAGGAGGCTGCGACACTGCCTGCCGCTCCCGTGCTGACGGGTGTTACCAGCGATGCCGGCACGGCAGGCTCTACCACGCCGTCGGCCGATCCTGCCGCCGGTTCCGGCACGACGTCATTGCGCCTTCAGACCTCGATAGCCTCCATCTCGCTGGAGCCGAGCCAAGACGGTTCCACCGGTTCGACCGCGACGCCTGCGGCGCTTGCAGCACCGGTGGCGGCGGCGGCGGTGACGCCCAACAAGATCGCGCTCGAAAACATGAAGCAGGGCAACCACATCAGCGAATGGGGCCTGGAGGGCGATGGCAAAGGCACCATCCAGGGTTTTGCCACCGAAATCAGCACGAATATCGGCCAGACGGTCGATTTCAAAATCGCCACCGATTCCACCCATTACCGCATCGATATCTACCGCATGGGCTATTATGGCGGGGACGGCGCGCGCAAGGTCGACTCGATCGAACAATCTCTGACCACGGCGCAGATACAGCCGCATCCGATCGTCGACATGTCGCTCGGTCTCATCGATTGCGGCAACTGGTCGGTTTCGGCGAGCTGGCAGATTCCGACGGACGCCGTCTCCGGCGTCTATTTCGCCAAGCTGGTGCGTGAGGATGGCACCGAGGATGCAAGCATCATCCCCTTCGTCGTGCGCGACGACGCCTCGCACAGCAATATCGTCTTCCAGACCTCCGATACGACATGGCAGGCCTACAATGCCTGGGGCGGCGCCAGCCTCTATTACGGCGAAGTGCCCGTCGATCCGGCCGCCATGATCGGCTACCTGCCCCCGAACTGCAGCTGCGGCCTGCAGGCGATCGGCCGCGCGTCGGCGGTCAGCTACAACAGACCGATCATCACCAATACGAGCCCGGTCGGCGGCTCGCATGATTATATCTTCGGCGTCGAATCCTCCGCCATCTCGTGGCTGGAGCAGAACGGCTACGACGTATCTTATATCTCCGGCGTCGATGCGGCGCGCAGCGGCGCGCTGCTGCTCAACCATGATGCCTATCTCTCGGTCGGCCATGACGAATACTGGTCGGCCGAGCAGCGCAGCAATGTGGAGGCCGCGCGTGATGCCGGCGTCAATCTCGCCTTCTGGAGCGGCAACGAGTGCTACTGGAAGGTGCGCTGGGAAAGCAGCATTGACGGCACCGGCCAGGCCTACCGCACCATGGTCTGCTACAAGGAAACCTGGGGCACGAGCACCGATCCGAGCAATGTCGGCACCGGCACCTGGCGCGATCCGCGTTATGCCGATCCTGGGCAACAGCCGGAGAATGCGCTGACGGGAACGATGTTCCAGGTGGACAGCTACCGTCAGGACACGATCTCCATCCCCTACGACTATTCGAACCTGCGCTTCTGGCGCAATACCGATGTTTCCCAGCTGAATGAAGGCGACACCTACAATCTGGTGCAGAACCTGCTCGGCTACGAATGGGATTCCGACGTTGAGAACGGCTTCCGTCCGGCCGGGCTCGTCAATCTGTCGCTTTCGTCGGTGTCGGTCGACACCTATCTGCGCGATTACGGCGCGACCATCGGTTCGGCAGTCGCCACCCACAGCCTCACCATGTACCGTGCGGCAAGCGGCGCGCTGGTCTTCGGCGCCGGCACCGTCTTCTGGTCCTGGGGTCTGAGCGACAATCACCAAGGCCCGACAACGTCGACCGATCGCAACGTCCAGCAGGCGATGGTCAACATGTTCGCGGACATGGGCATCCAGCCGACGACGCTCGATGCAAGCCTGATCCTCGCGACCCAATCGACCGACACCCTGAAGCCGACCTCGTCCATCTCGTCGCCGGTCGTCGGCGCAAGCTTCCTCGAAGGACAGCATGTGACGATATCAGGCACGGCGCAGGATTTCGGCGGCGGCATCATTGCCGGCGTGGAAGTTTCGACCGATGGCGGCCAGCACTGGTTCAAGGCGTCAGGCCGCGAGAGCTGGAGCTATAACTGGGTCGTCCAGGCGAGCGGAACCTACACGATCATGTCGCGGGCCGTCGACGACAGCGTCAATATGGAGGCACCGTCGGCCGGCAAGCAGGTCACGGTCAGCCTGCCGGGAACGACGGGCCTCTGGACGCTTGCGGATAAGCCAGCGGTCGAAGTAGCGATCGATCGCGATTCCGTCGAACTTGGCCTGCGCTTTCAGACGACGACGGCAGGCTCCGTGGAGGGCATCCGTTTCTACAAGGGCTTCTACAATATCGGCGACCATGTCGTCAGCCTCTGGAGTGCCAACGGAACGTTGCTGGCAACAGGCGTGTCCGTCGGTGAATCGCTCTCCGGTTGGCAGACCGTGATGTTCTCCAGCCCGATCCAGATTGCCGCCGGCACGACCTATGTGGCCTCCTATCACAGCAGCGGTTTCTACTCGTCGACGAGCAATTATTTTACAGGCGGCACCTATGCCAGCGGCGCGGTGAAGGCCGTCGATGGCGGCGGCGTCTTCGCCTACGGCACCACTGCCGGCACGTTCCCCGGCCAAAGCCCCGGCACCGGCACAAATTACTGGGTCGACGTGGTCTTCGATGCCGGTCCCAATGGCGCGCCGGTCGCGACCGACGATACGGGGTTCGTCATCTCCAGCAACGATACAGTTAGCATCTCGATCGCCTCACTTGTCGGAAACGATACAGATCCCAATGGCGATGCGCTGACGATTTCGGCCGTCAGCAATGCCGTCAATGGCACGGTGACGCTCAACAAGCAGAACGGCACCGTCGTCTTCACGCCGACCAACAATTATTCGGGGCCGGCAAGCTTCACCTATACGCTGTCGGACGGGCGCGGCGGCACGGATCAGGGCGGCGTCAGCCTGACCGTGAACCCAGGCCCTGCCGGAGAGACACTGTTTACATCAAGCGAAGGACCGACGGGCGCGAGCTTCAACGACGGCCAGTCGATGGAACTCGGCATGAAGTTCGTCGCTTCGGCGAGCGGCATGATTACCGGGATCCGCTACTACAAGGCAGCAGGCGATACCGGAGCCCATACTGGCTCGCTCTGGACGGCCGGCGGCACGCTGGTCGCGACCGTCACCTTCGCCGACAGCGGATCGGTGAACGGCTGGCAGACCGCGACATTCGCCAACCCGCTGCATATCGCGGCCGGTACGACCTATGTCGCCTCCTACAGCACGACAGGCTCCTATGTCGCGACGGCAGACTATTTCACATCAGCCCATAGCAATGGCTCGCTGACGGCGCTCGCCGGCAGCAATGGCGTCTACACGGTCGGGGGCTCGGCGTTCCCGACCTCCAGCTACCAGTCGTCGAACTACTGGGTGGATGTCGTCTACAATCAGGCGACGGGCAACGCGGTGCCGGTCGCCGCCAATGACAATGGCTACACGACTTATTCCGACACGGCGCTGTCGATTGCCGCAGCCAGTCTGCTTGCAAACGACACCGATGCCGATGGCGACGCGCTCAGTATCACCGGCGTCAATGGCGCGGTCCACGGAACGGTGACCTACAACGGGCAGACCAAGACTGTGACTTTCACCCCGGCGGCGGGTTATACAGGTGCGGCAAGCTTCTCCTATTCGATCTCGGACGGATTGGGCGGCACGGCGTCGGCCACGGTCAGCCTCACCGTCGGCGCGCCCGGCGGAGGAACGACATCAAGCCTGTTCACCGGCGCCGACACGTCGGGTGTTGCCGCCGCCAATGACGCCAACTCGGTCGAACTCGGCGTCAAATTCATCGCGTCCGCAACCGGCCAGATCACCGGGCTCACCTATTACAAAAGCGCCCAGGATACCGGCACGCATGTCGGCTCGCTGTGGACGACGAGCGGCCAGCTTCTGGCCCAGGCGACCTTTATCAACGAGACGGCGAGCGGCTGGCAGACGGTTTCCTTCACCCAGCCGATCAATGTTACGGCCGGCGCCACCTATGTGGCGAGCTACCATTCGAACGGCTTCTATTCCGCAACGTCGAATTACTTCACGACGGACCATACGAGCGGCGGGCTGACGGCGCCATCGAGTGCTTCGAGCGGCGGCAACGGTCTTTATGCCTATGGCTCCGGCAGCCTGTTCCCGACCGCTTCCTACAATGCGACCAATTACTGGGTCGACGTTCTCTACCAGCAGGGCGGCGCACAGAATGCGGTGCCGGTCGCCGCCAATGACAGCGGCTTCTCGACCAATACCGGCACGCCGATCACCATTCAGGCCTCGGTGCTGCTGGCAAACGACACCGACGCCGATGGCGACCCGCTTGTCGTCACCGGCGTCAGCAGCGCGGTCAACGGCTCGGTCGCCTGGAATGCGCAGGCCCAGACGGTGACATTCACGCCGACGGCAGGCTATTCCGGGCCGGCGAGCTTCAGCTACGCGATTGCAGACGGCAAGGGCGGCACGGCGTCGGCGCAGGTTGCGCTCACCATCAATGGCGGCCAGACGGGGCCGGAACAGAACCTCTTTGCTGCCAATGCGACGCCTTCAACCGTCTCCGTCAACGACAACCAGCAAGTCAATCTCGGCATGAAATTCCAAGCCGATACGTCAGGCTGGATCACCGGCATCCGCTTCTACAAGGGCGCCGACAATACCGGCCCGCATAACGGCTATCTCTGGACCGTCTCTGGCACGCTCATCGGCAGTGTCACCTTCAACAACGAGACGGCGAGCGGCTGGCAGACTGCGCAGCTTACCCAGCAGATCGCCATCCAGGCGGATACGACCTACGTCGTTTCTTATTCGAGCAACGGCAATTATTCGGCGACCGGCAATTACTTCGCCAGCGACGTGACGAACGGCGATCTCAAGGCGTTCGGCGGCAGCAACGGCGTCTATGCCTACGGGGCGGGCGGGTTGTTCCCGACGGCCAGCTACAACAGCACCAACTACTATGTGGACGTGGCGTTCAAACCACAGCTCGCGGCGTAAAGCCCGCGAGGATGTAAGCCAGGCATGCTGTAAAGAGTGAGAGTTTCGATGATGGGTGCAGACAACAGATTGCCCGTAACCGTTCTTGCCGGGTTTCTCGGCGCCGGCAAGACGACGGTCCTCAATCATGTCCTCAGTAATCGGGAGGGCCGCCGGGTTGCTGTCATCGTCAATGATATGAGCGAGGTCAATATCGATGCGGAACTCTTGCGCGAGGGGGAAGCCGGCCTCTCGCGTACCGACGAGACATTGGTAGAGCTCACCAACGGGTGCATCTGCTGCACGCTGCGCGACGATCTCCTCAGCGAAGTGCGCCGGCTCGCAGCCGCCGGCCGTTTCGACTATCTGCTGATCGAGGGCACCGGCATTGCCGAGCCGCTGCCGGTCGCAGCCACCTTCTCCTTCCGCGACGAGAGCGGCGCGGCCCTCTGCGACGTGGCGCGTCTCGACACGATGGTCTGCGTCGTCGATGCGGTCAATCTTCTCACCGACTACCAGAGCGCCGAGTTCCTTGCCGATCGCGGTGAAAGGCGTGACGGGCATGATGAGCGCAAGCTCGTGGAACTGCTCGTCGAGCAGATCGAATTTTCCGATGTCGTCATCATCAACAAGGCAGGCGACGTGCCGTGCGCCGACCTTGCCGAGGTTCGCCGGGTCGTCGCGGCGCTCAATCCGGATGCTCAGGTCGTCGAGGCGGTCTTCGGCCAGGTGCCGCTTGGCGCCATCCTGGATACCGGTCTCTTCAGCGAGGCGAAGGCCGCCCGCCATCCGCTCTGGCACAAGGAACTCTTCGGCTGGGGCGATCATGTGCCGGAGACCGAGGAATACGGCATAAGAAGCTTCGTCTATCGCAGCCGGCGGCCCTTCGATCCGCTGAGGCTCAAGGATTTTCTCGACCGGAAATGGGCGGGCCTCATCCGTGCAAAGGGCCATTTCTGGCTGGCGACGAGGCCGGATGAGATCGGCCTTCTGTCGATTGCAGGCACCCAGTGCCGCATCGAGACCAGGGGGTACTGGTGGGCCTCGGTGCCGCGGGTGCAATGGCCGCGCTTTCCGCAGTTCCGCCAGCTCATCGACCGGCATTGGGACGATGTCTGGGGCGACCGCCGCCAGGAGCTCGTCTTCATCGGTTCCGGCTTCGACGAGGACGCGATCCGCGCTGCGCTGGGTGATTGCCTGACCGGCGAGGAGACGGGTTTCGATCCGCAGACCGCCGTCGGGCTTCGCGATCCGTTTCCGGCATGGCAGCACGGACATATCCCTGCACATTCCAATAGTGCGTCCGAACACACGTAAGACGCCCTGATATGAAGACCCTTTGATTATCAACGGAGGAGAGAACAATGAGCAACGAACTTTACGCAGACGGCATTGGCGAAATTACCATTACGGGAACGATCGTTCGCATCGACCTGATGTCGCTTTCGGCAACCGAACGTGACGCCAACAACAACCCGACGCCGGTCTTCCGCCAGCGCATCATCATGCCTGTCGATGCCTTCGCCAATGCGGTCGATCTCATGCAGAAAGCGCTTGGCGGGTTGGTCGAGGCGGGTGCGGTCCGTCGGGTCGGCGATATGTCGGGCGCAGCCGCAGCCGATATCCAGTCGACCCAGGGCGGCGCTTCGAACGCCTCGCCGAACTTCAACTGATAAAACAGGTCTGGAGCGCTGTGCGTCCATCCGGACGCACAAAAGAGGCTCCAACTCTTTGAGACTAAGCCGCGGTCTCGTATTGTTTCGGGTGGGCCATGAGTGGATTTCTGCATACCAATTTGCACTGTCTGGCGCTCGTCGCGCGTCATCACGGCGTCGATCTTGCGCCGGAGCGATTGCAGCATGATTATGCCGTCGGCAACGATCCCGTTGCCGTGCGGCAGCTGCTGCGCATGGCCAAGGATGCGGGCCTCAGAGCCCGGCATCTGACACTCGACTGGCGATCGCTGTTCCAGCTCGGCGAGGCCTTTCCGGTGCTCGCGGAACTTTCGAATGGCAATTGGGTGGTCATCGCCGGCGCTGTCGGCAGCGGTGAGGATGAGAGAATCCGCGTTCTCGACCCGCTCGCCTCACGCGCCGAAGTGATGATGCTCAGCCAAGAGCAGTTCGCCAAGGCCTGGCTCGGATCGGTGGTCCTGCTGAAGCGCAATTATCGCATGTCCGATGAGGACCGGCCCTTCGGCTTCCGCTGGTTTATCCCCGAAATCATCAAGCAGCGCAGCTTCTTCCGCGATGTCGCACTCGCCGCCTTCGTGCTTTACGGCCTTGGGCTGACGACGCCGATCTTTTTTCAGCTCGTCATCGACAAGGTGCTCGTGCATCAGAGCTATGCGACGCTCACGGTTCTGACGGCGGGCATTGCAATCGCGCTCATCTTTGACGCGACCTTCACCTTCCTGCGTCGCTACCTGCTGCTCTATGCCACCAACCGGATCGACATTCGTGTCGCGACGCGCACCTTCGGCCATCTGCTGAACCTGCCGATCGCGCTCTTCGAGCAGGCTTCGGCCGGCGTTCTCGTCAAGCATATGCAGCAGACGGGGCGCATCCGCGAATTCCTGACCGGCCGGCTGTTCCTGACACTTCTGGACGGCGTGTCGCTGCTGGTCTTCGTGCCGATCCTGCTTCTCTACAGCGTCAAGCTGACCCTGGTGGTGCTGGGCTTTGCAGCGCTCGTCGGGCTGGTGGTAATGATGCTCGTCGGGCCGTTTCAGCGCCGGCTGCAGGCGCTTTACCAAGCCGAAGGCGACCGGCAGGCCTTGCTGGTGGAAACCGTGCATGGCATGCGCACCGTCAAATCGCTGGCGCTGGAGCCGCGCCAGCGCAAGGTATGGGACGATTATTCGGCGCAGTCGATCTCCGTGCGTTTCCGGGTCGAGAAGATCTCGACCATCGCCCAGGCGATGACCGGACTGCTGGAGAAGCTGATGAGCGTGGCGATTATCGGCCTCGGCGCGCTCGATGTCTTCAGCGGCGCGATGACGATCGGCGCGCTGGTCGCCTTCAATATGCTCGCTGGCCGGGTCTCGGGACCGCTGGTGCAGATCGTCACCATGGTACACGAGTATCAGGAAGTGGCGCTTTCGGTCCGCATGCTCGGCGAGATCATGAACCAGCGGCCGGAACAGGCGGGTCGCGGGCGTGGTGTTCGGCCGCATTTGCAGGGCCGCATTGAATTCGACAGGGTCAGCTTCCGCTATGCGCCCGATGCTGCACCGGCGCTCGACAATGTCTCCTTCGCCATTCCGGCGGGCTGCGTCTTCGGCGTGGTCGGCAAGAGCGGCTCCGGCAAGACGACGATAACCCGGCTCATCCAGGGACTCTACCAGAGCCAGGAGGGGCTGGTGCGCATGGACGGTTATGACAGCCGCGAGATCGACCTCGTGCATCTGAGAACCAGCATCGGCGTCGTGCTGCAGGATAATTTCCTGTTCCGCGGTTCCGTTCGCGACAATATCGCTGCCGGCAAGCCCGATGCCAGCATCGAAGAGATCATGGAGGTCGCTCGCGTCGCCGGCGCCGAAGAGTTCATTGAGCGCCTGCCGCGCGGCTTCGACACGATGCTGGAGGAAAATGGCTCCAACCTGTCAGGCGGCCAGAAGCAGCGGCTTGCCATTGCTCGTGCGCTGATCACCGATCCGAAGTTGCTGATCTTCGATGAGGCGACGAGCGCGCTCGACCCTGACAGCGAGGCGATCATCCGCGACAATTTGAGCCGCATCGCCGCCGGTCGCACCGTCGTCATCGTCTCGCACCGGCTTTCGACCCTCGTGGATGCCGATGCCATTCTCGTCGTCGATCGCGGCAAGGTCGCCGATATCGGCCGGCACGATCAACTTGTATCGCGCTGCATGACCTATCGCCACCTGTGGGCCCAGCAAATGAGGCAGGTCGCATGAACGCGCACGCTAGAAAACCCAGCGATAACCTGCCGGTCCCTTCAAATAAGGGCGCCTCGGACAAATCTCCCGCAGACAACGGCCCCCCAGACAAGGGACGGGCACTGACCGCCCGCCCGCCGCTGCCGCCGGCCATTGCCGAATTCCAGTCCGATGCGGTCGAGCTCGAGGAACGCGCGCCGCCGCGGGTGGCGCGCATGACGCTCTACTGCGTGACGGCGCTGCTTGCCGCAGCGATCACCTGGGCCTCGGTCTCCTCGATCGACGAGGTGGTGATTGCGCCTGGCAAGCTCGTCACCACCCAGCCGACCATCGTCGTCCAGCCCCTCGAAACATCGATCATCCGCACGATCGAGGTGAAGGCCGGCGAGGTCGTGCATGCCGGTCAGACGCTCGCGACCCTTGACGCGACCTTCAGCCAGGCCGATGTCGGCCAGCAGCAAGCGAAATTCTCTGCACTCGACGCCCAGGTGAGGCGGATTGAGGCAGAGCTTGCCGGCGATGACTATACGAAGATGGCCGGAGATACGCCCGATCAGATGCTGCAGGCCCAGCTTTTCGGCCAGCGGCGAGCCTTCTACGTGGCGCAGTTGCAGAATTTCGATCAGCAGATCGCCGGCCAATCGGCCGCTCTTGTGGCGAGCAAGAACCAGGAGGCGGTGCTCAACGACCGGCGTGAGGGGCTCTCGCAGATCGAAGCAGCGCGGGAGCGGCTCTACGACAACCAAAGCGGTTCGCTGATCACGTTGCTCGGCTCCCGTGATGCCCGCCTCGACGTCGAGTCCGATCTGACCGCCGTCCGCGGCCGCGCCGACGAGGCCGCCCACTCTTATGCCAAGCTCCGCGCCGACCGCCAGGCCTTCATCGAGGATTTCCGCCGGGCCGCAATGGAGCAGCTGGTGGAATTGCGCGGCCAGCGTGACATGGCCGACGAGGAACTGAAAAAGATGCAGTTGCGCCGCAACATGGTAGCGCTGACCGCACCCGCCGATGCCGTGGTGCTCGATCTGGCGCAACGCTCGGTCGGTTCTGTGGTGCGGGAAGCGGAGCCGGTGGTCACACTCGTGCCCATCAACGTGCCGCTCGAAGCCGAAGTCTCGATCAACACCCGCGATATCGGCCGGGTCGCCGTCGGCAAGGAAGCGCGTATCAAGCTCGACGCCTACCCCTTCCAGAAATACGGCACCGCCGCGGGAGAGGTGAGAACCATCAGCCAGGACACCTTTTTGACCGGCCAGCAGGAGCAGACCGCCACCCCCAGTCAGCCTGCAGCCCCCTTCTTCAAGGCCCGGGTCCTGCTTGCCGATACAAGGCTGAATGCCGCAGATGTGCCGGTGCGGCTGCTTCCCGGAATGACCGTGTCCACGGAAATCAAGGTGGGCAAACGCACGGTAATCTCCTATTTCCTGTATCCGTTGCTACGAGGACTGGATAACGCAATACGCGAACCGTAGGGCCAGTTCGGCTTGCTGCTTGACGCTCCAGACAGGCGACCTCACACTCGCGGTGTCGAAGGTGAGTCGGACAGACTGGACCGTTTTCCAATCCGTTGCTCACCTTTGGAAGGAGTCGCCAGCAGGGGCTTTGGTTCACGCGCCCACCGACACCGGTTGGCCGCAAACAGGATCGAGGTTGATTGGGTTTGCACTCGCATCCGCTCCGATTTTGCTTGTGAGGTCGCGCCGTGGATAAAGGGTTATCAGCAGTCGATCCGCCTCGCGACATCCCGCTTCCGCATTCGAATTTCCAATTGCGGCGCAACCGCCGCCGGCTGCTTAGGCCAGTGCTTTTGCTATTCGTTTTGCTCGTTGCGGGCATCGTTGTTTTTTACAGTGAAATCCGCCAGCCCGAAGCTCCGATTGATCGTTTTGAAGATCGAGCCCTCAATAAGGCACCGCGCTCATCACCCATAGCCGTCCGCCCCGACCCGGCGGCTCCTTCGCCTCTCCCGACGATGTCTATATCGCTGAAGCTGATGGAGGTCCCGAATCCGGAATTGGCAGGTCAATTTCTGCGGATGTGGCGCGTCTCGGGACAGAATATCTGCGGGGCTCTTCGACAGGCCGGCATCGAGATGAGCGAATGGAAAGCCGCATCCATGCGCAATCGCAGTTATGAATGTTATTTTCAGCGCATCTACGAACGGGACGAAGTGCGCCCCATCAGCTCGACTTTCGTCAAGGTGCGCGGAAATGAAATGGGCGATGTTGTCGAGATTCGCGCCAAGCTCATTGGGCCGACGACAGATGCTGAGGGGCGTCTTGCCCCTGCCGTCCTGCGCATATTCGAAATCATCGTGACGCAGGCGTGCTGGCGCGATTTCGAGGATACGCTTGCATCGATCCAAAACCTTCGAAATATCGAATACGAGCGCTTCGGCTCCTATCTCAGCTTCACGCGCGAAGCCGGCAGCGGAAATAATTTTAATTTTGTCCTTGGTCTGAAGGCGACTTCAGCTTCGCAGGTGAGAACAAAGACCTTTTTTTCGACAGAGCGCTGGCTAACCACAACAAATCCGCGCCTCATGGACAGCTTGAGCACGTCGCTAGAAGCCAATTGCGCTCAATGACGCGGCAACCCGAGGGCTTGACGCTCTGGTTGCCGATGTCCCCCGGCAATCGGAAACGGTGGACTTTCATGCAAATACCGCCTTTCCGATCACGGGTGTCGACGGCACCGCCATGTCGCGCGGCTCCAGCATGCCGGCGCCGAACGCCTGCCTGCCGGCGTCGATTGCCTTGGCAAAGGCTTGCGCCATCGCGGCGGGGTCGCCGGCGCCGGCAATAGCGGTGTTCAGCAACACGGCATCGAAGCCCAGCTCCATGACGATGGCCGCATGCGAAGGCCGGCCGATACCGGCATCCACGATCAGCGGCACGTCGGGAAAATGCGCCCGCATCGATCGAAGAGCTGCGAGATTTTGTGGTCCCGCTGCCGAGCCGATCGGCGCGCACCAGGGCATCAGCACCTGGCATCCGGCGTCGATCAGACGCTCGGCAACGACCAGATCGTCCGTCGTATAGGGAAAGACCTGAAAGCCTTCGGCGGTCAGGATGCGTGCCGCCTCCACGAGCGAAAAGACATCCGGCTGCAGCGTGTCGTGATTGCCGATCACCTCCAGCTTGATCCAATCGGTGCGAAACACTTCCCGAGCCATCTTCGCCGTCAGCACCGCCTCGGACACGCCATGGCAGCCGGCGGTGTTGGGAAGAACGTGAACGCCGAGCGCACGGATCATCTCGAAGAAAGCCCCGCCATTGCGCCCGCCCGCCATTTCGCGGCGCAGCGACACGGTAACGATTTCCGCTTTAGAGCGCGTGATGGCTTCGGTCAGGATCGCCGGCGAGGGGTAACGTGCAGTGCCGAGAAGCAGGCGTGACGCGATTTGGCTTCCGTAAAGGTCAAACATGCTCAGCCTCCCTGCATTGGGGTCAGGATCTCGATCCTGTCATTATCGTTCAGCATGTGCTCTTCGCGATCCTCGCGATGAACCAGTTCGCCGTTGACGGCGGTCGCCAGCCAGTCGCCTTCGTAATCGAGTGCGGTCAGAAGCTGTAAAAGCGTGGTGGCGGCGATTGTCTGGGCTTCGCCGTTGATGATCAGTTGCATCGGGCATTCCTTTGCTTCGGTTCTTTGGAAAAAACGAGATCGGCGGCCTCGGCCGCCATGGCCGGCGCCAGCAGAAAACCGTGGCGATAAAGGCCGTTGAAGATGACGACCTTTCCCTCGCGCGCGACGTGCGGAAGATTGTCGGGCAGGGCAGGGCGGATGCCGGCGCCGGTTTCGACGACGGCGGCGTCGGCAAAGGCCGGGTGCAGTGCATAGGCCGTGTTCAGCAGTTCCATCAGCGAGCGTGCCGTGATCGGGCCACCGAAATCGGTCTCGATCATCGTCGCGCCCACCATGAAAAACCCGTTGCCGCGGGGAACGATATAGACGGGAAAGCGCGGATGCAGCAGACGGACGGGCCGGGCGAGGGTCACCTCTTCGGTATGGAGATTGAGCATTTCGCCCCGCACGCCGCGCAGATCGCGATCCTGCCCGATGCGGGCTGCACCGGTACAGTCGACGATATCGGAGAAATCGCCGTCGCTCACAGCCGTGTCGGTAAAGACGACGCCGATTGCCGACAGTTGCTCTTTCAAGCTGCGCAGCGCCTGACGAGGGTCCAGATGCGCTTCGCGTGGAAAGAACAGGCCGTGCCTGAAACGGCCGGCGAGCATGGGTTCGAGTCTCGCAATATCCTGCTCTTCAACCCATTGATAACCGGTCGTGCGGCTTGCAAACCGCTTCAGTTCGCCATGGTCGCGCGTCGAGGCGACGACGAGCGTGCCATTGCGGACGACGTTGCCGGGCAGGATCGCTTCCCATCGATCGGCGGCATCGAGGCCGCGTGTCAGCACGGCCTCATCGGCACTTTCCCGCTCGCACCAGGGCGCCAGCATGCCGCCGGCGAGCCAGGAAGCCGCATGAGCGAAGTTCGGCTGCGGGTCGAAGACCGTGACATCAGCACCGCGGGCATGCAGTTCGCGGGCGACGGTGAGGCCGGCGACGCCGGCCCCTCTAACAAGAACACGCATTTCAGTCCGCGCCCTGCGTGTGGGTATCGATCGACATATAGAGATCGCCGCCCTCGCGGTATTTTGCCGCCATTGCGTCCAGCCCCTCTTTTTGCGCTTCGGCGCGGATGTCATGCGATATGCGCATCGAGCAGAATTTCGGGCCGCACATCGAACAGAAATGCGCCACCTTGTGCGCTTCCTTCGGCAGGGTCTCGTCATGGAAGCTGCGGGCGGTTTCGGGATCGAGCGACAGGTTGAACTGGTCTTCCCAACGAAATTCGAAGCGCGCCCGCGACAGCGCGTCGTCGCGCAGGCGGGCGGCCGGGTGCCCCTTGGCAAGGTCGGCCGCATGGGCGGCGATCTTGTAGGTGATGACCCCGGTCTTCACATCGTTTCGATCAGGCAGTCCAAGATGCTCTTTCGGCGTGACGTAGCAGAGCATGGCCGTGCCGAACCAGCCGATCATCGCGGCACCGATGCCGGAGGTAATATGATCATAGCCGGGCGCGATATCGGTGGTGAGAGGCCCCAGCGTGTAGAAGGGCGCCTCGCCGCAAACGGCAAGCTGCTTGTCCATATTTTCCTTGATCTTGTGCATCGGCACATGACCGGGCCCCTCGATCATTACCTGGCAGTCTTTGGCCCAGGCGATCTTCGTCAGCTCGCCGAGCGTTTCGAGTTCGGCAAATTGCGCCGCATCGTTGGCATCGGCGATCGAGCCGGGGCGAAGACCGTCGCCGAGCGAGAAGGAGACGTCATAGGCCCGGCAGATGTCGCAGATCTCCTCAAAATGCTCATAGAGGAAGCTTTCGCGGTGATGATGCAGGCACCACTTGGCCATGATCGAACCGCCGCGTGAGACGATGCCGGTCACGCGATTGACGGTGAGCGGGATGTAGTGCAGCCGCACGCCGGCATGGATGGTGAAATAGTCGACGCCCTGTTCGGCCTGCTCGATCAGCGTATCGCGATAGACCTCCCAGGTAAGGTCCTCGGCAATGCCGCCGACCTTTTCCAGTGCCTGATAGAGCGGCACCGTGCCGATCGGCAGCGGCGAATTGCGGATGATCCATTCGCGGATATTGTGGATGTTGCGGCCGGTCGACAGATCCATGACGGTATCGGCGCCCCAGCGGGCCGCCCAGACCATCTTCTCGACTTCTTCGGCCATCGAGGAGGTGACCGCGGAGTTGCCGATATTGGCGTTGATCTTCACCAGAAAATTCCGGCCGATGATCATCGGTTCGCTTTCGGGGTGGTTGATATTGGCCGGGATGATCGCCCGGCCGGCGGCGACTTCGCGGCGGACGAATTCCGGCGTCACATGATCCGGAATATCGGCGCCGAAGCTTTCGCCGTCGCGCACCAGCGCGTCGGTGCTGGCCCTGCGGCCGAGGTTCTCGCGAATGGCGATGAACTCCATCTCCGGTGTGATGATGCCGGCCCGCGCATAGGCGAACTGGGTGACGGCCCTGCCGTCCCTGGCCCGCAGCGGCCGGCGCCGCCCTGGGAATTCCGGCGTCAACCGGTCGGCACTGACGAAGCCGTTGTCTTCGGGGCGGACATGGCGGCCGTCATAGGGTTCGACATCGCCTCGGGCCAGCACCCAGTCGCGGCGCAGGGGGGGCAGGCCCTGCTCGATATGGATGTCGGCGCCTTCGATCGTGTACGGACCGGAGGAGTCATAGACAACGACAGGCGGTTCGCCCGCGGTCGGGTGGACGCTGATTTCGCGCATCGGCACGCGGATATCGCTGTGGATATCTCCCGGGATATAGATCTTCTGCGATGCCGGCAGCGGGCCGGTGGTGACGGTCGGGGTGAGATTCTTTGCGGCAATGGTCATGGTTTGAGGCTCCAATTGCAGTTGGAGACCCAGTCAATCAGCCGGAATGATGAAAAGACGCCGGCATGGATTCCACGCGTGAATCCGACGCCTTCGAGCGCTTGCACCGTCCCTACGCCAGTATGAACTGGATCAGGTTCAACGGGTCACTGCGCCACAACAGGCAAAGCCGTATTGTCCAGCAGTATCTCAGCCCCTTGCGGGACCCCCCTGGTGAATGCCGACAACCGTAAAGCGCCGTCGCTGATTGTGTCAAGCTCACAGCTTTGCCGTTCCGCTTGCACCGTGCGTCTCGGAGCCTGTTGCGTTACCGGTCGAACTGGGCAAATGTCGTTTCACTCAACGTCAGGTGGATTTATGTCGTTTCGGATTGAACGTCTTGCGCTAGAACATCTCAATGGCGCCGCCGCTGTACTGGTCGGTGCCTATTCGGGACCGCCATGGAACGAGAATTGGTCGCTTGAAGCGGCGGTTGAAAATGTCAAAACCGTGCTTGAAACGCCCAGATCCATCGCCCTTGCGGCCATCGACGCAGGCAAGGTGCTGGGGATTGCATTGGGTATACGACAGCGGCGCCATGCGGGTCCGGTCATTTATCTTGATGAGCTCTCGGTACTGCCTGAAGCGCAGGGTAGGGGAATAGGGACCGCCCTCCTGTCGGCAGTTTTTGAAACAGCAAAGGCCGAAGGATGCAACAGTGTCTGGTTGGTCTCGCAGCGAGACGGTGCCTTGTCGAAATTTTATCAGCGCTGCGGATTCGCCGTCGGCGGCAATCTTGGCCTCTACTCCAAATCGAGCGCGTAGCGGTTAGGGCTGTATTGGCCTGTCATGAGGGGGAGCGGAAGAATACAAGGCCGGTCACCCGCTATTCCACTTTGAACCGATCTCCTTGTGGGATGAAAAGTGCATGTCTGAGACGATTTATCTGTCCGGCATATCGCAGGAAACTTGGCGAGCGGTCATCGAAACGCTGGGGGCTGGCGGCTGGTCCGTTCGAAAGGGTGGCGGCCTTGGTTTCTCCTGGGCTGTAGTTGAGCGGAGCGGCATACGGATCGATATGGAGTATGATGCCTGGCAGGACGGTGAAATGGCCTTTGCCAAAACTGACCGCTCCACAATAACCAACGATCTCCCAGCACAATTGGTTTTAGAGCTGAAAATTGACCTGACCTCGCCCTGAATTTCCACCCGGCGGCGATTGGGGTCTCAGTGTTTTTTTGGGCGGTCAATCCGGCCGCAACGTCTTACCCGATTCCCCATCGAATAGATGAAGCTTTCCTGGTCGGGCAGTAATCGTCGCGACCTGTCCCGGCACAAAATCGTGACGGTCGGAAAGCACCGCGACAAGCTCGCCGGACCCGTAGCGCAGGAAGACCATCGTCTCATGGCCGGTGGGTTCGGTGACGTTGACGGTCGTGTCGAGGCCGCTTTGGCTGAGCGACAGGTGTTCGGGCCGCACGCCGAGCAGCACGGACTGTCCGTCGGTCGCCTGCGGGGTGAAACCGAGCGCAATCTCGTCGCCGGTCTCCGTCACGAAGATCGCACCGTCGGCCTTGTAGCGGCCTTTCAGCAGATTCATCGATGGCGAGCCGATAAAGGCTGCCACGAATGTATTGCGGGGACGATCGTAGAGTTCGAGGGGGGTGCCGATCTGTTCGACCTTGCCACCCTGCATCACGACGATCTTGTCAGCCATGGTCATCGCTTCGACCTGGTCATGGGTGACATAGATCGTCGTGGTTCTCAGCCGCTGGTGCAGCTCCTTGATCTCCTTGCGCATCTGCACGCGCAGTTTGGCGTCGAGGTTCGACAAGGGTTCGTCGAACAGGAAGACTTGCGGCGATCTGACGATCGCTCGTCCCATTGCCACGCGCTGGCGCTGCCCACCCGAAAGCTGGCGCGGATAGCGGTCGAGATAGGGTACGAGGTCAAGCGTTTCGGCCGCCGCCTGCAGCCGCTGCTTGATGATATCGGCCGGCTGCTTCTGCAGACGGAGCGCAAAGACCATGTTTTCGGCAACGGTCTTGTGTGGATAAAGCGCATAACTTTGAAAGACCATCGCGATGTCGCGATCCTTCGGCGGCAGATTGTTGACGATCTTTCCGCCGATCGAGATGGTGCCGCCGGTGATGCTTTCGAGCCCCGCAACCATGCGCAACAACGTCGATTTGCCGCAACCGGATGGGCCGACCAGCACCACAAATTCGCCGTCGCGAATGTCGATATCGACGCCGTGCAGGATATTTACGGCGCCATATGCCTTCCGCGCCCCTGAAACATTGACTTCAGCCATGTGCCTCCCACTCGCCTTCCTGCCACCCCTGGACAGTCCCAAGAGCAATGCTTTCTCGACAATATTCCAAGGCAACAGGCTCGGCGAAAACTGCCCTCGGCCTCTGCCTGAAATACCGTCAGACCTCCTCCATGAAACGTTTCATTTCTTATTGACATTTCCCGCTTGCCGTCTAATGCTCGCTGCCGAGGCCGAGAGGAGCGGTTTTCAACAAGAATATGAAACGTTTCATTTTCTTGTTACCAAATAGTTCTGCGCGAGACCAGTCCCAAAATCGGACCGGAGCCAATCCGGAAAGACCGGCTGGTGGCAGCGCACAAACGTGGAGGAGGAAAGCATGAAAGTTGAAATATACGATGCATTGATGCGCAGTCAGGCAAGCCGCCGCGATGTCCTGCGCGGAACGGCAAGCGTCGCGGCACTGCTTGGTCTATCGGGCGCGATGGGCGGACTTCCCGGCATGGCGTTCGCTGCCGATGATCTGCGCGCCCAGATCCTGCAGATTCCGGGCGTCGGCAAGGGCTCCCCAACGGATGCAGACTGGCAGAAGGTCGGCGAGCTCTGCCTCGGCCCAACCAAGGCCAACGTCAAGCAGGGCGAATTCGCCGGTGTCGAGCTGACCTTCATGGGGCTCAACAATCAGAACCTGCACAACTTCCTGTTCCGCGGCTTCCTGAAGCCGTGGGAAGCCTATACCGGCGCCAAGATCAACTGGATCGACCTTGCACAGGCGGACTACAACGCCCGCCTTCAGCAGTCGATCGCGACCGGCACGGTCGATTTCGACATTCTGGAAATGGGCGCACCCTTCGAAGGCGATACGGCCGGGCGAGGGCTTCTCGACGAGATGCCTGACTGGGTTGCAAAGCAGATCGAGGCCGACGACCTGGTGAGCTACCTGAAGCCACCGGTCGGCACCTGGGACGGCAAGACCTATCGCGTGACGATCGACGGCGACTGCCACACCTTCGCCTATCGCAAGGATTATTTCGGCGAAGGCTCGATCAGCGGCATGGCAGAGCCGCCGAAGACCTGGCAGGAGGTCAACGCCGCCTCCAAGGCGCTGATCGGCAAGACCGATCCGCTGACCAGTCAGCCGGCCTACGGCTATCTCGACCCGCTCAAGGGCTGGGGTGGTTTCGGCTTCTATTTCATCGAGAACCGCGCGACGGCCTATGCCAAATATCCTGGCGACCCGGCCTGGCTGTTCGATCCTGAAAACATGAAGCCGCTGGTCAATAACCCTGCATGGGTTCAGGCGATCCAGGACGTCCTCGATCTGATCGCGGCCAAGGCCTATCCGGCCGATCAGATCAATGCCGATCCCGGCACCACGGCCTTCTCGCAGTTCCTGGCAGGCACCGGCGCAATGCTGATGTGGTGGGGCGACGTCGGCTCCGGCGCGCGCACCTCGGACACCTCGGTCGTTGGCGATGTGGTGGGCTTCGGTATCAACCGCGGCTCGAACCGGGTCTACAACCGCAAGACCGGGCAATGGGAAGACAAGTATAACGAAGCGCCCAACATGGCCTATCTCGGCTGGGGCATCTATGTCACCAAGCAGGTCTCCGGCGACGAGAAGAAGCGCAAGGCCGCCTGGTCCGCCGCCGCCCATCTCGGCGGCAAGGATCTGTCGCTGTGGACCTCGGCCTATCCCTCCGGGTTCCAGCCCTACCGCCAGTCCAACTTCAACTACGACGAATGGGAAAAGGCAGGTTACGACCGCGCCTATATCGAGGACTATCTGGGTTCGAATGCGGACAGCTACAACCACCCGAACGCCGCTATCGAACCGCGCATTCCCGGTATCTTCCAATATTACTCCGTCGCCGAAGACGAATTGGCAAAGGGTTTTGCCGGGCAATACAAGTCGGCGCAGGAGACCGCGGATGCGATTGCGGCCGCCTGGGAAAAGATCACCGACCAGATCGGCCGCGACAGCCAACTGAAACTCTATCGGTCGAGCCTCGGGCTCTGACCGTTCGACACCAATAGGCCGGCGGACCGGAAGCGGTTCGCCGGCGCTCATTCTGTCCGGACGAGGAAAATCATGTCGACAGTTGAAGGCGACCTGCTTCACACGGTCGAAGCCGGCTCCATTTCCGCGAGCCGTCGTTTCTGGGGCCGCGCGGCCCTGTGGCTGAGCGCCATATGGTTCATAACGTCCTTCGCACTGCAGGGTGCCCATGAGCTAGGCTGGACCGGTTGGGGCTTCGCGAACTGGCGGCCGGTGCTTTATGCCTATTTTCTCTGGGCCGCCGTTCTTTGCGTCACGCGCGTCGTTATCCACGGCGAGGCAGGCAAGAAGGCGCTTTTTATTCTGCCCGCCGCGCTTTTCGTCGTGTCGATGGTGGTGTTCCCGCTGCTCTTTGCGCTGTGGATCGGCTTTTCCGATTGGAACCTCGCCTCGTCGACCGGGCGGCGCTTCAACGGGCTCGACAATGTGCGCCGGATGATCGCCGATCCGTTCTACGCCAATGCGCTGCTGAACATGGTCCTTTATTGCCTGGCCATCGCAATCGAATATGCGATCGCCTTCGGCCTGGCGCTGCTGCTCAACCAGGAGATCATTGCCCGAAAATTCTGGCGGGTAACCTTCCTCGTCCCCTTGATGCTGTCGCCGGTCGCAGTGAGCTGGATGGTCGGCAAGTCGATGCTGGAGACCCGTTTCGGCCCGGTCGCGCGCTTCGCCCGCTGGCTCGGCTGGGAAAATCCCTCCTTCTTCGGCGATCCGCTGACGGCGAAACTTTCGATCATGATCATGGATGCCTGGACCTTCATTCCCTTCATGATGATCATGCTGGTCGCCGGATTGCAGGGCCTGTCCAGGGAGGTGCTGGAGGCGGCTGAAGTCGATGGCGCCACCAGATGGCAGCGCTTCTGGAAGGTCACTTTCCCGCTCATGCTGCCGGTTTCGGTGACGGCGGTGATGATCCGGGTAATCTTCAAGCTCAAGCTCGCCGACATCATCATCACGGTGACATCGGGAGGTCCCGGGGGGGCGACAGACTCCGTCACCAGTTTCATCTATCGTGAATATCGCGACCGTTCGAATGTCGGATACGGTACCTTGCTCGCGCTCGTCTATCTGGTGATCATCGTCTTCGGGATGACAATGCTGATGAAGATCTCGGACCGTATCGTGAAGCGGATGACAGGAAGGCTCTGATGGTTCGCATCGATTTCGAAAAATACGGGCGGGCTCAGCGCATTCGCTGGTGGGGCATGCGTCTGGCCGTCTACGGCCTGCTCGTCACCTGGGCATGTGTCTGCATCTTCCCGCTGTTCTGGACAGTTTCGACCTCGTTCAAAACAGCCGCGGATGTCATGCGCGGCAACCTGATCCCCTGGTTTAACTTTACGCCCAGCTGGCTCGGCTGGCGCTCGCTCGGGCTCTCTCCCGATACGATTTCCCAGGTATCGACGGTGCGTGATGAGTTCATGCGCCGGCTCTGGAACAGCGTCATCATCTCCGTCACGGCATCTGCCCTTGCGGTCGTGCTCGGGTCGCTGGCGGCCTATGGCCTCAGCCGCTTTTCCTACAAGTTCGGCCATATGCGCAATTCCGACATCTCCTTTTTCTTCCTGTCGCAGTTGATCATGCCGCCCGTCGTCCTCGCCCTGCCGTTCCTGGTTCTCTACAAGGAGTTGGCGCTGCTCGACACTTATGCGGGCATGATCGCCGTCTATACGCTGATGGTCCTGCCGATCGTCGTCTGGATCATGCGCGACCAGTTCGCCACCATCCCGGTCGAACTCGAGGAGGCCGCACTCGTCGACGGCCTGTCGATCTGGGGCGCGTTTGGCCGCATCATCGTGCCGCTCGTTCTGCCGGGCATGGTGGCCGCGTTTCTGCTGGCGCTGATCCTGTGCTGGAACGAATATTTCTTCGCCGCGCTGCTGACCTCAACCAATACCAACACGCTGCCTGTGATGATTGCCAGCCAGACAGGCAGCCAGGGCATCAACTGGTGGTCGATGGCGGCCCTTTCCACCGCCGGTATCCTCCCGCTTGTTGTCGTCGGCGTCGTGCTGGAAAAGCACATCATCGCCGGAATGACCGCGGGCGCCGTAAAATAGCTGCGGGATGTCGAAAATGTCGAAGATGCCGACAATCAAGGATGTCGCCGAATATGCCGGCGTCTCTGTGGGCACCGTTTCGCGTGTGCTGTCGGGCGAAGCCGCCGTCAAACCCATGCTGCGCGAAAAGGTCAACGACGCCATTTCTTCGCTCGGTTACCGGCCGAACGTCACCGCCAGAGCCTTGCGCACCAGCAGAACCGACGTCATCGGCCTCATCGTGCCCGACATCACCAATCCATTCTTTGCGCAGCTTGCGGCAAGCGTCGAGCGTGCGGCGCTCGAACGTGCGCATAGCCTCATGCTGGCAAGCTCACATGACGATCGCGAGGCGGAGCAGAGCCATGTTTCAGCCTTTCTCCACCGGTCGGTGCGCGGCATCATCGTGGTGGCTTCGAGCGACGCTTCAGGCCTCCATCTGCCGGCATCGGTCCCGATCATATCGCTGGACCGGCGCTTCGGCACCTTTCCCCTGGTGTCGACCAACCATGCCCAGGCGGCCGCGCTGATTGCGGATCACCTCTATGGGCTGGGGCATCGCCGCATCGCCTATATTGCCGGGCCTGCCGATACCGAGGCGGGACGCATGCGAAAGGAGGGTTTTGTCGGCCGCATGGAGGAGTTCGGCAAGACCGGCGAACGCGTTGAACTGGAAATTGCCTATGGCAGGTTCGACTACGAGTCCGGCGAAAGAATTGCCCGAGACCTGCTTTCGCACCCGCCGCAGGATCGGCCGACGGCGATTGCGGCTGCCAGCGATCAGCAGGCGATCGGCGCGCTGCGCGCTGCCCGCGATCTCAAGATCGACGTGCCGCGAAAACTGTCGGTCACCGGTTTCGATGATATTTCGCTCGCCAATCTCGTCGTTCCCAGGCTGACGACCATACGTCAGCCGGCCGACATGCTGGCGCGGCGCGCGGTCGGCCTTCTGCTGGCGGAACCGCCGGGCGTGGAAGACGAAATGGTCGATGGGTCGCTGATCGTGCGCGGGTCGAGCGGCCCGTGCCCGCAATTTAAGACAGATACCGCCGGCCACACGAATTGAAGAGGCCGGCGCGCCGGCTATGAGAAAAGGATGGAAGATCAATGCTCAAGGGAATTCGGGCCGAACTCAACGGCGACATTCTTCAAGCACTTTGCAATATGGGGCATGGCGATTATCTCGTCATTTCCGACATGAATTTTCCGTCGGATTCGATCGCCCGGCAGACTCGCCTGGGGACGCTGCTGACGATGGAAAACATTCCCGCGCCGCAGGCGATCGATGCGATCCTTTCGGTCCTGCCGCTCGACACACCGATCCAGCCTTCTGTGGGCCGCATGGAAGTGATCGGCAAGCCGGGTGAAATTCCGCCGATTCAACAGGAAGTCCAGGCGATCGTCGACCGCGCCGAAGGCAAGCCGGCGCCGATGTATCCCGTCGAACGGATGGCCTTCTACGACATCGCCAAAAAGGCTTATTGCGTCATCGCAACTGGGGAACTGCGCTTCTATGGGTGTTTCCTTCTGACCAAGGGCGTCATTCCGGCGGAAGAGGCGGTCCGATGAGCGAGAAAAGCGGGATCGTCATTCTCGGCATTTTTGCCGCCGACACCGCCTATAAGGCAAAACGCCTGCCCCATATCGCCGAAACGTTGATGGGATCGGGCTTCTCGCTCGGGCCCGGAGGCAAGGGCTCCAACCAGGCGATCGCCGCAGCCATGGCCGGCGGCAAGGTGACCTTCATTTCAAGGGTCGGCAACGATCCCTTCGGCGAGATGGCGCTTGCGGCCTATTCGCAAGCGGGCGTCAAAGCCAATGTGATGAAGATGGACGGTGTTTCCAGCGGCGCCGCCTTCATCTTCGTCGACGAGGTGAGCGGCGACAATGCGATCATCGTCGTCCCGGGTGCCGCCGGCCTTATCGGTATCGAAGACGTCGATGCGAACCGGGTGGAGATCGAAAGCGCTGCCATTTTCATGACCCAGCTCGAACAGCCGCTCGAGGCGGCCTTGCACGGCCTGGCGATGGCAAAAAGGGCAGGGGTCAAGACAATCTTCAACCCCGCGCCGGCGCGCGCCATTCCGGACGAGATCTATCGTTTGTGCGATTTCATCGTCCCCAATGAGGTGGAAGCCGCCGAATTGGTCGGGCATCCGATCACAACGGATGAACAGGTCCGTGCGGCGGGCCGCACTCTGCTGGATCGAGGGGCGCAAGCGGTGATCATCACGCTCGGCGCTCGCGGCGCATTTTATCACAGCGCCGGGCAGAGCGAATTCGTCCCCGCATTCTCAGCCGGGAATGTCATTGACACAACCGGGGCAGGGGACGCCTTTCTTGGCGGCTTCGCCACGGCGATTTCGGAAGGACAAACACCGATCGAGGCCATCCGTTTCGGCTCTGCGACCGCTGCGATCGCGGTAACACGGCCGGGCACGGCCCCCGCCATGCCTTCGCGCGCCGAAATCAGCGCCTTATTGCGCCGCTCGTGATGAATATCACACGCGAAGCTATCGCGACGCGGCTTGAACGAAGGATTCGAGATCGAATGCGATCGCGGGACCTTGAGAGACGCTACGTTCGGGGGTAGCGAGGCTTTCCGAGCTCATAACCATCGATCGGAAGACTCGCGCTCACCTCACCCCGTTTTGCCGAGCAGGCGCTCCAGGCTCTGTCCCGAAGTTGACCTTCCGGCAACCCTCTTCAAGCCCAACTTCAAAGCGGTCCTTTGTCCGTAACAGCGCCATCAACATTGGGCCGAGCGCGAATTCGCCGCGTTTGGCGCGTCGCGTGAGATCCCTGAGATAACCGCCGGCGGAGTTTATGCACCCTCCCCTTTGCAGAATACAGGCCATGACGACGGCGGCGTTCTGCGGTCCCATCACGCAGGCCGCCTCCTCGTAGGCCGAGGCGCTGGCGCCCAGCATCGAGTGAACGACGGCCGCCGCCGTCATCAGATCCCGCCAACTGGCGATCCTGCCGCCTGGCCCGTAGTCGACGATGTCAGGACAGGCTTGGACGACCATGCCGAGCGGGAAGGATTTCAATTCCCCGGCATTTGTCCCGGCAGTGGTCCGCGATCCGTTCCCGGCCACTCCGGGTTCCCGCCTATCCAACCTTGAACTCGGCTCAAGATCCCGGTTCGCCTCCTGCACCGTTTCCAAGCCCGGTTCAGATTCAGATATGGATTCGGGATTAGAATTCTGTATGTGGCGCTCAATCTGGGATTCATTGGTGCTCGCTATCCGATGTTTCTCTGGCGATTCCAAGGTGTTGATGACGCCGAGGCGGATCGTCTCAAGTTCTTCGAGGATCGGTGACAGGCTTTCGAGGGTTGCCGCTCTCGGAATGGACTGCAGCAGCGCGTGAAATGTCGAAGAGAGACGGGCCCAGTCGCCGGGGATCGCCTCCTCAACGGCTGCGCAGATGAGCTTGGCGATGTCACGCCGGCAGATGGTCAGCCGCTCCTTCATCCCCCGCAACAATTGCCGGTCGTCGGCGATGCGTGCGGCGATCGCTTCGATCTCTGTAGCACGGGCAAGCAGCGGCGCCAGGCTGAAGCCATAGGCCTCGCCGATCTCGCCTTCCCTGCCTCGGCGGACATAGCGCTTGCCGTTCGGGCTGTCCTTGCGGGAGATGAGGCCGGCCTCGACGAGGACCGCCAGGTGCCGGCGCAGCGTCGCGGCGGCCATGCCGCGCGCCCTGAGGCAAAGTTGCACGTTCGAGGGAAAGACCACCAGCCCCCTTTCGCTGGAGAGTTCATCCTCGGGATAAAAACTCAGCAGCGCATCGAGCACCATCAGCGCTCTGTCAGTCACGTCGAGTTCCGCCCGGGCCTCGCAGACCGATCGGAACAGCTTCCACTTGTTGCGCCTCGTCCCAGCCTCCATCGCCTCGCCTCGCCGCTGTCTCAGCAGCATGGCAAGCGACATCGGCCGCCGCCCAAAGGGCGTCGTTACAAATTCACTCTCCATTTCCTTCACCTTTCATCAGGCAAAAGAAATCCGGTCACCGAAACGATGCGAGGTTGACAAGTGTCACAGCGTCTTTTGCGCGTCTGAAAAGACGCGCAGCGCGGTAAGACTCTTGACTGGGATTCGTGAAAATGCGATTCTCTGTCTTGCTTAAGGATAGGAGAAGGGCTTCCACGACTCAGGTCGTTTGGGGGCCTTTTTCTTTTGCGGTTTCAGTCTCCTTATTTGCTCTCCTCGGCGAGGAATTGCTCATAGAGCGCATCCAGCCTGCTGGAGAGAAATTCCCCGAAGCGGCCGGCATTCCTCGCCTTCATCGAGAGCGAGAACGCCTTGCCGTCATTCTTCATTTCCGCCTGGACGGCCTTGTCCTGCGGCTGCCATTTGATCTTCCCCGCCGCGGCCTGCGTCTTTTTCACCGGCCGGGCGCTTTTGTTCAGTGCCGTGTAGAGCACGTCGAAACGCTTGTCGGAAGGCAGGCGGGGAAAGTTGCCCTCTTCCATGACCTTGGCGATATCTGCCGCGTTGGACGCCTTGCCGGCGAGCAGCGAAAGCGCCACCCAGCGTTCGCGGCCGATGCCGGGTGCGGGGCCGATCGCCTGAACGATCTCCGGCGAAATCCGATCCATGACCGAAATCATCTTCGAGATCGACGCCGCATTGGCGGCAAGGGCGGTCGAGATGACGTCCCTGTCGTAGCCGAGTTCTTCCAGCCGCCTGGCGAAGAGTGCCCGCTCGATGAAGGTGAGGTCGGCCCGGGCCGAATTCTCCTGGCCCTGGGCGATGACATGGGTGCGGTCGTCGACTGCCTTGACGACGGCTCTGACATTGCGGCCGAGTTCGCGGGCCGCGCGCAGCCGCCGGTGACCGAAGACGACCTGATAGTGGCCATCGATCCTGGCGTGAGGGCGCACCAGAATGGGCGTATCCTGCCCGCGCGCGCGGATCGCTTCGACCAAGGCACTGAATTCTTCGTCATCCTCCGTCAGCCGGTCCTTGACGAAAGAAGCCTCGACGACATCGGGATCGAGGTCGACCACCGCCTCGCCCTCCAGGAATTTCTCGGCCTGCTTGGCGAGCTCATCCAGCGAACGGACGAGCGAGCGGCCTGCCCCGCGCATCGGATAGTTCGGCGCGCCTGCATTCTCGTCAGGCATATTCGCCAGCCCTTCAAGGAGATTCTTTCGTGCCATCGCTTCCTCCGATGTCGGTCATTCCATTGATTTGGTTTATGGAAAAGGCGAATTTGTCAGCCGACAAATTCACCGCCCCCATGCCTGATGAATAAGCTCTGCGATCTCTGCGTTGACGGCGTCCATCGCCACCAGCGCCCGGTCGTAGGTTCCCCGATTAAGCGAGGCGCGTTCGACCTCATAAAGCGTTTGCTTGGTAATCCCGGCATCCGAAATCGCCGTCGATTTGACCATCTGGTTCTTGAGCATGAACTCGTGGAACATCGTCGACATGAAGCCGACCATCTGCGCCTGCGGCACATCGGTCGGCTCGTAGCGGGTGACGAGATAGCGATACCAGGAGAGGTTCACTTCGGCGCCGGCCGCGCGGATCGGTTTCAGGATGCCGCCGAGCATGAGCAGGAACTGACCCATCGACATGACGTCAAGCATCTGCGGATGGATGGTGATCAGCACGCTCGTCGCTGCCGTCAGCGCCGTCAGCGTGAGGTAACCGAGCTGCGGCGGGCAATCGATGACGACGACATCGTAGCGATCGTCCACCTCGGCGAGCGCCCGCGAGATGCGGGTAAAGAAGGTCTTGCCGTCATTGGTCGATTTGTCGGCCATGGCAAGCGGCGTATCATATTCGTATTCCTGCAGGTCGAGATTGGCCGGCACGATATCGAGGCCGGGAAAGTTCGTCTTGTGGATGATCTCGGAGAGCGGCTTCTTCTCGCCGTCGTAGCGGATCGCTTCATAAAGTGACGGGACCTGGTCGAATTCCGGCTGGAAGCCGTGCAGGGAGGATAGGGATGCCTGCGGATCGAGATCGACGGCCAGAACGCGATGGCCGGTCAGCGCAAGATGCTGGGCAAGATGGGCAGCCGTCGTCGTCTTTCCCGAGCCGCCCTTGAAATTGACGACGGCCAGGACCTGCAGTTTCTCGTGGCCGCGGCGATGGGGAACGTACATGCGGCTCTCGGAGCGGCCGTGCGTATCCAGATGTCGCCTCAATTCCAGCATCTGCTCGGCGGTGTAGGAACGGCGCCCGGAAGGCGATGTCAGCGGGCAGGGGCCTTTCCCCTCGAGGTGCAGTTTCTTCAGCGTGCTTTGCGAGGCGCCGACATAGTTGGCAACCTCCGCCAGGGAGAAATTGCGCAGCGTCTTCTTCGCGTTGGGCGGAAAGCGCTGCACGCTGAGCAGATGGAGCTTTTTTGAAATCACGTCGCCCTGTTCGAGGATCTGATCCTCGAAATGCAACGGCGCCTTGTTCAAGGCGGCCAAATTAGCGTTCATCGGCAGCAATCTTTCAGATAACGATTTTCGGGATCAAATCCCCTTCTAACCGTTATCCGCGATTCTCCGATGTCGGCCAAGAATTTTAAGGTTAACGCATATTAACCTTTTCGGTCCTCGTTCAAACACTTGGCTGGATCTAGATGATTTTCGGGAAAAGACTGGGGCTTTCGGGGCCGGAGGCGCGGAAGACGCGCCCCCGGCCGCCATCCGGCCGAAGGGGAGGGGCAATCGGCCGGCTTAGCTCAGAGGCGTTTCGCCTGATGTGATCCGCTGCTCGTCGGCGCCGAACAGGTGGACGGTATCGTGGATCGGCGCAATCTTCAGCACCTCGCCGGGGGCGGCCCTGATCCGCTCCCGGAAGACGCAGGTGAGCGTCTGTGTGCCCAGCCGGACAATGACGAGCGTTTCCGAACCGGTCGGCTCCACCACGACGGTCGTCACCGCGATGCCACTGGGATCGAGGCTTATATGTTCGGGACGAATGCCGTAGGTCACGGCATTGCTCGGGCGGCGCTCACTCGGCAACAGCAGGCCGTCGACGGTTTTGAACCCGCCTTCGGTCATGTTGCCCCGGATGAAGTTCATCGCCGGCGAGCCGATGAAGCCGGCAACGAACAGGTTGTTCGGCCGATCGTAGAGCTCCAGCGGCGAGCCTGACTGTTCGATCAGGCCATCCTTCATGACGACGATCTTGTCGGCCATGGTCATGGCTTCGATCTGGTCATGGGTCACATAGATGGTCGTCGTCTGCAGCCGTTGATGCAGCTCCTTGATCTCCGAGCGCATCTGCACCCGGAGCTTGGCATCGAGGTTCGACAAGGGTTCGTCAAACAGGAAGACGGCCGGGTCGCGCACGATCGCCCGACCCATGGCGACGCGCTGCCTCTGGCCGCCCGACAATTGCTTCGGATATCTTTCCAGAAGGGTCTCAAGGCCGAGGATCTTGGCAGCATTACCGACCCGCTGATCGATTTCGGTCTTCGGCATGCGTTTCAGCCGCAGGGAAAAGCCCATATTCTTGGCGACCGTCATATGCGGATAGAGCGCATAGTTCTGGAACACCATGGCGATGTCGCGATCCTTGGGCGCAAGCTCGTTGACGATATGCTTGCCGATCTGGATCTTCCCCGAGGTGATGCCCTCCAGGCCGGCGATCATCCGGAGTAAGGTGGACTTCCCGCAGCCCGAGGGGCCGACCAGTACGACGAATTCGCCGTCGCCGATATCGACCGACACGCCTTTGATGGCTTTGAACGCGCCGTAATCCTTGCGCGCATTGCTGACCGAAACATGGGCCATGAAGCTCCTCCCGAATTCGCCGTCAAAGTCCGTTCAAGACGCTTTTGAGATAATCGAGGCCGAGGCGCTCGCCCTGCTTGCGCGCCGCCAGGTCCTTGCCCGGCCAGCCATAGGCGGCATCCTCGTGCTCGATCGACAGCGTGCCGTCAAAACCGTGGCCGCGTGCCTGCCTGAGGAAACGCGGCCAGTCGAGCAGGCCGAGCCCCGGCAGCTTGTATTGCCACCAGCCCTTGCCGTGATAGCCGATCGCCTGCAGGGCCTCGGCGTCGATCGCCGTGTCCTTGGCGTGGAGGATGGCGATGCGATCCTTGACCGCCTCCAGCGCCCGATAGGGATCGACGCCGATGCGGATGAGGTGCGAGGGATCGAATTCCAGGCCGAAGCGGCGGTCTTCGATCCGGCGGAAAAGCTCCTGCCATCCCTTCGGCGTCGTCCCGATGAAATTGTCTTTCGGCCCTGGCCAGTTCTCGATCGCGAAGGTGAGGCCGCTTGCCTGCGTCTCTGCGATCAGCCCGTTTGCGAAGTCGGCGAAGTCGTCGTAATTGGCCTCGTCGCTTGCCGTATCGTCGCGACCGGGGAAGATCACGAAGATCGGGACGCCGGCGGCGCCGATCGCTCTGGCGAATTCTGATGTCTTTGCCCGAAGCTCCCGGCGCTTGTCGCGGTCGGCATCGAGCTGGTTGCCGAAATAGGTGATCGAGGAGACGAAGAGACCGCGGCTCCTGGCCAGCGAGATGGCCTCCTCCACCCGGTCGGGCGTCTTGATATGGCCGCCGACATCGATCTCGATCGCATCGAACCCGGCCGACGCGGCGAAATCCACGACCTCCTCCAGCGGACGGTCATTGAATGTCGAGGTGTAGAAGCCGATCTTCATCATATCCTCCGATCCTCATCGAAATCCGGGAGCCTTGCGGCCGTTTCAACTGTTCAGGCGATCCATGTTTTTGAGCGGCGAGCGTGTGCGTTGGGCGACATCCGCCGATGCGAGCATGAGGGCCGCCGCCATCGGCATGGCCGCCGCCCCCATGGCCGAGGCATCCTCGCCGATCGAGGCGCGATGAAGCGACGGAAGAGTGACGTCGTTGGCATCGAGGTGCTCGTGAACATAACGCAGCAACTCGTCGACGATCCGGATCGGCAGCCGGCCGCCGACGAGGACGGCGTCGGGATCGACGATCATACCGATATGTTTGACGGCGACGGCCAGATGCGCGCTCATTTCCTTCAGCCACTGCGAAACCAAGCGCCTGCCATGTGTATCCAGCGTCAGGAGATCGTGGGGAACACTCACCTCGACGCCTTGCCGCGACAGGAAATCATAAAGGGAAAACAGCGAGAAGATTTCGCCAAGAAGTTGGACCTTCTGGGCTTTCCCGTCGCCGCCGTCGGCGATCGGAAGCCAGCCGATCTCGCCGCTGAGGCCCATGGCGCCGCGATGACCGTTGCCGTCGAGCACGAGGCCGCCGCCCGGGCAGGCATTGACGGCGATATAGAAGAAGCTGCTGCTCTCCGCGCCGAGGCCGTAGTCGAGCTCGGCAAGGGCTGCGGCATTGGCTTCGTTTTCGATGAAGACAGGATGCTGCGTCAGGTTCTCCAGCGCCGCGCGCACATCGAATTCAGTCCATTCCTGATAGGCCTTGGGCTTGCCGAGCAGCGAAATCTCCCCAAGCCAATCCGGCATCGCCAGGCCGATGCCGGCGAGCCGCGCGTCGTCGATCAGCCGGCTGCGCTGGAAATGCGAAATCGCATCTGATGTCAGCTGCAGGAATTCCGTGGGCAGGATGAAGCGCTTTTCATGATGCACCCGGGCGCGGACATTGCCGACGGCGTCGACCGCCAGGATCGTCAGGTGGTCGCGATCGATATTGATGCCGATCGCAAAACAGGCATCCGGATTGATCTCGAGTTCGATTGCCGGCTGGCCTCTCAGCCCATGTCGCCGGCGGGCTTCCATGATCAGCCCCTCATCCAGCAGCCGATCGACGATGCGGGCGATCGCCGGTTTGGTAAAACCCGTCCGCCGGGCGATCTCGGCCCGCGAAATCGGCGCCTGGCGATGGATGCAGCGCAGGACGACGGCCCTGTTATGCTCCCCTGCATCTTCGACATTGGCGCCGGTCAGATCGGGTGACGGCCTGGCGCCGAGCGTCTGGTTCATGGGGTCGCATCCTTCATCGCGCATGGGAGACTGAAACCGGCCCTCATCCTTTCACCGCGCCGCTGGTCATCGCGCCGAGGATCAGTCTCTGCAGCGAGAGGAAGGCGACGATTGCCGGAACCACCGAGATCAGGCAGGCGGCGGCAAGCAACTGGATGGACGAGTCGGTCTGCATGCCACGGAAGTTAAAGATTCCGACGCCGATCGGCATCAGGTCATTTTTGGTGAGCAGCAGGAAAGGCACAAGGAATTGCGACCAGCCGGCAATCACCGTGATGATGAAGACGGAGGCGATGCCCGGCGCCGACAAGGGAAGGACGATGCGCCAGAAGACCGAAAACCGGTTGCAGCCGTCGATCATGGCGGCTTCGTCGAGGCTGCGGGGGATGCCGTCGACCGTGCTCTTCAGCAGCCAGGTCGCCAGCGGAACGCCGAGCGCGATATAGACCATGACGACGGCAAAATGCGTGTCCAGCAGGCCGAGCTGGTTCATATAGCGGTAGAGCGGCACCATGATGACCAGCGGCGAGATCATCTGGAAAAGCAGGAGCCCCATCATCGACAGGCCCTTGCCGCGAAAGTTGAAGCGGGAGAAAGCGTAAGCCGCGGGCAACGCAACGATCAGCACGCCGATCCCGCTCAGGGCCGCGAGCTTGAGGCCGTTCCAGAGATAGATCGGAAAGTAGCTGTTGTTGAGCACGGTGATGAAATTGTCGATGGTGGGGTTTTGCGGAATATAGCGCGCCGCGCCCCGATAGATTTCGCGCTTGTCGCGCATCGCCATCGACAGGAGATAGGTGAGGGGGCCGGCGAAGAAGATGAACATCGCCAGCATGAAGAGATAGCTGAGCGCATCGCCGAGCCGCGTTCCGGTCCTCCCGCTCATTGCTCCTCCTCCTTCGGCAGGAACGACGCATAGACGACGGCAAGCCCGAGGCTGATGATCAGCATGAGCACGGAAAGCACGCTGCCGCCGGAAAGATCGTAGTTTCTGAAGACGATGTTGAAGACGTAGAGCGAGATCACCTCGGTGGCGCGCCCCGGACCGCCGCCGGTCAGCGTGATGATCGCATCGAAGGTATTCACCGTCTGGATGGTGATGAGGATCATGTTGACGAGGATGGCTGCGCGCAGTTGCGGCAGCGTCACGAAGAAAAACTGCTGCGAGGCCGTGGCGCCGTCGACTTCGGCCGCTTCATAGAGCGAGGGATCGATCGACTTCAGCGCCGCATACATCACCACCATCGAAAAGGCCGTGCCACGCCAGATGTTGGAGATCAGCGTCGACCACGGCGCAATCGCCGGATCGGAAAGCCAGGCGACGGTCGGCATGTGCATCAGCCTCAATATGCTGTTCAGCGCCCCGTAAGGTGCTTCGGAAAACAGCATCTGCCAGATGATGCCGCCGGCAATGCCGGGCACCACCCAGGCGACGAGCGCCGTCGTTCTGAGGATCGTGGTGCCGAACAGACCGCGCTTTTCGCCGCGGATGACCGTGACGGCGACTGCAAGGCCGAGGATCTGCTGGCCGATGACGCTGCCGCCGACGAAGATCAGGGTCGCCCAGAGAATGTCGGGCAATTGCGGCGAGCTGAGCGCATTGACGATCGAGCCCAGCGTATATTGCTGATTGTCGCCGATCAGCGTCGCATTGGTGAAGGAGAGACGGAAGACGTCGATGACGGGGTAGAGGTAGAAGATGCCGATGACGATGATCACCGGCATGATCCAGGGCAGCGGCGCCCCGGCGAAACGGCGCATGAACGATCTGCTTTGAGGCAAGTTCTCAGCCTCGATGGCAATAGGGCTCATTGGGCTTTCCTGTCCGGGTTGGCACTGTTGACGACGCCTTTAACGGGCAGGCGCTGTCGTGGTTGGAAGCGTCACGGACGCCGGGTTTCAGAGCGGCCGATAGCTGCCCCTCGCCCTAGCCCCCTCCCCGTAGGAACAGGGAGAGGGGACATGCCCCACGAGGCGTTGGCGAGGGACGGAGAGGTTGCATCTTGTCCCTTTTCCTCGGGAGCGGGGTCCGAAGGAGGGATCGAGACCCGTGGCTCGACCCCGGGGTGGCGGCAGCCGGATGAGGGGCTAACCAAGCACCCGTGGCATCAAAGACGCTTGTAAGCCTCCATCGCCGCATTGAAGGCGGCATCCAGCGCCTCTTCCGGCTTCTTTGTTCCCGACAGCACGTCGCCCATCATGATCTGGATCTGGTTTGATATTTCAGGATAGATCGGCACGCCCGGGCGGGCCTGCCCGTCGACCAGAGCCTTTGCGAAAGTCTTGTTGGCCTCCGTCGAGAACACCTCATACTTGTCGAACAGCGACTTGCGGGTCGGCAGCTGCTGCTGCAGCGCATTGGCCGGCCCCATATAGACGTCGCGTGCGAGGTTGGCGCACATCTCGACTTTCTCCTTGTCCTTGCTGAAGGAGGCGATCGTCCAGCCGCCGGTGCCTGTCGAGCGCTGATCGGCCGTCGGTCCGGGGATCGGCGAGAAGGTCCAGTTCTTGAATTCGTCTTCATCGAGCGTCGACTTCAGCTGTGCATATTGCCAGTTGCCGCCGATGAAGAGGGCCGTTGTCGCCGCGGCTGCCGCGGCGTTCATATCGTCGTAATTGGCGATCGTGCTGACGCGCTTGGGCGCCGCGCCGGAATCGACGAGATCCTTGAAATAATTCAGCGCCTTCAGGAATTTTTCCTTGTTCTCGCCTTCGCCGAAGACCGGCTTGCCGCTGTCATCGACGAGCTTGCCGCCGAGCGCCCAGTAATTGGCGAGCCAATCGAAGGTCGTGCCTTCCCAGCGACCGCCATTGAAGAGCACACCTTCCATTCCCTCCTTGGTCGAGGCAAGGGCAGCCGCCTTCAGATCGTCCCATGTCTGCGGCGCATCTGCGACAACGGACTTGTTGCGGTAGAGCACGCGAAGGTCGGTATCCCACCACCAGGCGCGCACCGTCTGGTCCTTGTCGGTGATGCCGCTGCGAATGAAGGGGAAGAGATCGTCCACTTCTTCCTTCGAGAAATAGGGCGTGAAGTCGGCCAGCACTTTGTTGACCATGAACTGCGACAGCACAAACGAGTCGACGGCGGCACAATCCGGCGCGTTGCCGGCCTTGGCCTGCTCCAGCATCTTGGCCTGTTCGGTGCCGATGTCGGAGGACATGAATTGCATCTGCAATTTCCAGTCCGGATGCTTCTTGATGAAATCGACGAAAAGTTTCTGGTAGCCCTCGGCGATGGCTGGATCGGAATTGTTCGGGCTGTCGTTCGTCAGGCGGACGATCAGCGACTTCGGCGCATCGGCAGTGCCGATCCGGTCTTTGGTGGCAAGTTCCTGGGCAAAAATGGCGGATGTGGAAAAAAACATAGTGCTCAGCGCCAATGCGCTGACGGTCACGCTCTTCATGATGGGTCTCCTCCCCATTTTGAACGAATACAGCCAGGCGGTCGGTTGACCTCTCCTCGTTTCCGTGCTGCACTAATTAGATTAAGTTACTTTGATTTGATGTCAAGCAGCAGCTTGGGAGGTTGAGATGCTGGCGACATTCAACAGCAGCTAGCGCGCGTCCGGGTTTTCGGAAGGGATGCGCACCAAATTAAAGTGATGCGACGTCCGGCAGGGCGCGCGGCGCATCGACCCCGCAATTTTCCTGAAGGAAGCAAGAGCGATCGCGGACGGCCGCGATGGCAAGCTTTGGTTTTGCCCGGCTGCACGCGGCCGGAAACTGTCCATGGAGGAGAAGATGCGTTTACTCATTCTCGGCACCGGCGGCATGGCCAACCAGCACGCCGCGCGCTTCAAGGCAATCGAAGGCGTCAGCGTCGTTGGCGGCGTCGATGTCGTCCCGGAGCGGCTGGCCGCCTTCTGCACCGAACACGGCATCGCCCATCATTTCACCTCACTGGAGGAGGCGCTTGCCTGGGGCGAATTCGATGCGGTTGCGAACGTCACGCCCGACAGCATCCACCACCCGACGACGCTTCAGGCGATCGCTGCCGGCAAACATGTCTTCTGCGAAAAACCGCTCGCCACCGATGCGGTCAAAGCGATGGAGATGACCGAGGCGATCGAGCGCTCGGGCAAGGTCGGCATGGTCAATTTCACCTATCGCAATTCGCCCGCCCTGCAGAAAGGCCGGCAGATGGTGCTCGCCGGCGAGATCGGCGCGGTGCGCCATGTCGAGGCGTCGCATCTGCAAAGCTGGCTGGTCGGCCGCCACTGGGGCGACTGGAAGAGCGAAAGCAAATGGCTGTGGCGGCTGAGCAAAAAGCACGGCTCAAACGGCGCACTCGGCGATATCGGCATCCACATCGTCGATTTCGCCTCCTATGGTTCAGGCCTCGACGTCGCCCATGTCTTTGCGCGGCTGAAGACCTTCGACAAGGCGCCCGGCCATAAGATCGGCGAATATGATCTCGATGCCAATGACAGCTTCACTATGAATGTCGATTTCACCAATGGGGCGATCGGCACGATCCAGGCGACGCGCACCGCCGCCGGTCAGCTGGACCAGTTGCGCCTCCGCGTCTATGGCGAAACCGGCTCGATAGAGATGATCTACGATACCGGCCAGTCGACGCTGCGCGCCTGTCTCGGTGAAGACGTGCACACGGCGACCTGGCGCGACGTGCCCTTCGATCCCGTCGAGACCAACTACCAGCGTTTCGTCCAGGCCGTGCGGGCCGGCAGGACGCAGGAACCGTCCTTCCGGCGCGCGGCCAATATCCAGAAGGTGCTCGACAAGGCACTGGCTTCCGATCTTAGCCACGCCGACGAAACGCTGACCTGATCCGGTCAAAGTGCGTAGCGCTTTTGGCCTCAGGCCGAAGCCGGCGGCAGCAGAAGCGTGTTGAGGAAGGGCAGGAGGGCAGCACCGAGCGCCACGCCGCCGCCGCTGAAGCTCGCCGGTTTCATCGGCGAAATCCAGGGTGTCAGCAACGGTCTCGTTGCGGTGTCGCGCCGCTCGATGGAGAGTTGATGGATCAGCGCTTCGATCACGCCTTGCGGCAGATCGCCGCCGATCATGACGACGCTCGGGGCAAGGAAACCGGCCATGGCGATGATCGGGTCGAGCAGATGGCCGGCGGCCTCGCGTATCCACTGCGACAGCGACGGGGAGGGGACTTCCTCGCCTTTCAGCAGGCGCGCAAAGCCCTCGTCACCGATACGCGAGCGCAGGGAACCGAAACCGACCACAGTGTTGAGCTGCACATTGTCGGGGCCGGTCAGCATTTCGCCGATGCTGCCCGCCCGGCCATGCACGCCGGAATACGGAATGCCGCGAATGAGAAAACCGGCCTGGACGTCGTCATCGATGATGATCATCGCAAGCCCTCGATCCCGCGTAGCGCTGCCGATCGTGCGCTCGGCGAGAAGGCCTGCCGTGCACTCGTTCTCGACATAGGGACGGGCGATCGAGGACATCGCGGCGATCGCGTCGCTCTCATCCTCCGTCCAGTCGTTGGCGGCGATGCCGAGCCCGATGATCGGCAATGCGCCATGGCGATCGACCATATCCCGAACGGCCGCATGCACCAGCTTGACCTTGTCTGCTGGATCGAGGGCGAAATAGACCCGGTCATGCACCTGGCCGCTGAGATCGATGAGCACCATCTCGCCACGCCTCTGGCGAAGCTTGACGCCGACTGAAAAGGCGCCCTCCGGCCGAAGCGCGAATTCGGTGGCGGTCGCGCCGCCCCCGAGCCCCGTGCGCCGGTTCGACGTCACGAGCTTCTCGTCGGCGAGCCGCCGCAGGATATTGGTGATGCCAGGCCCGGTCAGCCCGCTATGCCGCCCAAGCTCGGTGCGCGTCAGCGGCCCGTGCCGGCGGATTGCCTCCAGAATGACGCGAATATTCCGATCGGCGATTTCACCCGACCTCAGACCTACCGTTTTGGCGCGCGGAACGCCCATCTCCTGGGTGTGAAGCCGACGCGGCCCTGACCGAAGATACCGCATCACTGTCTTCCCTAGAGCCCTATCTCAATTGTGTAGCACGCCTGTTCTTGAAGCTCTTAATAATTTTCCAGTTGGTCTCAAGCCAAGCGTTTCCCTCGCTCGAACCAAGCTTGTCATGAGGGTGTCACGGGCTGCGACGAGGCGCCGGCGAAATCTACGACGTAATAAGCCATGGATCACATTGATCGTCTCTTCCATGGCGACCACTTTTCCTTCAGCTCCGATGACAGCTGAAGCGATCGGAAAGGCCGTCAAACAGCCGGCTGCGCCTCAGAACTCCTCCCAGTCGCCACCGGCAACTGCCGCATTGCCATGGAAGGCGGCGCCGACCTTGGCGACCATTGCCCGCGGCGCCGATGTGACGGGCCTGGAAGCGGCGGTCGCCACGACGGGACGTTGCTGGCGTGAGGCCACGCCGCCGATGTTGAACTGTCCCAGCAGCTGGAACAGCGCGTCAGCCTCCTTGGCGAGACTATGGGAAGCCGCCGTCGATTCCTCGACCATGGCCGCATTCTGCTGCGTACCCTGGTCCATGGTGTTTACGGCGGTGTTGATTTCCTTCAATCCCGTCGCCTGCTCCCTCGAACTTTCGACGATCGCCAGAACATTGCCGTTGACCTGCTGAACCTGGCCGACGATTTCTTCCAGGGCCTTGCCAGTTTCGCCAACCAGGGTCACCCCGCTCTTCACATGCTCGTTGGAGGCGCTGATGAGCTCCTTGATCTCCTTTGCCGCCTTTGCCGATCTCTGGGCAAGCTCGCGGACTTCTTGCGCTACGACCGCAAAACCTTTGCCGGCATCGCCCGCACGCGCCGCCTCGACACCGGCGTTGAGGGCCAACAGATTGGTCTGAAAGGCGATTTCGTCGATCACGCCGATAATATTGCTGATTTCCGCAGACGATGTCTCGATCTTCCCCATCGCATCGACGGCGCTGCGGACCACCGCCCCGGAGCGCTCGGCATTCTCACGGGTTCTTCGCACCAGCTGCCCGGCCTCCTGGGCGCGGTTGCTGGAATCAGAGACAGTCGTGGTGATTTCTTCAAGCGCGGCCGCGGTCTGCTCGACGGAGGCCGCCTGCTGCTCCGTGCGCTTCGACAGATCGTCCGAAGCGGAACGAACCTGCTGGGCTCCGGCAGCGATGCCCGTTGCATTTTGGGCCACCACCTGCATCGCCGTGCGCAGCTTGCTGACAGCGGCGTTGAAGTCGGTGCGGAGTTTTTCCAGTGTCGGAATGAAGGGTGTTGCAACCTCCTGGGTCAAATCCCCGCCAGAGAGCGCCGTCAGGGATGCCGCCAGCTGGTCGACATTGCTGACGCGCGCGGTGACGTCTGTCGCGAACTTGACGACCTTGAACACCTTGCCATTCATGTCGAAGATCGGATTGTAGGAAGCCTGGATATAGACCTTTTTGCCGCCCTTGCCGATGCGCAGGAACTCGTCGGCCACGAACTCGCCGGCTGACAGCCGCGCCCAGAACTGCCGGTAATCGTCACTGTTGGCGTAAGCGCTGTCGCAAAACATCGAATGGTGGCGACCCTGGATCTCCGCCAGCTGATAGCCGAGCGTCGACAGGAAATTCTGGTTGGCCGTCAGAATCTCGCCCTTTGGTGTGAATTCGATGACCGCCTGGGCACGGGACAGCGCACTTATCTTGCCGGCGTCCTCCGCGTTTTGCAGCTTCTGCCTGGTGATGTCGGTCGCGAATTTGACGACTTTGTACGGCTTGCCGCCACTGAAGACCGGATTATAGGAGGCTTCGATCCAGATTTCCTTGCCGCCCTTGCCGATGCGCTTGTACTGGCGCTGATCGAATTCGCCACGGCCGAGCCTCGCCCAGAATTCGCGATAATCGGCTGAAGCGGCTTCTGCCGGCTCGACGAACATCCGGTGGTGCTGGCCGACAATCTCGGGCAGCTGGTAGCCGAGCGCGGCACAGAAATTGGCATTGGCCGTCAAGATTTTGCCGGCAAGGTCGAATTCGATGATGGCCTGCGACCTGCTCATCGCGGCCAGTACGGCCTTGGCGTCAGATCCGAAGCCCAATGCTATTTTTTTCATGCTTTTCCCCTACCCCAGATCCACGCGTTACAGCGACCCATGACGGGCTTCGCTGGACATGCACCGAAAATAGAATCCGCTAAATTCTTTAAGCTTCCTTTAACCGAGCTAGGGTGTCCGAAGTTCTGTGCCGTTGAGAAAAATAAGCAGGCAGAATCAGTCGTTTGGATTAAGGCTTCGCCTCGGCAGCAGGATCTTCCTGATGGGATTTCGAACGTGAAGCGGCTTTTTTTCTCATCGGCTCGTCCCTAAAGTTCGAAGATCGTTTTACTTTTTATTAAGCAACCGCCGCCTACCTGTTTTCCGCATTCAAAAGGTCTTTCTGTTTTTCCACTGTAGGTGCATATTTCGCCGTCCTTCGAGCGTGCAGAATCAACTTCCGATACGAGCGATAAGTGGACATCGTCCGCCAAGTGCCCAATACGATTGGCGATCGGAGAAAGACATGACGTTCGAGGCCGAGTTCAATGGAATTGAGGAAGTCGCCGCAGGCTTCAACACGCATTACGAAGTCTTCAAATATATGAAGGGCCTCACCCAGTATCTGGGAATGAGCGCTTTCCTGATCATGACATTGCCCAATGTCGACGTCGTCGAAATAGGCGCGACAAAAATCATCACCAACTGGCCGGCGGAGATGGTCGATTATTACGACGCCCATAACCTGATGGTCGACAGTCCGGTTATCCGCCGGATGCTGAGATCGACCAGCCCGTTCAACTACGATGTCGCAGCGATCAATACGGATCGCGGAGAAGGTAAGAAGTCCACGGTCATCGAATTATTCAACCGATATGGCCTGGAAAAAGGAGCCTATTTCCCCGTCCATGATGCCGCCGGTGGTCGCGGTGCGATGTCGATCTCGGGGTCGCGGAATTTTAGCGTATTTGAAATGGCGAAACTCTTGTATATCGCCACGCTCATCTATGATCGGCTCTCGCAGCTGACATTGAACGAGAAACACAAGCCGATCGCCTTTACCTCGAGCGAGCTGGACTGCCTGCGGCTGACGGCCGGCGGCCGCAAGAGCAGCGAAATTGCCAAGCTTCTCGATCTGTCGGAACATGCAGTCAACAATCACATCGGCAGCGCGATCAAGAAGCTCGGATGCACGACAAGAACGCAGGCAGTCGTCAGCGCGTTGCGTCTCAATATCATTCGGGTTTAAAGAGCCTGTCGGCGAACGTCCTGTTCGTGTCCAATCCCCCGATCGTAGTGAGTGCGCGGTCCAGGTTGCTAGGTCGGCATAGTCGGCTTGGCAAACCAATGAAGGGTGCACCTTGAAGGCGTGCCGGTGAAGCTTTGAGCCGCCAAGACGATTTGCTGGTTGCTTTCGCTATCGCAACAAGATTTCCCTATCCGTCGCAAGTGAGGGGCTGCAGCAGACGCTGCGGCAACGACGAGCTACTCCTGGCGAAATGCTAATCAGGCCGAGCGCGATGGCGGGGGCGCACGGAGGTGCCAAGATTTCTGATTTCGTCAGCCATCATCGCCGACTTCCATCTTTTGATGAGGGTAGAACAGATCTGTTCAAATCCTGCGCTAACGTCGAACGAACCCGAAACACAATTGCCGTCGTGGCGTACTCAATCGCGTTCTAGGTCTTTTCAGCTCTCTTTTTGGCGCATGAAGCCGTGCTCATTCTAAAGAGAGGCTTCCATGTTCAAATCTCTATTGCACGCCTTGGGGTTCTTGCTGATCACCACCGAACTCGCCCACTCTGCGGACGCCATTGGCTTCCGCGAGACCGATATCGATAAAGATGGAGCGCGGCCCCTTCATATCAGCATATGGTACCCAACCGAAGACGGCGCCAAGGCAGAGATCATCGGTGAGAATCGCGCATTCTTTGGGGTCCCGGGCATTCGGGATGCGAAACCTGCGTCAACGGGGCGGCCACTTGTCGTCCTGTCGCACGGCTATGGTGGTTCGTGGCGAAACCTTAGCTGGTTGGCGTTTGATCTCGTCGAGCAAGGATACATCGTTGCAGCACCGGACCATCCTGGCACGACAACGTTCAATATGGATCCTGCGCAGGCGGCGAAACTCTGGGAACGTCCGCGCGATCTTAGCCGCGTGATCGACCTGTTGGAGGGTGATCCTGCTCTTGCCGGCACCGTCGATGCCGGTCGGATTGCAGCCATCGGGCACTCGTTGGGCGGTTGGACGGTCACGGCGTTAGCCGGTGCGCGTTTTGATACGAAGTGGTTTGAAAAGGACTGCCTAGCCCAAACCAGCCCTCGCGCATGCGCTCTCAAGGACGAGCTTGGACTGAACCGGCTTGAAATCGAGAGGGATATGAAGGACCCGCGTGTGCAGGCGTTTGTGTCCCTCGATCTCGGACTGGGGAGGGGATTTACTCCGGAGAGTTTGGCAAGGCTGCGGGTACCATCTCTGGTGATCGCCGCCGGCATCGACATCGGCGGTTTACCACCGAGGCTGGAAAGCGGATATCTTGCGGATCACCTCCCGGAAATGTCCTCGACCTATGTCGAAATTCCAGATGCCATGCACTTCAGCTTCATGGGTCTCTGTAAGCCGGGTGCCGCCGCGCTCATCGAAAAGGTAGAGCCGGGCAATGGCGTGGCCTGCAAGGACGGCGGGACGCGAAGCCGTGAAGCAATCCATCGCGAGGTAGCTTATCTCGTCAGCGGATTTTTGACCAAAGCCATCCCGGCCGAGTAGCCAGCATTCGATCGGCCGGCCGAGCGGCGGTGGTCGCTCGGCGTCATACCTGTTACTCTGACAAACTCCCTGTTGAAATTGGATTTTGTGTAGAAGCCGCAATCGAACATCACCGCCGTGATCGAGCGATCGGTCTCCGATAGCAAGTGCTGTGCTTCCCTGATCCGGTATTCGTTGACAACCTGAGAGATGTTTCGGCCGAGGGTCCGATTTACTGCACCCGAGATTTGGCGCGACGGAATGCCCAGTTTGCGTGAAAGGCGATTCAGAGTCAGGTCCGGATCGCGGAATAGATGTTTGTCCCGCATGATGGTTTCGATTGCAGTTATGATCCGAGCGTCATCTTGCCCTGCCGACGCTGTTTCGTGGTTGGAGGGCTGTTCGTCCTGACCGTCAACCCAAGTCTGGTTGGACGATTGCGTTTGCGGCACACTCCAACCGAGAACTGCGATCGCGTAGGCCAAGAATGGTAGCGTAATGACGTTGGCGATGCCGACAATAGAGACGGCGTGGCTACCCTGATAAAGAAGGAAGTCGGCAGCGATCACGAGATCGACGGCACCCGAAAACAGGAGCAGCCAGCCTGCTGATAGCGCTGCCCTTCGAGCGTTAGCAACGTCGCTCAGCCGCGTCCATTCGAAACCATTGGTGCCGCCGTACGAACGATGGATCAGAGATGTGCCATAGGCGAAATACAGAACCGGAAGAAGCAGATCGATCGGCGGGTGCCATCTCTCCCAAGTCGCTGAAAGAACCACGATGACTGCGGCTGGGAAGAAATGAAGCCACCTCCTTTTCGACGGCGACTGCCCAAGCTTGGAAAAGCTAAGCCAGGCGGTGGATGGCAGCAGTGCCGCGACGACGGGCTGAAAAAATCGTACCATCCGGAGATCAACGCTCCAGCGGAGCCCAACTAGGGTTACCAGAAGAATGCAAACGCTGATGAAACCGGCGACTGGCCGTAGATTTGCTTCGCGCTGGGCAAGGACCCGGATCAGGAGGATGACGAGCAGAAGCGCTATTACAAAAGGCAATGGTATCGCCAACATCAGGTCGCTCCATTGCCCGAGTGAATTGGTCGCTGCGTTTCGTCTAGCACGCCCATAATGGTTTGCCGACTGGTCGCATATTTTCTGGCGATCGCCGAAACGCCGGTCCCCGTAGCCAACTCGCCACGCACACCTTGCTTCTGTTCTTCGCTGAGGGTCGAGGGGAGACCGAGGATTCCGCGGTACCCGCATACCCACATATGTGTTAATGTGGGTTTTCAGAGTTCAGGAACGTGTTAGATGAGCCGATTGACGATCGACATAACGGACCAGCAACATCAAAGCTTAAAGGCCCTGGCCGCTTTGCAGGGCAAGACAATCAAGCAATATGCACTCGAGCGCCTCTTTCCCGGTGACGCAAATGGAGAACGAGCCTGGGAAGAGCTGAAGACGTTAATGAACACGCGCATCAATGACGGGCTCGCCGAAAAACTGTCGACCAAAACAATAGGTGAGATCCTCGGCGAGGAGATTGCTCAGGATCGTGCTTGACGGCTTACATTTTTAGGCGGAAGCGGACCTACGTTCTTCACTCCGCTACACACGCGATCAATGGAATGCGGCCCAGATACGCCGCTATCGTCTCGGCGTTGGAGCGAGGTATCGCAGACCTTGCCGAGGGCAAAGCTCCTTTCAAGGATATGAGCGCGCTTCATCAGGCGTTACGAATGGCGCGATGCGAACATCACCACGTCTTTTGTCTGCTTCGAGAGGATGCGCCTGCCCTTATCGTGGCCATTCTTCATGAACGAATGGATCTCATGAAGCGTTTGGCTGATCGTCTGAACGAATGATTTTTGCAGGCGAGATTGCCTGAGCCTAAGGGATGATGTCCCGGGGAGTGGTGTAGCAGGGTAGCGGTGGTCATCAGTGTTTTTCCGGTAGGGTCGGTTTGTCGAAGACCAACCTGATGGAAAGACCACCGATGACCGACGAGATGATGAACCTGCGCTCGCTTGTTGAGAAGAGCGCCGACGCCGATTTGCTTCGCGAGATGATCGGGTTTGCCGCCGAGAAGCTTATGGAGCTGGAGGTCGGTGCGAAGACCGGCGCGAGCTACGGCGAGAAGAACGCCTTTCGGCTTGCCCAGCGCAACGGCTACCGCGAGCGCGACTGGGAGACACGGGCCGGGACCGTGGAGCTGCGTATCCCGAAGCTTCGTACCGGCACCTATTTCCCGAGCTTTCTCGAGCCGCGTCGCATGGCCGAGAAGGCGCTCACCGCGGTGATCCAGGAAGCCTATATCCAGGGCGTTTCGACCCGCTCCGTCGACGATCTGGTCAAGGCGATGGGCATGAGCGGCATCTCCAAAAGCCAGGTTTCCCGCCTGTGTGAGGAGATCGACGACAAGGTAAAGGCCTTCCTCGAAAGACCAATCGAGGGCGACTGGCCCTATCTATGGATCGACGCCACGTATCTGAAGGTCCGCCGCGGTGGCCGCATCGTCTCGGTCGCCGTCATTATCGCCGTCGGCGTCAACACCGATGGGCGGCGCGAGGTCCTGGGTATGGAGATCGGCACCTCCGAGGCCCAGCCGATCTGGACGGAGTTCCTGCGCAAGCTGACACGGCGGGGTTTGCGCGGCGTCAAGCTGGTCGTCTCCGATGCGCATGAGGGCATCAAGGCCGCCGTTTCGAAGGTTCTCTCCGCGACCTGGCAGCGGTGCCGGGTCCACTTCATGCGCAATGCGCTCGCCCATGCCGGAAAGAGCGGTCGACGGGTGGTCTCCGCCTTCATCGCCACGGCATTTGCCCAGGACACACCAGAGGCCGCCAGCCAGCAATGGCGCAATGTCGCCGATCAGATCAGGCCGAAAGTACCGAAGCTTGCCACCCTCATGGACAGTGCCGAAGAAGACGTGCTGGCCTACATGACCTTTCCCCGTCAGCACTGGACGAAGCTGCACAGCACCAACCCTATCGAGCGACTGAACGGCGAGATCAAGCGCCGAACCGAGGTTGTCGGCATCTTCCCAAACGAGGACGCCATCGTCAGGCTCGTCGGCGCGTTGCTCCTCGAACAGAATGACGAATGGGCCGTCCAGCGCTCCCGATACATGACCCTTGAGACCATCGCCACAATGAGCGATGATCCGATCATCAGCCTGCCTGCTGCGGCAAGCTGATCCAGTCCCGGCTCTGCCCGGAAGGCACGGCGAACGCCGAAGCTACACCACTCCCTGGGACATCATCGCCTAAGGCCAATAAATCGTTGTTGTCGAGTGGTTCAAAGGGGGTCACCAGTTCTGATCCCTTCAACTGCTGAAGACGTCGAATAATGGGCATCGCGATCGGTGCCGAGTATTCCATCTGACCATTGATGTCGGAATTGGTGCCTGCCCGGCTGCGTGGGAGGCTTATGGGCTTGACCCTTATTGTCCGAAGACGGCGCTGCCTGGGATTGTCGGCGAACTGGGGTTGTGGCTGATCGTCGCCTATCTGGAAGCTGAGAATGCGGTAGAGGGAGAGGAGGGAAGGAAATTTTCCGACGGGTTTGGAGGCTGGAGAGAGCTCCGGCCGGCGCGTCACGGAGAAACGACATGGCACAAGCCATAGAGAAAATCACGCTCAGTGTTGGACGCGACATCCCTTTTAATAAACTTGTTTTGAGCGAGCAAAATGTGCGTCGGACCAAGGCCGGCGTCTCGATCGAAGATCTCGCAGACGACATAGCGCGCCGCGGACTGCTGACGAGCCTGAATGTTCGGGCTGAGGTCGACGGCGAAGGCAAGGGGACCGGCTTTTTTCGCATCCCGGCCGGCGGCCGGCGCTACCGTGCGCTTGAACTGCTTGTCTCACGCAAACGGCTCGCAAAGACCGCCGGCATTCCATGCATCGTCAGTATCGGCGAAACGTCTGAAACCGAGGATTCGCTTGCTGAAAATATCCACCGTGCCGATCTTCACCCCCTTGATCAATACCGCGCGTTCCAGACCTTGCGTGAGCAGGGGATCGGCGAAGAGGAAATCGCAGCCCGCTTCTTTGTCTCGGCAGCGACAGTCCGGCAACGTCTGCGGTTGGCTTCGGTCTCGCCGCGGCTGCTCGAGCTCTACGCCAATGAAGACATGAAGCTTGAACAGATCATGGCCTTTTCCCTCACCAACGACCATATCCGGCAGGAGCAGGTCTGGGACACGGTCTCGCGTCAGCAGCTTCGCGAACCCTATTATATCCGCAGGCTTCTGACCGAAACGACGATCCGCGCGGGCGACCGCCGGGCCGTCTATGTTGGTGTCGATGCCTATGAAGTCGCCGGCGGCGTCGTCATGCGCGACCTGTTCGAGCAGGACAACGGCGGTTGGCTCCAGGATCCGGCACTGGTCGAGAAATTGGCGCTCGAGAAATTGGCGGCAGACGCCGAGGCGCTCAAGGCGGCGGAAGGCTGGAAGTGGGTCGAAGCCGCTTTCGACTTTCCTTACGGTCATATATCGGGGCTCCGTCGTTTCTATGGCCGTCAGGTCGACATGACCGATGAAGAGATTGATCGACACGGCGATCTGAAGTCCGAATATGACGAGCTCGATGCAGCCTATGCCGCGGCCGAGGAGCATTCCGAGGAAACCGAGCATCGGCTGGAGGAACTCGGCGCCGAACTCGATCGGTTCAACGACCGGCCATATATCTTCGATCCAGAGGATGTCGCCCGTGGCGGCGTGTTCATTTCGCTCGACGCCGGCGGCGAACTGCGGATCGAGCGTGGCTTTGTCCGACCGGAGGACGAACCGCAGCCCGGAACGGTGGAGACCGATGCCGTGATCTCCGGGAGCGAGGTCGGTCACGAGGTGATCGGATCGTCGTCGACCGGCGGGGTATCGATCGGTGGCCGTGTTGTGAATGATCAGTCAGAGGAGGAAGACGACGTCATCCGGCCATTGTCCGACCGCCTGGTTGTCGATCTGACGGCGACCCGCACGGTGGCCCTGCGCAATGCGCTCGCCAACGATCCGATCATCGCCTTCATTGCCGTGCTGCACGCCTTTGTCCTGAAAACCTTCTACCTCTATGGGTCGGACACGTGCCTGGAACTGACGCTGCAAAGTGCGGGGTTCGGCCAGACCGTAGGGCTTGCCGACACCGTCTGGGCCAAGGAGATCGATCAGCGGCAGGAGGCCTGGGGCCAAGACCTTCCGAAGGCGCCCGACGATCTCTGGGACTTCCTGATCGGGCTCGATGAGGTCAGCCGGCTGGCATTGTTTGCCCACTGCGCATCCCTTTCGCTCAACGCGGTGATCGAACCATGGAACAAGCGCACCCGCGCCATCGCTCATGCCGATAAGCTCGCTCGTTCGATCGGCTTCGACATGGTCGATGCCGGCTGGACGCCGACGGTCGATGCCTATCTCGGCAGGGTGACCAAGGCGCATATCCTGCAGGCCGTGCGGGAGGCGAGGGGCGAGCAGTCGGCTCATCTGATCGATCATCTGAAGAAGGCCGATATGGCGCGTGAGGCAGAGCGCCTGCTCGACGGCAGCGGCTGGCTCCCCGAGCCGCTGAGGATGGCGATTGAAGAGGCATCGGCAGATAGCCCCGGGACAGCAGCCGGTGACGTCGCCGACAACACCGGCGACGATGCTCTCCTCGAAGCCGAGGCTTCAGATCTTCCAGCGGTCCTCGGTGGCAACGTGAATATCAACGAAAGGGCGACGGAGCTGAAGGCCGACTTCCAGGTGGAGCAGAAACATCTAGACGCTGCCGAGTAGGCTTTAACACGACAAGTCAAGGTCCGGCCGGTGCGCCGGGCCTTCAACTTCCGATCCACTCGCACGGTCCGGCTCCGACAGGAGACCGGACCGCTTTCGTTTCAAGGAGCAAAATGTCATGGACACCACCACCTCCACCTCGGGACCAGTATCCTCCGGCTTCAAGGTCGACATCTCGCGGGGGCAGCGCAATGGCCGCGTCTCGTCCGAATGGTTCTCTCGGCCTGATGACGAGCGCTATCTTTCCCTCGGGGAACTCTACGGTGCCGTCAAATCACGTGCTGAGCGTGCTCACGCCCGCACCGTGGAAAGTTCGTCGATCCGCCTCGAGGCCAGTCGCGACAATGCCGAAAAGCTCGAACTGATCGTACCCGGTAACCGGGAGCCGATTGCGCCGACGCATTGGAGCTACGGCCAGCTTTGCAGCCTGGTCGGAGCGCCCTCCACCTATATGCGCCAGCTTCCGGCGCCACTTGCCGCGATCAATCTGCAGCACGGCCTGCTCAACCATCGGGCCGAACTCGTCAAAACACTGGAGATGGAGGACGGCCGCGTCGAGCTGCGGGCGGTGACCGGCCCAGAATATGGCAGGATCTGGGATCATGAGCTCGTTTCTGCCGTGATGAAAATTGCCGGCAACGGAACCGGTGACACGATCTGGAAAGTGCCGGGTCTTCTCGACTGGGCAAGCATGACGCATAATCCATTCGTGGATGTCTCCAAGGATACGACCACGCTCTACGCCTCCGACCGCGATGTCTTCCTGTTTTTGGTCGACGATACCCATCCTATCGAGGCGGGGCGCCTGCCGAACGGCGAACCTGACCTCTTCTTCCGCGGCTTCTATGCCTGGAATTCGGAGGTCGGGTCGAAGACGCTCGGCATCGCCTCCTTCTATCTGCGCGCCGTGTGCGCCAACCGGAACATCTGGGGATCGGAAAATTTCCAGGAGATCAGCATCCGGCACAGCAAATTCGCCGCCGAGCGCTTTGCCCATGAAGCAGCGCCGGCGCTGACGAGCTTTGCCAATTCCTCACCGGCAGCTTTCGTCGCCGGCATTCGGGCCGCCCGCGAGCGGATCGTCGCCCGCGACGATGAGGATCGGCAAACCTTCCTGCGCCGGCGCGGTTTCTCGAAAAGCGAAACCGGCAAGATCATCGAGACGGTTCTCTCCGAAGAAGGCCGTCCACCGGAATCGATTTTCGATTTCGTTCAGGGGATCACCGCGTTGGCACGTAACAAGAGCCATCAGGACACGCGTCTCGAACTGGAAGGCAAGGCCAGGAAGCTTCTCGAAAGCGCGGCCTGATCGCGCCCGTCACCACGCGATGCCCTCGATTGGTCCGAACCCGGTTGACGGCATTATCATTCTAAAACATTCCATCATCCATCAGCAGGCTCCGGAGTGACGTCCACCAGGGCCTGCGAGACGCTTTTTTCGGAGGAAGGAACGCACGGGCGGGGGCAGTCGGTCCCGCCTCCCTGCCGGCCGCCATGCTGAGGCTCCTGCGGCTGCCCTTGTCCCGCCCTTAGCGTGGCGAGATTCCCGAAATCCCGCCTTCGGCGGCGCTATGCTGATTTCTCCGATACTCTCCATTGTCTCTTTGGAACCCGCCTATCCGGCGGGTTGCCCCACGGCCCCTGATTCTTACCGGCAGCTGTACGATCCAGACCGGTACGTGATTCGCCGTGACGCCTCATTGAAAATCGGAAACCAGTCAGTTTAATCCGCCATCCTAGCTGGCGCGGAAGGAGCTCAGCTTGTTCAGGAGATCCTCTGAGATCTCAAATTGCCGTGCCGTTCCTCGGCCCATGGAATTCTTCACCATGGTTTCGGTCAGCATTCCGCGCTTTACGAGAAGGTCGACGGTCTCCTTCACTCCGCTTCGCGTCAGTTCTGTGATTTCGATGATATTGGAAAGGGTTAGCTTTTGATGAGCCTGGCTCATCGTGTAGAGGATCGTCATCATGCCGACCTGCTTCAGCCGCGCCTGAGGGGTTTCGTCCTCCAGCGGATGATCGAGGATCTCGTGGAGGATGAGTCCCGAGAAGGCAAGGTTGTGCATTTGCTTTTTTAGCGCGCTTGTCATGTCATTTAACTATGTTATATAAGTCAGTATGAACGCGGGCAGGCGGCTGTGCAAGCCTTCCCGAATGCGATGGAGCATCGTCGTGTCGAAGGGGCCTGTCCATGAAAAGCCTTCTGCTGAATTCACTGCTTTCGATCTGCTGCATGACGCCACCCTATCTTATTTCCGGCAGTAAAGCGCGGGCAGAAGATTGGGGTTGCCAGGTTATTCTATGCCTTTCCAATCCGGGCGGGCCGACCCAATATGGCGAATGCGGGCCGCCGATCCAGAAGCTTTGGCGGGAGCTTGCCAAGGGGCATTCGTTCCCGACCTGCAGCGGTGTCGGTTTTCACAGCTCACGGCCTGGCTTTGAACCCTATTATTGCAAAGCCGGATACAGGCTGGCGGGCGAGGACGGCGTCCGCGGGCGGCAAGCGACCTGCGTGTCGACATCGCCGCAGCCGGTGAGCGATGCCCTTTGCTCGAATGACGGCGACTTTGGCACCCGCAACGATTCGGTCCTGTCACCGCATTGGCAGCGCCAGGATGGGCGCCGCCAATGCATGGGCTATCCGATCGCCCGCCCGAATGTGCGATCGCAACCGCATTATGTCGACGTCACCATCGATGGCGCGGCCACGCAGAGGGTCTGGTACTGACCATGGCCGCTGCTTTCGTCAATATCGCGCAGGTCTGTGCGCCGATGGTGGAGGTCGAAACGCTTGCGGGCGTCGTCAGCCTCGAGAGCCGCTTTCAGCCTCTCTTCATTCGCATCAACAGCGGCCAGCCGCTTCCCGCCCAACCGGCATCGAAGGCCGAGGCGATCGAGGTTGCCACATCGTTGATCGCCGATCACCAGGATGTTCAGATCGGCCTCGGCAGCCTCGGGACCGAGGCGCTCCGGAAGCTGAAACTGTCCGTTGCCGATGCTTTCGACGCCTGCCTGAACCTCAAGGCGACGGCAACGCTCCTCGACGGATACTTCCGTCAGGCTTTGCGCGCGGGGGACGATCGGGTTCGGGCGGAGCGTGTGATGCTTCGATCCTACTACGGACGCGATGACCCCTCCGTTGGCGCGGTGGTCAAATATGACGAGCAGGTGCGCCAGGAAATAAAACGGCTATCGCCGATGCTTGCGTCGCTCACCATTGGCGAGCCCGATGGCCAGGCCGGGGCGGGCGAGTTGCAAGACGATCCGGTGCAAGTGCCTTCGAAACCACCCTCCCACGCCGCCCAAATCGCAGACGCCGCATCCTGGGACGTTTTCAGCTCCCGACGGCGATCCTCGGTTCTCGTTTTCCAGCCTGATCGATCGGAGCAAAGTCGATGATCTCCAAAGACCGTCTTCGCCGCCTTGGCGCATCCACCCTCATGGCAGCCGCAATCATCGCCTGCGTGGTCGAGCCGGCCTTCGCCCAGGCTGCCGGTATCGAAACCGTTCTGCAGAACATCGTTGATATGCTGACCGGCAATATCGCCCGGCTACTGGCGGTCATCGCCGTCATCATCATCTGCATTGCGTGGATGTTTGGATACATGGACCTCAGGCGCGCCGGCTTCTGGATCATCGGTATCGGCGGAATTTTTGGCGCCACCGAGCTGGTCAACACCATCGTCGGGAAGTGAGCGCCATGGCGAACCTTCCAAGCCTCGAAGACGATACGCTGTTTCTCGCCTGCACTCGCCCGACAATGATCGCCGGCGTGACCATGGAGGCGATGGGCGTCAACATCATGCTGACGACCATCCTCTACATCACCGCGGGATCGATCGCCTTTGCGCTCACCGGCCTCGTTTTCCATTTCCTGTTTCGCGCCCTCGTCAAGCACGATCACAATATGTTTCGCATCCTCATCGCCTGGGTCGAGACCCGGGGTCGCTCGCGCAATGCCGCCTCTTGGGGCGGCGCGACACTCTCGCCGCTGGCGCTCGTCAGGCGTTATGACGAAAGGGATCTCCGCCTTGCCTAGTATCGCAACGCTCCGGTCCCGCGAGCTCGGGCCGGAGACCTTCATCCCCTATGTCAGGCATGTCGACGAGACGACCATCGCGCTCGATTCGAGAGCGCTGATGACCATGATTACGCTCGAGGGTGTTTCCTTCGAGACCGCTGATGTCAGGGACCTCAACGGGCTGCACCGGAGCCTGAACACGCTCTATCGCAATATCGCCGACGAACGGCTGGCGCTTTGGACGCATGTCGTGCGCCGCCGCAACAGTGCCTATCCCGAGGGACGTTTCGCCAATCCTTTCTCCGACGGCCTCAATGCCAAGTATCGCGAGCGGATGGTGCGAGAAGACCTGTTTTGCAACGACCTCTACCTCACCCTGGTCTGGCATCCCGGCCGGGATGCCGTCGAAAGGGCAGCCAGCCTTCTTTCCCGGCTGCGCAAGGCACACCGATCCGGTATCGAACTCGACAACGATGCCTTGAAGAATTTGCGCGATCGGGTGACCGACGTCATTGGGGGGCTGCAGCGCTTCGAGCCTCGTCTCCTCACCCTTCACGAACAGGATGGCATCCTGTTCTCAGAGCCGAGTGAACTCCTCCATCAGATTGTCGGTGGGCGGCGTGAACCGGTCCCTCTGACGGAGGGACGGATTTCGTCGGCGATCTATTCCGATCGGGTGATTTTCGGACGCGAGACGGTCGAGATCCGTCACGAGGCCGAAAGCCGCTATGCCGGCATGTTCGGTTTCAAGGAATATCCAGCCACCACGCGCAGCGGCATGCTCGATGGCATCCTGACCGCCCCCTTCGAGCTCATCCTGACGCAATCCTTTGCTTTCGCCTCCAAGGCCGATGCCCGCACGATCATGGGCCGCAAGCAAAACCAGATGGTCAGTGCCGGCGACAAGGCGGCATCGCAAATCGAAGAGCTCGATGAGGCGATGGACGAGCTGGAGTCCAACCGCTTCGTTCTGGGAGAGCATCACCTTGCACTGTCGGTGTTCGCCCCCACGGTTAAGGAGTTGGCCGACCACATGGCGAAAGCACGCGCTATCATCACCAGCGGTGGCGCGGTCGTCGCCCGCGAGGACCTCGGACTCGAGGCGGCCTGGTGGGCGCAATTGCCGGGGAACTTCCGCTATCGGGCGCGCTCGGGGGCAATCACATCGCGCAATTTCTCCGCCCTTGCTCCCTATCATTCCTATCCCTCGGGCCAGAAGGACGGCAATGAATGGGGACCGGCGGTCGCCATGCTCAAGACGGCATCGGGCTCACCCTTCTATTTCAATTTCCACCACAGCGATCTCGGCAACACCTTCGTTTGCGGACCATCGGGCGCAGGCAAGACGGTGCTGTTGAACTTCATGCTGTCCCAGCTGGAAAAGCATGATCCCCATATGGTCTTCTTCGACAAGGACCGCGGCGCCGACCTTTTCGTGCGCGCGGCAGGTGGCAATTATCTGCCGCTGAGGAACGGTATCGCCACCGGCTGCGCGCCGTTGAAGGCGCTCGACCTCACGCCGGAAAACAAGGTATTCCTCAGCGGCTGGATCGCCAAGCTGGTCGGATCCGCATCCGGCGAATTATCGACCACCGAGTTGCGCGACATCGCTTCGGCCGTCGACGGGGTGGCGGACCTGCCGGTGGAGCGCCGCTCCATCGGCGCCCTGCGCACTTTTCTCAACAATACCGATCCCGAGGGCATCGCCTCGCGGCTCAGGCGCTGGGAGAGGGGAGGGCCGCTTGGCTGGGTCTTTGACAACGAGACCGACGACATCGGCATCGGCGCCACGTTCATCGGCTACGACATGACCGATTTCCTCGACAACGAGGAGATCCGCAGGCCGCTGATGTCCTACTTGTTCTATCGCATCGAGCAGTTGATCGACGGGCGCCGCATCATCATCGTCATCGACGAATTCTGGAAGGCGCTGCAGGACGAAGGTTTTCGCGACCTCGCACAGAACAAGCTCAAGACCATCCGCAAACAGAACGGGCTCATGCTGTTTGCGACCCAGAGCCCGCGCGACGCGATCGTCTCGCCGATCGCCCATACGATCATCGAACAGTGCCCGACGCAGATTTTCTTACCGAACCCGCGGGGTGACCGCATAGATTATATCGACGGCTTCAAGCTGACCGAACGCGAATTTGAGCTCGTCTCACGCGAACTCACCGTCGAAAGCCGTCGCTTCATTGTCAAGCAAGGGCACAACAGCGTTGTCGCCGAACTGAATCTCAACGGTTTCGACGACGAGCTCGCCATCCTCTCCGGCCGGACAGCCAATGTGGAACTTGCCGATGCCATCCGATCGGAGCTCGGCGACAAGTGGGAGGATTGGCTTCCCGTATTTCACCAGAGAAGGAAGAGAGCATGATCCGCGCAGGAACACTATGGCCTTTGTTTGCATCGGCGGCCTTTTTGGTGTCGGCGGCGCTGGCGCCTGCCCAGGGCATCCCGGTCATCGATACATCGGCGATCGCCAAGCAGATCGAGAGCATTGCCCAGCTGAAGTCGCAGCTCGATACACTCAATCAGCAGCTTCAGCAGGCGCAGCAGCTTTACGGATCGCTGAACAAGATCACCAATATGGCTGACGTTGCCAGTCTTTTGAATGATCCGTCGATCCGCAACGCGCTGCCGCAGAATTTCAATGCGATCGAGGGGCTGTTTAAAGGATCCGGCAGCGGCGTCTTCGGCAGCGCCGCCTCAAAATACCTGCAGGACAATTCCACCTATCGCACCGATGCCGATGATTTCTATGCGCAGGAACTGTCCCGGATCCAGGACCAAAATGCGGGGCAGATGAGCCTCGGTCAACAGATCTACGATGCTGCGACCAAACGCATCGACGGCATCGACGAGCTTCGCCAGCAAATCTCGAATGCGGCCGACGCCAAGGACATCGCCGACCTCCAGGCACGCCTCCAGGCCGAAAGCGCCTTCCTGCAAGCCGATGTCCTTCGCATGCAGGGTCTGCAGATGGTCCAGCAGGCGCAGTTGCAGGTCGATGAACAGCGCAAAGCCGAAGACTGGCGCAAGCGCATGGATACGATGGGAGCGGCACTCAAATGAAGCGATTTCTTCCTGTCCTTGCCGTGCTTTTCTTGTCGGCCTGCTCAGCGCAAACGGAAAAGGTTTATACCGTTGATGAACTTGCAGCCGACGATGCTCTGCTTACCAGGATTATCGGCGAATGCCGCAACAATCCCGGCGAGCTCGGCGATACGCCCAATTGCCGCAATGCCGAGGCCGCCGATGGCAAGCTGCGGCTCGAGCGCATGGGCAAAGCGTTGGGAGGCTGAGCGATGTATAAGATTTTCAGCTTCGTCGACGGGCAGTTCAAGACGCCACTGGAAAACTTCATTTCCTCGGGCACTTCGAATATCGCCAGCTGGGTGAGCGGCCCGCTGACGGCGGCGCTCACGCTCTATGTGGTGCTCTACGGCTACCTGGTTCTGCGTGGATCCGTCCAGGAGCCGATCCTCGAATTCGCCTTCCGGGCGATGAAGCTTGCGATCATCGTCATGCTGGTCAGGAATGCCGGCGACTATCAGACCTACGTCACCAATATCTTCTTCGAAACACTGCCGCGCGAGATTTCACAGGCGCTGAACTCCGGCACGGCGCCAAGCGCTTCGACCTTCGACAGCCTGCTCGATAAGGGCCAGAAATGCGCCCACGAAATCTGGTCTCGCGGCTCCTGGCCGGTCGACATCGTCACTGGCATGGGCGGCATGATGGTCATCGGTGCGAGCTTCGTCGTGGCGGCGATCGGTTACATCGTCTCGCTTTACGCCCGGCTGGCGCTTGCGATCGTGCTCGCCATCGGCCCAATCTTCATTGCGCTCGCCATGTTCCAGTCGACACGCCGGTTTACCGAATCCTGGATCGGCCAGCTTGTCAATTTCGTGATCCTGCAGGTGCTGGTCGTTGCCATCGGCTCGCTGCTGATCACCTGCATCGACACGACATTTACGGCGATCGAAAGTTATAGCGATGTCTTGATGCGCCCAACCGCGCTCTGCGCCATCTGCCTTGCCGCTCTCTACGTCTTCTACCAGTTGCCCGGCATTGCTGCAGCACTTGCGGCGGGCGGGGCCTCGCTGACCTACGGCTATGGCGCCGCGCGCGATGCGCACGAAAGCACGCTCGCCTGGGCTGCATCTCACACAGTGAGAGCCGCCGGCCGCGGGGCGCGTTCCGTCAGTCGCCGCCTGACGCCAGACCGGACCGAATGACGGCCCAACGTTCAAGACAGTGACAGGTTATTTCCGCATGATCCGTATCGTTTTATCGCTTTTCCTGACCGTCAGCCTGGCGGCTTGCGGCTCGATCTCCCACCCTCTTCCCAAATGTGACGGTTATTCCCGCCGGCCGCTGAACCGCGCGATGTGGCAGTGGCAAGACAATGGACGAACCGAACAGCCGACAACCGGAGCTCTTCCCGCAGAGGCGACGAGCCAAGCCGCCTCTTACGGGCAGGAATCGTCCTCGGTCACGCCGGCCGCCTTTGCAGCTTTCGATGTCGCCGGTTCTTACCGACCATGCGAGGGCAGGTGACATGGTGACCACGGAGAGTTTGAAAAGTTATTTCGACAGAGCCCGCCGGTTCGATCAGGACCGGATGATGCAGGTCGAGCGTTCTGCGCGGATCGCCTGGTCCGTCGCCCTTTGTGCGAGCGTCATTGCCGGCGTTTCCGTCTTTGCCATCGCCGGCCTCACGCCTTTGAAGACCGTCGAACCTTTCGTGGTGCGCGTCGACAACTCGACCGGCATCGTCGACGTGGTTTCGGCATTGACGTCGAGCGCCGGCACCTATGACGAGGCCGTGACGAAATATTTCGCCGCCAAATATGTTCGTGCTCGCGAAGCTTATGTCTGGAGCGAGGGTGAGGAGAATTTTCGCACCGTTGCCTTGCTATCGACGCAGCCGGAACAGACGCGATTTGCAGCACTCTACCGCGGCAGCAATCCCGAATCCCCGCAGAACATTTACGGCCGCAATGCCACATCACGGATTAACATCGTTTCCATCTCGTTGATCAACGCCAATGTGGCATCGGTCCGCTATATCAGAACCGTTACCCGCGGCGACGACGTGCGTACCACGCATTGGGTTGCAAGCCTGACCTTCTCCTATGCCAACGCCCCAATGTCCTCGACCGATCGGCTGATCAATCCCCTTGGCTTTGTCGTCAGCGAATATCGCGCCGATCCGGAGGCTATCAATTGAAAGCGTATTTCCTCGTTCCGCTCATCCTGACGGGGGGCTTTTCCTCGGCGGCGATCGCCCTCGAAACCCCACGTAGCGCCGCACAAGACAGCCGCGTCCGTTTCGTCGACTATCAGCCCTACAACATCACCAAAGTCGTCGGCACGCTGCGGTCTTCGGTGCAGATCGAATTCGCAGCCGACGAGGAAATTGCCCATGTGGCGCTTGGCAACAGCGTTGCGTGGGAAGTGGCGCCGGCCGGCAATATCCTGTTCCTGAAGCCCCGGGAAAACCAGCCGGTCACGAATATTTCGGTCGTGACAACGCGGCGGGACGGATCGACCCGCAGCTATCAGATGGAGCTCACCGTCCGCGACGGCAGCGTCGAGGCTGGGCAGAACACCTATTTCTACGTGAAATATCGCTATCCAAGTGATGAGGCGGAGCGGCGACGACAGGAGGCGGCAGCGCGGGCTCTGGTGGCGGAGGCGGGTGACGCCGATCGGGTCCTTGCCCTTCACGAAGCCTATGGACCGCGCAACTGGCGCTACGCGGCGCAAGGAGCGCAGGCGCTCGAGCCACAAGCGGTCTACGACAACGGCAAGCTCACGGCCTTCGCCTTTGCCGGCAACCAGGAAATGCCGGCGATTTACATGGAAAATTCCGACGGCACCGAAAGCCTGGTCCCCAAATCCGTCGACGGAAACCTTGTGCTCGTTCACGCGATCAGCCGCAAGTTCATCTTGCGCAGGGGCGGCGACGTCCTCTGCGTTTTTAACGAGGCCTACGATCGCGTCGGCATCAATCCCGAGACTAACACCACGTCACCGTCGGTCGAGCGCGTCGTCAAGGCGAAGCCCGACGCAGCACAATAGGAGGCGTCATGGCCGGGGAAGAGATTACGCAGATTCCTGGCGAACGGGTCGAGACGTCAACTGCCCGTCGGCTGGACAACAATCCCATCCTCAAACGAGGCGCTGTCGCGCTGGCCATCGTCGTCTTTGTCGCCTTTGCTCTCTGGTCGATGCGTGGGCAGGACAAGCCGGCTGACGGCACGCAGCCCGAAAGGGTCGTCATCCGTCAGACATCGGACTTCGAGCCGGCGAAGGAGCCCGTCCTGCCGGTGGCGCTCCCCGCGGACGTCCAGCTGCCGACGCCCGGCGTAGCCGAGCAGGCGCCGACCGACGACGAAAAGCTGCTCGATGCTGCGCGCCGGGCGCCGGTCATCGCCTTTGGCGGCGAGAAAGCACCGTCGACGCGACAGCAGGAGAAGGACGAACGATCCGATGAGCGCTCAAACTATGTGCCGCTTGGCGACAATCCGGGTGGGCTCGCATCGGAAGGCGAAAACGAGGATCAGCGCTTTAACCGCTTGCTGGTGCCGACGCAATTGCAGGGGTCGCGCGCCGGCACGCTGGGCAATCGCGATTTTATCATCGCGATGGGAGCGTCTATCCCGTGCGCCCTGGAAACGGCGCTCTCCTCCGATCAGCCGGGATTTACGAGTTGCGTCATCAACCGGGACGTCCTGTCGGACAATGGTCGTGTCGTGCTGATGGAAAAAGGCACCCAGGTCGTCGGCGAATATCGTGGCGGCATTCGTCGCGGGCAGAAGCGCCTCTTTGTCCTCTGGAACCGGGCCAAGACGCCGAAGGGCGTGATCATTACGCTTGCGTCGCCGGCAACCGATGCCCTTGGTCGGGCCGGCATCGATGGCTATGTCGACACCCATTGGTGGGAGCGTTTCGGCAGTGCAATCCTGCTGTCGATCGTTGGCGATGCGAGTTCCTATGCCAGCAGCCGGCTTCAGGACAGCGAGGCGCAAAACACCACCAGCGCCGGGCAGCAGGCCGCAGCGATTGCCGTCGAGCAATCGATCAATATTCCGCCGACCCTGATGAAGCACCAGGGCGAGCTGGTTTCGATCTTTGTGGCACGCGACCTCGATTTCTCGAGCGTCTACCGGCTTCGCGTGACGGAGCCCCGCAATCGCATTTACGATCGCGCTGTGCTCGGAGATTTCGGGCCCTCTTCGAAGCTCGTGACAAAATAGGGTCGAGGATGACTGAAGCTGCTGACTCAGGTGTTGTCCGTGAACTGCTTTCGCCGCTATCACGCTTCCTGCGCGACAAGACCCTCTATGAGGTCATCGTCAATCGGCCTGGACAGGTTGTTACGGAGGGGAGGGAGGGATGGCAGACCTATGAGGTGCCGGAGTTGTCCTACGACAGGCTGATGCGTCTCGCGCGGGCGGTCGCGAGTTTTTCCAGCCAATCGATCGACGAGACGCGACCGATCCTGTCGGCGACGTTGCCGGGTGATGAACGGGTCCAGATCGTGATCCCGCCGGCAACGATGAAGGGAACCGTCAGCTTCACCATCCGCAAGCCGTCCTCCGTGTCACTGACGCTCGATGATCTTGATCAGGCAGGATTGTTCGCCGACGTCGAGCCCGCCGAAGGCGGCGGGGGGCAATCAGACAAAAGGCTGTTGGAATATTATCGGGTCGGCGCCTATAAGGCGTTTCTCCACCAGGCGGTGTTTGCAAGAAAGAACATCATCATCTCCGGCGCCACCGGGTCGGGAAAGACAACCCTATCGAAAGCTCTGACCCACCACATTCCGCAAAGCGAGCGGATCATTACCATAGAGGACACACCGGAGCTGGTGGTTCCGCAGCCGAACCATGTTCGGCTCTTCTACTCCAAGGGCGGGCAGGGGCTGGCCAAAGTCGGCGTTAAGGAACTGCTGGAATCCTGCCTGCGCATGCGGCCCGACCGCATCCTGCTGCAGGAGCTGCGCGACGGGACCGCCTTCTACTATATTCGCAACGTCAATTCCGGCCATCCGGGCTCGATCACGACGGTTCACGCCGATTCCGCCCGCCTCGCCTTCGAGCAACTGACATTGCTGGTCAAGGAGTCCGAGGGGGGCGGGGATCTCGAACGCCGCGACATTCACGAGATGCTGACGGCCGCGGTTGATATCATCGTCCAGTGCAAGAGGATCGATGGTCGGTTTCGGGTGAGCGAGGTCTACTATCGATACGCGGCCGGGGGAGGCAACAATGGCCGCGTGGCGCCATTCTGAAGCAGTGCGTTACGCAGTCAGGCGCTGCAGTCAGCCGAAAGCGTTAGGGAGCGACCGCCAACCAACTGAGTTCGCCATCTTTCCATTCCAGCCGTGCCGTTGCCGGCCGGATGGTCTACGGCGTTCGCCTCATCATTTGCTCTTCGTCGGCTTGTCGTCATATTCCAGCAAAAATGGTGGGTCTCGGAATGGGTCGAGGCACGGTACGCGGAAGTCAGCGAAGTCGCTCAGGTTGCGCGTGACAATAATAAGCCCGCGCGTTTTCGCGACCGCGGCGATACCGGCATCCATGACATGCCTTTCCCGCGCGCCGACAAACGAAGCCCATTCTTTCGTTGCCGCTGCGTCGAGACTGAGAATGCGATCGGGCCCGAAGCTGATTTCGAACTCAGCTATCGCATCCAACTTGGCCCGAGCCTTCTTTGGATCCTTTTTCAACTGCGCCTCAGCGCCCTTCCGTTTCTCAAAGAGCGTGAAAACGCATATCGCCAGCTCGCTGTCGTCGATGGATCTCTTCCACTTGACGACGTTGTCGTGTGTATCCATTGAACGGATGACGGACTCGTCGAGCAAATATTTAAGCACTCCGCGACCTTGTCTTAGTCATCATCAAAAACACCGCTTTTAATAAGGCTGGAAATTCCGCGTTTCAGGGACGTCGACGGATAAGGGCGCCCCTTTTTAGGATATGCCCGCGCGAAGTCGATCGCATGTTCAACTTGGCCACGCTTGAGCGAGGGAAAATCCTCCAGGATCTCCTCGATAGAAGCGGCAGGATACAAGGCAGCCACTTGATAAGCAGGAATATCGGTTCCCTTGATAAAGGGCTCTCCCGCCCTCATTTTGATTGATCCCTTGATCGTTTCGAGCAGTCTCAATCTCCTCTTGAGCTTGGCGTCGCTTTTTCGAAGATCCACGACGAGTGCTCCAAATCGCGCCGTCGTGGCCTTTTCCGGAAGCCTTGACAGTTCCTCGTAAAGACGGCGTTTGCCTGCGCCAGACAGGGCTTCACCAATTTCGCGATCCATCGTCAGAAACCGCAACTCAGCCCTTCCGAGAAGGCGTTGAGCTCGCGGCCCGACTTTAACCACGGTGGATTTGACGACCTTCTTGTCGACCGCGTTTTGCACGTCGGTAGCAGAGCGATCTGCCAAGAAGCTCGCTTCAGTAACCGTAAATTCCATATCGCTCATGTCGATGGTCCTAATTCAACTCCATATGGAGATGAATTAATATAGGTGTTGACGGCCGCTCGGGTCAACCGGTTGCCCTAAACATCGCGGACCTCAACGTCCGATCGCAGTTGCCAGCCTACGGCTGCGCTCCAAGCAGCAGGATTGGGCCGATTTGCATTTCGCAGCAATTGAGCACCGACTGAACCAACACTTTGGCGATGCTGGCAAGGAACCCGGCTGCTGTGAAGCAGAGTTCATGCGGATCATGGCAAGCGCGGCATTTCACCCTCAGCGACACGCCAGATCCACAGCGTCATCTCGGGCCTCGCGGCAATCATCTCCTTCAGGGCGACCTCATAGTCTTCGTCGGCATTCGACGGAATGACGAACAGAGCGACGGGCGCCGGCCTTGCTTCCGGCAACATCACGGAGGCAATCGGCTGAGCGCGTGAAAGGTCGAACCGCAGCCCTTTCACGCTTCTGCGCTTCAGCCCGGAGAGCCGGTCGAGAAGACGCTGTTCGTGGATGTTTTCGAACGGGATCCAGTTCACATTGACCACCATCATCGCCACTTCCTCGACGGATGCGATGCCGGCGCTTGATATGCCGAAAGTGGCGACCACTACAAGATGGAACTCTTCGTTTGACCGCCAGAGTTCCAGTTCGGTCTCATATCGGGCGTTCAGCCGCTTCCATGCGCCCTCATCGATCATCAGAGGAAAGGGCAGGTGGCGCACGAGTATTTTCTGGCCGTTGCGCGCCGGTGAGAATTCCTTCACTTCCGCGACTATCATCATCAGTTTGCGCGGCCCGGGACCAACTGCCTGAGCACCGGCCAACATCGCCGCACGCCGGGCGGAAATCTCTTCCTTGTCCTCCTGGTGAAACACCTCCGGGACAAACAGGATGTCGCTGAGCGGACCGCCGCGGACGGTCATCTGCCGTGCGGCGTTCAACAGGCTGCTGCGCACGCGACCCCAGCCGCGTCTTCCGGCCCATAGGGACGTCCATTCGGTGAGCTCCCCCATATCCCAGAGATAATGGAGCATCGCCCTCAGCGACAGCTTTTTGGGTTCGCTTCGCACCGTTTCCGACGGCTCGGAAGACGACGTCGAGGTCGATCGGTTCCCGCGTTTCGACAGCGAAAAATCGAGTCTCAGCATTGTCGCACCGGTCGCCGCGTCGATCTGGATGGCGTTTCCGATCAACGGCCCGAGGCCGGATAGCTCATATGGCGGGTCGTACGATAGGCATCCGGGTTCATGCTGCCGGCCTGAGAGCGGCATGCGTTTGATCAGGAATTGGTCATCCATCCGAGCGATGTACATCGGCACCGGCGGTTCCCGACACAGGCAAAGTGGCCTGAGCTTCTGTTCGTACGCGCGTTCGAGCTGCGGCGCAAACTCCGGAGAACTGTCATCGAACGCCTGGTTGCCGATCAAAAACTGTCGCACATCGTTCCTCGCTTGCCTGACCAAAGGATGATCGAGCCCTATAGAAGACGTAGCACGACCTTCGAGGATTATACTAGTGCAAAATAGTTAGTATAGAAACGCCACGGCCGCTGGGGCCGATTTCGGCGCCATAGGCAGGAAAGGGGAAGTGCGGCAAGCCGATCGCCAAATGGCACGACATCGGTTCCATCGTAAAGAACGATGGCGAACGCAAATTTTTTGCCCGCACGCGTCTTCAGGCTCCTGAAATCGGTGGCATTGACCGTGGCGCTCGCTTTTACCTCGATCCCGACGACCATCCATCGTCACGCTCGAGCACTCCATCCACCGCATGCGTCTGCTGATGGCTCCGACAACCGCGCTCCTCCATTCGTCGTCCTGCAAACCGCCGGTACCTGGGTTCCAACCTCCACAAATTAGAACCATCAAGCATGACAATTAGAAGTCGACAGTTCGTTGATTAGAAGCCAACCCGCCAAAAACTAGAGGCTACGCAAGCAAAAAGTGAGTTTTCATCGCGTGTTGCCCAGCCCTTCAAGCCGGCCGCAGCTGGCAGTTTGGTGAAAGAGGAAGAGGAGGGCAGAGAAGGGTTGGCCTGGCGGGGTTGGAGAGCGCCGGCGCAGGCCGGCTCTTTCCTTGCTCTCGACAGGTGTCCCATGAGCGTGATTTCTTCCTCGGCGGTGAGTGCTGGTATCTCCGTGCACGGTTGCTTCGACCGGCCGAGCCGAGCGGGCCGCATTTTCGAAGACTGCAACAGACCGCTGCCTGTTCCTAAACTGCAGGACCGCTTGGTCTTTCCTATCACCAGCCACTCGTGACGGAGGAAGCCTTATGTCATCCGCCTCCGAACTGGCGGACCGTCTCGCGCGTGATGCCGAGGCGGTGTGCAAGCATTATCTCTCTGTCGGCCGACGGGCCGGCGACTATTGGATCGTTGGTGACGTCGCCAATAGCAAGGGTCGTTCGCTCTTTGTCCGTTTGACAGGCTCTCGCGCGGGGAAATGGTCCGATGCAGCAACCGGGCAGTATGGCGACTTGCTCGATCTCGTGCGGGAAGCCTGTGGGCTGGCCGACTTCCGCGACGTCGCTGATGAGGCGCGGCTTTTTCTGACCGAACCCCAGCCCATCCCCGCGTCGTCCCGCAGGGGCGACGCCCACACCGCTCCGCCGGTCGATAGGCCGGCAGACGAACGCGCAAGACGCTTGTTCCGGATCACAGAGCCGCTTAGCGGTTCACTGGCCGACAGCTACTTACGCCAGCGGGGCATCCTGCGGGCAGCTCTGCACCAGGCGCTCCGCTTCCATCCCTCGTGCTACTACCGCGACCTCGTGACCGGCAGGACGAGCACCTTTCCAGCCCTCATCGCTGCTGTGACCGATCCCTCCGGCGTGATCACCGGTGTGCATCGCACATGGCTCGATCCACAGGGCAAGGGAAAGGCGCAGGTCGCTGATCCCCGCCGCGCGCTCGGCAGGCTGCTCGGCAATGCCGTGCGCTTCTGCTTTCCTTTCCATGGCCCGGTGCCGGTAATAGTCGCGGGCGAAGGCCTCGAAAGCATCCTGTCACTTGCCCGCGTGTTGCCCGGCATGCCGATGGTCTCGGCGCTGACCGCCAATCATCTTGCCGCCTTCCGGCTGCCCGATGGGTGCCGGCGCCTCTACATCGCAGCTGACGCCGATGCCGCCGGCCGGCACGGCATCGAGGGACTGAGCCGCCGCGCCCAGGCGCTTGGAACCCTGCCGTTGGTGCTCGCCCCGGAGCTCGGCGACTTCAACGAGGATCTGCGCCGGCTCGGTCCGGAGCGGCTCATCGCCAATCTCAAGGCACAGCTCGCCCCGGAAGACGCTCTGGCCTTTCTGCCCGCATGATCGAGCCGGTCGGGGAGGTGAGGGCGCTAAGGCGTCGCAGGCAAGGCCAGCTTCTAGCGACCGCCGCTCGGTGGCGCGCCCGCGGGCCTGCCGGGAGGCGACCCTTACCATACGGCGACGGGTCCTTCAGCGGGTCGCTCAGGTTTCTTCCCCTGTCTGGGGCCGCGAGCGGCCCGCCATTCCTCGCGCAGCAAGAAACCTTCTTGTCCCCGCCCGGCGCTTCGCTGGGCCGCGGCGTCAGGCGCCGCGGTTCCGGCCCATCTGCCGCATGGACAGGGATCGCCGTCAGGCCGCGAGAGGCGCGCCCCAAACCGACGGAGACCATCATGAACCTTGCCCTTCCCATCGACGATGCCTTCGAGCCCCATCACGGATCTTCTCCGACCGACCGCTTCATTTATGAGATGCAGATCTACGGCCATCGCCCCTTCCAGGACGAACCGGACCCGCGCCCGCTGCCAGAGGAGCCGCTCGTCCAGTCGGCGCTGACCGCCATGTTCGACACCCTCGTCGAAATGCTCGGGGACACCCGTCTGGAGCCCGATCTCGAAGACCTGCTCTGGTCGGTGGTCAACCTCTTCCACCGCGCCGGTGAACGGATCCAACGTGAGCTTCAGCGCAATGAGGATAGTCAGCGCAACGGTCAGCGCGAGCAGGACGGCTCGGAGGTCAAAAGCGTCGAGCTTGAGCGCCTCGTCGCCGAAGGCATCACGCTGCTGGAACGCCGCAACGCCTTCGAGTTCATGCGCGACTATGCGGGCGACCTCTTCGAAGCCCAATGCGGGTCGGCATGGCGGCCGCGGACGGGCTCCAAGGTCAGCCACGCCAACATGACCGCGGCGATGATCGACTCCAGAGACTTTCTATCCGCCCGCCGCCGCGCCGAGACCGAGGTGCTGATCCCGGCAGGCACCAAGATCGCCTTCGGCGGTGGCATCGACTACAACGATCATGAACGAATCTGGGCGAAACTCGATCAGGCCCTGACGAAATATCCTGATATGGTGCTGCTGCATGGCGGCTCGCCGAAGGGCGCCGAACGCATTGCCGCCTGCTGGGCCGAGGCGCGCAAGGTGACGCAGATCGCCTTCAAGCCGAATTGGACGAAGCACGCCAAGGCGGCGCCGTTCCGCCGCAACGACGACATGCTCTCGGTCATGCCGGCCGGCGTCGTCATCTTCCCCGGCTCCGGTATCACCGGCAATCTCGCCGACAAGGCCCGCAGACTCGGCATCTCCGTCTGGCAGGCGGCGGGAGATGGCGCGTAAGCGCCATCTGTCCATATGGGCTGAAGGCAATGCTTGCATTTCTTGAAAATTGTGTACACATTTGCGGCTGAAACGGAGCTTCGCCATGCCCCAATCCCGCCAGCAGATACCATCTCCCCGCCATGTCGGCGTGCGGGAATTTCGGGGCAACCTGACGTCCTTCCTCAAGCAGGTCGAAGAGGGGCAGCGGTTTGTCCTGACGTCCCATCACAAGGTTGTCGCCGAAATCGGGCCGCCGTCAGCGAACGCCGTCATGCGGAAACCCGGCGCGTTGCGCGGAAAGATCAAAGTTGCCGATGACTTCGATCGTCTGCCGGCGGATGTTCTGAAATCCATGGAAGATGGGACGTGAGGCTGCTGCTCGATACGCATGCCTTGCTGTGGTGGCTGAACGACGACGAGAGGCTTGGGAGCCATGCGCGTCGCCCTCTCCGCGATCCTCAACGCGATGTGCTCGTCAGTGCTGTCTCCCTCTGTGAAATCGCCGTGAAGCTGCGGATCGGCAGACTTGATGCCGGTATAGAAGAGATCCTTGCGATCTTGCCCGATCAAGGTTTCGGCCGGCTGGATATCACGGACGCGCATCTTATCGCTCTCGCTCCTCTTCCACTTCATCATCGGGATCCCTTCGATCATCTGGTCATGGCGCAAGCCGTGGCGGAGGGAGCGTATTTGGTTCGGAGGATCAAAATGTCGGGCTCTATGGCATTCCGTTTGTGACTTGCTCGGATCCTGTTGCCTTGTGATCTCACGCGGGTTTGGTTCCGCGGATGAGGCGGGCCCAGATCGTTGGCGGTCGCTTGCTTGCCATAGTGCTGTGCCTGGTGACCACCGACGGCCTTGATGGTCGGATGCGCGCGAACAGTAGGGAACGATCAGCATCTGCGTCCATGCTAACAGCTTCACTCGGGAATGTCGCACGGTCTGCAGGCGGCAATGCGGTCGCCGCGGCGACCTCCCCGATCAGCAGAGGAATGCTGTCGAGCCGGGTGCTCACCGCCTGCCGCAGCTGGGAGCGGGCGAGGGTTATTATGTTGATCGACATGCGCGCGAAGCGTTCAGGGGCGCGGCCGACATCCCGCAGCACTTGGACCGGGCGGCTACGATGGTTTGTCGCGGCATTCGATTGCCCCGAACCATTCCCGTTTTATGTCGCTCGTATAGACGACCGCCTGCTTTTGCGGCCAACCCCTGAAGGGGTAAGACTCGCCCGAATATTTTGCAAAATTCGATTTCGGTTCTTTGTCCTGGTGGAAAATAGAATTTTGCAAAATTTTCGATCGAGCTGACCGCAGCAGGTCGGCCGTCTCTTCGTGCGCCATCGGGAATGGTCCCGATCAACCGAAGGAGACAACACCATGGCCACCACGATCGCAACGCTCACGCAGAAGACCGACGGCATCCTCGAAGGCATCTTCGCCACCATCCGGGTCAACGCCCCCATCGCCATCGTCCCGAACGCTCAGAAGGCGAGCGAAGAAGCTCCTGACTACCGCGTCATCCACCGCAAGACCGGCTTCGAGATCGGCGCGGCCTGGAACCGCATCGCGCGGCAGACCGGCGAGGAATACCTCTCGGTGAAGCTCGAAGCCCCCGAGATCGGCGTGATCTTCGGCAACCTCGCACCGGCACCCGGCGGCGATCCGAGCAAGAAGGTGATCCTCTGGAACAACCCGAACTGAAGAGCAAAGCCAAGCGGCCCCGAGCAATCGGGGCCGCTTCCGCCGTTCCTTACTTTTCACGCGTTAGCGGGAGTGAAAGCGGGCGTCGAGCCCGCTTTCACTCCTCCTGTCGTGCCACACGAGACCAAGGACTGTCTGCTCAGATACTTGAAGTCTGCCGCGAGGCTCGCGCCGCCTCAAGGACTTCGCGGCCCCTCCAATTTTCAGCCGGCGCCCTGAGGGGCGCCGTCAGAAAATCGGTTCCTCCGCTCACCGGCTCCGCCGGTCGCTGACGCGATCCTCGACCCGGCCCGATCCTCACGACCCCGGGCGTCGTCTTTCACATCATTCAGGAGATGACGACGATGGCAATGGCACTCGAAATTCACGTTGAAGAACTGCGCGCCGAGCTCAGAAACGCCGATCCTGCCGAGCGCCGCCAGATTGAAGCGGAGCTCGAGATCGCTCAAGCCGAACTGAGGGTGGCAATCGCCGAGCATGTAGGCGTCATCGACCCTGCGCCGCCTTTCTGAGGGCGGCGTTTTGCCATGTCACCAGGCCCGGCCAACCGGATCGACCAGCTGGCCGGGCTCGAAGCTTCGCTTCGCACCATGATCATAATCGAGGATCAAGGAAGTCGCCCCAAGCGTGGCGTCATGCCAGTGCGCCGCGTCCGACATATGTCTTCGGTCTATAGCCGCGCGCCCGTTTCGTCCGGAGAAGATCGAGGAACATGCGGACTGCATCCTCTTCCCTGTCGAAGTGATGCACCATGGCCTGCCCAAACGTTCCTATGCGTCCCCATCGTCGCGTCAGGCAGGGCGTGCCGAACAACGTCGGTTCGATCGCGAGCGCGTAGAAGCGCGCCATATTTTTCGTCGCATCCGTGCGTTCGATGTAGAGCCGATATGGTTGAGCGAGCATGGCGGAAGAATCGTCGGATCCAGCTTTTGCGTCCAACGACACTTGTGAATCGGCTGGCCCTTTCCGATTCATTTTCGTGATGATGGCAGAAGGATTGTGATTTGGGCGAGTCCCCCGAAGGCCGCCCGGGCCCGGGTACTATTCGCTTCGCTCGCCGAGCCCGCACGCGGGTCTCCGCCTCCGGTCACGCCCCCTCTGGCATTTGCCCAGCCGCAGGGCGGGGATTCTACCCTCGACACTTCCTGCCGGCTCACGCCGGAAACGGTCGCGGCCCCTTCGGGTCCGCGGCTCTTCTTCTCTCTGACGTCCAATTTTACTCCAGCAAATCCGGCGTCAAGGACGGCGCGGTCTCCCCCAATTTTGCCGCAAGCGACAAAATCGGTTCCCCCGCTTGCGAGCCGCGTGCCGCGGTCCTTGACCCCTCTTTGCTAAGGAGTGGCCGATCTCCGTCATCAAGATGAAGGAGATCACATTATGACAACCGATCAGAACCTCATGCTCTACACCCAGCTTGCCGGTTTCCGGCTCGTCGTCCTGGCAAGCCGCTTCGGCTGCGACAGCGACTTCTCGCGAGAGCGTCACGATCGCCTGGTTGAAGGGCTCGAGGCGGCAATCGCTCGGATCCACATCATCATGGAGTTGGAACGAAGTGTTCTCGTCGGGGACGATGAATTCGCCGAATATCAGCTGGAGGGTGAGAACGAGATTTTCGGGCGCTTCACCATCAATCTACTGGACGATCTCGAATTTGATTGCGACACGCATGAATTCCGCGTCAACGGCGGCGAATGGACGAACGCTTTGGCCGTTGATGATAGTGGCGTCGATATCGATTTTCCGGAGCTGGTTTCGCTGAGTGAGGAGCTCGGTTCGCTGGCGCAGATCATCAAGGATATCAGGCTGGCAACGGCCATCACCATCTATGCGGGGCGCGCCGTTTGATCATGGTTGTTGCGCCATCTGAGAGGCGACAGACGAGGTTGCCTCTTGGTTGGCGATGGCCTCTGACATCGAGAGCCGAGCAACGATGGCTACGAGGTCTCATGCAATGTTGTAAATGCTGTATAGAACAACCGTAGTGGCAACGAAGGAGCCCATATGCCCAAGTCAACCGGTTCCTATTCAACCAGTGACCTCTCCCGTAAGTCCGGTGACATCATCGCCGAGGCGCTGCGTCAGCCCGTGACGATCACTCACAGGAACAAACCCCGTCTGGTTCTCCTCAATATCGAAGATTATCAGCGGCTGATCAGGCAGTCCGACCGACGCACCGTCGGCACCATCGAAACGATGCCCGACGAACTTTTTGCCGCGCTCGAAAACGCTGTCGAGGCCTATGCCGGCGAGGACGAGACGGGCCCCGCATCAACTACGATCACTGCACCGGTTTGACGAAACGATTGATCTTGGCCGCCTGGTCCATCTCCTTTCGCCGAAAATAGATCGCCCGACCGCAGCGGATCGGACTATGCCCTTGGACGATGATGATCTGCTCGTCCCTCCTCATCGACTGGGTGATCTCGTGCGGCATGATCAACGGCCGGCGCTGAAAATTGACGCTCTCCGACTTTCGCGACGCATTGTTCTTCGTGCCCCAGCCGATATTGCGGGAACTGCCTTTCACCTCCACCGTCATCTCGCCGCATTGTGCCGAGACGTTGCGGGCCGTGTCGAGCGCCTTGATCGCTGCGTAAGAGGCGAAAGCGCAGCCATCGATCCATGATGTCGCGCCATCCTTCCCGAAATGCCGCTCCAATTGTCCGACCGACTGGTACATCAGCATCATCGAGATGCCGTACTTCCGGCCGCGGTCGCGCGCCTCCTCGAGCACCCGCATGTAGCCGAGAAGATCGACCTCATCGAGCATGAACAGCGCCCGGCGCTGGAAGGCGCCATCTGCCTGCACCATCGCGTTGATCAGCGAGCCTATAATGACGCGTGCGATGCCGGGATACGAACGCAGGATCGATGCGGGGATGTTGAGGAAGACGTCCTTCTTGCCCGAGACGATGTCATTCGATTTGAACGCATTGCCGCAGACGAGCGCAGCATAGCTGTCGAGCGACAGCCACTGCGTATCCTTGGATGCGGTGGAATAAACGCCGCTGAAGGTCTGCTCGGTCATGTTGGTGAAGACGCCGAGCGTTTCGCGGATGAAGGCCGAAGTGGAATGCTCCTGAACGTCGCGCAGCATGGCCAGCACCGATGGCTCCGGTTCGGAAACGATCCGGCGGAGACTGCGCAAGGTTCGTCGTCCCTCATATTCCGGCGAGAGCATCACATGGGCGAGCAGACCGGTCAGGAGGTTGTGCGCCTGGTTCTGGAAGTAGGATCCCGTCGAGCTTTCGAAGCGCAGGCTCTCCGATAGCAGCATATGCGCAATGCCGACAATGTCCTCTTCCTTTTGCCTTGAGGCTTCGATCCCGTCGAGCACGTTGAAGCCCACGGTCGGGTCCGTGGGATCAAGGACCATGACCTCGCGCTCGAGAACGCGGGTTCGGTGCTCGGCCACCATTGGCGCGACCTCGGTGGAGGGATCGAGGCAGATCAGCGGCCCGCCATAGCGCAGCGCCGTCGGCACCACGTTGCTCGTCGTCTTGTATCCACCCGACCCGGCAAAGAACAGCATATGGGTGGAATCGAAGTCTTGCCTGTAGGTGAGCAAAGGAGCCTTGCCACCTTTTCCCCATGTCGCCGGATCGTTGGGATCGAAGGGCAGCGCATGGACGATTTCCTTGTCGACGCGGTAGCGTTCGCCGACGACGATTTCGCCATCGGGTGGAAAGAGCTTTGCCGCCGCGGACATCGAAAGCCAATCCGCGTCCCCGAAAGTTCCGTGCTTGGCCCGCGTCACAGGTTCGGGCACGACGGTCGAGATGCGCGCGGCCACCGCCACAGCCATGAAGCCCACCACCGCGCCGATGACGGCTACGAGATCCACGTAGGAAAGTGCCTGGTTCCATGAGACCGAGCCGCTCTCCACGGATGGACTGAGCCTGGCGAATTCTCGCAGCGCGTAGAAACCGGCCACAGCCAGAAAGCAGACGAGGCTCACGATAGCCACCGGCATGCGCCGGTGCAGCGGCAGAGCCCATACCGTCAATAGCCCCGCGAGCGGCCCAAACAGAAGCGCCGGCACGGGTGCGGCCCGCAGGAACCAATATCCCGTCTTGCCTGACATGCCAGCGGCCAGTTCCTGCCAACGCCAGCCGATGACATAGGCGGCAAAAGCCGTGACGGCGATCGGCACCAGAACCAGCAACAGGCTCGGGTACGATTTCCTTCTCGTGGTCATTCTGCCGCCTCCGCGATGAGCCGCGAACTGCCGTCGAGTTTGGGGATCTTGAATGCCTCCTCGCCGATATCGCGCAAGCGCCGATACTCTGATGAGCCCGTGCCGATCCTTGCCAATTCGAGAAAACCGCCGAGCAGGAACGCCCGGTCGACCTTTGAAAGCCCCGCCTTGACGACGAGGCCGCCGAGCAAAAACTTCTCGCGCGCCTCGTGCTTACGATCAGCCGCCATGAGAAACTTCCGCCGGCGTTCCAGTGACGCCAGCTGCCGGTCGACGCGGCGAAACAGATGCGCCGTCAGTCCCCTTCTCCTCTCGTTTGCGAAATCGCGCTGCGATCTCCTCGACGAGGCGATCGACCTCCTCGTCGGCGATCTCCATTTCCGCCAGCCCCGACTTCGTCGCGGCCCGCGCATAGCGCTCGGCGGACTTGGCGATCATCGCGCGTCTGCGCTCGCGCAGCTTCTCGATCTGGGAGTCAATGTCGGTGATCGATGATTTCGTGGCCATCAGTGAACTCATCCTTCCTGAAAATAACCTCAACGGCCAGTTATACTAGCTAGAACAAAATAGTTAAATAGGCTATTTTCCATCAATTCGAAAACGTCGCAGCCGGAAGTCCGGCTGATGGCCGTGTTCCGGAAAAGCGGCATCGGCCCTGCGGTCCGATCAGTTTGAGGGCGCAATATACGTCGCTGTGGCGACGTGCTTGGCGAGGTCTGGAGACGTCGGTGGCGATCATGTTCGTCAGAGCACAGATGATCAGCAGGGGAGCGGGACGCAGCATCGTCTCGGCTGCCGCCTATCGCCATCGCGCCCAGATGATGGACGAACAGATGGGAACGTCGTTCAGCTATCGCGGTGGGGCCGCCGAACTGGTTCATGAGGAGCTGGCGCTGCCCGAAGGGATCCCGGTCTGGCTGGTGTCGGCGATATCAGGCCAATCCGTCGCCAAGGCAAGCGAGGCGCTATGGAATGCCGTCGACGCCTTCGAGAAGCGGACGGACGCACAGCTGGCCCGCGAGCTGATCATCGCGCTGCCGGAGGAACTGACGCGAGCGGAGAATATCGCCCTGGTGCGCGATTTCGTCCGGGACAGTTTCACCGCGAAAGGAATGGTGGCCGACTGGGTCTATCACGACAAGGAGGGCAACCCGCATATTCATCTGATGATGACGCTGCGTCCGCTGACGGAGGACGGTTTCGGCCCGAAGAAGGTTCCTGTTCTGGGCGAAGACGGCAAGCCGCTGCGCGTCGTCACGCCGGACCGGCCGAACGGAAAGATCGTCTACGGGCTCTGGGCCGGCGACAAGGAAACGATGAAGGGGTGGAAAAGCGGCTGGGCGGAAACAGCCAGCCGGCATCTGGCGCTGGCCGGCCACGAGATCCGCCTCGACGGGCGCTCTTATGCCGAACAGGGTCTCGACGGCATCGCCCAGAAACATCTCGGTCCGGAGAAGGCAGCGCTCGCCCGCAAGGGGGCCGAGATGTATTTCGCGCCGGTCGATCTCGCCCGGCGGCAAGACATGGCCGACCGGCTGCTGGCGGAGCCCGAGCTTCTCCTGAAGCAGCTTGGCAATGAACGCTCGACTTTCGACGAGAGGGATATCGCCAAGGCACTGCACCGTTACGTCGACGATCCCATCGATTTCGCCAATATCCGTGCCCGCCTGATGGCGTCCGACCAGTTGGTCATATTGAAGCCGCAAGAGATCGACGCCGAGACCGGTAAGGCGGCCGCGCCGGCAGTCTTCACCACACGGGAGATCCTGCGCGTCGAATATGACATGGCACGGTCGGCTGAAGTTCTGTCGGATCGAAAGGGCTTCGGTATCCCCCGTGCCCAAGTGGCCGCTGCTGTTCAATACGTCGAAAGGGCCGATCCGGCAAAACCTTTCAAACTCGAGGCGGAACAGGTCGAGGGTGTCCGTCATGTCACCGGTAGCAACGCGATCGCCGCGGTCGTCGGTCTCGCCGGCGCCGGCAAGTCGACGCTGCTGGCTGCCGCACGTCTTGCCTGGGAAAGCCAAGGCCATCGGGTGATCGGTGCCGCCCTTGCGGGCAAAGCGGCGGAAGGATTGGAGGATAGTTCCGGCATCCAGTCGCGCACACTCGCCTCCTGGGAGCTGGCCTGGGCGAATGGGCGCGACACGCTCCATCGCGGCGACGTCCTTGTCATCGATGAAGCGGGCATGGTGTCGTCGCAGCAGATGGCCCGTGTGCTGAAGATTGCCGAGGAGGCTGCGGTAAAGGTCGTCCTGGTGGGTGATGCGATGCAACTGCAGCCGATCCAGGCTGGTGCTGCCTTTCGGGCGATCTCGGAGCGAGTTGGCTTTGCCGAACTTGCCGGTGTGCGTCGCCAGCGCGATCATTGGGCGCGCGAGGCCTCGCGGCTCTTCGCCCGCGGGAGGGTGGAGGAAGCGCTCGACGCCTATGCCGCGCATGGCCGTCTGGTCGAGGCGCAAACACGTGACGAAATCATCGGCCGTATCGTCTTCGACTGGACGGACGCGCGCAAACAGGCAGTCGAGAAATCTGTTTCCGGGGGAGATGAAGGCCGGCTGCGCGGCGATGAGCTCCTTGTCCTTGCCCACACCAATGACGACGTTCGCAAGCTGAACGAGGCCTTGCGTGAGGTCATGAGGGCGCAGGATGCGCTTTCTGACAGCCGGACCTTCCAGACCGATCGCGGAATGAGAGAATTTGCCGCCGGCGATCGCATCATCTTCCTGGAGAATGCTCGTTTCCTGGAGCCGCGCGCCCGTCGTCTCGGTCCGCAATATGTCAAGAACGGCATGCTCGGCACAGTCGTTTCCACCGGCGACACACGGGGCGATCCATTGTTGTCGGTGCATCTCGACAATGGCCACAAGGTCGTCTTCAGCGAAGACAGCTATCGCAATGTCGATCACGGCTATGCCGCAACGATCCACAAATCGCAAGGCGCCACGGTCGACCGGACCTTCGTGTTGGCGACCGGGATGATGGATCAGCATCTGACCTATGTGGCAATGACCCGGCATCGCGATCGCGCGGATCTTTATGCGGCGACAGAGGACTTCGCGGCGAGGCCGGAATGGGGCCGCAAGCCGCGTGTCGATCATGCTGCCGGCGTCACCGGCGAGCTCGTGGAAACCGGAGAAGCCAAATTCCGGCCCGACGACGAGGATGCCGACGAAAGTCCCTACGCCGATGTGAAGACGGATGACGGTACCGTCCATCGTCTCTGGGGCGTGAGCCTGCCGAAGGCGCTCGAGGACACCGGCGTCTTCGAAGGCGACACTGTCACGCTGCGCAAGGACGGCGTGGAACGGGTCAAGGTGAGCGTTCCCGTCGTCGACGAGGAAACGGGTCAAAAGCGTTACGAGGAGAGGGAAGTCGATCGCAACGTCTGGACGGCCAAGCAGATCGAAACCGCCGAGGCTCGTCGGGAGCGGATTGAGCGCGAGAGCCATCGGCCTGAGATGTTCAAGCAGCTTGTCGAGCGCCTGTCGCGCTCCGGTGCCAAGACCACGACGCTCGATTTTGAAAGCGAGGCCGGTTATCGCGCATATGCCGACGACTTCGCCCGGCGCCGCGGGATCAATCATCTTTCGTTGGCCGCAGTCGAGATGGAGGAAAGCCTTTCCCGGCGCTGGGCGTGGATTGCCGCAAAAAAGGAACAGGTGGAAAAACTCTGGGAAAGGGCGAGCGTGGCGCTCGGCTTTGCGATCGAGCGGGAACGGCGGGTCGTCTACAGCGATGACCGAACTGAATCCCACGTCGTCTCGGCTGCAAGCGCTGGCGAAGCACGCTATCTGATCCCGCCGACCACTTCCTTCGTCACGAGCGTCGAGGAGGATGCGCGGCTGCTGCAGCTTTCGTCCCCGACCTGGGCGGAGCGGGAAGCGATCCTTCGACCGTTGCTGGAGAAGATCTATCGCGATCCAGATGCAGCACTTGCCGCCCTTAACGCGCTGGCATCGGATGCCGGCGCCGAACCGCGCAAGCTCGCCGACAATCTTGCCGCAGAACCCGATCGGCTTGGCCGGCTGCGCGGCTCCGAACTCATCATCGACGGGCGGGTGGCCCGCAACGAGCGTAGCGCTGCAATCTCGGCTCTGGAGGAACTGCGGCCGCTAGCACGGGCCCATGCGACCGAGTTCCGCAGGAATGTTGAACGATTCCACGAACGCGAGGAGATACGTCGAGGGCATATGGCGTTGTCCGTCCCGGCGCTCTCCGAACATGCGATGGCGCGGCTTATGGAGATCGAGGCGGTACGCAGCCAAGGCGGTGACGACGCCTATAAGACGGCCTTTGCGATTGCCGCCGAGGATCGTTCGGTCGTGCAGGAGGTCAAGGCGGTCAGCGACGCATTGACCGCTCGCTTTGGCTGGAGCGCCTTCACCGCGAAGGCGGATGCGGCTGCCGAGCGTAACATTGCCGGGCTCATGCCGGAAGATCTGATGGCTGGCCAGGGTGAGACACTGATCAAACTGTTCGAGGCCGTGAAGCGTTTTGCCGACGAGCAGCATCGTGCCGAACGGCACGATCGTTCGAAGATCGTTGCGGCTGCCAGTGCCGTATCGAATAAGGAGCCAGAGATGGAGCCAGGCAAGGAGAATGTGACCGTGCTGCCGATGCTTGCTGCCGTCACCGAGTTCAAAACGCCGGTCGAAGTGGAGGCGCAATCGCGTGTGCTCGCAGCTCCGCTCTACCATCAACAGCGTGCGGCATTGGCCAACGTGGCAAGGACGATCTGGCGCGATCCGTCCGGGGCCGTCGCAAAGATCGAGGAACTGCTGCAGAAGGGTTTTGCTGCCGATCGCATTGCCGCCGCGGTGTCCAATGATCCCACTGCCTATGGTGCGCTGCGCGGTTCCGAGCGCCTCATGGATCGGATGCTGGCCTCTGGCCGGGAGCGGAAAGAGGCAGTGCAGGCGGTGCCGGAAGCCGCCGTCCGGTTGCGCTCACTCGGGTCGTCCTATGTCAATCTGCTCGATGCAGAACGACAGGTCATTAAGGCAGAGCGACGGCGCATGGCGGTCGCTATTCCCGGTCTGTCGAAGGCAGCGGAAGCGGCGCTCGAGCAACGGATGGAAGCGGCACGGAAGAATGGTCGCAAGCTGAATAACTCGGCGGCGCCGCTCGATGTAAACATCCGCCGGGAGTTTGCCGCCGTCAGCAAGGCGCTCGACGAACGCTTCGGGCGCAATGCCATTCTGGGCGGCGAGAAGGATCTCATCAATCGCGTGCCGCCGGCGCACCGCCAGGCCTTTGTGGCGATGCAGGAGAGGTTCAAAGTCCTGCAGCAGACGGTCCGCATGGAAAGCAGCCAAGACATTGTCTTGGAGCGTAACCAGCGGGCCGTGCGCCGGGGCCGCGGCATCGATTTTTGAAGACCGTCGAAGAAGTCAATGATTCGGCCGGAACGAAGAGCCAAATTGGGGTGGCGTCGAGCAATCTACGATGCGCACGTTATCGCGGGCCTTTACCCTGCAGCAACGTCTCACTGAGGATGTTGATGTCGACGCTCGGATAAAGCTCTTCCAGCGGTAGACCTTGGTTCGGGTAACAGACGCCGGCCCCATTCACCTAACGCAGCATGCCACCCTACGCAGGCACCCCGGGATCTGGCAGCCACGCCGGAGTGTCGGGCTCAGCATGCAGAATGCGCCACACGTCGACGTGGTTGGCTTCAAGACAGAAGACGATATATGGGAAGGCCTTCAGCGTCATGCTGCGTAGATCGGACAAGCCCAGTTCATATGCGTAGCGCAATGAACCCGATGCAGGATGCCTTGCGATCAAACCAAATGTCGACTCCGCATCGATGAAGTTAATCGCAACTTGAGTGCCGCTCTCGCGAGCATAGTAGTCCACGGCATTCTCGACATCCCTGCGGGCCGACTCGCGGGGGACGATAGATTTTACGGTCACGTGGAGCTTTGCCGCGAGGCGCGGGCTCGCAGACTATCGAAATAGGCGGCATCGACCGGTTCTGTCGTTTCGGATGAAGCACCCTCAAGCAAGAGATTACGCAAATGCTGCCGATCTTTGTCGCGGCGGATCAGTTCGCGGACGTATTCACTGCTGGTGCCATAGCCTCGCCCGGCGACCTGCTGGTCGACGAACTGCTTCAGGTTATCGGGCAGGGAAATATTCATAGTGCTCATCCGGCCAAGATAGCGAGGTTGGCAAAATTTGGAAGGTCGTCGACATAGGTGCCGCCTTCACGAAATTAGACGGCAGGTTTAAATATCCCCGAGTCATCTCGGCGCGACACTGCGTCATGTCCATGAGCGGGTACGTTCAACTCACGATCGAGCGGTTGCAAAATGACGATCAAGCCCGAACCAACCGGCCAGCTATCCGACGGTAGTCTTCGGTAACGTTCCTGATGGGCCGGCAGAATTATGGGTTGTTCATCCTGCCGTATCCGTAGGCCAAGCGCTTGTCGACCACACGAAATGGGATGCCATTCCAGGAAACAATTTAATCGACATCGCGGAACTGGAGGCGAGTTCCCACAAGCTGCCTTCGATGAGCGCCCGGATCCCATAGGTGGTCACGAGGTTCCGAGCCGAAACCCGAAAGAACAGGCCGTCGCCGGTCAATGTGATGATCGCACGTCCGTCCTCAAAAGTAAGAATCCGGTCAGATCCCTGAGTGACGATTGCATCACAGAAATCGCGGATCCACGTACAGATCCTCTCCGCAACACATGGCGCGTCGGTGACTGCGACGAAGGCTTCGGCAACATGATGGCGCATTGAAATCCTTTTCAGTCGTCCTTGCGTAACACCGTCATCAATCTTCATTCTGGGAAAGGAGCTTGATGTACCTGGGTAGCGGTTCAAAAACTTTTGACTTCAGATGCATCTCCGCGAGGACGCCGGCGAAATCTCCAAAACCCGGCAGTGCTCGGCAATCTCGATAGCCGTCGGATCGCCGAACTAATCGTGTTCGGTGTCATCCCGCACGTGAATGCGCGTTATGTTAGGATCGCCAATGTCTCGATACATAGCTCCGGTTGGCACTGTCTTTAGGTGATTAAGTGCCAGGATCTCCTACCCTCGCTCCTTCGTCATTGAAGAGAAGAAGGGATAGCGTTTCATAGACATATTCCGTGGGGATCGCTGGTTTGATCAGGCCCGAGATGAAGCGTTCGACGTTTGATAGGCTGTTGCTCGCGACGAGCGTGCAGAAATTTCCGCTATTCCAGGTCACAAAGCAGTGCTGAAAATGGCGCTTGATGGCATCCGACATCTCCGCAAGCGTAACCTCGTTCCGATTCATGACGGTTAGCACCGCCGCCTTTTTTTCGATGATATCGGTTGGGCCGAAGAAGCGGGCCTTGAAGCCGTGATCCTTTTGCAATTCGCGGCGCTGATATTCAGCGATGTCAGGGTTTTTGAACTTTTCGACGAAGAAGAAGAGACCATCATTCCTTAGATGCTGCGACACAAATTCGATCTGATCGGGCCGGTTCGGTGAATACATCTGGAACGTCGTATCCTCGAAAATGATGTCGAAGCCTGAAGCGAACTTGCTGAGCTCCTGTCGCGTCCGCAGCAGATCTTTCCGGAGGTGATGGAAGGGGCCGTGAAAGAACGTGGCATGCGGAGGCTCGCCGTACGCCATGAAGCTTTGATAGTTTTCCACGTTGGGACTGCATGACAGGCTTTCGATACGGCCTTCGGCCAACTCAGAGATCGTCCGTGCCATAGTACCTTCCGCTGTGCCCAGCGAATAAAGGTTGAGCGGTCCGGACATGCCCTGACAATATCGGAGAATTGCGTGTCCAAGACGGCATTCTTCCTCCAGCCGGTAGGGAATGCTTGCATGGTAATGTTGATCGAAAGGTCCGCGGCGCCGTTCATGAAGGAGGATGAAGCGGTCCAGAAGCCCATCATCGCCAAGCAGTCTCCGGTCCACATGAGGCTGCTTGATAGGATTTCCCGACCGGCCCGCGGCCGTTGCCCCAAAGAAGCCGGCGAGCTCGTTCAACCGCGGAGCCCGTTCGCATTCTTCAAAAAATGAGGAGAAGTCCCGCATGTCGTGCTCCATTGATTCGACACGCATCGATGCTCCCGTTGCCAAGACTGATGTCTGCCGTTCGACGGGAGAAAAAGCATCGTGCCAGGGCACAATTGCAGGCGGTCGCTCCTGTAGCCGTCACAATCCGGTTATTCTTTCAAAAAACCGTCATAAAATTTTGCGTTGCAGCCGCCAGATGGAATCCCGCCATAGTTTGTAGAAAAGAATGCCGCCGGTGAACGGGGGTTCGTTAGAGATTAAGGAGTTATGAATGTTCGGTCCTGCAGCGTTTGACCCCGATATCATGAGACGCGCAGAACATACCCCAATTGCCCATGAGTATGAGTGCTGGCGATCCGTGCGCGCGGACGTCGTCCGCAGGAGCGGTGTGGGCCAGCAGGAAACAAACCTTGCCGCAGAGAACCATGCTATCCTCTTGAACATGCTTGGCGCCGCAAAAGCGGGCGAAGATTTTGTGGATGGCCGCAGAGTCGCATTTTCGCAGAGGCCGGCCGGGTCGCTCTCATTCATTCCGGCGGACCACAATTGGAGCGGCTGGGACGATGGCGATCCGACGGCGTCCTACCTGTTCATCACCATTGGCAAGAAATTCATCCTGGAGCAGTTTGAGGGTGTACCGGGTGCGGATCTTGACCGGCTCGCGCCGAAAATCGGTTTTGAGGATACGTCAATCCAATATGCCGCCCGCAGCATCCGCTCGGAAATCGGCCAGCGGGATGCCCTGAGTCATATGATCGTCGAGAACCATGCGCGGACGATCTTCGGCCGGCTGTTCCGCAGCTCGGGCCAGAGGCGATATTATGTCAAAGGCGGGCTGCCACCGACGGTCCTGAAACGCTTGATCGCCAGGATAGATGCCTCATTGGACGGGTCTTTGAGCTTGGCCGAACTTGCCCACGAGGCAGGTTTAAGCGAGCATTACCTGTCGAAGGCGTTTCGGCTTTCGACAGGTCTTCCGCCACACGCCTTCATCGTTCGAAGACGAGTGGAGCGGGCGAGTGAAATGCTCCGCTGCTCCAGCCGCCCGATAACGGAGATCGCCTATACATGCGGCTTTTCCAGCCCCAGCCATCTTGCTGCAGCTTTTCATCGTGTGATCGGCATCACCCCAAGGCAATATAGAGCTGACTGGAAGACATAAGCCCGTCAAGGCGTTCCAGTGGATTACAGCTGGATTTTGAAAGTGGGATGTCGCTTGATCCTTTAGCCTCACCGGCACGCAAGCCCTGCGTCTCCATTTCGGCGGCACCCAGATGATTCAAGATGCCAATATTGCACCGAACCTCGTGCGGAGCTTCTTTCTGACAAGCGCCTTTTTTGCTGCAACTGGCCGCAACGCTTACTATGTCGGTGCAATTTGGATGCTAGCGGCGTCGGCCAGCAATGCTGGCTCGATTGCTTTATTTCTGGCTCTTGGGAGCATCTCAGAATTTGTGGCGAGTGCGCCGGTTGGATACCTAGTCGATCGTTTCGATCGCCAGAGCCTCTGTATGGCGAGCGACTGGATCAGGATCGCAATCTTGCTGACGACATCTGCTGCGTTCGTCTTGCAAGAGCCGGACTACGTCCTTTATGGCTCAGTGATTTTCTTTGCCGCGGCTGATCGGCTGTATCTTACGGCCTCCTCGGCAATGGTGCCGGCGATCTCAGGATCTGAGAGGCTGATGGCCTTCAATTCACAGGCTTATCTCGCTATGCAGGCGGGCAACATGCTGGCGGCGATAGCGACCGGATGGGTGCTGAGCGCAAGGCCCGGAACGGCATGCTTCCTCTTTGCCACCGGCACATTCGCGGTTTCGATGCTCAGTATGTGGCGGGCCGCGATCCGCAATCGGATCTTGACGGTCGATCGCCCCCGCCCGGCGCAAGCCCCACCGGAAACGTCCAAAGGCGAGGAGACAGGCCGCGTGCCGCCGCGTCTAGTTCTCAACTATGTGTTGATCTACGTTATGGGTATGCTGATCAGCGCGCTCATATCAAAATTTGTGCTCAAGGAACTTCAGGGCACCTCGCTGGAGTTCGGCATGCTGGAGTTTTATTGGGCTGCCGGTGCAGTCATCAGCATGCTGATCCTAACCTTCAGACGGTTCAGCAAGGTCGGTGGCCGGGTCACTCCGATCATCGTCCTATTGTCGGGCGTGGCCATGGCAGCATTCTATCCGACGCGGAATCTGGACATTGCTAGCGTCTTGATGGCGCTTCTCGGCGCCGGTTATAACCTGTCGCGGGTACTGATCGACGTCGAGATGCAGAGGCTCGTATCAAGCGAGAAGCTCGGACGAGCGAAAGGTTGGGTACATGTTGCCTGTATGGGTTTCAGCGTGCTTGTCTATGCGGGCCTCGGGGTTTCCGGAGACGCGCTGGCTCCGTCGGCGGTGTTCCTTGCTTTTGGAAGCGGAATGATCGCCGTCATTGCCGCCGGCTATGGACTTCACTTGGTGAGAAAAAGAGCCTCATCACATCGGAGCATGCCGATATGACGGGATCCATAGATGCTGAAATTCCGGTTGTTTCAAAGAATGACGTGTTGGAATTTATCGGTATACTGTTTCCCTGGATCGCCGACTACCGGCGGCGGCCCCTGGTAGACTATGCTCGGGCCGCTTTCCACCCCGAACCGGCTGCAAGCAGCTGTGATGCCAGGCGCCACGCGATGTCGCTTCTTCAGCGATGTATCCGCGCGGCAGCTGGGAATGCGGGCTTCGCGGACCACCGGGCCGATTCCATTGCGGCGGAGATCGCCAATGCTCCAGTTATGCAGGCCGGCCCGCACCTGCATTTGTTGATCGAGCCGGACGCCTATTACACGCATCTCTTCAGCCTGATGGGGTTGAGCGCACATCGCCGTTCGGCCTACGTCTCTTATGCGGTATCGACAGTCAAGTTCGTCGAGAGGGGCCGAAAGGGGCCCGGTTGGTTAAAACTCGATGGCGAGGCGATCAACGTCTTTGGGCTAAGCCGCAGCCACATGATCCCCTATAGCGTTCTCGCGCGAAACGGCCCCTATCGCTTCGCCCTCAAAAACGTCGACCGCGCCCATGGGGACGGAGATCTGGTCGCGCGGCTGCGCTCCGAACTGCCGCGAGGCGAATTTCCGTCCGCTGCGCTGGCGATCAAGCAGGCCAATGCATCCCTGTGGAAGCGATATTTCGATCCGGGCATTGATTTCCTGCAGATCGATGATGAGGATGTCGCCGACCTCGTGGTCGAGCATCTTCATGATGAATCATCCTGGCTCGCCCGGAATATGTTTGGGAAAGGTGGGTTTATGCAATGTCTGCTATCCTCCACCGAGGCTCTTGCCGACAGTCATTGGCAGGGCTGGCTCAAGAACACCACGGACCTGTTTTGGGGTAACGATCGCGGCCGTCTCTTTCCGTTGCGGCTGACGGATTTCCGGCTTGAGGCGAGAGCGGCGGAGGATTTCTCACTCGAGTTCTCTGCTGAAGCGGTGATTGAGGCGCTGCGGTCCCGCAAGATCATCCCGAACCTGTGTTTGATGTTCATCGTCACGGCGATATTGCCGGGCGTACGTGTGCTCGGCGGCAGTCGGCACACCGTGTATTACCCTCTCATGCGCTATGCCTTTTGCCGCTCGCTCGCTATGAGCGGAGATCGCGAGTTGCGCACCACAATCGCCGCCGACCGAAAACCGGGTATCTGGGGGCATCGCGTGCTGCTGGAGGACGCCGAACCCTTCTCGGTGCTCGATATGCTGGGGCCGGGCAATATCGAGGCAGTGCTCAGGAAATATGGAAGCCTGTCACAGGAGGAAGCCTGCGGCGCCCTCGAAAGTTTCGTTGGCGATCCCTTATGGGCTTGGTTTAAGACCCGCCATGATGATGGGCTGGTGGACGTGCGCGATCCCGAATGGGCATTTTCGTAGCGCACTTCGACGTCAATGGCGGTCAGTTTTCTGCGCTATCTATCAAAGATCCCAAAAGCCGATAATCCGAAGATGAACCTTTTGACAAGCGGTGATGCGCGTACAACGAAGTCCGAGGCGGTCTCAACCCTATTCGAAACGCGATAAAGTCCATAGGGCCTTGTAGGGATCGAAACCCAGAATTTCCGATAGTTCCAAAAATTCGATGACGTCAACTCTGCGCTGGCCGCTCTCCAGCCGAGCGACGAAAGACTGATATTCTCCAAGTTTTTTGGCAAGCTCAATCTGCGTCAAGCCGGCGGCTTCGCGCTTTTCGATTAACAGCGCAATGAGCGCCTTATGTCGTTCCGTGCCGAGTGTCTTCGCCACGTATTCACCCATCAGCGATTGAGATGGGCTCTTGTGTTATATCTGATTTTCAGTTATCTTAAATTCAGATATTTTTGACGCTCCGCGATCTTAGGCGCTGCTGGCTTGCGTGTGGACGCATGGAGCGATGAATCAGGAGCAACCCATGATCGAGTAAAAACCGTAAACGAAAACGTGTCGCGATACTTGGCAGGATGGCACTCTCGCAGGGATCAGATAACCTTTCGCTTTCGCCCGGAACGAAGAGACGGCGGTCGCCCGCCGTTGGAGTCGACGTCCGCAAAAAGCTCAGAGACATTTACTGACAAGACTCGTGCGAGGGCTTCCAATGTCGCAACGGTGACGTTTTCTCTGCCCCTTTCGACCCGCCCAACGTATGAACGGTCAATTTCGGCCTCCAATGCTAAACGCTCTTGGGAGAGGCCTCTATCCACTCGCAGTCGCCTAAGATTCCAGCCAATGGTCCGCCGCACGTCCATCTTCCAACAAATGCATATTGGCGGCTTGACAATCGACGGACTGATAGTCCCTAATTAATTCTATCTTGGCGCGAAATTCGCCGAAAAATGGCCTTGTACCGAGGACCGGTTTGGCACTGCAAGGCATGAGACTCTCTGACGTGGAGATACGCGGCAATGCATGATCGGGTCACAAAGCGGTTCATTGGCAAGTCTCAGCCCAACGCGTTCCCGGCTGAAGACCGCAGTAATCAAGTGACACACCGGGTCGATATCCATGTGGGCCAGCAGCTTCGCATCAGGCGGGTTCATTCCAACCTGTCGCAAACCGAACTCGGTCAGAAAGTTGGCCTGAGCTACCAGCAGGTCCAGAAATATGAGAGTGGCAAGAACCGCATCAGTGCGTCGATGCTCTATGACATCGCCGGCGGTTTGAATGTGCCAGTGGGCTGCTTTTTCGACGGGCTGCCGCAACCAGGTTCAGGGGAGAGCGCGACTGTCGCACCCGAGGCAGATGAGCGTATCGCTTATCTCGCCACCGCGGAAGGACGCCGCTTTGTTGAGGAGATGCTTCGTCTTCCGCCCAAACTCAGGACCCGCACACTTGCGGTGATCAGGGCAATCGCCGGAGATGAGGACAAAGCCGAAGAAGATTGATGGTCCATTGATGCTGGC
>NZ_LODW01000055.1 GCF_002914525.1 Rhizobium hidalgonense | reverse complement strand
ACCAGAAAGCATGGCAAAACGCTTGACTTCCAAGACAGTCGCTCTGCCCTGCCGGGCATCTCCCCCACAAGGGTGGAGATTGGCAGGAGGCTTGGTCCACCGCAAAACATCAAACGCTCCGGTTGCCTTGCCAAATCGCCTTCTGTTCAGATTCGTGTGATGGGCAGTTCTTTGGGGAAACCATCGCCCCGTCCAATCTCCCCACCTGTGGGGGAGATGCCCGGCAGGGCAGAAGGGGCGCCACACGGCCAACCTCGCCAGTGAGACAAAGACCGATTGATCCCCCGCCGTTCTTCCCTACCCTCCGCCTGTCCCAAGCACAGGAGAAACACCCATGAAGGTCCTGCGCATCGTCGCCAATATCGAAGCCCCTGACATCACGCCGGCCCGGCGGTTCTATCAGGAGATCCTCGGGCTCGACGTCATCATGGATCACGGCTGGATCACGACCTTCGGCGCCGCGAGGCCGATGACCATCCAGCTCAGCATCGCCAGCGAGGGCGGTTCAGGAACGCCGGTACCCGATCTCTCGATCGAGGTCGACGATCTCGATGCCGCCTTCGAGGCGATGTCGGTTGCCGGCTTTGCGATCGAGTACGGGCCGGCCGACGAGCCCTGGGGCGTCAGGCGCTTTTATGTGCGTGATCCCCTGGGCAAATTGGTGAACATTCTCGTCCATAAAAATTGAGCCGGCGGCCATCGGCCACCGGCTAGTTCATCTCACAGGATGTCCGAGACTTATTTCCGATCGTTGCGGCGGTAGACGTTGGCCGTTCCGCCGGCGCGGACGGGCACCGGGATGGTGGCGGGCTCAGTGACGAGTTTCTCCTTGACCTTGCCCTCTCGACGTTTGCGTTCGAGATAATAGGCATAGGCGAATTGCGTCGAGATGCCGGCGACCACGAAGAGCGGCCCAACCAGCGGATCCTTGTTGGTGATAAAAAGCACCACTTGGCCGATCATGGCGAGGATCGTGCCGGCGACGAAGATATTCAGCGAATGGCGGCCGAGAATGGTCAGCGGATGGTCGGCAGGACGGCGTAGAATACGCGAGAACGCCGGAATGCTGATGACGAGGTAGGTCAGCGCCAGCACATGAAGCAGCCGTGGCAATGACAAGAAGGTCTTGTCGAAACCGGTGATGACAGTCGGCAGGCCAAGGGCTGCCAGCGAGTTGCCGAGGGCCCAGAGATGGCCGGTCACCCAAATAAAGGACAGGGCGACGTAAGCGGCCGCAACCGCAAGCAGCAACGGATGCCGGGGGATCGTGCCGCCGCGCTTGATATGCAGCATCGAAACGATACCGATCGAAAACAGGAACTGCCAGGAAAGCGGATTGAGAAACCAGTAGCTCTCGATCAGCATATTGTGCGGCGCCACCTCGTAGATGCCCGCAAGCAGCCAGACCGTACCGGAGACGCCGAGTGCCAGCAACGGGCTGCGCGCATTCAGGAACAGGATGATCGGCACCATCAGCATCAACGCGCCGTACATCGGCAGGATATTGTTGTAGCCGATCTGGTGGCCGAGCAGCAGCAGCGCCGGAATACCTTCCTTCAGGTTCATCAGCAGCGCCAGAATATTGATTTCGACCAGCAAGCCCGGCCGGTGAAACAGCCACGCGCCGCAGATGAACAGCGCCAGCGTCATGAAGGTGGTGATCATATGAGCGAGATAAAGAGTAAAGGCGCGCTTGACCGCCTTGAGCGCCATCTTGAGGCGGTTGCCCGGCCGGAACCCGGAACCATAGGCAAGGCCGACGGCAATGCCGGAGATCAGCACGAAGGCCTCGGCAGCATCGGAGAAACCGAAATTCTTTGTCGTCACATATTCGAAGATCTGTCCGGGAACATGATTGATGAAGATCATGATCAGGGCGAGGCCACGCAAGACGTCTAGCCGCGTGTCGCGCTGTGATGCAGCGGCGGAGAAGGATGTGCGCTCGGTGCCGATGGCTTCGGTCCGCGTGCTTGCCATAGGGGATGTCTCCTGTTGTCCGATTTGCAAACGCGACGACGGCCAAAAGGGTTCCCTTTTGGCCGCCGCGAATCGCCGTGTTTTTCAGCGTGGAGAACGCTGTTATCCGAGCGGATATCCCTCTGCGGGATCGGTGACTTCGCAGCCGTTGATTGACAGAGTGTAGCCGCTGTCATTGGACGCTTTTGAGACCGAAATGCGGTATTTGCCGCCGCCCTGTTCCACCTCTGCCGCAAAACCGTCCCATTCCGACGGGAGCGACGGCCGCACGTAGAGCTTCCCGCCCTTCAGCCGGATGCCGAGGATGCCCTCTACGGCGGCGCGGTAGAGCCAGCCGGCGGAGCCGGTATACCAGGTCCAGCCGCCGCGCGACGTATAGGGCTCATGCCCGTAGACGTCGGCCGCCACGACATAGGGTTCGACGCGGTATTCTTCCGCCGAAGCCTTGTCGAGCGCATGGGTGATCGGGTTGAGGATCTGGAAGCAGCGCAACGCGTCATCGCCCCGCTTCAGCTCCGCCAGCGCCATCACCACCCAGGTCGCGGCATGGGTATATTGCCCGCCATTTTCGCGCACACCCGGGGGATAGGCCTTGATATAGCCGGGATCCCTAGCGGAATTGATAAAGGGCGGCGTGAACAGACGGATGATGCGGGCATCCTCATCGACCAGTTGGTCGAGCACGGCATCCATCGCCGTGACGGCGCGGGCTGGATCACCCTCGCCCGACAGCACGCTCCATGATTGCGCAATCGAATCGATCCGGCATTCGGGGCTTTCCTTGGAGCCGAGCAGCGCACCGTCGTCGAACGTGCCGCGGCGATAATAGCCGCCATCCCAACCCGCAGTTTCGAGCGCCTTCTTCAGCTCGGTCAGATGCGCCGACCAGCGCTCCACACGTGCCGTGTCGCCGCGCTCTTCGGCATAGGGAGTGAAGGAGCGCAATGCGCCGGCCAGGAACCAGCCGAGCCAGACGCTGGTGCCGCGCCCGCCGATACCGACGCGGTTCATGCCATCGTTCCAATCGCCGCCAAGGAACAGCGGCAGGCCGTTAGTGCCCTTGCGGGCGATAGCGAGATCGAGAGCCAGCGCCGCGTGCTCGTAGACGCTCGCCTTGTCCTCGGAAATCTCCGGCTTGTAGAAGGAGTCATGCTGGCCTTCGAGCAGAGCCGGCCCTTCCAGGAAGGCAATCTCCTCGTCGAGCACGCTTCTGTCGCCAGTGACGCTGCGGTAATGATGGATCGCGTAAGCGAGCCACACGACGTCGTCCGAGATCAAGGTGCGCACGCCCGCGCCCGTTCCCGGCAGCCACCAATGCTGCACGTCGCCTTCGCGGAATTGGCGTGAAGCGGCATTCAGGATCTGCCCGCGGGCAAGCTTGGGTTCGTGCAGCACGAAGGCCAGCGTGTCCTGCAGCTGATCGCGGAAGCCGAAGGCGCCGCTTGCCTGGTAGAAGGCGGTGCGGGCCATGATGCGGCAGCCGAGGCTCTGATAGGGCAGCCAGGTGTTGACGAGATTGTTCATCCCGCGATCCGGCGTCGAAATCTGCAGCCTGCCGGTAAAATCCCGCCAGAAGGCCCGATTCGCCTCGACGGTATCGTCGAACGAAACCTTGCGGATATCGGCGATCACACCACGCGCTTCTTCCTCCGTCGGCGTATCGCCGAGGAAGAAGAAGAAGTCGCGCTCCTCGCCGGCGCTAAGCTCGACGTCGATCGCAAGGGCTGCGGCCGGATCACCGTCGAGGTCGGCCGTGCCGGAAAGCGAGGCGGCGGAGGTGACGGTCTGCGGCGCCTGGATCGTCCCCGCCTTGCCGACGAATTCGCGCCGGCTTGCCGAGAAGCTCGAAAGCGCCTCGCTCGCCGCGAAGAAGGCGGTGCGGTTGGAATAATCGATGCTGTAGGGATTGGTGGCAAACAGCGCCCCGGCCTCCTCGTCATATCTAGACAGGATGAAGGGCGCGGTGCGGGCCGCATTGCTGCCGAGGATCCACTCGACATAACCATAGAGACGCAGCCTGCGGCTGGTCGAACCGGTGTTGCGCAGGCGCAGGCGCTGCAGTTTCACTGGCCTTTCGCGGTCGATCGTCTGCGTCAGCTCCAGCGCAATCTCGTGCTGAACGCTGGAGAAAACGGAATAGCCGAGCCCGTGGCGGGCTTCGAAACGGATGTCCGGCCGGCGCGAAAGCGCCGCGAACGGCGTCATGACGGCACCGCTGTCGAGATCGGCGAGATAGAACGCCTCACCCGAACGGTTGATCACCGCATCGTTCGACCATGAGGTCAGCTGATAGTCGCGCGAATTGGCGCTCCAGGTAAAGCCGGCGCCCTCGGCCGACACGTGGAAGCCGAACCTGTCATTGGATATGACATTGATCCAGGGCTGCGGCGTCGCGTGGCCGCCGGGCAGGCGAACGACATATTCACGTCCGTCGCGGGCAAAGCCGCCGATGCCGTTCCAGAAGTCGAGGTCGCCCTCTTCCTCGATGACGACAGCGGGCACCGCCGGTGGCGGCACCGGCGCGATGCGCTTGACCGGGACCTTGTTGCGCTCGGCCCGTTCCATCTCCTGCAGCTCCTCCTTGGAGGGTGCAAATAGCGCCACGGCGCGGTTGATCTGGTCGACGACCTTGCCGTTCTTCGTATGCAGCGTGACGCGGGAAGCCGCGATCAGCGCATGATAGGTGCTTTCCTCCATCAGGTCCTTGCGAACCGCAAAGATATGCTGGCGCAAGCCGTCGGCCTGGCCCATGCGGCGCACGTTTTCGCACATGGCGTCGAGAGCGTGCTGCATGTCCTGCGCATAGGAAGAGGCGCGTTCGTTCATGATGACGAGATCGGCCGTGACGCCGCGCGAGCGCAGATATTCCTGCGCCAGCAGCGCCTCACGGGCGATCTCGAGATCCATGTCGTCGTTGATGCGCAGCGTGAAGATCGGGAAGTCACCGGAGATCGCCAACGGCCACAGCGCCGATTGCGATTGAAGGCCGGCCTCGACGGTCGCTTCGTCCTTGCGCAGCTGCATGTCGGGATAGACGAGGTAACGGCCGAGATGCTGGAAGGCGGCCGCCTGCTGCGACGTGACGCCCACATGGCGCATCTGCACCTGCGTGCGCGTCCAGGCCTGGACCAACTCGTGGGTAAAGGCGTCGGGATGACGGTAGCGATTGACCGCCTTGTCGACTTCGTCGCGGCTCGGCGCTGCAATCGTCCAGAAGATCACGCTGACTTTCTTGCCGGCCGGCACGCGGACGGTGCGGCGCAGCGACATCACGGGATCGAGCATGAAGCCGTCGCTGCCGGAAAGCGTCGCCCCCGGATCGAAGGCGGCCGCATCGGCCAAGCTGCGGCCGCGGCCGATGAACTTGCGCCGGTCGGTCTCGAATTCCGTGTGACGGGTGTCGCCGGCATTGTCGACGATCAGATGGGCGATGCTGATGTTCGGCTCGTTCGGATCGCGCTTGTTGCGTTCGGCGCGGATGACATCGCCGCGCTTGCCGATCTCGGTCTTGACGAACATCCGTGCGAATGCCGGATGCGCATTGTCGGTATCGTCGGAGGTAATCACCGGTTCGAGGTAGGAGGTGACTTCGATGAAACGGTCTTCCCCACCCATGTTGAGCAGGGTGACGCGGCGGGCCTCGGCATCATGCTCGGTGGCGATGATGCACTCCACCTCGCTCGTGAGGTCGCCGACCGTCTTGGTGAACTGCGCCTTCTCGTCGGCGAATTCGACCTTGATCTTCTCGCCTTCGACACCCTTCGGCTCGGATGTCGTCGACCACCATTCATTGGTGGCGGTATCGCGCAGGAAGATGAAGCTGCCCCAGCGGTCTTCGGTCGGATCGGCTTTCCAGCGGGATACGGAAAGGCCGTTCCAGCGGGAATAACCGGCGCCGGTCGCCGTCAGCATCAGTGAATAATGACCGTTCGACAGAAACACGAGTTCGCGGTCACGCGAAGCCGGCTCGCTGATCTTCCTGATCTCCGGCCGCAGCAGATCGTCCTGGATGCTGGCCGGCGTGTCGGATTCATGCTTGCCGCTCATGACCGGAATGTCGCGCGGCGCCTTTTCCTGCAGCAGCAGCTCGGCCGCCTCGATGACCGGATCGGCGTGGAAGAGTTCACGCAGATGGCCGTTGAAGGCGACGTTGGCGACGGCTGCGATCGACATGCCGTGATGGTGGGCGTAATAGTTGTAGACCACGGCGCATTTCTTGCCTTCCGGCACGCGCGTCGGCGTGAAGTCGACGGCATCGTGGAAGCCGAACTTGCCGAGCGCACCGACCTTGCGCAACCGCTGCAGATTTTCGAGCGCGCCCGGCGGGTCGTACTGGCTGGCGAGCAGCGATGCATAAGGCGCGATGACGGCATTGTGGCCGAGGCCGCGCTTCAGGCCGAGCGTCGGCACGCCGAAATTCGTGTACTGGTAATTGAGGTTATGGTCGCGGGCATTGAATGCCGCCTCCGAAATGCCCCACGGAATGCCGAGCTTGCGGGCGTAATTCATCTGTTCGACGACGACCAGATTGTTAGTCTGGTTGAGAATGCCCCCGCCGCGCTCCTGCATGACGAGCGGCGGCATCAGATATTCGAACATCGAGCCGGACCAGGAGACCAGCGCGCCGCGCGATCCCACAGGCACGACCTGGCGGCCGAGACGGTACCAGTGCTCGGTCGGCAGATCGCCCTTGGCGATGCCGAACAGGCTGGTCAGGCGGCATTCCGAGGCGAGAAGGTCGTAGCAGGCCTGGTCGAGTTCACCGCTTTCGACGCGGTAGCCGATCGACAGCAGGCGCCGTTCCGGCCGGAACAGGAAGCCGAAATCCATCGAGAAAGCGAGATCGCGGGCCTTGTCGCGCAGCGCCACCAGCCGCGGCCTGAGCGCATCGACCTTGGAGAGGTCGAAGGTGCTGTCTGAAATATGCGCCTCGCAGACCTTCACCAGCGATGCCGCCCATTGAGTGACCTCTTCGCTCTGCTTCGACTTGACCTCATGGTCGAGATTGGCGGCGAGTTTTTCGATGTCGCGGGCGAGAACGGCGAGGTTGATGATGCGGATCGAGGCGAATTCATGCTCGCGCTTGACGGCGGCAAGCGCGTTCTGGAAGCCGACGATGCGTTCCTCCAGCCGCCGGCGCAGCGGCCGCACGGTCTTACGGTCATCGGGCAGGTCCGCCAGCACTTCACCGAGAATGCCGGCCGTGTCGCCGACACCGTCGAGATTGCCCTGCATGTGGGCGGACGGCGCCTCGGCCCAGTTGCGGCAGGCCGACGAAATGGCGATCAGGTGGCCGGCGAGATTGCCGCTGTCGACGGCCGAGACATAACGAGGGCCCAACGTCTGCAGCGTATCGGTGTGATACCAGTTGAATAGATGACCGCGGAATTTCTCCATTCGGTCGATCGTCGAAATCGTCTGTTCCAGTCGCTCGAGCGTCTCCTCGAAGGAGAACCAGCCGAATTGCCGGCCGGACACGACGGAAAGCAGATAGACGCCGATATTGGTCGGCGAGGTACGCGCCGCGACAATCACATGCGGCGTTTCCTGGATATTGTCGGGCGGCAGATAGTTCTGCTCGGCGGTGGTGAAGGTCTCGAAATAACGCCAGGTGCGCCGGGCGATCTTGCGCAGTTCGCTCGACACGGAATCGGCGACCTCGAGCCGGTCCTCGGTTTCTGCCGACTGGCTGACATACCAGGCAACGACAGGCGACAGGATCCACAAAAGCGCGAAGGGAATGCCGACGACGAAGGCGCTGCCGCCTGGCAGGGCGGCAAATCCGAGCGCCAGCAGCGCCAGCACCGGTGCATGCCACATCTGCTTGTAGTAGGAGACCAGCGTGCCCTGGCTGCCCGCCTGGACACTGGCGGCGGTCCGCCACTGCAGCATCAGCTTGCGGCTGACGAACAGGCGGTAGAGCGAACGGCCGATCGCATCGGCCATCATGGCGGCCGAATCGGCGATGAAGACGATCCGCAGTGCGACCTGCGCGTTCGCGGCCGTGATATCGGACCAGACCGTATAGAGATGGGCGCGGGCGATGATATCGCTGGTGCGCGGAATGATGCCGTTGATCAGCGACAGCGTTGGCGCGACGAAGAGGCAGAAAATCAGCAGGATCTGCCAGATGAGGGCGCCGAGCGGACCCATGAAATACCAGCCGAGGACGGAGGCGAAGAACCAGGCGATCGGCGTCAGCGAGCGGCGCAGATTGTCGAACATCTTCCAGCGGCCAAGCGCCGTGACGCCGTATTTCGGATTGAACATATAGGGCAGCAGCTGCCAGTCGCCCCGCGCCCAGCGATGCTGGCGCGAGGTCTCGACTTCGTAGCGGATCGGGAAATCCTCGACCAGTTCGAGATCGGTGACGAGCGCGCAGCGCGCCATCGAACCTTCAAGAAGGTCGTGGCTGAGCACCGAGTTTTCGTCGATCCGGCCCTTCAGCGACGCTTCGAAGGCATCGACATGATAAAGGCCCTTGCCGGTGAAGGTGCCTTCGCCGGCGAGATCCTGATAGACGTCGGAAACGGTGAAGACGTAAGGGTCGAGGCCGCGGTTGATCGAAAAGACGCGCTGAAAGACCGAGGCGTCCTTGCCCGTCGTCAGCGACGGGGTGACGCGCGGCTGCAGCACGCCGTAGCCGCTTTCGACACGGCCGGTTTTCGGATTGATGACCGGGCGGTTGATCGGATGGTAGAGCTTGCCGACAAGCTTGGTAACGGCATCGCGCATCAGCCGCGTATCGGCATCGAGCGTCATGACATATTGCACATTGGCCGGTACGGTGTTGGCGCCCGGCAGATAGGTGGTGTCGCGGTCGCCGCGCAGCAGCATGTTCAGCTCGTGCAGCTTGCCGCGCTTGCGCTCCCAGCCCATCCACACACCTTCGGAGGGATTATAGAGGCGGCGGCGATGCAGCAGATAGAAACGCGTCTTGCCGTCATAGGCATAGCGGGCGGAAAGATTGGCAATCTCACGCCGGGCATAGTCCAGAACCTCCAGATCGGCAGGCGTTTCCTCGGCCTCGCTGTCTGGCCAATCGCTGAGCAGCGCGAAATAGAGCTCGCCGCGCGGATTGGCGAGATAATGAACCTCGAGATTGCGCACGTGATCGTCGACGCTGTCGCGGTTCGAGATCAGGCAGGGCACGACGAGCAGCGTGCGCGCATCCTCCGGAATACCTTCCTTGAACTCGTATCCGACGAGGCGCGCCGGCGTCACGAAGAAGGAAAGCACGGTATTGAAGAGACCCGTTGCCCCCTCCGACGCCGGCAGTGAGAACATGATCAGAAGCAGGGCGATTTCGATCGCCCCCATGCCGGCATTGGCCATGAACCGGCCGACGATCGCCATGGCGATAACCGTCAAAAGCATGACGGGCACGGCAATTGCCAGCCAGTTGAACTGGCGCACCGCGCGCACGAAATGCTGGGTGACCGTCGGGCGATAACTCGCCCGCGCTTCGAGCTTTGGCCGCTGCGCGCCGGACAGGAAACCGCCGACATTCGGTTCATGCGGCTGCGGCTCGTCGGAGGCTTTGGCGGCATCCGTCATGTCGAGCGCCAGTTGGGCGATTTGCATTTCCGTCAGCGGCGAGCGTTTGGCCAGCTTTTCGATCTGTTTGCGGTATTTGTTGCGCGAGCCGGAATCGAGGATGCCGTAATCCGAATGCTCCCAGAGCAGCTTGTCGACATGGCTGACCTGCTCGACCCAGACCGACCATTCGGCATCATCGATCTCGCGAAGGCTGCGGATGATGTTGCCCATCGTCACGTTGCCGGAAGAGAGACGGCTGTGTTCTGCCGTCGTCGCCTCTTCTGTATTGCGGCCAAGCTCTTCCAGCCGCTCGTCGAGCCAGGTAATCGCCAGACTCGATGTCTGCGAGCCGTCACGCATGCGATAGAGGAACTGCGTCGAGAAGGTATTGTCTTCGGCAAGCGGTTCCAGCGTCTTCAAATAGCTGGCCGCTGCCGCAGGATCGGTCAGGCGCACCAGTTCATCGGCCGCCTCGTTGGCGCGGCGGCGCAGGCGGCGGCTGGCTTCGACACGGCTGGAAATGCGGCGAAGGTTTTCCACCAGCACGTAACGCACAAGCGAAGGCAACGCCCAGAGTTCACCGATCCTCAGCGTCTCGCTGGCCTGAAAGCCGTCGACCAGCGCCGTCAGGCTTTCCTGCGAGATCGTGCTGTGGGTATGGGCGACGTAGAGCCAGGCAAGCACGAGCGTGCGCGGCACCTCGACACCGCCGACCGTCATGGTCGGCAATTCGCGATAGAAGCGGCGGGGGAAGTCGCGTCGCACCTCCTGGATTGCCTCTTCAACGATATAATGATTGTCCAGCAGCCATTCCGCCGCCGGCGTGATTGTCTCGCCGGCTTCGACGTCGGTCGCCGTGGTCCGGTAGACGCGCAGAATTTCCTTCTCGTTTTCCTTGTGGCGCGCGAAGAAATCGAAGGGGGCAAAAGCCGGCAGCCGGTCGACGCTGCCGCGGGCGACCGCATCGCCAATCCCCTTGATGTCTTCAATGGCAAGATAAGTCGAGCGGATCGAATCGTTGTGATCGATCTGCTTGGTCTCGGGTTCGCGCGGAAGGCTCGGAGAAAGATTAGAAATAGACATGGGTTCGGTTCTGGATCCAAACAAAGTTATGGCTGTTTTGCTCAGCCTTTTGCACTGCTTATCATGACTGCTACATGAACGGAGCCCGTTTCTTCGAAGATCGATGAAGCCGGGATAAATGACGCTTGGGCCAGGCGATGCGAACGGGTTTAAGCCCTGATCCAGGGCGCGGCCCGACGGGTGATCAAGGCGCTCGATACCCTCTCCGCGAAAGCCATGTCGAAAATTGGACACTATCGAGATTATTCAAGTCAAGAGGCATGAGCAGCGCGCCCGTGAGCTTGGAAAGTGCGTGAACGGCACTATGCCGGCCCCTGGTTCCGGCAAATGCAAGAGTTCTTCGATTTTAGGAAAGACACGCGATCCCGGGTGGCATCATCGGTTCGAAAACGACGATATTCAAACACACGACGGAAATGCGTCGCACGAAGAATTTCGATGCGGCCGCGCGTGATGAATGAAGAAGTCCGGAAGAACGAAAAAGGGATCGGATGCCGATCACCCAGAAAGGCGAAAACCGCCGCAACGCCGGCATTTGCCGGCGTCTATCATAGCCGATCAGCCGACGACGCCGCAAACCATGGCGACGACGAACAGGAATGCTGCCGTGAAGATTGCTCCATGGAGCACCGTTTGAAGCCTGTGGCGCGTGGTCAGCGGCTTCTTGGTCTCTACGGAACCGTACTGGTTCACGTGAGCATGCGAAATACCCAGATCTGCCATATGTCGCCTCCGTTGTTCTCGTGCGGCCGGTTGTGCGGCTCGCGTTTGTTTTCTTACATTCTCTATCAACTAGGTAGAGATAAATTTCCGTCCAGAGCGAACGAAAGAGAAAATTCAACCAGCCCTTTTAGCAGCTCGCCTTTTCAGCCGCCCACTTTTCAGCAGCCCGTCTTTTTCAGCAGAGTGTGCGCCATGCCCAGATCCACGAGCGCTCGACGGCGTCCTCGGCCTGACCGAGGTTGGCGGGGATCTCGAGCAGCCGACGATCCTTTTCCGCAGTTAGGGAGACCGAAACCTGTTCCCGACGATCGGCTTTAACCGGTGGATCGAGGTAGCCCATGGTCATCCCACCGAGAAAGAACATGCCTCAACCTCCATCGATCACGAAAGCTAACAATCGTTAACAGGATCATGACAGAAGCGGGGCGGCTGTCAATAGTCTAGTTGAATGGTCGTCTTTTAGGGAAATCTTATCCTTAACGCCGCCGCCGGTCTTTTCTTTTCAACGGGTTGAAAAGATTGCCTTTCAGGCTTTGACGAAACCCTTGCTGGCGATCATCAAATTTCTCGTGTAGTCCTCATGAACCGCGCCCTCCGCCAACGCCCGAGAGGTGAGCCGCTCGACGACGGCGCCGTTGCGCATCACCGCCAGCCTTTCACACATATGGGTGACGACGCCGAGATCATGGCTGACCATCACGAAGGTGAGCTTGCGGTCGCGCCGGATCTGCTCCAGCAGGTTCAACACCTCGGCCTGCACCGAGGCGTCGAGCGCCGATGTCGGCTCGTCGAGCAGCAGGATCGACGGCTCGACGATCAGCGCCCGGGCAATCGCCACACGCTGCCGCTGGCCGCCGGAGAGCTGGTGCGGGTAGCGGAAACGGAACCCGTTGCCCAGACCGACCTCGTCGAGCGCGCGGGCGATACGCGTCTCGCTGTCGGAAATACCGTGGATCGCCAGCGGCTCGAGCAGCAGCCGGTCGATGGTCTGGCGCGGGTGCAGCGAACCATAAGGATCCTGAAAGACCATCTGCACGCGCCGATAGAAAGATTTGCTGCGTTTCAAGCCTCTCAGCGCTTCGCCATCGATGTTGATCGCGCCCCCACTGATCGGCGCAAGCCCGGCCACGGCCCGCAGCAGGGTCGATTTACCCGAGCCGGATTCTCCGACGAGCCCGAAGGATTCCCCGCCTTGGACGGCAATGCTGACATCCTTCAGCGCATGAAAATCATCGTAGACCACACTGAGATTGTCGATCTCGAGAGCCGCGCTCATGCCGCCCACTCCGGCCTGCGGTCGAGCACCGGCAGCGGATGACGGTTCTGGCCGATCTCGGGCATGCAGTTCAGCAGCCCTTGCGTATAGGGATGCTGCGCATGTTTGAGATCGGCAGCGGCCAGTTCCTCGACGATTTTTCCGGCATACATGACGATGACCCGGTCGCAGAATGAGGAAACCAGCCGGAGATCATGGGAGACGAAGATCAGCCCCATGCCGCGCTCGGCCACCAGCCTGTCCATGATTTTGAGCACATCGAGCTGCACCGTTACGTCGAGCGCCGAGGTCGGCTCGTCGGCGATCAGCAGTTCAGGGCCGGCGATCAGCATCATGGCGATCATCGCGCGCTGGCCCATGCCGCCCGAAACCTCATGCGGATGCAGGTCAAAGACCCGTTGCGGGTCGCGGATCTGCACTGCTTCCAGCATGGCGAGCGCCCGTTCGCGCGCCTCCGCCTTGCCGACCTTTTCATGCGTGCGCAGCGTTTCGCAGATCTGCCGCCCGATGGTCATGACCGGATCGAGCGAATATTTCGGATCCTGCAGGATCATGGCGATGCGTTTGCCGCGCAGCCTGCGCCTTTCGCCGGCCGAGGCATTGATGAGATCAATGCCGTTGAAATCGAGCTTGTCGGCCGTGACGATGCCGTGTTTCGGCGTCAGCCCCATGATCGCCCGGCCGGTCTGCGACTTGCCGGAACCGGATTCGCCGACGATGCCGAGCCTTTCCTTGCCGAGCGTGAAAGAGACGCCGCGCACCGCCTCGATCACCCCGGTGCGGGTGGGGTAGCTGACCTTGAGCTTGTCGACCGTCAGAAGTGTGGTCATTGGCCGCTCTCCTTCGGATCGAGCGCGTCGCGCAGGCCGTCGCCTAAGAGATTGAAGCCGAGGCTGACGATCAGGATGGCGATGCCGGGCATCGCCGCCACCCACCATTGATCGAGAATGAAGCGCCGACCCGAAGCGATCATCGCACCCCATTCCGGCAGCGGCGGCTGTGCGCCCAGGCCGAGGAAACCGAGACCGGCCGCCGTCAGGATGATGCCGGCCATATCGAGCGTCACGCGCACGATCAGCGAGGAAATGCAGAGCGGCACGACATGGCGCACGATGATGCGGATCGGCGAGGCGCCCATCAGCCTTACCGCCGAAATATAATCGGAACGCCGCACCGTCAGCGTCTCGGCGCGCGCGATGCGGGCATAGGGCGGCCAGGATGTGATGGCGATGGCGATGATCGCGTTCTGGATACCTGGACCAAGCGCGGCGACGAAGGCGAGCGCCAGCACCAGCTTCGGAAAGGCGAGAAAGATATCGGTGACGCGCATCAGCGTCGCGTCGACCCAGCCTCCGGCATAACCCGATACCGTGCCGACGATCAGCCCGACCGGCGCCGAGATCACAGCGACGAGCACGACGACAAGCAGAGTCAATCGCGATCCGTAGATCAGCCGCGAATAGATATCGCGGCCCTGGTCATCCGAACCGAGCAGGAAGCCGCTCGTTCCCGGCGGCAGCAGCCGGGCATTGCGCAGATCGCCGACGACAGGATTGTGCGTGGCAAGCACGTCGGCGAAAGCGGCGATGAAAAGCAGCGCGACGATGATCAGCAGGCCGACCACGGCAAGCCGGTTGGCCGTGAATTGCCGCCAGGTGACGTAGGCGCGGCCGAGACGGGCCTGCATGCGCGATTGCGGCCGGTCGGACAGCAGCCATTGGCGGCGGCTCATCGTTGGAGAGGGGCTGGCGGGAGCCGTCATCGGTTTTTCGTCCTTGGGTCGAGCGTTCGGTAGAGAAGATCGGACAGAAGGTTGATGCCGATGAAAACCGTGCCGATGACAATGGTGCCGCCAAGCACGGCATTCATATCGGCATTCTGCAGCGAATTGGTGATGTACAGCCCAATGCCCGGCCAGGAAAAGACGGTCTCGGTCAGCACCGATCCTTCGAGCAGGCCGGCATAGGAAAGCGCGATGACGGTGACGAGCGGCACGGCGGCATTGCGCAGCGCGTGGCCCCAGATCACCCGCGTTTCCGAAAGCCCCTTGGCGCGCGCGGCAACGATATATTCCTGCGAAAGCTCGTTCAGCATGAAGCTGCGCGTCATCCGGCTGATATAGGCAAGCGAGAAATAGCCGAGCAGCGAAGCCGGCAGGATGATGTGGCGGAAGACGTCATAGAAGACGTCCCACTGCCCCTGCCAGGCGCTGTCCAGAAGGTAGAAGCCGGTGATCGGCGTGAAGGTATATTCGTAGACGATATCGATGCGGCCGGGAAAGGCCACCCAGCGCAGCTGCGCATAGAAGATGACGAGCGAGATCAGCGCCAGCCAGAAAATCGGCACCGAATAGCCGATCAGGCCGATGACGCGCACCAACTGGTCGGCGATGCTGCCGCGGCGCACCGCGGCGAGCACGCCGAGCGGCACACCGACGAAAGCGCCGATCAGTGTTCCCAATGTTGCCAGCTCGACCGTCGCCGGGAATGCCCGGCGAATATCGACCATGACAGGATTGGTCGTCAGCACCGAATTGCCGAAATCGCCGGACAGGACGCCTTTCACATAAATGTAGAACTGCTGATAGAGCGGCAGGTCGAAGCCCATCTCCCGCCGCACGCGCTCGACGACATGGTGGGGGGCGCGGTCGCCGAGGATGGCGAGCACGGGATCGATCGGCACGACGCGGCCGATGAAGAAGGTGACGGCGAGAAGGCCGAAATAGGTGGTGACGGCGGCAAACAGGAACCGGCCTGCCGCCTTTGCGAAGGTACCGGCACGGCGCTTTCGGGGCCGCGCCTCCTGTGTTGTTGCGACGGTGCTCAAGCGACCAATCCTGCCGGACTATTCCTTGGCGATCGGACCGACGAAATTGGTGTCGAAGCTCGGACCCAGTTTGAAGTGCTTCACGCTTTTGCGGTAGCCGGCCACCTCGGTCTGCTGGAAGATGAAGACGAAGGGGCTGTTGGCCAGGTATTTCTTCTGGATATCCTGATAGATGGCGGCGCGCTTGCCGGCGTCGCGTTCCAGAAGTGCAGCCTTGGCTTGCTTGTCGAGTTCCGGCGCTTCCCAGGTATTGCGCCATGCGAGCGTCTTTACCGTGCCGGCATCGGAATTGTCGGGATTGCCGGTGAAGGTATCGGCATTGGAATTCGGGTCGAAATAATCAGACCCCCACTGGCCGATATACATGTCGTGGGTGCGGGCGCGGTATTTGGTCAGCGTCTGCTTGCCGTCACCCGGGATGATTTCCATCTTCACGCCGGCCTGCGCCAGCGTTTGCTGCATGGATTCAGCGATGCCGGTCACCGGCTGCGTGTTGCGCACGTCCATGGTGATCGAGAAACCATCGGGCACGCCGGCCTTCGCGAGCAGTTCCTTGGCCTTGGCGACGTCGAGCTTGTAAGGGTTCTCATCGAGCGCGCCGAGCTGGCCCTTCGGCAGGAAGGTCTGATGGATTTCGCCGATACCCTTGATCAGGGTCGCGCCGATCGCATCGTAGTCGACCAGATATTTGAAGGCTTCTTGGACCTCAGGCTTCTTCAGGTTCTCGTTCTTGTTGTTCAGGCTGACATAATAGATCGTGCCCTTCGGCGCGCTCGTCGTCGCCAGATCGGCATTCTTCGAAACGGCGTCGATATCACCCGGCTCGAGGTTGCGGGCGATATCGATATCGCCGGCTTCGAGCGCCAGCCGCTGGGCCGAGCTTTCCTTCATAAAGCGATAAATGACGCGATTGAGCTTCGCCTTGTCGCCGTAATAATTGTCGTTACGCTCCAGCACGACGACTTCATTGGCCCGCCATTCGCGCAGCTTGTAGGCGCCGGAACCAGCATAGCCGGTCTTCAACCATTCATTGCCGAAATCATTGTCGTATTTGTGCTCGGCATCCGGCGTCACTGCCTTCACATGCTCCATCACCAGCTTCTTGTCGACGACGGAAGCAACGGTCGCCGTCAGGCAGTTCAGCACGAAGCTCGGCGCATAGGCCTTGTCGACGGTGAAGACGAAGGTATTGGCATCGGCCGCCTTGGCCTTTTCGGTGACATTGTCGCCGGTTAGGCCGAACTGGGTGAGGATGAAGGCCGGGCTCTTGTCGAGCTTGACGGCGCGCTCGAACGACCAGGCGACGTCTTCGGCGGTGATCGGATTGCCGGAGGCGAATTTCAGGCCTGACTTCAGCTTGAACGTATAGGTCAGACCGTCATCGGAAACGCTCCAGCTGTCGGCCAGATCGCCCTTGACCTTGGACGTGTCGTCCATATCCAGACGGACGAGCAGGCTGTAGCTGTTGCTGGTAATTTCGGCCGTCGACAGCTCGAACGCCTCGCCCGGATCCATCGTGATGATGTCGTCGATGGCAAAACCCTCGACCAGCGTATCCTTGGGTGTCTCGGCAAAGGCCGAGGGTGCGGTCATCATCAGCAGCGAAAGAGCGGCGCCTGCGGAAAGCAGTCGGAAATTGCGGCTGAGCTTGGTGATCATCATGGTCTGTTCCCCTGTTCTTGCTTGATTACGAAGCGTTTTGTCGGTCATCTCACATTAAACTACTGTCCATTCCTGGCGCGTCCAGAGGCGCTCAGCGCTTTAAGCGTGGTCCTCCCGCCAAGCTTGTGCCAGGATGCGAAGCCAATTTTCACGGGCAAGTTTCGTCAGATCGGCTTCACCATATCCAACCTCCCGGAGAGCGGCAATCAGCTTCTGATTGCCGGCCGCATCGCCGATTTCTTCCGGAATGGTTGCACCATCGAAGTCCGATCCGAGCCCCACGCAATCGATGCCGATGCGGTTCACCAGATAGTCGATGTGACGGATCATATCGGCAAGGGGTGTGTCGCTGTCCGAGCGGCCGTCGGGACGCAGCATGGCGGTGGCATAATTGATGCCGACGAGGCCGCGGCTTTCACGGATTGCATCGAGTTGCCTGTCCGTCAGATTGCGGGCGACCGGCGTCAATGCGTGGGCATTGGAATGGCTGGAGACCAGCGGCTGGTCCGTCGTCTTCGCCACGTCCCAGAAACCTTTTTCGGTGATATGGGCAAGGTCGACCACGATACCGAGGCGATTGCATTCCCTGACCAGCTCGAAGCCGGCATCGGTGAGGCCGGGCGCCGTATCCGGCGACATCGGGAAGGCGAAGGGCACGCCGTAACCGAAGACATTGTGCCGGCTCCAGACCGGACCCAGCGACCGCAGCCCGGCTGCATAAAATAGCTCGAGCGCCGCAAGATCGGCGCCGATCGCCTCGCAGCCTTCCATATGCATGACGGCGGCAAAAATATTGTCCGCCATGGCGCCGCGGATATCCTTCACCGTCCGGCAGAGCCGCCAGGCGCCGGCCTGGTCGAGCCGCAGCGCGATCGCCGCCATTTCGGTGGCAATGGCAAGGGAAGGCAGCGGATCGAGAGGCGCCGCCATCGGCGTGATATAACGGCCGTCGGCATCCGGATCGGCAAAGACCAGATCGCCGGAGGGAATATAGATCGCGCAGAGACCGCCCGAAAGGCCGCCCTCTCTGGCCCTCCGTGCATCGATATGGCCGAGCGTCGTGCCGTCTGCGAATTCCGCGATCGGGTCGCTGCCGTCTTTTGAATGTGTCCAGAGTCGAAGGAGAACGTCGTTGTGACCGTCAAATACGAATTGCATCTGTCTTCCTGGCTGCCCTACTGCTTAATTCCTCAAATCGGAATCGATTTAAGAATAAAATTATGCAGCATTCAAAGTGCTGCAGCGTCCTTTGCGCGTCTTTTCAGAAGCGTGGCGCTGTAGAGGGCGAATGAAATGGCAGAATAGAAAAGCTGACGGAATTCGCCACCTCTTTTTTAAAAGTCCGTGGTCGGTGCTAAAACGAAACGGGGGCCGAAGCCCCCGTTAAAATCATCGGATCGCGCCATTTGAGATCAGTGCTTGCGGCGCTTCTTCTGTCGGTAGACGTCGATGACGACAGCCGCGACGATGATGAGACCTTTGACGATCTCCTGGTAATAGGCATCGATCCTGAGGAAGGTAAAGCCCGAGGTCATGACGCCGAGGATGATGGTGCCGATGACGGTGCCGGTGATGCGCCCGACGCCGCCGGTGAGCGAGGTGCCGCCGATGACGGTCGCAGCGATCGCGTCGAGTTCATAACCGACACCCATGCTGGCCTGTGCGGTTTCAGCGCGGGCCGCCGTAACGATCCCGGCGAGACCTGCCAGCAATCCGGCGATCACGTAGACCTTAACAAGATGCGCCTCGATGTTGATGCCGGAAACGCGCGCGGCCTGCGGGTTGGCGCCGATGGCATAGGTGAACTTTCCATAACGGGTGTAACGCAGCGCAATGTGAAAGATCAGCGCAACCACCAGGAAGACGACGACCGGCCAGGCTTTGGTTCCGATGAAGTGAAACTGCTCGGTAATCCCGGACACCGGCTGTCCCTTCGTATACCACTTCGCCACACCGCGGGCCGAAACGAACATGCCGAGCGTTGCAATGAACGGCGGGATTTTCGTGTAGGCGATGAGCGCGCCGTTGGCGAGACCCGCCGCCGCGCCGATCAGCAGGCCGACCATGATCGGCACGAAAGCCGGCAGGTCGGTCAGTGAGGGAAAGACCGCCCGTCCCCAGGTCGACGACTGGGCGAAACTCGTTGCGATCATCGCCGTCATGCCGACGACCGAGCCCGAGGAAAGATCGATGCCGCCGGTGATGATGACCTGCGTGACGCCGACGGCGATGATGCCGATGACGGAGACCTGCAGGATCATGATCGTCAGGCGCTGCGAATTCATCAGAAAGCTTTGGCCGATGAACATCCAGCCGAGCACTTCGTAGATCAGCGCAATGCCGACGAGCACGAGGAAAATGCTGAGCTCGGTCGGCATGCGCCGACGCCTTTGCCGGGTTGCGAGCGGAGCCGCGCCCTCTGCTGCCTTTGTACTCATGTCGAACCTCCCTTGGACGATCGCAGACGGCGCATCACTGCGCAGCCAGCTCCATCACCTTGATCTGCGTTGCTTCATCGCGATTGAGGAAACCGGTCACGCGCCCCTCATGCATGACCATGATGCGGTCGCTCATCCCGAGAACCTCGGGCATCTCGGACGAAATCATGACGACGGCCACGCCGTTTCGCGCCATCTCCGTCACCAGCCGGTGGATTTCCGCCTTGGCGCCGACATCGATGCCGCGCGTCGGCTCGTCGAGGATCAGGATCCGCGGATTGGTGAGCAACCAGCGACCAATCAGCACTTTCTGCTGATTGCCGCCGGAAAGATTTTCCACCCGCTCGTAAAGATTGGGCGTTTTTACCCGCAGCTTTTTTGCCATGTCTTCGCAGGTTGCCTCGATCGCCCCCTGCTGGACGAAACCGCCCTTGACATACCTGTCCTGCAGAACGGCGATCTGCATGTTTTCCAGAATATCGAGGATCAGCAGACAGCCGGTATCTTTGCGGTCCTCGGTCAGGAACGCCATCTGGTGGCGGATCGCCTCCGTCGGCGAAGAAATCGTCACCGGCTTGCCGTAGAGCTCGATCGAGCCGGAGCTTGCCGGCGTCACACCAAACAGCGTTTCGGCGACGTTCGATCGCCCGGAACCGACAAGGCCGGCCACGCCGAGGATCTCGCCCGCCCTCACCTCGAAGGAGACGTCCTTGAAGACGCCGTTGAGGCAAAGATCCCTAACGGAGAGCATGACCTCGCCGATCGGCACTTCTTCTTTCGGAAACATCTGGGTGATTTCGCGCCCGACCATCATTCGGATGATGTCGTCGCGGGTAACGTCGGTCGAAGCATGCGTGCCGATATATCGGCCGTCACGGAAGACGGAGAACTCGTCGGCGATCTCGAACAGCTCGTTCATCTTGTGGGTGATGTAGACGATGCCGATGCCCTGAGCCCTGAGATCGCGGATGATGCGGAAGAGATGCTCGACCTCGCGCTCGGTCAGAGCCGAAGTCGGCTCGTCCATGATCAACACGTCGGAATTATAGGAAACCGCCTTGGCGATCTCAACCATCTGCCGATTGGCGACCGACAGATATCGGACTTCGATATCGGGATCGATATCAATATTGAGCCGGGTAAACAGTTCTTCGGTCATCCGATGCATGACGCCGTGATCGACGAAGCCGAGGCGGTTCTTCGGTTCGCGGCGGATCCAGATATTTTCCGCGACCGTCATGAACGGCATCAGGTTCAGTTCCTGATGGATCATGGCAATGCCGTTTTCCAGCGCGTCGAGCGGAGATTTCAGCCGGATCTCGACGCCTTTCAGGCGGATATCGCCCTTGTCGGGTATGTAGATGCCGGCAAGGATCTTCATCAATGTCGATTTGCCGGCGCCGTTTTCGCCCATCAGCGCATGCACGGAGGCGCGCTTCAGCCGGAACTGCACATCGTCGAGGGCGACGACGCCCGGAAATTCCTTGCGAACGCCCTCGGCGCTCAACAGATATTCCGCATTGGGAACTGCACCGCTCGCACGCACGGCGGCCATAGTTGTCGGGCTGACGGCCATATCATCTCCTCCAAATACGGACAGGCGGAAAGGATGCGGGCAGAGCCCGCATCCCGCACTCGTCTCAGTTCTTGGTGACGAAGTCCTTGACGTTTTCAGGCGTGACGAGCTGGAAGGGAATGTAGACCTTCTTCTCGATCTTTTCGCCCTTGGCGAGCTTGAGCGCAGCGTCGAGCGAGCCCTTGCCCTGGCCGGCAGCGTCCTGGAACACCGTGACGTCGAGATCGCCGGCCTGCATGGCGGCGAGCGCGTCCTGCGTGGCGTCGACGCCGCCGACGACGACCTTGGTCATGTCCTTGCCGGCTGCCTTCAGCGCCTGGATGGCGCCGATCGCCATTTCGTCGTTGTTGGAGATCACGGCGTCGAATTCGATGCCGCTGGAGAGCCAGTTGGTCATCAAGTCGGCGCCCTGGGTGCGGTCCCAGTTGGCCGTCTGCTCTTCGACGATCTCAAGGCCCTTGCATTCATCGGTCTTGACGACGTCATGGACGTCCTGGGTGCGCATACGCGCAGCCTGGTTGGAAAGCTCGCCCATGATGACGACGGCCTTGCCCTTGCCGCCGAGAATGCGGCAGATTTCCTTGGTTTCCAGCGTGCCGGATTCCTGCTCGTTGGAGGCGACGAAGGCCTGCTTGTCCGGCAGCGTGTCGACATTGACCGGCTGGCGGTTGACGTAGACAAGCGGAATGCCGGCATCGGCGGCGAGCTTGGACATTGCCGTGGTTGCGTCGGTATCGACAGGGTTGACGATGATTGCATCAACCTTGGAGGCGATGAAATTCTGGATCTGGCTCTGCTGCTTGGAAACGTCGTTCTGTGCGTCTTCGACCTGCAGCGTCACGCCGGAAAGCGTCTTTGCATAATCGGTCATGCCGTTGCGCAGAACGGTCAAGAAGTTGTCGTCGAACTTCGCCATCGAGACGCCGACGGTTTCTGCGTGCGCGGCCGTCGACATGACGAGCGCCAGCGCAGTGCCCAGGATAAACTTTTTCATTTTCACTTCCTCCACAAGCGGTGCCCGGCTGCACCCTCCTCACGCCGGAGCTCCAGGCACTTGCCTTGGAGCGCAATTCCCGCGCCACCTCTCCCGCGGCGCAAAACGGAACAAACAAACCGTAAAATTTGTTCTTCGGAATATTCATTCCATTTTCTGGGAACGACGTCAAGCCTCTTTAGAAGCGACGAGGTACGGATAAGGACGCAATGCGGCGGGCTTAACCATCGGCGCCTGATTTCCCTCTGTTGTGAAAGATCAGCGGCGCATCCATTTATGGGAAGTCAAAGACAGCGCCGGGGCCGCAGGCGTCTTCGACATCGAGACGCGGCCGGTCATTTAAAGATTTTGGAGACAGGACAAATGTCCATTTCGATCTATCGCCTCACCGTTCCGATGTTCCAGCGCGGCCTCGCCAGCCTGAAGACCTACCTCGACAAGGCCGAGGCCTATGCCAAGGAAAAGAATATCGATCCCGCCATATTGGTCGCCGCGCGCCTGGCGCCCGACATGCTGCCGCTCTCCGGCCAGTATCAGCGCGCCAGCGACAGCGCCAAATTCACCCTCGCTCGCCTGACCGCCACCGATGCCCCGAAATTCGAGGACAATGAGAAGACCTTCGACGAGCTGCGCGAGCGCCTGGCAAAGACCGAAGCCTATCTCGCCAGCTTCTCACAGGAGGCGCTGGAGGGCGTCGAAAGCCGTCAGATCACCCTGCCTGGAAAGAGCGGTATCGTGCTCCCCGGTGACGAATATGTCACCGTCTTCGCCCTGCCGAACTTCTATTTCCACGTCACCACCGCCCACGCCATCCTGCGCAACCAAGGTGCGCCGATCGGCAAGCGCGATTATCTGGGGTGAAGCACATAACCCGAAACTCGGAATCGATTTTCGGAAAGGATTATGTGCCAGTTTAAAGCGCTCTAACATCAGGGCCGGCGCGTCACCGGCCCTTTTTCCGTCAGCTCGGTATAGGCGAGGGTCTGATCGAGATGCCGCGCCCGGAGCGACAGCAGCCTTTCGGCGTATTCAAGCCTGATCGCCGCATAGGCCGGATCGGCCGCGATATTGTCGAGCTCCATCGGATCGTCGCTCAGATTGAAAAGCAGCGGCGGCAATGCGGTAAAATGCACATATTTGAACCGCCCATCGCGGATCACCGCGAGATTGCATTCGTTCGGCTTGAGCCCGAAATACCGCTCCGCCTGGCCCTCGGCGATATCGCGGAAATCGAATTCCCAGAATGCCGCGTCCCGCCAGTCCGGCCTGCTGCTGCTCCCGCCATTGACGAACGGCATTAGCGACCGGCCGTCGAGCCCGTTCTTCGCCTCGACGCCGAGCCTTTCGCAAAGGGTCGGAAAAACATCCGCGGCGCTGGTAAAATCGTCGACGATCCCGCCGGCAGCACCGCTTGAAGGATCGCGAATGACCAGCGGAATATGATAGCTGCCTTCGAAGAAGCCGCCCTTCCCGAGCGTCCAGTGATCGCCCGCCATCTCGGCGTGATCGGAGGTAAAGACAATAAGCGTATCGTCCCAGGCGCCCGCATCCTTCAGGGCCTGCCAGATCCGGCCGAGCTGTGCATCGACCTCCGATATCATGCCGTAATAGATCGCCCTTATCGCGGCGAAGTCCTCACCGTTCCAGTCGACTAGCGGCCCCGTTGCGCCGTGGATGAAATTACCCTTGTCGGTGCGCGGCATGGCATAGGCGAGATAGGGATGACTTGTCTCTTCCACGTCGCGATCGGCCGCTCGCGAAAAAAACGGCCCCTCGCTTGGCTTGAACATCCGATTGAATGGTTCCGGCACGGAAAAGGGCGGGTGCGGACGCAGGAAAGAGACATGCGCAAACCACGGCCTGTCCTGTTCACCCAGCCAACGGATGAATTCACCGGCCAGGAACGCCGTCTGGGTCTCATCGCTGGAATAGGCCGGCGCCGCATCGGAAATTTCTCCAGGCTCCGCGCCGACGGGAATATGGATGTCGCGGCTGACGGCATTGGCATGGCCGCGGGACCGGAGCCAGGAGAGCCATTGCCTCTCATGCTCGGGCAGAAGCTGGCGCGAGGTAAAACCCGGCAGCACGCCTTCATAGGTGGTCAGATGCGGATCGCCGGCATCCATTGCCCGCGGATCGGGCGCCGTATCGGTGTAACCGAACAGCGTCGGATCGTATCCCGCCCGCCGCGCCGCCAGCGCCAGATTGTCGAAACGGGCGTCGAGCGGCGAGCCGTTGCGGCAGACGCGGTGGTTCATCTGGTAGAGGCCGGTATAGAGTGTGGCCCGGGCCGGCGAGCAGGGTGCGGCCCCGGCATAGTGCCGCCTGAAGAGTGTGCCTTCGCGCGCCAGCGCATCGACATTTGGCGTCTTCACGCAGGGATGCGCCGCGGCCGACAGGCAATCGCCGCGCCACTGGTCCGCCGTGATCAGCAGAATGTTCGGCCGGCGATCCGGTGTTTTAATGCTGGTTGGTTTTGGCATGCCAGTTCCAGGCGGAGCGGATGATCTCGGACAGATCATACTGCGGCACCCAGCCGAGCACGTCGCGCGCCTTGTCGTTATTGGCGACGAGCGTATGCGAATCGCCTTCGCGCCGGCCGATATATTCGACCGGGAAAGGCCTGTTCGACACGTCCTCGATGGCGCCGAGCAATTCCTTCACCGTCGTGCCGGTGCCGGTGCCGAGGTTGAGCGCGACGGAATCGCCGCCCTTCAAGAGATATTCGACGGCGCGCACATGCGCATCGGCAAGATCGAGCACATGGATATAGTCGCGCACGCAGGTGCCGTCGCGGGTCTCGTAATCGCTGCCGAACACTTTGAAGCCCTGGCGGCGGCCGAGGGCCGCATCGATCGCCAGCGGTATCGCATGCGTCTCCGGCTGGTGCCATTCGCCGATCCGGCCTTCGAAATCGGCGCCGGCCGCATTGAAATAACGCAGCACCACCGAGCGCAGGCTCCGGTACTGGTCGTAATCGGCGAGCGCCTGCTCGACGATATATTTCGTCCGCCCGTAGGGATTGATCGGCACCTGCCGGTGCGACTCGTCGAGCGGCACGCTCTGCGGCAGACCGTAAGTGGCGCAGGTAGAGGAGAAGACGAAGGCGTTGATGCCGGCTGCCTGCGCCGCCGAAAGCAGCGTCAAGGTGCCGATGACATTGTTCTCATAAAAGGAGACCGGATCCTTGACCGATTCGCCGACCTCGATCAGCGCCGCAAAATGCAGGATCGCCGCCGGCTTGTGCTCGGCCAGCACCTCATCCAGCCGGGCGCGATCACGAATATCGCCTTCCTCGGCCGGGCCCCATTTGACGAACTCGCGATGGCCGTTCGAAAAATTATCGAAGACGACAGGCTTGTAGCCCTTGTTCGCCAGGTCAAGACACGTATGCGAGCCGATATAACCGGCGCCGCCGACCACAAGAACCGTTTCACCTGCCATGCACCACCCTTATTATTAGCGAGAGATAAAAGAAACCTAGACGAGATACACGTCAATAAAAAGAAGGAATTGCGTTAAAACAAAAAGGTAGAGTCCGCGCTTGAATGCTGAACCGCCCTAGGCGCGAACGGACAACAGGTCAAATGCCGAACCGCCCGGCCCTGCGCGTTCTATGCCGGATCGGCGACTGGCGAATTATTCGCGTGATTTGCATAAACACCCGTTTTAAGGGGCTTTACGATCATATGATGCAACGGTCCGCAGCCATCAGCCAGGGAGCGCGCGAATGAGAAAGGCATTGGTCGTTTGGGGCGGCTGGCAAGGCCATGAGCCGGAGCAATGCGCTGAGATCGTCACCGATCTCCTGCGCGAGGACGGTTTTGCGGTCGAGGTCACCGGCGATCTCGGCATATTCGGATCTCCGACGCTTGTGAAAGCCGATCTGCTGGTGCCGATCATCACCGGCGAAACGCTCGAAAAACCCCATGCCTTGGCCCTGGTCGAAGCGGTGCGCGGCGGGCTCGGGCTTGCTGGCCATCACGGCGCGCTCGCTACCTCCTTCAAGGAAAGCGCGCCGTTCCGCTATGTCTCCGGCGTCACCTGGGTTGCCCATCCCGGCAATATCATCGACTTCCGTGTCGCCGTCACCCGCCAGGACGATCCAGTCATGGAGGGCATTCCCGATTTCGATTACCGTTCGGAGCAATATTACCTCCACTACGATCCCACCGTCGAAATCCTGGCGACCACCACCTTCACCGGCGCTTACGATCCGGCCGCGCGCAATGTCGTGATGCCTGTTGTTTTCAAGCGCCATTTCGGCGCCGGCCGCATCTTCTATTCCGCTCTCGGCCATGTCGCGGCCGAATTCGACCATCCCTACATGCCCCTCATCCTGCGCCGCGGCCTGAGCTGGGCCGCCCGTCGATAGTCTGGGACGGGCAATCCTTGCCGACCGCCTGCCCCCGCCATAATTTGCCCGCATGCCGGATCGCTTCTCTTTCTTCCCCGCCACAACAGACCGCCTGGCCGAAATAGAAGCGGTCTTCGACGATTGCGCCGACGCCCGCAACTGCCGCTGCGCCTACTGGTATCTTCCGAATGCCGATTACAAAGCCGGATGGGGTGAGGGAAATCGCAGCTGGTTTCGAAGCCTTGTCGCAGAGCCGCGTCCACCGGGCATTCTCGCCTATCATGAGAACGAGCCGGCCGGATGGTGCGGCGTGGCGCCACGCGTCGTGTTCGACCGGCTGCGCCGCTCAAAACCCTTTGCCCCGGTCGATGACACGCCGGTCTGGTCGATCAATTGCTTCATCGTCCGCAAGCCGTTCCGGCGGCAGGGCCTGTCGCGGCTGCTTTTGAAACATGCCGTCGAATTTGCCAGCGCAAACGGGGCCGATTGTCTCGAGGCATACCCTGTCGACCAAGTGGCCCGCGCCTCGAACGGAGGCGAGCTCTATCCGGGAACGCTTGCGATGTTCCGTGATGAAGGTTTCGTTGAAGTGGCAAGGCGTCTGCCGGCAAGACCGATCGTGCGCCTGCAATGCAGCTGACTATTCGGACGTTGGCTACAGTGCTTAGAGCGGTTCCGGTTTTCCATGGGGGCGCAGAACCGCTCTAACCTTTTGTTTATACGCTAACGGGCCGCCTTCAGCTGCCGATCGTCCTCGACGGCAGGCGCCGCCTCGTCATAGACCCGCATCAGCCGCCCGGCCGCCTTCAGCTTCGCGATAAGATCGTTTCCATCGGCCGAGGCCTTGGTCAGCTCCAACTGCTCGAACTCCCGCAGCGCCTGCGCCCAATGGCTTTCCCCGCGCCCATCCGGCCTGCCTTCCGATTCCCACAGTGAATAAGCGCGCTGGCTTACCCAGGCGTCTTTATTATGACTCATCATCAACCCCAGCGAGAAATTTGGAAACAATATTCGATAGGCAACAAGGTGCCAAAACCGGCTTTAGGAGTCGTTACGAGGCAGCGTTAGTTTTTAGCTAATACAACAGCTTGGCCTCCTACCGTCTCCGGGTTAGGGTCCCAGCAGAAACGACAGCGATGACCGATGGCAGCAAAGACAACTCTCAACGCGAAAAACCTGGAAGCCCTCGGCGCCCAACGTCTCGCCGAACTGCTGATCGAGATCAGCATGGGCAGCGCCGCCCACAAACGACGGCTTCGAATGGAGCTTGCCGGCAATCAAGGCAGTGCCGAAGTGGCACGCGAAGTGCGCAAGCGCCTGGCCAGCATCGCGCGAGCCCGCAGCTTCATCGAATGGCATAAGGTGAAAACTGTTAACGCGGACTTGGAAACGCAGCGATCGACGATCGTCACCGTCGTCGCCGCCGACGATCCGAAGGAGGCGTTCGATCTCATCTGGCAATTTCTTGCCGTCGCCGATTCCATATTCGAGCGATCCAACAGCGGCGACAGCGTTTTTATCGAAACCTTCCATCAGGCATGCGCCGATGCCGGCGTCATCGCCAGCGCCGCGGGCATCGGTATCGATGTCCTTGCCGACAAGATCTTCACTGCGCTGCAGGATAACGACCACGGCCAATATGATCCGCTGATCGCCGAGATGCTTCCGGCGCTGGGCGACGACGGCCTGGAACACTTGAAGAGCCGCCTGGTGCAATGGTCGAACGAAGCGGAGGAGAAGCCTGACGACGCCGACCGCGAGGTTTTCGGCAATGGGCCGATCTACAGGGATGAGATCGACGCCAACCATCGGCAAATGACGGCGCGCATCGCTCTGCAGGAAATTGCCGATGCCCAGAATGATGTCGATGCCTTCATCGCCCAGCTGCCGGAACAGACGTTAAGGGCGCCGATGATCGCAGCCGAGATTGCTGACCGTTTGCTCCTGGCTGGACGCGCCGAGGATGCATTGACGATTTTGGACGGCGCCGATCACAGGGGGCGGTTCGAACTGCCCTTTGAATGGCAGCGCGCCCGCGTCGAAGCACTTGCCGCGCTCGGACGAGGAGAGGAAGCGCAGGCCTATCAATGGCAATGCTTCGAGCAGTCGCTGAATGGCGAGCACCTTCGCGCTTTCCTGCGAAGGCTCCCCGACTTCGACGATATCGAGGCCGAGGAGAAGGCATTCGCCTTCGTCCATGGCTTTCCGGATGTTCACCCGGCCCTTGCCTTTTTCCTTACCTGGCCGGCACTGGCCGAAGCGGCGAAACTCATATCCAACCGTCACGCGGAACTGGACGGTAACTTGTACGAGCTGATGACGCCGGCCGCCGAGATACTGCAGGAGAAACACCCGCTCGCCGCCACCATGCTGCTGCGGGCGATGATCGGTTTCGCGCTCGATTACGGCCGATCCAGCCGTTACAAGCATGCCGCGCGCCATCTGGCAGAATGCGCGTCGCTGGCACCTCATATCGACGATTTCGGCAGCGCCCGGCCGCATGACGCCTATGTTATCGAGCTGAAGCGCAAACACGGAAACAAGCATGGGTTCTGGAGCCTGCTGCGTTAAGCCGACAATACCGGATCCCACCCACGAAAAGGACATCACCATGACCGGAACCGCATGGCACGCCGATCCGCTGAACTGGGGCAATGGCCCGCGTATTTTCGAGGCCTTCCTCGAACCGACCTGCCCTTACTCGGTCAGGGCTTTCAACAAGCTCGACGCCCTTCTTGAGCAAGCCGGCAGAGACAGGATCACCGTCAAGCTCCGTCAGCAGTCGCAACCCTGGCACATGTATTCCGGCGTGCTCGTCCGCTGCATCATCGCCGCCTCGACGCTGGAAGGCGGCAAGGAGACCGCAAAAAAGGTCATGGCCGCCATCGCCGCGCATCGCGAGGAATTCGAGTTCGACCATCACGCCAGCGGCCCGAATATGGACGTCACACCAGATCATTGAGCGTCTGGAAAGCTATAGCGGTGTGGCGCTGAAGGACGCCTTTGCGATCCCGGATCTCGACCGGGAGATCAAATGGCACTGCAAATACGCCCGGCAGAACGGCATCCACGTCTCACCGACCTTCATGATCGACGGCCTGGTGCAGGCGGACATGAGCAGCGGCGATGAGGTTGGAGCCTGGGTCGAGAAAGTGCTGGGCGGCTGACGCCCTGCCTGGCCTGCAAGTGCTCACTGGGCGGCAGTCTCTTACCTGCCGGCACCCACGAAATAGGAACGGCTGAAATAGAACGCGCTTGCTTGACTCACGAGCGCCCATCAATTGGCCTGACGCTCGTGAACGTTGCTTTGCAGCTCGCAAGCGGCACCTAACTGAGACAAATCGGAAGATCGCGGGGGAAACCTTAGAGTCCAAGTTCCAAGTGGCGGAGAGGGTGGGATTTGAACCCACGATACCCTTGCAGGTATGCCGCATTTCGAGTGCGGTGCATTCGACCACTCTGCCACCTCTCCGCGGTCTGGTCGGCGCTTGTTCGGCGCGGGCGTTCTCATAACGAGCATATGACGGGTTGGCAAGCCGAAAAGTCGAAGCATTCCATCCTTTTGCCTTGACAGCTTTTTGTCACTCGCGTATCTCGGCTGCGCGATAGGTTTGGAGTAATCCGTGCCTTGCCCGTCCCGCGCTCGCGTGGGGCATTTCACCGGCAGAAAGAGTTCGAGGCCAGCCCTCTGAAATCCCTGCTTAACATCGACTGATAAAAAGACGGCCGCCTTGCTCAAGCAGCGAGGAGAGCTGGAACGAACATGAAAGGATAAAAAATGTTCGCAGTCATCAAGACCGGCGGTAAACAGTACCGTGTGGCAGCCAACGACGTGCTGACCATCGAAAAGCTGGAAGCCACCGCTGGCGATTCCATTGAATTTACCGAAGTGCTCGTGATCGGCGAAGGCGCCGACGCTGCGATCGGTGCGCCCTTCGTTACCGGCGCCTCTGTCAAGGCAGAAGTCGTCGAACAGAACCGCGGCAAGAAGGTCATCGCCTTCAAGAAGCGCCGCCGTCAGAATTCGAAGCGTTCGCGCGGCCATCGTCAGCATCACACGGTCGTCCGTATCACGGACATCGTGGCTGCCAAGTAAGATCAACGGGTTTCAGGTTTAAAGGAGAACTCCAATGGCACACAAAAAAGCTGGCGGTTCCTCGCGCAACGGTCGCGATTCCGAATCCAAGCGCCTTGGCGTGAAGAAGTTCGGCGGCGAAGCCGTCATCGCAGGCAACATCCTCGTGCGTCAGCGCGGGACGCAGTGGCATCCGGGTTCCAACGTCGGCCTCGGCAAGGATCACACGATTTTTGCGCTTACCGCCGGCAATGTGAACTACCGAACGAAGGCCAACGGTCGCGTCTACGTGTCTGTCATGCCGAAAGCGGAAGCAGCGGAATAAGCCGGTAGCGCTTTAAAACAGCCGGCGTCTCATCGACCCGGCTGGCCGTATCAGGTTCAGTCTAGAAATCAGGGGAGATGGGGCGCCATCTCCCCTTTTTCTTTGTCCAAACAGGAGGACTGAACATGCAAGGCGAATTGTTAAGGGCAGACCAATCAAGGTCTCCCCGGGAAGACCAGCGGTCTCCCATGGAACGGCTGAGGCCGGAGCGGTTAAGGACCGATTGCCCTGTCTTACTATCGGAAAGGCTCGTCATGCGCGCGCCCCACGAAGAAGACATCGACGCCCTTGCCCATCTCGCCAACAACGCCAAAGTCGCCACCATGGTATCGCGTATGCCGCATCCCTATACCGCCGATGATGCCGCCGACTTTGTTTGGCGTACGCGAAATGGCGAGATTGGCAAATGCGTCTATGCGATCACCAAGGCCGAAAACGGCGCCTTTATCGGCTGCTGCGGTGTCGAGCCGCAGACCGACGGCAGGACTGTCGAAATCGGTTACTGGCTGGGCGAACCCCATTGGAACAAGGGTTATACGACCGAGGCCTGCCATGCCCTGGTCGATATGGTGTTCAGAACCCGCGAAAACGTCGATCAGATCGACGCTCGCTGCCGGGTGATGAACGTCGCCTCGCGCCGCGTCATTCAGAAGTGCGGCTTCCAGTTCCAGGGATCGGGGCTTGCCGCCTCGCTGGCGCTCGGCAGCAACGTGCCGGTGGAATGGTACAGGCTCGACCGCAAGACCTGGATATCGCTGCGAAGCTGGGGGAACATCGCATGAGCACGACCGCGCTGCAAAGGCCTGAGGTCAGGCCGATGATGCCCGGCCCCGCGCCTGTCATCTCGACTGCCCGGCTGACGCTTCGCCCGCACAGGCTGAGCGATGCGCCTGCGATCGCGGAATCGCTCTCCGATTTCGCGGTCACGCGCATGTTATCCCGCGTGCCCGCGCCGTTCGATCGGCAGGATGCGCTGGACTGGCTGATGCCGGTCACCTCGGGCACCCTGCCGGACTGGCCGCTGGCTATAACAGGCAAGGACGATGTCCATATCGGCAACGTCTCGATCGAGCTGCGCCACGGCCGCTGGCACCTCGGCTACTGGCTGAACCGCTACTACTGGCGGCGCGGCTATATGAGCGAGGCGGTGGGGGCGATCATCGAGCGCTTCTCGCGCCGCATGCCGGAGACGCCCGTTCATTCCGGCGTCTTCGCCGACAATCCGGCGTCGCTGCGGCTGCAGGAGAAGCTGGGTTTCCGCATGGTGGGTTGCGGCGAAATCTATTGTTTCGCCCGCAATACCATGGTTTCGCACATCGAAACCGTGCTGCAGCCGGGCATGCTGCAGCCGCGGAAGGTTGCCTGACACAGCATGATGCCGAAAAGTGTGAGCGGTTTTCGGACAACATCATGCTCATGTAAAAGGAGACGCCGTCAAACGACGGCGTCTCCGTCAATCGCCGATCGCGACCCAGAGCGGGAAATGATCGGACCCGACGGATTGCGTGTCGATCCGGGCGGATTTCAACCGGCTGACAAGGCCGCAACTGACGAAGCAATAGTCGAGATGCATGCGTTTGCCGTGATCTTCGGGATCCATCCAGCTATAGCTCTCCGGCCGATGGGCCTGAAGCGCCGCAAAGGCGTCGACCGGCGTGCCGATCCGGGCGATCCGGCCGTAATATCCGCCGCCGGCCCCGGCAAGCGCGCAATATTCCGGCGATTCCGGCTCCATGTTGAAATCGCCCATGATGACGTAGTCCTCCGGCAGCGACGGCTCCGGCAGATCGAATTCACCACCTCCCGTCAGCGACCCGCCCTCGTGAACGAAGGCATTGATATGGGCGTTCAGGAACTGCAGCTGGCGAATTCGTTCGTCTGCGGAAACGTGGTCGAGGTGGACGGAGTAGAGGCGGAGCGCTCCGCCCGGCGCTGCGATCACCGCCTCGGTGGCGCCGCGCTGCAGATTGATCTTGCCGATCGTGCGGCTGCGCGGCAGAAGCAGCGTCCTAATCGAGACAATTGGCCAGCGCGACAGCACCATGTTGCCGAACTGGAAACGGGTGCCGCGCACCGGCGCCGGCCCGCTCGGAGCCGCTTCGGCATGCATGTCGCAGGCCGGCCCATACACCCAGAAATAGTCGGGAAAGAGGGCGGCAATACCGGCCACCATGTCGGCAAAACCGTTGCGCGAGAAGCCGCGGGTCACCTCCTGCAGCGCGATGACATCGGCGCCCTCGAGGCTGCGGGCAATGCGCTCGAGATCGTATCTGCCGTCAAGACCGAAGCCGTACTGTATGTTATAGCTCGCAAAATTCACGATAATCTTTGACCTCCGTCGGAACCGCCTATATCGAATGGGCCAAGACGGGCCGTCCAACCGCCACCGGATACTGGAAGTAAAATGAAATTTCTCGACGAAGCAAAGGTCTATATCCGATCCGGAGACGGCGGCGGCGGCAGCGTCTCCTTCCGGCGCGAGAAATTCATCGAGTTCGGCGGCCCCGACGGCGGTGATGGCGGACGCGGCGGCGACGTCTGGGTGGAGACCGTCAACGGCCTCAACACGCTGATCGATTTCCGCTATCAGCAGCACTTCAAGGCGACGACCGGCACCCACGGCATGGGCCGGAACCGCACCGGCGCCAATGGCAGCGACGTGACGCTGAAGGTCCCTGTCGGCACCCAGATCTTCGAGGAAGACCGGGAAACGCTGATCTGCGATCTCACCGTCGAAGGCCAGCGTTACTGCCTCGCCCATGGGGGCAATGGCGGCTTCGGCAACGCCCATTTCAAGACCTCGACCAATCAAGCGCCGGATTGGGCCAATCCCGGCCTGCCCGGCGAGGAAAAGACCCTCTGGCTGCGGCTGAAACTGATCGCCGATGCCGGCCTCGTCGGCCTGCCCAATGCCGGTAAATCGACCTTCCTGGCATCGGTCACCCGTGCACGGCCGAAGATCGCCAACTACCCCTTCACCACGCTGCATCCCAATCTCGGCGTCGCCACGATCGACGAGCGGGAATTCATCCTTGCCGACATTCCGGGCCTGATCGAAGGCGCCCATGAGGGTGTCGGCATCGGTGACCGTTTCCTCGGCCATGTCGAGCGCACCCGGGTGCTGCTCCACCTCGTCTCCGCCCAGGAGGAAAAGGTCGGCAAGGCCTATAAGACGGTCAAGCACGAGCTCGAAGCCTATGGCAACGATCTGACGGATAAGCCTGAAATCGTGGCGCTGTCGCAGATCGACGTGCTCGACGATGCCGAATTGAAGAAGAAGGCCAGGGAATTGGCCAAGGCCTGCGGCAAGACGCCGTTCCTGATTTCGGCCGTCACCGGCAAGGGTATGACCGAGGTCCTGCGGGCGCTACGCGACATCATCGTCGAAGAAAATGCCGAGGAGAAGCCCGCCAAGGTGCCGAAGCTCAGGCATCGCGACATGGTCGTCAGCGATGAGGGCGAGGGTCAGGGCGAGGACGAGGCCGATGACCAGCCGTAAGCCGCTTGGCCGCTACCGGCGCGTCGTCATCAAGATCGGCTCCGCGCTGCTGGTCGACCGCAAGGCCGGGCTGAAAAAGGCCTGGCTCGACGCCATGTGTGCCGATATCGCAGGCCTGAAGGCCAAAGGCATCGACGTGCTCGTCGTTTCCTCCGGCGCAATCGCGCTCGGCCGTTCGGTGCTCGACCTGTCCTCCGGCGCACTGAAGCTGGAAGAAAGCCAGGCAGCAGCAGCCGTCGGCCAGATCGCGCTGGCGCGCGCCTGGTCGGAAAGCCTGTCGCGCGACGAGATCGTCGCAGGCCAGATCCTGCTGACGCTCGGCGATACCGAGGAGCGCCGCCGTTATCTCAATGCGCGCGCCACCATCAATCAGCTTTTGAAGATCGGCGCCGTGCCTATTATCAACGAGAACGACACGGTCGCCACCAGCGAAATCCGCTATGGCGACAACGACCGGCTGGCCGCCCGCGTCGCGACGATGACCGGCGCCGACCTGCTGATCCTTCTCTCCGACATTGACGGCCTCTATACCGCGCCGCCGCATCTCGATCCGAACGCGAGCTTCCTGGAGACGATTTCCGCAATCACCCCAGAGATCGAGGCGATGGCCGGGGGTGCTGCTTCCGAGCTTTCGCGCGGCGGCATGCGCACCAAGATCGATGCCGGCAAGATCGCGACGACATCGGGCTGCGCCATGATCATCGCCTCCGGCAAGACCGACAGCCCGCTGTCGGCGATCGAAAACGGCGCCCGTTCTTCCTGGTTTGCGCCTTCGGGAACGCCCGTCACGGCTCGCAAGACCTGGATCGCAGGCCAACTGCAGCCGGCCGGCGAGCTGCATGTCGATGACGGCGCCGTCACAGCCCTCGGGGCCGGCAAGAGCCTGCTTCCCGCCGGCGTGCGCAGCGTTTCCGGCCTCTTCAGCCGCGGCGACACGGTGGCGATCCTCGGCCCTGAAGGCCGCGAGATCGCCCGTGGGCTTGTCAGTTACGACGCCGAGGATGCCCGCCGCATCGCCGGCCGCAAGTCGGCCGAGATCGAGGCCATCCTCGGTTATGCCGGGCGCGCCGCCATGGTCCATCGCGACGACATGGTGATGACCGCGCAGATCGGTTCGAAATCGGAAAGGCAGAAGAAGGACGCGAGTTATGCTTGATACCGTTGCGCCAAGCCCTGACATTGACGTGCTGATGAACGACATCGGCCGCAAGGCAAAGGCATCAGCGCGACCGCTGAGCTTTGCGTCCACCGAGGCGAAGAACCGGGCGCTGAACGCCATGGCCGATGCGATCCTGGCCAATAGCGCGCATATTCTTGCCGAGAATGCCAAGGACCTGAAGGACGTCGAAGGCACCGATATGCTCGCCTCCTTCGTCGACCGGCTGACGCTGAACGACAAGCGCATCGCCGAGATGGCCGAGGGCATCCGCGCCATCGCCGCCCTGGCCGATCCGGTCGGCGAAGTCATCGCCGCCTGGGACCGGCCGAACGGGCTGAAGATCGAGCGCGTCCGCACACCGCTCGGCGTCATCGGCGTCATCTTCGAAAGCCGCCCGAACGTCACCGCCGATGCCGGTGCCCTCTGCCTCAAGGCCGGCAACGCCGTGATCCTGCGTTGCGGTTCGGATTCGCGCCGCTCATCGCGGGCTATCCATGCCTGCCTGGTCGAGGGCCTGAAGGCGGCAGGACTTCCAGAGCATGCTATCCAGCTCGTTCCGGTTACCGACCGTGCCGCCGTCGGCGCTATGCTGCGCGGCCTCGACGGGACAATCGACGTCATCGTGCCGCGTGGCGGCAAGAGCCTGGTCGCCCGGGTGCAGAGCGAGGCCCGCGTGCCGGTTTTTGCCCATCTCGAAGGCCTCTGCCACATCTATGTCGATGGCTCGGCCGATATCGAGATGGCGAAGAAGATCGTCGTCAACGCCAAGATGCGCCGCACCGGCATCTGCGGCGCGGCAGAAACCCTGCTCGTCGATGGCGCCGCGATCGGCACGCATCTGACGCCGCTGCTCGAGGTTCTGACAGAAGCCGGCTGCGAGGTTCGCGCGTCGCCGACCGTGCTGAAGGTCGCCCCCGGCATGAAGCCGGCGACCGAGGAGGACTGGTCGACCGAATATCTCGATGCGATCATTTCGGTGGCCGTCGTCGACGGCATATCGGGCGCCATCGCCCATATCCAGACCTATTCCTCGAACCACACCGAGGCTGTCATCGCCGAGGACCCCGAAGTCGTCGCGCGGTTCTTCACCGAGGTCGATTCGGCGATCCTGCTGCACAATGCCTCGACGCAATTTGCCGATGGCGGCGAGTTCGGCATGGGCGCGGAGATCGGCATTGCCACCGGCAAGATGCACGCCCGCGGCCCCGTCGGCGTCGAACAGCTGACCTCCTTCAAATATCGGGTGCACGGCGCCGGACAGACGCGGCCCTGACGTGACGGCGGAGAGTTTGGACCGGCATTATCTCCGCATGCCGCACAGCGAGCGCGGCATGGTCGTCGGCCTGTTCGGCGGCTCGTTCAATCCACCGCATCAGGGACACGCGCTGGTCGCCGAGATCGCTCTCAAGCGGCTCGGCCTCGACCAGCTCTGGTGGATGGTTACCCCCGGCAATCCGCTGAAGAGCCGCAATCAGCTGGCACCGCTTGCCGAACGCATTGCCGAAAGCGAGCGCATTGCCCCCGATCCGCGCATCAAGGTCACCGCCTTCGAACAGGCGCTCGGCGTCAGCTACACCGCCAACACGCTTGCCCGCGTCAAGGCCCGCAATCCGCATGTGCATTTCATCTGGATCATGGGCGCCGACAGCCTGCAGACCTTTCACAAATGGCAGAAATGGCAGGAGATTGCCCGTACCTTCCCGATCGCGGTGATCGACCGGCCGGGCGCGACGCTCTCCTACCTCTCCTCGAAAATGACGAGGACCTTCGATTTCGCCCGCGTCGACGAGGATGATGCCCGGGTTCTCTGGAAGAAACCCGCGCCGGCCTGGACCTTCATCCACGGACCGCGCTCCGGCCTGAGCTCGACGGCAATCCGCAACGGCGCCTCGGACGAAGCCGAATAAATTTTAACGAAGGTGGAAAACGAGAAAGCCCGACGGGGGAGGATCCGTCGGGCTTATAAACTCGATCGACAACTGGGAGGAGGAGTGTTGTCGACCCTATCGAACGGCTATGGGAGGAGGAGAAGCCGTTTCGATGAGTCTGTTTTATCAGATTCCGCACGAAGGTGAAGATTGATTGTTGCATTGCAGCAATGCGCGGATTGCAATCCTATCCGGGAGAATGGCGCCGGAAGTGGCGTTTTTATCAGCAGATAATCGTCGCGGTGGCGACGGCGCCGCGAGCCTTGCGCTCTGCAGAATGCCCGCCGGGTATTTCCACCCAAGAAAATCCTATTTCAAATCCAAGCCATGCGCATCGACATTGCGTGAAACACACCGTCATATTTTTCCAGATATATCCCTAGCCAAACCGCACCACCCGTTATATTCGTGGCAATATTTCGATCCTTGGGGAAGTGAATCATGCAGAATCGCCACCGATGGATGAAACTGGCAACCGCCGCGATATCGGCCCTGTGGCTTGGCGCGGCGGCGTTTGCAGCGCCGGCCGCCGCGGCCGAAAAGCTCACCGTCTTTGCGGCGGCGAGCCTCAAGGATGCGCTTGATGCCGCCAATGCCGCCTGGACTAGGGAAAACGGCAAGGAAGCCGTCGCCTCCTATGCGGCAAGTGGCGCGCTGGCCAAGCAGATCGAAAACGCGGCCCCCGCCGATATTTTCATCTCCGCCGACCGCGACTGGATGGATTACGTCGCCAAGAAGAACCTGATCAAGGCCGGTAGCCGTTCGAACCTGCTTGGAAACCGGATCGTGCTCGTTGCCGAAAAGGACAAGGCCAAGCCGGTCGAGATCAAGCAGGACTTCGATCTTGCCGCGCTTTTGGGTGACGGCAGGCTGGCCATGGGTGAACCGAAATCGGTTCCGGCCGGCAAATACGGCATGGCTGCGCTGGAAAAACTCGGCGTCTGGAAATCGGTGGAAACCAAGGTCGCCGGCGCCGAAAGCGTCCGCGCCGCCTTGGCTCTCGTCTCCCGCGGCGAAGCCCCCTATGGCATCGTCTACCAGACGGATGCCGCCGCCGACAAAGGTGTCGCCATCGTCGGTACCTTCCCGGCCGATTCCCATCCGCCGATCATCTATCCCATCGCAATTCTCGCCGAAAGCAAGAACCCGGATGCCGCAGCCTATCTCGACTTCCTGAAATCCGACAAGGCAGCCGCCTATTTCACGGCACAGGGGTTTACCATTCTGAAGTGATTGAGACGTTGAGATGATTGCGGAATCAGGGGCGACAGCTTAGCGTCAAGGCTCACTAAGACGAGCCGCAGATAGTCATCTGGTTCGTGCCGATAGCTGCCCCTCACCCTAACCCTCCCCCCGTAAACGGGGCGAGGGGACGTGCCATACCAGACATGAGCCGGGAACCGAGAGGCCGCGACACACCCCTTCGCCCCGCGAGCGGGGAGAAGGTGCCGGCAGGCGGATGAGGGGCTGGTCTCGGCTCGCCTCAACATGCCTTGGATTTCAAGGGAGACACCGCATTTGAATATATTCGGCCTGAGCGACGAGGAATGGACGGCGATCCTGCTCAGCCTGCGCGTCTCGATCGTCGCCATGCTGGCGAGCCTGCCCTTCGGCATTCTCGTCGCTTTGCTGCTGGCCCGCGGCCGCTTCTGGGGCAAGTCGGTGCTGAACGGCATCGTTCATCTGCCGCTGATCCTGCCTCCCGTCGTCACCGGTTTCCTTCTCCTCATCCTGTTCGGCCGCCGCGGTCCGATCGGCAGTCTGCTCGACCAGTATCTCGGCATCGTCCTTTCTTTCCGCTGGACGGGCGCGGCGCTTGCCTGTGCCGTCATGGCCTTCCCGCTGATGGTGCGCAGCATCCGCCTGTCGATCGAGGCGGTCGACCGCAAGCTGGAAGAGGCGGCCGGAACGCTCGGCGCCGGTCCCGCCTGGGTCTTTTTGACGATTACCCTGCCGCTGATCTTGCCCGGCATCATCACCGGCATGATCCTTTCCTTCGCCAAGGCGATGGGGGAATTCGGCGCGACGATCACCTTCGTCTCCAATATCCCAGGCGAAACCCAGACGCTGTCGGCCGCGATTTACACCTTCACCCAGGTGCCGGGCGGCGATGCCGGCGCGCTACGCCTGACGCTCGTCGCCATCATCATTTCCATGGCAGCCCTGCTCGCCTCCGAATTCCTCGCCCGTCTCGCCGGCCAAAGGATCGATCCGGAATGACGCTGATCGTCGAAGCAAAACAGCGGCTCGGCGCCTTTTCGCTCAACGCCGCCTTCACTTCGGAGCGCGGCGTTACCGCGCTGTTCGGCCGCTCCGGCTCGGGCAAGACCTCGCTGATCCGCATCATCGCTGGCCTCGCCCGCCCGGACGAGGGTCGCGTTATTCTGGACGGCGAAGCCTTGACCGAAACCGCAGCCGGCACCTTCGTCCCGAAACATCGCCGCCGCTTCGGTTATGTCTTCCAGGAGGCCCGGCTCTTCCCGCATTTCAGCGTCCGCGCCAATCTCTCCTATGGCCGCTGGTTCGCGGCGAGAGCGGCACGCGGCGAAAACTTCGATCGCATCGTCGACCTGCTCGGCATCGAGCCGTTGCTGGAGCGCAGCCCCGCAAAACTGTCCGGCGGCGAGAAGCAGCGCGTCGCCATCGGCCGCGCCCTTCTCTCAGCACCCCGGCTGCTGTTGATGGACGAGCCGCTCGCTGCCCTCGACGCGGCGCGCAAGGCGGAGATCCTGCCTTACCTCCAGCGATTGCGGGACGAGACGGACATTCCGATCGTCTATGTCAGCCATTCGATCACCGAGGTAGCGCGGCTGGCAAACCAGGTGGTCGTCCTCAGCGACGGCAAAGTGGAAGCGACAGGCCCGGCCGTCGACATATTGAGCCGCCCCTCAGCGGCGGCCGACCGGAAAGAGGCGGGCTCACTGCTCGAGGGCACGGTCGAAAGCTTCGACGCGCTTCACCGGCTGTCGACCGTCGCACTGAAATCCTGCCAGCTGCATATCCCCGGCGCGGCCCTAACGCCGGGCAAACCGGTGCGCATCCGCGTTCCCTCCCGCGACGTCATGCTGGCGACAACAAGGCCCGAGGGCCTCAGCGCGCTGAATATCCTGGAAGCAAGGATAGAACAGATGTCCCCTAGCGAGGACGGAACCGTGGAAATCCGGCTCGATTGCGGCGGCGACGCCATTCTTTCGCGCATCACCGCGCTGTCCTGCGAACGCCTCGATCTTCGGCCCGGCAAGACCGTCTTCGCCGTCATCAAGACGGTTGCCCTCGAGGCCTGATCAGCCGCGCTCGCCGGACTTCAGGTGGCGCTTGGCCTCAAGCCAGGCGAGATCTTCGGAAAGGCTCGTGCGCATCGTCTTTTCCATCCGGCGGAAACGCTCGAGCAATTCCTCGCCGAACGGCGTCAGCGCCGCGCCGCCGCCCTTCTGGCCGCCACGCTGCGATTCCACTACCTGTTCTGAGAACATCCGGTTCATCTCGCTGACCAGCAGCCATGCGCGCCGATAGGACATGTCCATCGCCCGCCCCGCCGCCGAGATCGATCCGGTCGCGCGGATATGTTCCAGCAGTTCCATCTTGCCATGGCCGAGCCGATCCTCGTCCGGGAAGCTGATTCGCAGGACGGGCACGAGGGTTTTTGCGGCTGAGTCGGTCATCGAATCCGGAGATCGTGGAATTTGCCGCACTTTACGCTGCGGCATGGAAACTGTACACCGCCCGCACAAGCAGCCCGCGTGGCAATATTCTTCAATTCGGACGCCGGATCGGTTTTTTGCTCGATCTGTATCTTAGCACGTCTTGAAACATTAATGGTTTGATGCCTATCTTAACCATGATCCGGTCTCGATCGGATCTCGTGTTGTGCATGGTTTGTCACTCCAGGAAAGGGAATAAACTGACAACAGTACACGCCAAGGGAAAAACGTTCGCCGTTATCCCGAAGAGTGCGGAACGTGGCGCCGATGCCGCCGCCCGCGCCCTAGAAACCGTCCTCGCCAGCCTCGAGGACTCCAAAGCTGAAGATATCGTCACCATCGACATTGCCGGAAAATCGGCGCTGGGAGACTACATGATCGTCGTCTCCGGCCGCTCGAACAGGCATGTCATGGCAATCTCGGATCATCTGCTGACCGACCTTAAGGACGACGGCCTCGGCACGGCCCGCGTTGAAGGTCAGGAAGGCGGCGATTGGGTCCTGATCGACACCGGTGACATTATCGTGCACGTGTTCCGCCCGGAAATCCGCGAGTTCTACAACATCGAAAAGATGTGGGCGGCTCCGGATATGGATGAAGAAACACGGCACTGACAGGCGGCCGGCATTTGTCCGGCGCTTGAAATGTGGCATTGGCTGGCCGGAAACATGAGAAACCGGCCGGCGGCGCCTCGTGCGCCCGACGTGCCGCATCAGCAAGGAGCGGATGCATGCGAGTTGGTCTTTTTGCGGTGGGACGGCTGAAGTCCGGCCCCGAAAAGGATCTTGCGGCCCGTTATTTCGACCGTTTCGCCAAGGCCGGTCCTGCCGTCGGCCTCGAATTTACCCGTGTTGCCGAAGTCGCCGAAAGCCGCGCCTCCAACGCGGAAACCCGCAAACGCGAGGAGGCGGCACTGCTGTTGAAATCGCTTGCCGATGGCAGCATCCTCATTCTTCTCGATGAACGCGGCAAGGGGCTCGACAGCGAAGCCTTCGCCAACCTGCTGGGCTCCTATCGCGACCAGGGTAAACGCGACCTGACCATCGCCATCGGCGGCGCCGACGGCCTCGATCCTTCCCTCTACGACCGTGCCGACGCCACGCTGTGCCTGGGCAAAATGACCTGGCCGCATCAGCTCGTCCGCACGCTGATCGCCGAACAACTTTATCGCGCCGTCACCATCCTGTCCGGCCACCCCTATCACCGCGTCTGATGCGTCGCATTGTCACGCAGCCGTGTTGAGCCGCCGGACCATTCTGCTTCGAACTTTCTGGCAAAGCGTGCCAAATCAGCTTAGGCTCCGCGAGATTTGAAAGAGTGCCCAGACCCGCATGACGACAACAGCAACCAAGCGACACCGCATGATCCTGCCGGCTATTGCGGCCGGTTTTGGTGTCGCGGTCATCGTCGTGGCGGCAAATCCCTTCATCGTCCGGGCGCAGGATGCAGCCCCGGAAGCGTCGGCGCAATCCGCGCCCCAGCCGGCAGCCGGGCCGCCGCCCGATCCGGCCGCCGAACTCACCGCCAAACGCGACCAGACCCGTGCCGAACTCGAAACCCTGTCGAAAACCATAAGTCTTTCCTCCGACAAGGTGAGCGAACTCCAGCAAAGCATCGCCGATCTGGAAAAGAGCACGCAAAGCATCCGCCAGGCGCTGATCGATTCCGCCGCCCGCCGCAAGGGGCTCGAGAAGCAGATCCTCGAAAGCGAGAAGAAGCTTGCCGATCTCGGCGTCAAGCAGGATGGCATCCGCCGTTCGCTGCACGAACGCCGTGGCCTTTTGGCCGAGGTGCTGGCAGCTCTCCAGCGCATGGGTCGCAACCCGCCGCCCGCTTTGCTGGTCACCCCCGATGATGCGCTCGCCTCGGTGCGCAGCGCCATCCTGCTCGGCGCCGTCGTGCCGGGCATCCGCAAGGAGACCGACAAGCTTGCCGCCGACCTTGCAAGCCTCGCCGCATTGCAGACCGCCAGCGCTGCCGCGAAGGCCGACCTGACAGCGACGATGACGAACGGGATCGAGGAAGAGCGGCGCATGGATCTGCTGCTTGCCGAAAACGACAAGCTCAGCCGCAGCAATGCCGCTGATCTCACGGCCGAGAAAAAGCGCTCCGAGGAACTGGCCGGCAAGGCGACCAGCCTTGAGGGCCTCGTTGCCTCGATGGAATCCGAGATCGCTTCGGTGCGGGATGCCGCCGCAGCCGCCCGCCAGGCGGAGGAAAACCGCAAGCTGATGACCGACGAGCAGCGCGCCCAGGCCAAGGCCCTGGCCGACAGCGGTGTGCCCGATAAAAACCGCATTGCCCCCGCATATCCGTTCGGAGAATTGAAGGCGAAATTGGAGGTGCCCGTTGCGGGCGATATCCTGCGCCAGTTCGGCGATGCCGACGGTACCGGGCACGAAGCCATGGGCATGACGGTCGCCACCAATCCGGAAACCGTGGTGACGGCGCCGGCCGATGGCCTGGTGGTTTTCGCCGGCGCTTTCCGCAGTTACGGCCAGATGATCATCCTCGACACCGGCGACGGCTACCACCTGGTTCTCTCGGGAATGGATACGATCAATACCCGTCAGGGAAAATTCGTTTTCTCCGGCGAGCCGCTCGCCGTGATGGGCGCGAAAAGAGTGGCAAGCGCAACTGCATTGGCGCTGGAAACGGACCGGCCAACGCTTTACATTGAATTTCGAAAGGACGGTAAACCGGTCGATTCCCGACCATGGTGGACCGCCAAAGACACTGGAAAGGCACGCAATGATTCGTAGGGCTTCTCTTGTTCTGGTCGGCGCATTGATGGGTGCGACCGCCATGAGCGTCATTTACTCGGCGGGTGTGCCGGCGGAAGCGGCCGGATCCTCGACATACAAGGAACTCTCGGTGTTCGGCGATGTCTTCGAGCGTGTGCGCGCCCAGTATGTGACGCCGCCTGCCGAAGACAAGCTGATCGAGAACGCCATCAACGGCATGCTCTCCTCGCTCGACCCGCATTCGAGCTACATGAATGCGAAAGACGCCGAAGACATGCGCACCCAGACCAAGGGTGAGTTCGGCGGTCTCGGCATCGAAGTCACGATGGAAGACGAGCTCGTCAAGGTCATCACCCCGATCGACGATACGCCCGCCGCCAAGGCCGGCGTTCTTGCCGGCGACTATATCTCCGAGATCGACGGCCAGTCCGTGCGTGGCCTGAAGCTGGAAGACGCCGTCGAGAAGATGCGCGGCGCCGTCAACACGCCGATCAAGCTGACGCTGATCCGCAAGGGTGCCGACAAGCCGATCGAGCTGACGATCGTCCGCGACGTCGTCGCCGTCCAGGCCGTCAAGTCGCGTGTCGAGGACGATGTCGGTTATCTCCGCATCATTTCCTTCACCGAGAAGACCTATCCCGACATGGAAAAGGCGATCAAGAAGATCAAGGACACCGTTCCGGCCGACAAGCTGAAGGGTTATGTCCTCGACCTGCGCCTCAACCCCGGCGGTCTGCTCGACCAGGCGATTAACGTCTCCGATGCGCTGCTGCAGCGCGGCGAAGTGGTTTCGACCCGCGGCCGCAATCCCGATGAAACCCGCCGCTTCAATGCCGGCCCGGGCGACCTGACGGATGGCAAGCCGGTTATCGTGCTGATCAATGGCGGTTCGGCTTCCGCATCGGAAATCGTCGCCGGCGCTCTTCAGGATCTGCGCCGCGCCACCGTTCTCGGCACGCGCTCCTTCGGCAAGGGTTCGGTCCAGACGATCATCCCGCTCGGCGAAAACGGCGCGCTGCGCCTGACCACGGCGCTCTACTACACGCCGTCCGGTCGCTCGATCCAGGGCACCGGCATCACCCCCGACATCAAGGTCGAGGAGCCGCTGCCGGAGGAACTGCAGGGCAAGATGGTGACCGAAGGCGAATCCAGCCTGCGCGGCCATATCAAGGGCCAGAGCGAGACCGACGAAGGTTCCGGCTCCGTTGCCTATGTGCCGCCGGACCCGAAGGACGACGTTCAGCTCAACTACGCGCTCGATCTGCTGCGCGGCAAGAAGACCGATCCGGCCTTCCCGCCGAACCCGGATAAGGCCGTCGTCGCCAAGTAATGCATCATCTCAAGGCCGGGCATATCGCCCGGCCTTGACCCTTTCTGCGGTTTCCCGGTTTTGGAGCGGGCGAAAAATTGGGAACGGACCTGCATACGCCTCTGGGCCGCAACCGCAAAACCGGCCGCAAGCGTCCAGGTTTTTTGCGCCTTGGCCGCATCGCCGCCAGTCTTTGTCTTTTCGCGATAGGCGGCTTTTCGCTCTATACGGCGTTTCGCGGCGATGGGCTCGAACGCACCAAACCGCCGGCGGCCGAGCAGGCCGCAAAGCCCTCCGATACAACTCAGCCATCGACGACAACTGCCAATCGGGCGCCGGACGGCATGCCACGCGCCGAACCGCGCTCGGGCGCCAATGTCGAACAGATGGTCACCGGCGATGGCTCGGTCGTCACCAAATTCAGTCCGCGCCCACGCGACGGCAGCGGACCGGTCCTGGTCGATGCCATGCAGGTCGGCCAGGATCCGCGCATGGCGGCACAGCCGAATGAAACGCTGCTCGAAGATACGCCTTTCGGCAGGCTGCCGATCGTCGGTCCGGATGGCCGGCGGCCAATGGATCAATATGCCCGCCCCTCGTCCGGCGCGCGCGGCGTGCGCATCGCCATCGTCGTCAGCGGCCTCGGGCTCAGCCAGACCGGAACGCAGCGCGCCATCGCTGAATTGCCGGAGGAAATTACCCTCGCCTTTGCCGCAAGCGGCAACAGCCTGCAGCGCTGGATGCAGGAGGCCCGCCGCGGCGGCCACGAGATTCTGCTGCAGGTGCCGCTCGAGCCATTTGATTACCCGGCAAATGATCCCGGCCCTGAGACGTTGCTGACCACCAAGCCGGTCGCCCGCAATATCGAGAACCTTCACAAGGCGATGGGCGAAATCACCAATTATACCGGCATCATGAATTATCTCGGCGGCCGTTTCCTCTCGGACTCCAACGCGATGGAGCCTGTCATGCGCGATATCGGCAAGCGCGGCCTGCTCTTCCTCGACGACGGCACGTCGGCGCAGTCGAAGACGGCTGTTGTCGCCAAGGGAACCGAAATGCCCTACGCCTTCGCCGACCTGCAGCTCGACGGCCAGCTCGATATCAACGCCGTCCTGAAGAAGCTTGATGAGCTCGAGCGCATCGCCCGCAAGAACGGCCAGGCGATCGGCGTCGCCTCGGCTTTCGATGAAAGTGTCGACGCCATCGCCAAATGGAGCGAGGAGGCGGCGATGCGCGGCATCGAGATCGTCGGCGTCGCCGCCCTTTCCAACGACCCCCGGAACCCTTGAGAGCAATTCGGGAAAAGAGTGCTGAACGGAGAAGACGATGAGCCAGGCGACCGTAAAAGCCGAGGATCTGCCCTACCGCCCCTGCGTCGGGGTGATGATCCTGAACCGCGATGGCCTGGTCTGGGCCGGGCGGCGCATCCCCGACGGCAATTCGGAATATGACGGCTCGCCGCACCAGTGGCAGATGCCGCAGGGCGGCATCGATAAGGGCGAGGATCCGTTGGATGCCGCTTACCGCGAACTCTACGAGGAGACCGGCATCAAGACGGTGACCCTGCTTGCCGAAGCGAGAGACTGGATCAATTATGATCTGCCGCCGGCGCTGATCGGCATCGGGCTGAGAGGAAAATTCCGCGGCCAGACGCAGCGCTGGTTCGCCTTCCGCTTCGAGGGCGACGACAGCGAGATCGCCATCAACCCGCCGCCCGGCGGCCACGAGCCGGAATTCGATGCCTGGGAATGGAAGCCGATGCAGGAACTGCCGGGCCTGATCGTTCCCTTCAAGCGCGCCGTCTACGACCAGGTGGTTGCCGAATTCGAGCATCTGGCAGCACTGCAATCGGAAGACTGAAATCCCGGGATAATGCCTCGCTTGCGCTCGGCAGCAAGCGGCGGGACTACCGGCCGCTCAGGACGGCCGGTTTCTCGTTCGAATATTATTCGGCTTCGTTGGCGGAATCGGCGTTGAGCTGGCCGTATTTGCTTTCGCCGATTTTGCCAAGCAGCTCGAGCTGCGTTTCGAGGAAGTTGATATGGCCTTCCTCATCCATCAGCAGCTCTTCGAAAAGCTTCATGGAAACGTAATCGCCGGCTTCGTGACAAATATCGCGCGACTTCTTGTAGGCAGCACGGGCATCGTATTCGCCGGCAAGATCGGCTTCCAGCACTTCCTTGACGTTCTGGCCGATGCGCAGAGGTGCAAGGGTCTGCAGATTGGGATGGCCTTCAAGGAAAATGATGCGCGCAACCAGCCGGTCGGCATGGTGCATCTCTTCGATCGATTCGGCGCGCTCCTTCTTGGCGAGCTTGGTGTAGCCCCAGTCTTCAAGAAGCCGATAATGAACCCAATATTGATTGACCGCCCCGAGCTCGAGGAACAGCGCCTCGTTAAGCCGCTCGATGACTTTTTTGTCGCCTTTCAATGTCCGCTCTCCTGTTTTCCTCATGGAATTGTTTCAAGCGGGACATGAAATCAAATATTTCCGTCTCCGTCGAGTGGCGACGGGCGTGATATTCCTCGGTCGTCTGGATAATGATGTCGACGACGTTGGGGAAACAGCCACAGCAACGGCCGCGCTTTTCCATGGCGTGGTAGACCTTCGCCGGCACGATAAGCTGCCAACAGTCCTCATCGAGAAGGTTGGTGATAACCTCCCGGATTTCCTTGTCGGTTATATAATTGCAGCTGCAGACAAGCACGTCTTCATTCCAAACATGACACTGACTATCGTGTTTTCTGCTAAAGAAGATGGTGGCTGTCAAGAAAAAATTCGAGCCCCGTATCATCGGACGCGATGTCCGAATGACAATCCAATGCCTATCCTCCGAGATTATGCAGTGCTTCCAGGGTGATGACGCCATAAGGCAAATGAAGGCGCGCCGCCGGATCCCGATCGGTGCGACGCATTTTAATGGAAGTTGCGTCCGCGCGGCATCACCTCAGCCGTCTCCGCCGCGCCGGAATTGCTGCCTGTCGCAATCATCCGTTTTGGCAGCTCCGCCCTCTCCTGCGCCTGCGCAAGTTTTATCTGCCTCGGATCACCACCGGGTCTCAGCACTTCGTCTGCCCGCTCGCAGACCCCGAAGCGCCGGGCCTCGCGTTGCAGGATCCCGAGCGCCGGCGTCATGTCCTCGATATGCTCGACGACGGTATGGATCACCCCGTGCTGGCTTTGCAGCCGGCCGCGGATTTTCACCAGCCGGGCGCCCATCACAACCGAACGGTATGTGTCGAATATCTTGTTCCAGACGATCGCATTGGCAACGCCGGTCTCGTCCTCCAGCGTCATGAAGATCACCCCTTTGGCCGAACCCGGCCGCTGGCGCACCAGCACGAGGCCGGCAATCGTCACCCTCTTCCCGTTCGCGACCTTCAACAGATCGACATTGCGCGTGATACCCATCCCTTGAAGCTCCTCGCGCAGGAACGAGACGGGATGGGCCTTCAGCGACAGCGAGAGATACCGATAGTCCTCGATGACCTGCTCTCCCGGCAGCATTTCCGGCAGCTTGGTTGCCGGCTCGGCCTGGAGATCGACATAACGGGCCTGCTCGAAAAGCGGCAGCTCCTCGGCCGCGCTCTTCACATCCAGCGCCCGCACCGCCCAGAGCGCATCGCGCCGTGATAATCTGAGCGATTGGAACGCATCCGCATCCGCCAGTCGCTCGATGACGGATTTCTGCAGGCCGGACCGCAGCCAGAGATCGCGCACCGAGCTGTAGCCTTCGCCGCGGTTGCTGACGAGCCGTTCCATCTCGTCTGTCGAGAGGCCCTTGATCTGCCGAAAGCCGAGCCGCACCGCGTGCCGGGCCTTGATGATCCCGCGCATCTCACGGTGACGGAAATCGACGGCATTCGGATCGAAAGCGGCCTCTTCCAGACTGCAATCCCAATCGGATTGGTTGATGTCGACCGGCAGGATTTTGACCCCGTGCTCGCGTGCATCCCGCACCAGTTGGGCCGGCGCATAAAACCCCATCGGTTGGGAATTCAGCATCGCCGCGCAGAAGACGTCGGGATAATAGGCTTTGAGCCATGAGGAGGCATAGACGAGCAGCGCAAAGGAGGCGGCATGGCTTTCAGGGAAACCATATTCACCGAAACCTTTGATCTGGTTGAAACATTGCTGCGCAAATTCCGGAGCATAACCCTTTGAAACCATTCCCTCTATGAAACGCGTCTCGAAATTGCCGATCGTGCCGGTTCTCTTGAATGTCGCCATGGCTCTGCGAAGCTTGTCGGCTTCCGCCGGTTTGAAGCCCGCAGCAGTGATGGCGATCTGCATCGCCTGTTCCTGAAACAGCGGGACGCCGAGGGTTCTTTCCAGAACCGCTTCCAGCTCCTTGCTCGGATATTCGATCGGGATATTCTTGGCGCGCTGCTCCCGGCGCTTGAGATAGGGATGCACCATATCGCCCTGGATCGGTCCCGGCCGGACGATCGCCACCTCGATGACGAGGTCGTAGAACAGCTTCGGCTTGAGGCGCGGCAGCATGCTCATCTGCGCCCGGCTCTCGATCTGGAAGACGCCGAGCGTATCGGCCCGGCCCATCATCTCGTAAACCGGCTTGCCTTCCTCCCCATGCTCCCTGTTGCCGAGATCGGCGAGCGTCTTCTTCACCCCGTAATGCAGTTCAAGCAGCGAGAAACCCTTCCGCAGGCAGGTCAGCATGCCGAGCGCCAGCACATCCACCTTGAGGATCTTGACGTTGTCGAGATCGTCCTTGTCCCATTCGATCATGTAACGATCCGGCATCGCCGTCTTCATGATCGGCACCACCTCATCGAGTCGGTCCCGCGTGATGACGAAGCCGCCGACATGCTGGGTGAGGTGGCGGGGAAAGCCGAGAAGCTCGGAGGCATATTTCAGCACGTTCCTGGTGACCGGATCCTTGATATCGAGGCCGGCCGCCTTGGCATCCCGTTCCGAGAGATTGTCCTCCGACCAGCCCCAGACAAGGCTGCTGATCGCCGACTGGACATCTTCCGACAGCCCGAAGGCCTTGGCGACTTCGCGGCCGGCCGAACGGGTCCGGTAGGTGGTCACACCCGCCGTCAGCCCGGCATGTTCCCTTGTGTAGGTTTTATAAATGTACTGGATGACCTCTTCACGCCGGTCATGTTCGAAATCGACATCAATGTCAGGCGGCTCGTCGCGATCCATCGAAATGAAGCGGTCGAAGAGCAGCGTGCTCTTTTGCGGATCGACTTCCGTTATTTCGAGGCAATAGCAGATAACCGAATTTGCTGCCGATCCGCGCCCCTGGCACAAGACCTTGAGCTCATAACGGGCGTGCTGGATGATCCTGTGAACCGTCAGGAAGTAGGAGGCATACTTCTTCTCGCCGATGAGTTTCAGCTCATAATCGATCTGCTTTGCCACCTTGGCCGGAATACCCTCGGGATAGCGCTTTGCCGCTCCCGTTCTCGTCAGCCTTTCCAACGTCTGCTGCGGCGTTTCGCCGGGATCGTTCTCAGGCGGATAATTATGCTCCAGCTCCGTCAGCGAAAAGCTGAGCTTGCCGAAGAAGGCCCGGCTATTTTGGATCGCACCGGGATAGTCTCGGAAGATCCGGGCCATTTCACGTGAATCCTTGAGATAACGTTCGGCATTCGGCGCCAGCAGGAATCCGGCTTGCGCTATCTCCACATGCTCCCGGATCGCGATCACCACATCCGAAAGCGGCCGGCGCTCGGGATGATGGTAAAGCGGCTGGTTGGTCGCAGTCAGCGGCACGCGATTGCGTGCCGCAAGCATGGCAAGCACCGCAAATACCTGCCTGTCGCGGCCGTCATAGGCTGGCGCCAGCGCCATAAAAAAATCCTTGCGGAACCGCCTGCGAAACCTACCGAGGTAATCTTCCAGAGCCGACTGCCCGGCCTGGCTTTCGATCAGAGTGCGATGGGGAACGAGGGCAAGCATCATCTCGTCCCCCCATTCCATCAGCTCCGCTTCCGTCAGGATGCATGTTCCCTTGACCGCTTCTTCCTTCAGATTGCCGGCGCTGAGCAGGCGGCAAAGATTTGCCCAGCCCCGCCGATTGCGTGGGTAGGCGAGCATGTCAGGCGTATCATCGCAAAAGACCAGACGGGCGCCCGGCTGAATCCGGATGGGATCGACAATCTTTTCTCTTTTCCCGTCCTTCTCCGCCTGGGCCAAGATCGCGTCTCTGTTCTTGTATCTCTCCTCGAGCTGCAGCGCCTGGGCATGCGCCCTGACCACGCCGGCAACGGAATTCCGATCCGCAATGCCGAGACCGCCGAGCCTGAGATGCGCGGCCTGCACCACCATCTCTTCCGGACTGGAGGCGCCTTCGAGAAACGAAAAATTCGTTCTCACGCCGATCTCGAAAAATGCGGGTTCGCTCTTCATGCAAATACCCCGTGCATGAACCAGCGAGGGTCGAATTCCCCACCATAAAAACCGCGACGATAGATCCAGAAGCGATGTCCGGTCTCGTCCTCGATGCGGAAATAATCGCGCGCCTCGGCGTCATCCCCATCGATCCACCATTCCATGACAATCCGTTCCGGCCCTTCACTCCTTGCCACCTGATGCTGCATGCGCCGCCAGCGGAAAATCTGCGGCGGACCATCGGGCACTTCGGCAAGCATGATCTCGACCGGCTCCGGCGTCGCAAAGAGCCGCAGCGGGCGCTCTTGGCGGAAAGGAGGCTGGATATCCTGCGCCGCCTTCCGCCTGGGAAGGTGATCCATCACCGGAACGGTTATGACGGCGCGTTCCGGCACATGGCTCTCGCGCAGCTGGAAGCTTTGCAGGCAATCCGCACCCAGCCGGGCCGAGACCCGATCGACGAAGGCCGAAAGCGAAATCTCTCCCTGGCGGTCGCCCTCGAAATCCGCCTGGGCCGCGTTGAAGGGATCATGTCGCAGCACATTCAACCGCAGGATTTCGAAACCATAGCCGGCGTCGAGATCGTCATAAACCGCCTGCAATCGCTCGGAAAAAAGCCCGGCAATGAACTTTGGTTCGCGAAGCGGCTGCGAAGCGCCGACGGAGATATGAAAGACCCTGCCGTCGACGCGGAACAGCACCAGTTCGAACACCCGTCCACCGATCCCCCGTGTTTCCAGCGACGGCTGCAGCGACAGGGCGACCTGCCGGGTGACGGCAAGGATCTGTTCTTCCGTGCCGATGGGCTCGATCAGGCGGCTTTCGGCCGAGAGGCTGGCGACCGGACGCCGCGGCGAGACCGGCTCCTCTTCGCGTCCCAGCGCCTGGTCGAGGCGCAGAAGCAGTCCCGGGCCGAACCGCCGGGTCAGCGGCGCGCGCGGGGCATCGATGACGTCGCCGACATATTTCAGGCCGAGCTTCTTCAGCGCATCGACGGTTTGTGCTTCCAGCCGCAAGGCGGCAACCGGCAGGGACATCAGCACCTGCTCCGTCTCCTCGTCTTCGATCACCCCGCCTTGCCCGAAGCGCGACGCGGCCCAGGAAAGGCCCGGCGACGATGAGATGGCGCCGCGCGCATCAATCCCCATATAAAAAAGCCGCGACAGCACATCCTTGAGAAGCGCCTTTTCCCCGCCGAAGAGATGGGCGCAGCCGCTAATGTCGAGAAACAGGCCGTCCTTGCCGTCGAAGGCCACCAGCGGCGTATAACGGTCGCACCAGTCGGCAATGGCCTCCAGCAGCCGGCGGTCGGCGGCCGGATCCTCTTCCGCGACCTCGAGCGTTGGGTACATGGCCCGCGCTTCGGCAACGCCCTGTTCCTTCTTCAGGCCCAGCCTCTCGGCCAATTCGTCCAGGGCCGTCAGCCGCATGGCATTGTTGAGCTTGCCGGAACAGACGATAGGGGGGGTCTCAGGACGCCCTTTCGAACGCCAGGAGTGCCCCCATCGCCTGCGGGCGATGCGGTCCGTTGGCAGATGCGGAAAGCTGAGCGCCAGAATGCGCTGACTGCTCGCCGGGAGGACGAACGAGGTTTGGCTCGGCGACAGGGAGAAATTCGCGTTCATGGGGGTTCCACTCCAGAAAAAAGCAGAGCGGGGCCGGATTGCGGCCCTTCTCCAGCGTGAGACGGAAAATCGGATTGCCGATGCTGCCGGAAAGCTTCGATTCCCCAGGCAACGGCCGCAGAGCCGATGGAGCTGGTTCGACATGCAGGCGGAAAGCCGCACTGCTAGCCTCCTCCGCCCCGGCCTGGCGGACGATAAAGAGCGGACGGCGGGCAGCACGCGCCCGCAGACTGAGCCTGCGGCTTTCGGTCAGGCCGAAATGGGTGGGATTGCCGCGCACTTCGAAGATGACGGCCGAAAAAGCAGCGCTTTCCACCGCGGTCTCCACCAGCCAGAGCGCCTCGTCCAGCTTGCGCGGCGCCGCATGGAGAAACCGCTCCGCGTTCAGCCCGAAATCCTGAAGCCCTGGAGCATAGGGCCGACCGGCCTCCAGCGTGCCGACAGCATCACCGACCCAGAGCAACGGCAGCAGCCTGCCGGCATCGGATTCCTGCTTCTGCAGCCGCGCGGCGACAGCCATCGCCAGCCCGCTTGCCGCACCCGCATCACGCGACAGAGCCGAGCGGAATTCGGTGATCGCATCGAGCGGCAGGCCGCCTTCCAGCGCCTCATCAAGATATTCTACCCCGAACGCCAGCGGCGGCAGACTGGCTCTCCGGGGTGTCTTTCCCCCTTCCGCTAGGGCTCCCCGCTCCGCTGCCGCAAGCGCCGGCGCGGGCTTCCCTTCGAGTCTGGCGATGGTTTCGCGGAGCGCAAAAAGCCGCTCGCGCGCCAGGGCGTGCTGCGCCATGGCGTTCTCCAATTCCGTCTTGTTCCTGTTATGTTCTTATAGATTCCAGAGAGCTAATGAAGAGTCAACGGCCATTTTTTATGAATTTATTCCTGCCTTTGATTCCGCACTCGAAAATCGGCGATAAAGGTTCTATATGGGCCCGCAAAGGAAGGAATATTCATGGCCCGCATAGACCAGAGCGATGATTGGCGTGACCGCCATGCGCCGACGATCAGCGCCTTCGAGTCGCTGGCCATGGAGGCCTACAGCCATCTGCCGGATGAGTTCCGCCAGCTGACGACCAACCTGACGATCGAGATCGAAGACTTCCCCGATGACGACGTTTTCGAGGACATGGCGCTCGAAACCCCTTTCGATCTCCTCGGTCTTTTCGAGGGCAGGGGCATTTCCGAACGTTTCACCGTGGAAACCGGCGAGATGCCGAACCGCATCCGCCTCTACCGGCGTCCCATCCTCGACTACTGGGCTGAGAACGACGAGACGCTCGGCGATATCATCACCCATGTCCTGATCCATGAGATCGGCCATCATTTCGGGTTGAGTGACGATGACATGGAGCGGATCGAGGCAAGCGCCGAAGAAGCCGCGGAACGCTGAAACACGCCGTGTCCGGTAGGACGCGCTATTGCTCGGAGAGCTTCATCTCGGGATGGTAATCCTTGCCTTCGACAGTCTTGACGACGGCCTGGCCGCACTGCATCGCGCCGGTTGCGGCATTGAAGGCATAGGTCGGCGAGCCCTCCAGCGACCAGCCCTTGTTGAGGACGGCGGTGACCTTGTGGCAGAAGGAAGCATCGTCGGGACCGGTCAGGAAGCGGTAGAGTTTCATCAGTCGGGCTTTCTTGCAGAAATCAGGTGAGCTTTATGGACCAGAGCTTCGGCCTGGACAAGATGCAGCCGCTCGACCATCCGCCCGCCGGCATTGATGACATTTAGCCCATCGGAAGCCGGATCGGCAAAGGCAGCAATGATCGCCTCCGCTTCAGCAATCGCTGCCGGATCCGGGCCGAAATGCCGGTTGGCGGCTTCGATCTGCGCCGGGTGGATCAGCATCTTGCCGGCAAAACCCATGGCCCGCCCCTGCCCGCATTCGGCATCGAAACCCTGCTCGTCCCTGAAATCGTTGAAGACGCTGTCGATCGCATCGAGCCCGTAGGCGCTGACCGCAAGGACGACCTGCATCAGCCACGGCACGAGATAGGCTCGTCCCGGCTGCGGCAAGACGCCTGTTTCCTTGCGCAGATCATTGAGCCCGGCGACGAGGCAATCGAGCCGCGAGCCCGGCGTGCGGCCGGATTCGGCGATCGCTCCAGCATTCAGCACGCCGCGCGGCGTCTCGATCATCGCCCAGATGCGCAGCTCCTCCGGCGCATCCGCATCGGCGAGTAGATCGGCTATATGGGTGATATCTAGAGGTCCGTCCACCTTGGGAAGGAGAACGGCGTCGGGCAAAAGCGCATTGACCAGATCCAGGTCCGCCGGCCCGAATTCGGATGACAAAGAATTGATGCGGATGATCCTTTCCTTGCCCTCAAGCAGCGGACCGGCAAAAAAGGCGCGCAGATTTTCCCGCGCTTGCTCCTTCTTCTCGGGCGAAACGGAATCCTCGAGATCGAAAATAACCGCATCGCAATCAAGCGAATGGCTTTTTTCGAGCGCCCGGAGATTGATGGCGGGCACGCTCAGCACCGAGCGGCGCAGATTTAAGGAACGGCGTATGGTTTGGCTCATCGATCATTAGTGCCAAGCTTCGCGAAGCCCGGCAAGACAACAAAAAGCCATGCTTGCCTTGCAGAGAGGAAAAAGAAGGACCACATTCCTTTCCGAAGAAAGGTCTCAAACCCATGCAGAACATTCGCTCCATCTTCCTCATGCTTGCCGGCGCCACGGTTTTCGTGGCCATGTTGCTTTTCACCTTTTCGGTGACACTCGCCGTCGGCGGCATCCTGACCGTGCTCATGGTCGGTCGCGCGCTTTCGCTGAAGATGAAGCCCGCTCCGGTGCGCGCCAAGGCAAACAATGGCCAGCGCGAAATGCGCATCTGGAACGACGGCCGCGGCACGATCATCGATCTCTAAAAAAATCGACCGACACTGTCGGATCATGCTTCCATGATACGTCCTTGAAGCAGCCGAGCATTCCGCCGGCGCTTCAAAACGAAATGGAGGACAAGCATGGATGCGACAACGGAAAACAATCCGGTCAAATTGCCGCCGGTCAAGAATGGCCTGCTGCCCTATCTGACGATCGGCGGCGCGGTCAAAGCCGCCGAATTCTACAAGAAGGCTTTCGGCGCCGAAGAAGCCTATGTCGTGCCGGTCGACGAGAGCGGCAGGACGATGCATGTGCATCTCTACATCAATGGCAGCTCCCTCATGCTGTCGGATGCCTATCCCGAATACGGCCATCCCTTCAAAGGCCATGAAGGCTTCGCCATCCAGCTTGTCATCGACGATATCGATTTCTGGTGGGACCGCGCCGTTGCTGCCGGCGCCGAAGTCGTCATGCCGGTCGAACTGATGTTCTGGGGCGACCGCTACGGCCAGTTGCGTGACCCGTTCGGCGTCCTCTGGGGCCTCAACGCACCGACGAAGTAATGGTCCATACGCAGAGGGCAGGCCGCGCGAAACGTCGCGTGGCCGTCATTTTCAAAGATTCTCCTTCATTTCGGCGAAAAACTGGACTAGATGCAAATTCAGGAAGTAGATTTGCTGAAATGGAGCATGGGTCATGGATAAATTCGTGAAGCTCACGGGCGTTGCAGCGCCCTTGCCGGTCGTCAACGTCGACACCGACATGATCATTCCGAAGGATTATCTGAAGACCATCAAGCGCACCGGCCTCGGCACCGGCCTTTTCGCCGAGGCCCGTTATCACGAAGACGGGTCCGAAAATTCGGATTTCGTGCTGAACAAACCAGCCTATCGCGATGCCAAGATCCTGGTTGCCGGCGATAATTTCGGCTGCGGTTCCTCGCGCGAACACGCGCCATGGGCGCTGCTCGATTTCGGCATCCGCTGCGTGATCTCCACCAGCTTCGCCGACATTTTCTACAACAACTGCTTCAAGAACGGCATCCTGCCGATCAAGGTCAGCCAGGAAGACCTCGACAAGCTGATGGACGACGCCTCGCGCGGCTCCAACGCCATCCTGACGGTCGACCTCGAAAACCTCGAGATCACCGGTCCCGATGGCGGCTTGATCAAGTTCGATCTCGACGAATTCAAGCGCCACTGCCTGCTGAACGGCCTCGACGATATCGGCCTGACGCTGGAAAAGGGGAAGGCGATCGACAGCTTCGAAAAGAAGAACGCCGCTTCGCACCCTTGGGCCGCTTAAGCCGCAGACGGATGAGCTATCGATCAAGCCGGGCCTTCGCCCGGCTTTTTCTTTAGAGCCTTTCCGGGTTAGATTGAAGCATTCTGCCGGAGCAGGTTTTCGTCAGGGCAAAGGCGATTGGCGACGGGCATACCCCCAGGTACGTCCGAGCCGATCGCCTTTGATCCTGGCTAGAGATGCCCGGCCTACCGGCCGCACCGCTTCGCATAGCGAAGCGATAAGTGCGTCCGGCGTTTCGTGAGTCTTGCAGATTTGCCAAGGCAAATCTGCAGGAGGGTTGGCTGAAACGGGCCGGCTGATCGACCGGCCATCCGACTCCGTTTGAACCAACAGAATGATTCAATCTAACCCGGAAAGGGTCTAATTTCAGATCAGAGAAACTTCTCTTTCCAAAGCTTCAGCTTTTCGAGCGACACGCCGATGCCGCCGCAGACTTCGATCAGCGGATTGTCGAAACGCTGAAGCAGCCCGGCATGCACATCGGCAACGGCAAGCGCCGCCCCACAGGCCGGCTCGACCAGAATGCGATATGCATCGGCAAATTTCAGGCAGGCGGCAACCGCATCGGCATCGCTGACGACAATGCTTTCGATCGGATGCTGTCTCGGCAGGTCGAAGACATGCTCGGCCACCTGCCGCGCGCCGAGCGAATTGGCAATCGAGGTGATGGCGGGCAGGGTAATGCGCTCATTCGCCTTGAGGCTGGCGTTCAGCGAGGCCGCTCCTTCCGTTTCGACGGCGATAACCGGCACATTGGTAAGCCCGTTTCGCTTCAGCCCCTCGACAATGCCGGCAAGCAGCCCGCCGCCGCCGACGCTGGTGACGACGCAATCGAATTTGGCACCCTTCGCCACCACCTCGTCGATCAGTGTCGCATGACCGTCCCACAGAAGCGGATGGTCGAAGGGGTGCACATAACTCGCCTTGCGGCTCCTCGCGAGGTCGACCGCATGGGCATTGGCTTCGTCGAACACCGAGCCATGCACGAGCACATTGGCGCCCGTTGCGGCGATCGTCTGCCGTACATCGGCCGCCGTCGTCTCCGGCACGACGATGGTGACCGGCACACCGAGCGCCCGGCCGGCATAGGCGGCGGCAATGCCGGCATTGCCGCCGGACGCACAGAAGATCTCGCGCGCGCCATTTTCCACCTCATGCTGACAAAGCCGGCCGACGCCGCGCAGCTTGAAGCTGCCGGAGGGCTGCAGCGCATCGAGCTTCAGCCAGAGTGGCTTGCCGCTGGCGCTGTAGCCGGGTGCCGTTAGAGCCAAGGGCGTGTTGAGGTGGAGAGGAGCTGAAACCATGAGAAACATCCGTGGACATTAAGAGGTAAGCGACCTTCTAACCCGTTTGCAGATGCGCGAGCAATCATGACAGCCAAGAGCGAAGCGTACCGATTCACGCCCTCCCTCGCTTGAAATGCCCATTTCCGGGGTCTAAGAAACCGCAACTTGTTTTTCCCAGGAGGGTTTCATGACAGCGCGCAATCTTTTCCTGCTTCCGGGTGACGGCATCGGTCCCGAAGCCATGGGCGAGGTCCGCAAGATCATCGCCTATATGAACGAGGCGATGAATGCCGGTTTCGTCACTGACGAAGGCCTTGTGGGCGGCTCTGCCTATGATGCGCATGGCGCGGCGATCTCGGAAGCCGACATGCAGAAGGCGCTTGCCGCCGATGCCGTTCTCTTCGGCGCCGTCGGCGGCCCGAAATGGGATAGCGTGCCTTACGAAGTGCGCCCGGAAGCCGGCCTGCTCCGCCTGCGCAAGGATCTCCAGCTGTTTGCAAACCTGCGCCCCGCCATCTGCTATCCGGCCCTTGCCGCGGCCTCGTCGTTGAAGCCGGAACTGGTCGAAGGCCTCGATATCCTGATCATCCGCGAGCTGACCGGCGGCGTCTATTTCGGCGAGCCGAAGGAGATCATCGATCTCGGCAACGGCCAGAAGCGCGGCATCGACACGCAGGTCTACGACACCTACGAGATCGAACGCATCGCCGGCGTCGCCTTCGAAATGGCTCGCACCCGGCAGAACCGCGTCTGCTCCATGGAAAAGCGCAACGTCATGAAGTCGGGCGTGCTCTGGAACCAGGTGGTAACCGAGACGCACAAGGCGAAATATTCCGACGTCCAGCTCGAACATATGCTCGCCGATGCCGGCGGCATGCAGCTGGTGCGCCAGCCCAAGCAGTTCGACGTCATCGTCACCGACAACCTCTTCGGCGATATGCTCTCCGACGTCGCCGCCATGCTGACCGGTTCGCTCGGCATGCTGCCCTCGGCCTCGCTCGGCGCGCCTGACGGCAAGACCGGCAAGCGCAAGGCGCTCTACGAGCCGGTGCATGGCTCGGCCCCCGACATCGCCGGCAAGGGCATCGCCAATCCGATCGCCATGATCGCCTCCTTCGCCATGTGCCTGCGTTACTCCTTCAACCTGGTGAAGGAAGCCGACGACCTGGAAAAGGCAATCGCCAACGTGCTCGACAAGGGCATCCGCACCGGCGACATCATGGCCGATGGCGCAAGGCAGGTCGGCACCGTCGAGATGGGCGATGCGATCCTCGCCGAGTTCAAGGCGCTTTCCGCCTGATATATTTCCCGTGAAACAGTTCAGCCCTTCGCATCACGCATGCGGAGGGCTTTTTCGTGAAAGCCGAGAAGCCTGAACGGGGCCGGTCGAATTATCCGAAACGGACTATTCTCAGCCACAATCTCGTGTATTTTTGCGCCGAATTTCAACCCGGTAAATTCGAACGGACGACGGAATGCGGGCATTTTGGGCTTCCCTGAACAGGCGCTGGCGCCGGAGCGGCGCTGCCATGCCGCCTTTGCGTTGGCAGGCCTGTCTTTTCATCTCGCTCAATGCCGTCATCCTTTCCATGCTGCTCTTCGATGCGCCGATCGGCGCCAGCGAACCTCCTGCGCTGGTGAAACACCTCGGCGAGATGATGACCGGTTTCGGCGATTCCGCCTGGCTGATCTATACCAGCATCCTGCTGTTCTTTCAGGGCCGGGCAGGCTACAAGCTCGTGAAGACGGCGCGCTCCAAGGCGCAGGCCCTCTATGTCAGCTGGATCGGCGCCTATCTCTTTGCCACCGTGGTCTTCTCCGGGCTTCTCGCCAATCTGTTGAAGCGGGCGATCGGCAGGGCGCGTCCCGATCATTTTCGCGACTACGGCATGTTTTCCTTCGCGCCCTTTTCAGGCCATGCCGCTTTCGAAAGCTTTCCGTCGGGCCATTCCACGACAGTTGGTGCCTTCTTCGCCGCCTTTGCTCTGCTGTATCCGCGCTACCGGGTTGTCTTCATCGCCTGTGCCATCTGGCTCGGCATGACCCGCGTCATGGTCGGCGCCCATTATCCAAGTGACGTGATCGCCGGCCTTGCCTTCGGCGGCTGGTTCTCGCTACTGACGGCGATCATCTTTGCCCGCTGCGGCCTGCTCTTCAAGCTGGCGCCGGATGGCTGGCCGATCGCCAAGCGCCTGTTCTCTGACACGAAAAAACCCGGCGCCTTGTGAGCGCCGGGCCGTTTTCTCAAGCTTCTCAGACGCGCGCGCGTCATCAATCCATTGCGTGGATATCCCTGTTCTTCGTTTCCGGTAGGAAGATCAGGCCGATCACCAGCGTGATCGACGCAAACACGATCGGATACCAGAGACCATAGTAGATATCGCCTGCGGCAGCGCTCATCGCGAAGGCTGTCGCCGGCAGCAGGCCGCCGAACCAGCCGTTGCCGATGTGATAGGGCAGCGACATGCCGGTATAGCGAATGCGGGTCGGGAAGAGCTCGACCAGCAGAGCGGCGATCGGGCCGTAGACCATCGTCACATAGAGGACGAGGACGAACAGGATTGCGATGGTGCCTATCCAATTGACGCGGGTGGGATCGGCAGTCATGGCGAACGCGCCGCCATTGGCGACGTTGTAGACCGCCATGTCGGTGACGCCAGTGGCCTCATCTGCCGTCAGCAGCTTGGTTTCAACAAGCTTGGCCGCCGGCACGGTTTCCTTTTCACCGGCGCGGACGGTTTCGGCATTGAGCGCCAGTTCCGGATTGGCGGCGATGAAGGCATCGAGCTTGGCATCCGGCACTTTGGCGGCACCGCGCTTCAGCGGATAGCCGGCGTCGTGGAGGGCAATATTGACGCCCTTTTCGAAGGCGGCAGTCATGCCCTTGGCCTTGTCGCCGGCAGCAACGACGTCGAAGCTGGCAATCGTCGCGTTGCCGACCTTCACGGTTGCCGGCTGTCCGGCAGTACCGGGCACGACGTCATAAGGCACCGAGTTCTTCGTCAGGAACGCCGTCGCCACGTCGCAGGAGCTGGTGAATTTCGACGTGCCCGTCGGGTTGAACTGGAACTTGCAATCCGCCGGATCGGCCGTCACCGTCGCGCGGATCGAGGCCTGCGCTTCGGCAAGCGCCGGGTTCGCCGTCCAGGTCATCGCTTTGAACAGCGGATTATAAGTGACCGCCGCGATGAGAAGACCCGCCATGATGATCGGCTTGCGACCGATCTTGTCGGAGAGGCCGCCGAAAATGACGAAGAACGGCGTGGCGAGGAAGAGCGCGATGGCGACCATGATGTTGGCCGATTGCAGATCCACCTTCAGCACGTTCTGAAGGAAGAACAGCGCATAAAACTGGCCGCCGTACCAGACGACCGCCTGGCCCATGGTGGCGCCGAGAAGCGCGATGATCGCAATCTTGGCATTTCTCCATGTTCCGAAGGCTTCGGTCAGCGGCGCCTTGGAGCCCTTGCCCTCCGCCTTCATGCGTTGGAACGCCGGCGATTCGTTCATCTTCAACCGGATCCAGACGGAAATCCCGAGCAGGACGACCGAAACCAGGAACGGAATGCGCCAGCCCCAAGCGGCGAACTGAACCGCACCCATCAGATATTGAACCAGGACGATGACGATCAGCGACAGGAACAGACCGAGTGTCGCCGTCGTCTGGATCCACGAGGTGAAGTAGCCGCGACGCCCGTTCGGCGCATGTTCGGCGACATAGGTTGCCGCACCGCCATATTCACCACCGAGCGCCAGGCCCTGCAGCAGGCGAAGGCCGATCAAAATGATCGGGGCAGCGATGCCGATGGTGGCGGCACCCGGCAGGATGCCGACGAGGAAGGTCGACAGACCCATAATCATGATCGTCACCAGGAAGGTGTATTTCCGGCCGACCAGATCACCGAGACGGCCGAACACCAGCGCACCGAAGGGGCGCACCAGGAACCCTGCGGCGAAGGCAAGCAGCGTGAAGATGTTGCGCGTCGCCTCGGGATATTGGGTGAAATAGGTCGCGCCGATATAGGTGGCGAGCGAACCGTAGAGATAGAAATCATACCATTCGAAAACGGTGCCGAGCGAAGAGGCGAAGATCACCTTCTTCTCTTCGCCGGTCATCGGCCCGGCCTTCGCGCCGTCGATGCTTGCGACATTTGCCATTGTCTGTCCTCCACAGAGTGATGAGCAACGCGCGCGACCTACTCTCCTCAAAGCAGACCCCTGGCCGCGACACGCCTGACGAGAGTGTGCCAGAAACGGCAGATCAAAAAGAGAGAGGCTTTGGGATTATGACTTTAGTCTAATGGCAAACGCGCCTTGGCATGCAGCGGAGTCGTCAGCCGGCCCTGGTTAGGCTCTCAGTGCCTGCGCCGGCGATTGCCGGTAGGCGAGCACCGCCGGCAGTGCGGCCAGTATTGTGGCGAAGGCGAGCAGCAACGCCGCAAGCCTCGCGTCTTCACGAGCGAAGCCGACCGGCATGGCAATCCCACTCGTCTCAGAGAACATGCCGGACAAGATCAGCGCCGCAGCATAGCCGAAAGTGAATCCGAGGCCGATGCCGACGGCCACCAGGAAGAAGAATTCCAGCCAGACGATACCGAAGATCGCGCCGCGTGGCGCGCCGAAGGCCCTCAGCGCGCCGATCTGTCGGCGGCGCTGGCCGATATGGATGACCGTGACCAGCACCAGCGAGGCCGCGACGAGAGCTTGCGCGCCGGCGGCAACCGCGACGAGGATCTGCTTGGCGTCGCCGAGCGTGGCGTAGAGATTGGTCAGTACCTCGCCGGGAAAAACCGCGACGGTATTGCCGCTGCGATACTGCTGCCGCAGCTTGTAGGCGTCGGCAATTGTCTTCGGCTTGACGAGGATGGCGGGAAGGCCGGGAGCATCATCAGTCCAGCTTTCCTCAAGTGGAGCATCCGGGTTGGCTTCGCCGTGATGCTCATGCGCATCGTGACCGGCCCCAGCCTGCTGATGATCGTGATCGGCACTCTCCTCCGCCTCCATGCCATGGATATGCCAGACGGCCTGGATCGGCACCAGAATGGCCCGATCCCAGGCGGTGCCTGTCGGCCGCATGCGGCCGGCGATATGGTAGACGAGTTCGGTATGTGTCTCGCCGCCTTCTTCCGCCAAACCGTGCATCGGCTTGATCTCGCCGCCGAGCGAAAGCTGGACGGCGGAACCGATCACCGCCTCGCCCTCGCGTGCGAAAACCTTGCCTTCGACAAGGCCGCTGGACAGGTTCTCCGCCAGTACAACGGTCGTGCCGACGATCGGATAGCCGGAGAAGGAATCGCCGAAGCCGATCGGAGCGGCCCAATCGACGCGGGGATCGTCGGCAAGCCTGGCCAGCACCTCGCCCGACATTAGCGGCAAAGGCGAGGGCTGCAGGAAGACCGAGGACAGCACAAGCTGCGTCTCGCTGCCGCCGGCGCCGATGACGAGATCCAACTTATCGGCGGCGCGTGCACTGCCGAGACGAAGGGCCCGCTCCTGCAGCACGACGGAAACGCCAAGTGCGGTCGCAAGCGCGACCAGCAGCACGACCACCAGCGACCCCGCCCAGAGGCGGCGAAGATCGGAAAGGATGAAACGGATCATGCAGCCGCTCCCGCCACTGCCGCGGAATCGTCGCTGATCCGGCCGGAACCGAAGGTGATGCGCCGGTCGAGGCGGCCGGCCAGGCGCTGATCGTGTGAAACGACAATCAGTGTGCTGCCTTCGGCCATGGCAAGATCGAGGATCAGATCGCCGACAGCTTCACCGCTTTCGGCATCGAGGCTCGCCGTCGGTTCGTCGGCGATGATGACGCCGGGCTTGCGTAGCAGCGCCCGGCCGATCGCCACGCGCTGCATCTCGCCGCGCGACATGGTTTCGATCTTCTGGCCGGGGCGGGAAAGACCGACGGTGCTTAAAAGCGCATGCGCCCGCTCGATGACGTCAGCCGAAGCGGCGCCGGCGAGCCGCGCCGGCAACAACACGTTTTCCAATGCCGACAGACCGGGGAAGAGATGAAATTCCTGCATGACCAGGCCGATATTGGCGGCACGGAACCGGTCGCGCCGGCTTTCGGGAAAACCGACGATATTCTCGTCGTTCCAGCGGACGCATCCGTGACGTGTCCGCTCCAGCCCGGCAATGATATTGACGAAGGTGCTCTTGCCGGAACCGGACGCGCCAGTGATGGCGACCCTGCTGCCGGCATCGATCGACAGGTGGCCGATCGCCAGCGCTGGCGAGGACAAGCCCGGGAAGGTGACGGAGAGGTTTTCGATAGTAAGAGCGAGCATAGCGGTTCAGACGGCGGAATATTCGGCCTGGCGAACGCGCAACAGGCTGACGAAGCCGGTTTCCGGATCCGTCCACGAGCCGTATTCCAGCGTGCCGCGCACTTCGATCGTCTGGCTCGGCTGCACGAAGGTCTGCTTCTCCCCGAGATAGACGACGACGATATTATCCGGCCAGTCCGCATCCGAGGAGCAGAAAGGGCAGAGCGACATCGGTATTTCGGTGAGCACGAAGAACTGCGCCTCGGCCTTCAGCGGCGGCGCCATGAAGCCCTTCATGCTGATGTCCTGGCCGGCGAGGCGCTTCACCTTGCCGGAGAATTCCAGGCCGAGCACACCGATCTTGCCGTAAAGCTCGTCGAAAGAGAGCGAAGGATCGGCCGCGCGCACGGTAGAAACGGTAAAGGGAAGCGCAACGGCAGCGCCGAGCAGCCGGCGGCGGCTGAGATGCAGCGAAGGGAGCTTTTCCATGGCGATCTCCAAGAGTGAAATCCCGGCCGCTAGCATCGGCCTGAAAATCGTAACGATTTTCGGAAAGCACGATGCTAGCTTCAAAGTTTTACAGCGTCCTTTTGCGCCTCTGAAAGACGCGCGGCGCTGTAATCGGCCGGGACCATGATCGGTGAAACAGGCAATGCCGCGCAAGCGATCTTGCCGCATTGGCTTCAGATCAGTTCGTCTGCTTGGCGCCGAGAGCGAAGGTGTCGGCGAGCACGCGATAGACGTCGCTCTGCTCCAGGTAGCCATGGAAACCTTCAGCGCCCGGACCAGCCGACTGCAGGACCACGTCGTCGACCGCATGGACGCCGCTCTCGCTGCTCTTCGGAAGATTGCCCTGAACGAAGACCGCGCCGGGAACGTCCTTATACTGTTCGTTGGCGACATATTCCTTCTTTTCGTTCTGGACAGCCGGAACGAAGGGGCCGTCGAGCTTCGGACGGAAGGTCTCGTAGTGATCGGGGCCGTTATTGGCGCTCAGGAACAGACGGCGGCTGACGTCGATCCTATCGGGATAACCGTCGCCGTTTTCGTCCTTGTAGTTCGGGAAACCAGCCTCGGCATAGGTGCCGACCTTTTCGCGCATTTCCGTGCCGGGCTTCTCATCGTCGACGGTGCCGATGATCGATACGCCATGCGTATGGTCGCCGGTGACGACGATCAGTGTGTCCGGATGCGCCTTCTGGAATTCGCGGGCAACGCCGATCGCCTTGTCGAATTCGATGGTATCGACAACGGCGCGATCCCAATCGAGCGGATGGGACATCTTGTCGATCGAGGAGCCTTCAACCATCAGGAAGAAACCATCAGGATTCTTGGAGAGGCGGTCGAGCGCAACCTTGGTCATGTCGACGAGACCCGGCTGGTTGGGGAACTTGTCGACGGTGCCCTTCTTCAGGAATTCGCGGTCGAGCGTGACATCCATATTGCCGGTGTGGAAGAGGCCGAGCAGATTGCCTTCAGCCGATGCATTGGCGGCGAGCTCGTTCTTGTCGGTCGCAAGCTTGTAGCCGGCATCCTGGAACAGCTTGATGTAATCCTGGTTGTTTTTGCGCTTGGAACCGGCGACTTCTTTCCCGAGGAAATAGGCCGAGCCGCCGCCAAGCAGAACTTCCGGCTTGACCTCGAGCAGCATGCCGACGACGTCGGCCTTGTCGCCGCGGTTGCGGGTATGGGCAACGACAGCAGCCGGGGTCGCGTCTTCGACTTCAGACGTTGCAACGATGCCGATCGACTTCTTCGACGTACGGCGGACGGCTTCGCCGAACGTTTCGACATGCGGATCGTCGAGCGAGGAAGGCGTACGGTCGGCGTAGACGCCAATCGCGTTGACGGCGGTTTTATGGCCGGTCATGAAGGCCGACATGGTGTTGGCCGAGTCCGTCGCAACGGCATTCGTCGCCGACGTGCCGATGAAAGCCATGCGATCGAGATCGTCCATATTCAGACGGCCGTTCGCCTTACCTTCGGTCATGCCCTTGGACATGATGCGGGCGGCGGTGCGATGTGCAACGGAAAGACCGTCGCCGAGCAGAAAGATGATGTTCTTGGCCTTCGGCTGAGCCGCGGTTTCGTAGACGTTCCAGGTAACGGACTTGGTTTCGTCGCCGGCGGCGACCTCGACCTTATAGTCGCCAGGAGCTGAGATCTTCAGGCCGCGCAGCAGCAGAGCGGAGCCGAGAGCCTTGTCATCCTTGCCTTTTTCCAGCTCGATAAACTGCGCCTCGCCACCGAGGATTGTCTTGTAATCCTGACCGTTGACGGTGATCTTCACGTCTTCAGGCTTGACCTGCTTATTGAGCTCGACCTTGAAATCGAACGGCGAGCCGACAAGAATCGTCGCGCGATCGAGCGGATAGACCGTCGTCGCCTGAGCGGCGCCCGCAAGCATGGTGGTGGCCGCAAAGGCGGCAAGAAGCGTACGCATGGAAAACCCCCGTTTTCGTTGCAGAGTAGAAGAGAACCGGGCCGGGATATCTGCCGGGGATGACAATGGCATGACAAAAGGTCGCAGTGTCGGACCACTCTCTCCGGCCGTAGTCTTTCAGCGCAAAAACCTTGACTCCTGTGGAAAACCTTCTAAGAGCAACAGCGGAAAAGGAATCTCCATGGTTCGCGACGAACACGCCATTGCTGAGTGCAATGACCGGGCACGGGTTGCCGGGGTGGATATTGCCGTTCCGGTTTCTGCCAAAACCAAGGCCAAAACGACGACGAAAACCGTCTGACGTCTCTGGCCTGCCGCTCTCTCCCCGGCTCGGCTGGGGACAGGAAGACGCGATCTGTCGCGCCTTTCCCCCTCACCGGACAAGAGGAGAGAAGAGAAAGAGAGCTTGAGAAATGGGTTTCAAAGTAGCAATTGCGGGAGCCACCGGAAATGTCGGCCGGGAGATGCTCAACATCCTCTCCGAACGCGGCTTCCCCGCCGATGAGGTCGTGGCACTTGCCTCCTCGCGTTCGCAGGGCACCGAGGTTTCCTATGGTGACCGGACGCTGAAGGTCTCCAATCTGGAGAATTACGATTTCTCCGATACCGATATCTGCCTGATGTCGGCCGGCGGCGAGGTTTCCAAGAAGTACTCGCCGAAGATCGGCCAGCAGGGCTGCATCGTCATCGACAACTCGTCGGCTTGGCGTTACGACGCCGACGTGCCGCTGATCGTGCCGGAAGTGAACCCGGACGCCATCAGCCAATTCACCAAGCGCAATATCATCGCCAACCCGAATTGCTCGACCGCCCAGCTGGTGGTGGCGCTGAAGCCGCTGCACGACTTCGCCAAGATCAAGCGTGTCGTCATCTCGACCTACCAGTCGGTCTCCGGCGCCGGCAAGGACGGCATGGACGAGCTGTTCAATCAGACGCGCGCCGTCTTCGTCGCCGATCCGATCGAGAACAAGAAGTTCACCAAGCGTATCGCCTTCAACGTCATCCCGCACATCGACGTCTTCATGGAAGACGGCTACACGAAGGAAGAGTGGAAGGTGCTGGCCGAGACGAAGAAGATGCTCGACCCGAAGATCAAGGTGACCTGCACGGCCGTGCGCGTGCCCGTCTTCATCGGCCATTCGGAATCGGTCAACATCGAGTTCGAAAACGAGATCACCGCCGATCAGGCCCGTGACATCCTGCGCGATGCACCCGGCTGCCTCGTCATCGACAAGCGCGAGAACGGCGGCTACATCACGCCTTATGAATCCGCCGGCGAAGACGCGACCTACATCTCGCGCATCCGGGAAGATGCGACGGTCGAAAACGGCCTCAACATCTGGGTGGTCTCCGACAATCTGCGCAAGGGCGCGGCATTGAACGCCATCCAGATCGCCGAGCTGCTCGTCAATCGCGGCCTTGTCAAGCCGCGCAAGCAGGCTGCCTGATACCATTTGTAAACCATAAGCTGTTAAAGCCCTGCTCGGTGAGCGGGGCTTTTTCGGGGCAAATCCAACTGCATAAGCGCTCGCCAAAAGGTGATCGTGACAAAATCGCGAGCGGCTGGCATTCTCTTGCCCGCCTAAAATCTATGCAGATCGAGAGCGGGGTTTTCTCAATGCGCATGACAAAATTGTTTCTCGCGGCCGTTGCGGCAATCGGCGTCCTCCATGCAGTGCCGGCGTTCGCGCAGGGACCGCAATGTGGCAATACCAGCGCCGGTTTCGACGCCTGGGTCGCCGATTTCAAACAGACGGCAGCGGCCAATGGCATCAGCCAATCGGTGCTTAGCCGCGCCTTCGCCAACGTCAACTACAACAAGCCGACAATCGCCGCGGACCGCGGCCAGAAAAGCTTCAAGCTCTCCTTCGACGCGTTCATGCAGAAGCGCGGCGGCGCCACCGTCATCTCCCGCGGCCGCGGCATGAAGGCAGCCAACCAGGCGCTTTTTGCCTCAATCGAACGCCGCTTCGGCGTTCCTGCCGGCCCGCTGATCGCGATCTGGGGCATGGAGACCGGTTTTGGCAGCTACATGGGCAACCAGCATACGCTGTCGGCCGTTTCGACGCTCGCCTATGACTGCCGCCGTTCGGACTATTTCACCGACCAGCTCTATGCCGCGCTCCAGCTCGTCTCCGAGGGTTATCTGAGCCCGCAGGCCAAGGGTGCAGCCCATGGTGAAATCGGCCAGACGCAGTTCCTGCCGCGCAATGTTGTGCGCTTCGGCGCCGACGGCGATGGCGACGGCCGCGTCGACATGGTCGGTTCCCGCGCCGATGCGCTGGCCTCGACGGCGAATTTCCTCAAGGGCCATGGCTGGCGCGCCGGCGCCGGTTATCAGCCGGGAGAGCCGAACTTCGTCGCCATCCAGGGCTGGAACGCCGCCAGCGTCTACCAGCAGGCGATCGCCTATATCGGCCAGCAGATCGACGCCGGCAGATAATGCATGTCACCCGGCGCCGCGGTTCCGGGATAATGTCCAGAGCTTTACGCCGTCATCGGCAATCATACGCAAAAACGCCGCTGCGACATGCGGCGTTTTTCATATGCGGGAATCAAAGCCGCCGCCGGACGCCGTCTTGCGGCGCTCCTCCTGCGGCACGATCGGCCCCGAAACGACGCAGTTACGGCCAGAGGCCTTGGCGGCGTAGAGCGCCAGATCGGCGCGTTTGACCAGATCTTCGAAGTTTCGGTTGGTGGCTTCATTGGCCCGGCCGGCGCATCCGAAACTTGCCGTTACCTTGAGAATATCCCCGTTCTCCAAGGGGATTTCCGCCGCCTCGATCGCCAGCCGCACCCGCTCGGCAACAATTGCCGCATCGTCTGGCGTCGAATCCGGCAGAAGTGCCAGGAACTCCTCGCCGCCATGGCGCACCAAGAGATCGAAGGAACGGAAATTCGCCCGCGCGATGCCTGCGACATGCCGGAGCACAACATCGCCGGCATCATGGCCGTTGATATCATTGATCTTCTTGAAATGATCGAGGTCGAAGAGCACGACGGAAATCCAGCGTGATCCGTGCTCGGCCTGCGTCAGAAGGGCCGATGCGGCGAATTCGAAGCCGCGCCGGTTGTAAAGACCGGTCAGGAGATCGGTCTGGGCGGCATTGCGCAACTCGCCGACCAGCGTCTCCCGGTCCCGCGTCAGCCGGTCGATCAGGCGCAGACCCCTTGCCGCGAGCACCATCACCAATGTCGCGAGAATGAGCAGGCCGGCGCACAGCGCCAGGATCCGCGTCAGGTGTAAATGCGAGCGCGTCGAAAAGTTTTCGCCGGTCTCGTGAATATCTCTCGCCGCCTCGATCATCTTCTGCTGCAGAAAACTCATGCGTTCGCTCTGTGCAGTGGCCCAGACGTCGCGCACGGCGCGCGTTGGCCGCGATCCAGCGAGGATGGCATCTGTGATCGCATTCGCCTTTACCTGGTCGCGGCGACCGAGATAGGTGACGATGTCGCGCACGATCGGTGCCGCCGAATGAAAGACCATATGGTCCATGCCCTCACCGAGCATGACCTTGCCCTGTATGAACAGCTCCACCGGAAATCTGGCGGAAACGCCATGATCGAGGTATCGGGTGCCGACGCCGGTAATCAGCCTTTCGCCGTAATAGGTCAGCATGATGCCCATCAGCTGATTGGATTTCTCGAGCAGGACCGGATCGCTGATCAGGGGTGAAAGCGCATCGACGACGGCAAGCTGCTTCAGAGCTGCATACCAATAGATCGACCCGGGATCGCTGCCGAAATAACGGCCCTGGTCGACGCCGCTGCGCGCAGCGACGATGCGGCTGTAGGCAAGGCTGAGAATCGACAATTCTTCCACAAGCCCGTCCTCGAGAGTATCGCGGGAGGGGAGGCTGGCATAGAAGGCAAGGCGCTCGCGATCGAGGGTCGAGCGGCTTTGCTGCATATCGGCGGCAGTCTTGCTGCTGGGATGCGCGAGATAAAGGCGCGTGGCGCCGATTTCACTGAGGATCTCGGTGGCGGCGATGGAGCCGCCGCGGGCGAGCACGTCGGCGAACTGCCGGTCTTTCTCGAGATCCCCGTATTGCTTGACCGAAGCCCGTATGACGATGACGCCTTCAATGAGCATGAAAACGAAGGGCAGCATGATGGCGGCCAGGATAACCCTTTTTATGGTCTCGAACTTCATCGCCAATCGCCAGGGTGATCAAAACGTCGGTCGTGCGCGACCAATTGCCGGCAATCTTAGCAGCAATTCTTAATAAACTGATAAAGCGGCAGATCCCTAGATTTCGGGACGAATAAAGTCGCGTGTCTCGGAGTCCATCACCCAGAGTTCGCCGGTCGAAATATCGAACCAGGCGCCATGGAGATGCATTTGCCCCGCTTCCTCCAGCGCCTTGATGTCGGGAAAGCTTCTGAGATTGTCGATCGAATTGCGGATCGAGACGCGCTCCAGCGCCGTCTGCCGCTCGGCGGCCGTCATCACGTCATTGCTCTGGATCTGCTCCGCGGCGGGCTTGACCAGCGACATCCAGCGGCCGATGAAATCGCCGGGCGACAGCGGCTCGGCATTCGGATCGAGTGCGGCGCGAATGCCACCGCAGCGGCCGTGGCCCATCACCACGATATCCGAGACCTTTAGCGCCTGCACCGCAAATTCGAGCGCTGCCGACGTCGAATGGAAATGACCGTCCGGCTCGTAGGGCGGCACCATGTTGGCGACGTTGCGGATGACGAAGAGCTCACCCGGGCCGGCATCGAAGATCAGCTCCGGTGCCGCACGTGAATCCGAACAGGCAATGACCAGTGTGCTCGGACTCTGACCGTTTTCGGCAAGCAGTCGATACCTGTCGCGGGCGTCGGCATAACGCCCGTTCATGAAGTTGCGGTAACCGTCCAGAAGGGAATTTGGAAAACGCTGCATGCTACTGGATTAGCGCGCGCGGCAGACAAGATCAACTGCTGCACTGCAAAATGAACGGATGAGCGGATGCGTCATTTTTTCCGCCGCTGCGCCGGATGTACGAGCCGGCGCATCTGCACCATGGCCATCGGTGTCGAAAGGCTGGAAGCATCGCTCGCCAGCATCAACTCGTTGCTGCCGCGCTTGACGGCGCGCGCCAGCACCTCGAAGACGCTGGCCGTGGCAAGCTGCAGCGCCTTTTCGTCCTCGAGCCCGGAAAGCAGGCGCGACAGGAAGACGGCGGCAAGCAGGTCGCCGAGGCCGTTCGGCGGGTTTTCGACGACACGGTGCTCGGCAAGAAGCGCGTGACGGCCGGAAAGATAGAGATTGCCGGTTCCCCCTGCCATCATCGGCACGGCCGAGGTGACGAGCATGCGCGACGGCCCGAGCGCCAGCGCCGCCTCCATGATCGCGCTGTTGTCTTCGAGCGCTGCCCCGGACAGCCAGGCGAGCTCGTAGCGGTTCGGCGTCGCAAGCGAAGCGAGCGGGATGAGATGGTCGCGAATGGCCTCCGCGGTCGCCTCCGGCACGTAAAGACCGCCGAGATCGCCCATGACCGGATCGCAGACATAGAGCAGATCGGGATTATCTTGCCTGAGCGCAGCGATCAGCCGGGCGACGGAGCGCGCCTGCGCGGCATTGCCGAAATATCCCGAAAGCACCGCCCTAACCTCACCGATCCAGGGCGCCCGGATCAGATCGTCGATCGCCGCGTCGAAATCCGCTTCCGCAAAGGTCAGCCGCGTCGAGCGGCCGTGGCCGGGATGCCAGGGCAGCACGATGGTCGGCAGCGCCCAGACCGGATGACCAAGCGTCTCCAGCGCAAAAACGGCCGCCCGGTTTCCGACCGAGCCGCGCACCACATGACTGGAGATGACGATGACTGCGCCCGCTGCATTTTCCGACATGCTACAAGATCCGAATGATGACCGCGTTTGATGATCTTTTTGATGTCACGCTGTCAACCATTCTTCACGTGAGCGTGGAAATGTGCGGCGAAACGAAAAACAAAAAGGGGATCCTCCCGTTCGTTTTGGCCACGAAATCGGAAAAATCTCTGACAATTTCCCATTTTCAGGGCCAAAAAAGCATCAAAACGATCCCTCACGGCCGCATTTTAGAGATTTTTTCGCGAAATCTTCTGCTAGCTTGCAGAAAACCAGTCCATTGCGGGAGGCGATTCATGGCTGCCAGAAACAATCCGAAACGAGAAAAGCAGATCGAAAGCGCGCGCAAGATCGCCAAGGCGACGGGCGAAGCGCATCTCGATCCGGAAATTCTCTTCGGACGGGCCAGCAATGACGATCTCGAACTCTATACGCCTGAAATGCTGGCGCTCTCCGCCGCGCATTCAGCAAAGGAACTCGCCGCCTGGAACGGCAAGGCGCCCCGCGTCAGCATCGATACCATCGCCAATGTGACGCCCGATGGCATTGCCGTTTCGGTGCTGTCGGTCACCGACCGGAACATGCCTTTCCTGTTCGAATCGGTCATGGGTGAAGTGACGAGCACCTATCGCGACCTGTTCATGGCCGTGCATCCGATCCTGGTCGTGGAGAAGGGCAAGGCGCCTGGGCTCTATTCCGCCGATCACCCGAGCGACCCGGCCAATCGCGTCAGCCATATCCAGCTCCATATCGCCCCGCTCAACTCCGCCCAGGCCGCCGACCTCGTCAAACGCGTCGAAACCGTGCTCGAACAGGTTCGCCTGTCGGTGTCCGACTGGAAGCCGATGCTTTCCAAGATCGACGGGGTGATCGCCGAACTCTCAGCCAATGGCGCCAGCCGGAAGAAAGTCGATCGCGATGAAGCCGTCGCCTTCCTGACATGGCTGCGCGACGAGAATTTCACCTTCCTCGGAATGCGTGAATATGTCTATTCCGGCAAAGGTTCCGATGCCAGGGTCGAGCGCGACAAGGGTACCGGCCTCGGCATCCTCTCCAATCCCGATGTGCTGGTGCTGCGCACCGGCAAGGATGCTGTGACGACGACGCCTGAGATCCTGGCCTTCCTCGACGGCCCCGACTTCCTGATCGTCACCAAGGCGAATGTGAAATCCATCGTCCATCGCCGAGCCTATATGGATTATGTCGGCGTCAAACGCTTCGACGCCGACGGCAACGTCACCGGCGAGCTGCGCATCGTCGGGCTTTTCACTTCGACGGCCTATACGTCGCTCGCCTCGGAAATCCCGCTGCTGCGTTCCAAGATCGAGAAGGTGAAGGAACATTTCGGCTTCGACCCGATGAGCCATTCCGGCCGCATGCTCGACAACACGCTGGAATCCTATCCGCGCGATGACCTTTTCCAGATCGACACCACGCTGCTTGCCAGTTTTGCCGAACAGATCAACGATCTGGCCGACCGGCCGCGTGTGCGCGTCCTGCCGCGCATCGACCATTTCGACCGCTTCGTCTCGGTGATCGTCTACGTGCCGCGCGAGGAATATGATTCGATCGTCCGCGAACGGATCGGTACCTATCTGAAGACCGTCTTTGACGGTCGTGTCTCTGCCTATTACCCGGCTTTTCCGGAAGGCGGCGTGGCGCGCGTGCATTTCATCATCGGCCGCTCCGGCGGCAAAACGCCGCGCATTCCGCAGGCAAAGCTGGAGCAGGTGATCCGGGAGATCACCGCCCGCTGGGACGACCGTTTCGAGGCGCTGGCCGGACCAAAGGCGCCGAAGATATCGGTCGACCAGGCCTTCCAGGATTCCTTCACGCCTGAAGAAACCGTAGCCGACCTCGCCGATATCGGCGCCTGCGCCTCTGGTGAGCCGCTTCGCATCCAGTTCTATCATCGTCAGGAAGAGCAGGGCCGAACGCTCTCGCTGAAGATCTTCCACGCCGGCGGCCAGTTGGCGCTGTCGCGCCGCGTGCCGCTTCTTGAGAATCTCGGTTTCAATGTCGTCAGCGAACGCACCTTCGACATCGGGGTGCCGGTCGCCGATGGCGAAACGAAACTCGTCGTGCTGCATGATATGGAGCTTGAGGCCCGCAATGGCCGTGACATCGATCTGCAGCGTTATGGCGCCGCCCTCGAGGAAGCCTTCGTCGCCGCCTTCGCCGGCACGATCGACAATGACAGTTTTAACCGGCTGATCCTCTCGGCCGGGCTCTCGGCATGCGAGACGAATGTGCTGCGCGCCTATGCACGTTATCTCCGCCAGGCCGGCATCGCCTACTCGCAGGACTATATCGCAACGACACTCGACAAATATCCTGCAGTTGCCGCCGCCATTTTCCGGCTATTCCATAGCACGCTTGACACCAGCCTCTCGGAAAAGGCCCGGGTGAAGAAGCTGGCCGAACTGCACCAGGCGATCGAGGCCGAGCTTGCCGACGTGCCGAGCCTCGACGACGACCGTATCCTGCGCCGCTACGTCAATATCGTCGATGCGACGCTGCGCACCAATTATTTCCAGAAGAACCCGGATGGTTCGCCGAAGCCGATGCTGGCCTTCAAGCTCGATCCGAAACTGGTCGACGGGCTGCCGCAGCCGAGACCCTTCCGCGAGATGTTCGTCTACGGCGTCGAAGTCGAAGGTGTGCACCTGCGCTTCGGCAAGGTGGCGCGCGGCGGCCTGCGCTGGTCAGACCGCGCCGAGGATTACCGCACCGAAGTGCTCGGCCTCGTCAAGGCCCAGCAGGTGAAGAACGCGGTCATCGTGCCGGTCGGCGCCAAGGGCGGCTTCTACCCGAAAAAACTCCCCGTCGGCGGCAGCCGTGACGAGATCTTCAATGCCGGCCGCGAGGCTTACAAGACCTATATCCGCACGCTGTTGTCGATCACCGATAATATATCGGGCTCCGAAATCGTGCCGCCGAAGGATACCGTCAGGCTCGACGGCGACGACCCCTATTTCGTGGTCGCCGCCGACAAGGGCACCGCGACCTTCTCCGACACCGCCAATGCGCTGGCGCAGGAAGCCGGCTTCTGGCTGGATGATGCCTTTGCCTCCGGCGGCTCGGCCGGTTACGACCACAAGAAGATGGGCATCACTGCCCGCGGCGCCTGGGAAACCGTTAAACGCCATTTCCGCGAAATGGACATCGACATCCAGACGACGCCCTTCACAGTCGCCGGCGTCGGCGACATGTCCGGCGACGTTTTCGGCAACGGCATGCTGCTCTCTCCGAAGATCCGGTTGATAGCAGCCTTCGATCACCGCGATATCGTCATCGATCCCGATCCCGACATGGAAAAGACGCTCGCCGAGCGCCAGCGGCTCTTCGAGCTGCCGCGCTCAAGCTGGCAGGATTTCGACAAAAGTGTGCTCTCCAAGGGTGCGATGATCATTTCCCGCGCGATGAAATCGGTCACGCTGACACCGGAAGCGGTCGCCGCGATCGGCATCGACAAGACTGTCGCCACGCCCTTCGAGATCATGACGGCGATCCTGAAGAGCCCGGTCGACCTGCTCTGGTTCGGCGGCATCGGCACCTATGTGAAAGCGACGTCCGAAACCGACACCGAAGTCGGCGACCGCGCCAACGACCCGATCCGCGTCACCGCGGTCGAGGTGCGCGCCAAGGTGATCGGCGAGGGCGCAAACCTCGGCGTCACCCAGAAGGGCCGCATCGCCTATGGTCTCAAGGGCGGGCGCTGCAATTCCGACGCCATCGACAACTCCGCCGGCGTCAACACCTCGGACGTCGAAGTCAACATCAAGATCGCGCTGGCAGCCGCCATGCATGACGGACGCCTGACCCGCGCAAAACGCGACCAGCTGCTTTCCTCGATGACCAGCGAGGTGGCGACGCTGGTGCTGCGCAACAACTACCTGCAGTCGCTGGCGATCTCGCTGACGGAACGCAAGGGCACGGCCAACGGGCTGGAGCTTGGCCGTTTCATGAGCGTGCTCGAGAGCGCCGGCCAGCTGAACCGCAAGGTCGAGACCTTGCCGGACGAGCAGACGCTGGCCGAACGTTATGCCGCCGGCAAGCCCCTGACCCGGCCGGAAATCGGCGTGCTGGTGTCCTATGCCAAGATCGTGCTCTTCGATGCGCTTGCAGCCAGCGACCTGCCCGAGGATCCTTATTTCACCGCGACGCTTTCCAATTATTTCCCCGTCAAGATGCAGAAGTCGAATGCCGGCGATATATCAGGCCACCGGCTGAAGCGCGAAATCATCGCGACGGTGCTTGCCAACGAGGCGATCAACCGCGGCGGGCCGAGCTTCACAGTCGCCATGATGGACGCAACGGCGGCGTCGGCACCGGAAGTTGTGCGCGCCGCGATTGTCGCCCGCGACGGTTTCGATCTGAACCGGCTCTGGACCGAAACAGATACGCTGGACGGCAGGGTTTCCGGCGAGATACAGAACCGCATCTATGAAGAAATCAGCCATAGCTTCATCGTACTGACGCGCCTGCTCTTGAAGACCGGCATGACCAAAGCGGATATGGCCGAAGTGATTAGCCGGCTGCAGGCCGCCTTGAAGAAACTGAAACCTGCCTTGGCCGAACAGTCGGCCGTCGATGCCGACGCACGCCAGGCGGAATACGTCCTAGCGGGCGTGCCCGAAAAGCTCGCAGCCGAGATTGCCAACCTTCAGAGTTTCGCGCTGGTGCCTGAAATCATGCAGATTGCCGAACGCACCGGCGAGCCCCTGGTGCGTGCCGCCGAGAACTACTTCGCGGTGTCACAGACCTTCCGTATTGCCCGGCTGCTGGCAGCCGGCGGACGGATTCTCACCTCCGACCATTACGAGAACCTAGCGCTTGCCCGCAGCATCGACCAGATCGCCAGCGCCAGACGCGATATCGTCATCTCCGCCCTGTCCGACCATGGCAAAGAGAAGCTTCCGGTTCAGGCTTGGCATGCACAGGACCGCATTCGCATCAACCGCATCGTCGAAGAGCTTTCGAGCCTCAGCGACAGCGGCGATCCCACTCTTGCGCGTATTACCGTTGCTGCAGGTATCCTGACCGATCTTGCGCGCGACCGGGGGAGGTGAGACAGTCCGCTGCAAAAGGGAGCGGATGTTGAATCGCATTGACTGGACAGGGACGCAGCCGCCGAAAGCCACGGAGAAGGGCATCTGGGGTTGGATGTTCTTCGATTGGGCCGCTCAGCCCTTCTTTACCGTGGTCACCACCTTTATCTTCGGGCCTTATTTCGTTTCTCGGCTGACCGATGACCCGGTTTCGGCGCAGACGACGTGGAGCAACATGGCGACGATCTCCTCGGTGATCATCGCCCTGCTGTCACCCATTCTCGGCTCGATCGCCGACCAGTCGGGCGCGCGCAAACCCTGGATCGGCTTCTTCGCGATCATCAAGATCGCGAGCCTTTTTGGCCTATGGTTCGCCGCCCCCGGTTCGCCGGTGCTTTATCCGGTCATTTTCATGATCCTTGCCTCGATCTCGGCCGAGTTTTCGATCGTCTTCAACGATTCGATGATGCCGCGCTTGGTCGCAAAGCACGAGGTCGGCAAGCTCTCCAACACCGCCTGGGGGCTCGGTTATCTCGGCGGCATGATCGTGCTGATCGCGGTCGTGACGCTGCTAGCGGCGAGCCCCGAGAGCGGTAAGACCATCCTCGGCCTCGACCCGCTTTTCGGCCTCGATCCGAAGACCGGCGAGGATGCCCGCATCACCGGGCCGATCTCGGCCGTCTGGTATCTGATCTTCATCCTGCCGATGTTCCTCTTCACGCCGGATGTCGGCAGGGGTCTTCCCTTCGGCACCGCCGTCCGCGCCGGCCTGCGGGATCTGAAAAACACGCTTGGCGAACTCAGGGAGCGCCGTGGCATCCTGACATTCCTCGTCGCTCGCATGATCTACCAGGACGGCGTCAACGGCCTGCTGATCCTCGGCGGTATCTTCGCGGCCGGCATGTTCGGCTGGGCGACGATCGAGATCGGCATCTACGGCATCATCCTGAATGTCGTCGCCATTTTCGGTTGCCTGATCGCCGGCCGCATCGACAAGGGTGTCGGTTCGAAGGTGACCGTGGTCATCAGCCTCACTATGCTGCTTCTCGCCACCATCGGCATCATCTCGACTGGGCCGGGTTACACGCTGTTCGGGCTGGTGGCGCTGCCGACGGCGGATTCCGGCGGCCTCTTCGGCACTGCGGCGGAGAAGGCCTATATCCTCTACGGCCTGCTGATCGGGCTCGCCTTCGGGCCGGTGCAGGCCTCGTCGCGCTCTTATCTCGCCCGCAGCGTCAGCCTGGAGGAAGCCGGCCGCTACTTCGGCATCTACGCGCTTTCAGGGCGCGCCACGAGTTTCATGGCGACGCTGCTCTTTTCGCTGGTGACCTATCTGAGCGGATCACCCCGGCTTGGCATGGCAACGCTGATTCTGTTCCTCGCCGGCGGGCTGGTGCTGCTCATCCGCACACCCTATCCGGCCGATCGGGCATGACAACCGGCCCCGTCGGGCCGGGCGCCCGCACTCAATGACGGAAATGGCGCATGCCGGTGAAGACCATGGCAACGCCGTGTTCGTTGGCGGCATCGATGACTTCCTGGTCGCGCATCGAGCCGCCCGGCTGGATGACCGCCGTCGCCCCTGCGGCAATCATCGACAGAAGGCCGTCGGCGAAAGGCAGGAAAGCTTCGGAGGCGACTGCCGAGCCATGCGTCATCGGCGTGGGAAGGCCGAGCGTCTTGGCCGCCTCTTCGGCCTTCAGCGCCGCGATACGGGCGGAATCGACGCGGCTCATCTGGCCGGCGCCGATACCGGCCGTCTGGCCGTCCTTGGCGTAGACGACGGCATTCGATTTCACATGTTTGCCGACCTTGAAGGCGAACTTCATGTCCTCAAGCTCCTGCGCGGTCGGCGCCCGCTTGGTGACGACCTTGAGTTCCAGATCCTCGACCATGCCGTTGTCGCGGCTCTGGACCAGCAGGCCGCCGGAAACCGTCTTCGCCGTCAGGCCCGCAGCACGCGGATCGGGCAGGCCGCCGGCTGACAGCAGCCGCAGGTTCGGCTTGCGGGCGACGATCGCCTTCGCTTCCTCGGTAACATCAGGCGCGATGATGACTTCGGTGAAGAGCTTGACGATCTCCTCGGCGGTTTCGGCATCCAGTATCCGGTTGAGCGCGATGATGCCGCCGAAGGCGGAAACGCTGTCGCAGGCAAGCGCCCGCCGATAGGCCTCTACCAGGCTCGATCCGGTGGCGACGCCGCAGGGATTGGCATGTTTGATGATGGCGCAGGCCGGCGCCTTCTCCGGCAGGAATTCGGCGACCAGTTCGTAGGCGGCATCGGTATCGTTGATGTTGTTGTAGGAGAGCTGCTTGCCCTGCAGAAGGGCAGCCGTCGAAACCCCCGGGCGCCTTTCACCGGTAACATAGAAGGCCGCCTTCTGGTGCGGGTTTTCGCCGTAGCGCATCTCTTCCTTCAGCGCCCCGCCGATAACCCGGTGGCGCGGCGTATCGATCGACAGCGCCTCTGCAAACCAGTTGGAAATCATCGCGTCATAGGCGGCGGTGCGGGCATAGGCCTTGGCGGCCATGCGCTGGCGGAAGGCATAGGCGGTCTTGCCGTCATCCGCAGAAAACTGCTCCGAGAACTCGGCGTAGTCATTGGGATCGGTCAGGATCGTCACATAGGCATGGTTCTTGGCCGATGCACGGATCATCGCCGGGCCGCCGATATCGATATTCTCGACGGTCGTCGGGTAGTCGCCGCCGGCCGCGCGCACCTCTTCGAAGGGGTAGAGGTTGATAACGGCAAGGTCGATGGCCTCGATGCCATGCGTTTTCATCGCTTCCTGATGGTCGCTATCGTCGCGGATTGCCAGCAGGCCACCATGCACCGTCGGATGCAGCGTCTTGACGCGCCCGTCCATGATCTCGGGAAAGCCGGTGATTTCGGAGACATCGGTAACGGCAAGGCCGGCAGCGGCGATCGCCTTGTATGTGCCGCCGGTGGACAGTAGCCGCACACCTTTCTGAGACAAAGCTTGGGCGAGTTCGACAATCCCGGTCTTGTCGAAGACGGAGAGAAGCGCGGTCTTGATTTCGACCTTGTCGGGGGCGGGGATCTTCTTGGAAATGACGGCCATGAAACCAACTCCGTTCGGGCTTCGGGAGACATCCGCGAGGGACGTTCGCATTCTGAGGCCGCGTTAGCACAGCTTCGCCGCCGCGCAAACAGGTGCTATCCCTTGCGGGACAAAAACCAGCGGATTTCCGTCTTCTCGGCAAGGTCGAAGTCGATCTCGATCTGGTCCGAGCCGCAAATGCCGGAGCTGTCGGCAAAGAAGATGTCCTCGGCGATCAGCACCTCATTGCCGGGTGCCGAGAACAGCCAGCTCTCGCCGTCCGGCGCCGTCAGCAGCACGGACTCGCTATCGCTCTGATGCAGGACGATCGAGGGATGGATATGAAAACGGGCGACAGCCTTCAGCGGCTCGTCATGCTCATAGCCCTCTCGAACGACGAGCCGGTCGCGACCGGTCACGATCGAGCCTGCCGCATTGAGTGTCAGTTCCCGCTCATGCAGCACCCCGAACGCCCTGACATAACCGTCATGGCTGAGCTTGATGCCGTCGCGTCCATCCTCGGTTTCGGCACGTTCGACGGTGACGGTCTTAACCGGTTCGGTAATCGCGTGATTGAGGAAGGGCGAGGGCGAAAAACGGCTGGACGAGGTGTCGTTGAGAATGACGGTCGAATGCGCCGCCGTCGTGCGCGCCATCTGGACATAGCGGTGTCCCGCAAATTTCGGCGAGCCGGAATTGACGATGAAGCGGTGGCGGCCGGACGACATTTCGAAGGACAGGCTGCCGGCATGCACGGTCCGCAGCGCGCCGCCCGAAGGCGGCGTGCCGGCATCAGCAATGATGATTGTTTTTCCGCCGGAAAGCCGCTGATAGCGCGACTGTGGCAAAGCCTTGAACGGCTGGCCGGCGGTCTCGTCATAGCGCAGCACCGAGATCAACTCGTTTGCCAGCGTCGAGGTGGCCCCGTTGAACAGCGCCAGATCCCCGTCCTGATGGCGAAAGAACCGCAATGCCGGATAGATGCGGTCGATGCCGGAGATCAACTTTTGCGGCAGGTCATGGCCGAGATTGACATAGGTTTGCCTGAGCGGCAGCAGATCGAGCAGCAGTTCCAGCCCGACGCGCGGATTGCGCGAGATATGGCCGCCATCCGGCAGAATCTGGCTATCGAATTCGCGGTCGAGCGCCTGCGCCGCCCTTCTGAGGGTGGATGCGCGAGCTGGCATGGCGACGGAGGCCATGGCGAGCGCGATTCGCAGCCGAAATAGCTCTAGGCCGCCCAGCGTATAGGGTGCCATGCGGTGCAGGAACCTTACCTGGAACGCCAGCGACTTCATGAAGCGGCGATAGAAGCCGCGGTCGGCATTCTGCAGCACCACCGGCGAATGCGACAGCCAGGCGATGACGCGCTGGGCGGTGACGTCGACCTCCCAGGCAATGCCCTCCATGCGGCCGGCATGAATGGAAAGCCAGCTGTCGACGATCGCCCGGGCGGCGGTCGAACTGCGCTCTGACTTGTTTGCCCGCATGTGCCGCAGCCAGCCGAAGCTGTGAAGGCGGATCGCGAAGGGGCGCGAGGGCAGAGTGAAAGTGAAGGGTGACTTTCCACCCGTTTCCAGCATCCGCCCGGCCATTAGAAACCGTCCGTTGAGGATCTCGTCGGCCACATGCGAATCGATGCTGCGCAGATCGGTCGGGGCGACGATCAGACGCTCGGGCACCTTGATCGAATGGCGGAAGAGTTTTAGGCGCAGCAACGCGACGCGGCGCAAGGCGCGCCGCCAAGCCTCCCGAACATACATGCTCGCAAAACGCCGACCGGACTGCATATTCTATTGTCTATTGACCCTCGTGGTTAAGAATAGGTGAAAAGCGGCCGATTTCATCGCCCACAATGAATTAATTCGTAACAATGTTCGAATATACGCACATTAACGTCTTTCATCCGACGCCATGCGCGGATGGGACACGTCTTCCATAGGGAAATTTGCCGCGACTCGCGTGGGCTTGCAATCAGGTCATCCGCCGCAGCACGGCCGCGTAGAAACCGTCGAGGCCCGAGGCGATGCCATCCGGCATTTTCAGCATGGTGGGAAGCGTGCGGAATTCGCCGAGCGGCGTGATCGCCGCTTCGAGGCCGGGCCAACCACCGGCATCGATCCGAACGCGCTCGATCCCACGCGTATCGGCAAGGACACGGGCGACCACCTCTTCGCCTTCGGCGGGATCGAGCGAGCAATTCGAAAAAACCAGCGTTCCATCAGGCGTCAGCAATGTCAGCGCGTGCCGCAACAACCGTTCCTGCAGTGCCGCCAGCCTGGCGATATCCTCAGCTCCCTTGGTCCACAGCACGTCGGGGTGCCGGCGTGTCGTGCCGGTGGACGAGCAGGGGGCATCGAGCAGGATCGCGTCGAAACGCTCCGCCGGCTCGAATGTCGTCAGATCCGCCACGATGGTTTCAGCCTGAAGGCCAAGCCGGTCGAGATTCGACCGCAGCCGTCTGAGCCGGCTTTCCGACTGGTCGAGGGCGGTGACCGTTCCGCCGGCAAGGATGAGCTGCGCCGTCTTGCCGCCGGGCGCGGCGCAGAGATCGGCGGTGCGTTTGCCCGAGAGATCGCCGAAAAGCTTGGCCGGGATGCTTGCTGCCGCATCCTGCACCCACCACGCGCCCTCGTCGAAGCCTTCGAGCGAAGGGATGCCGCCATCGAAGGCGGCAAGCCGCACGCCGCCGGTTGGCAGGGCAACGCCGTTCAGCCGCTTTGCCCAGCCTTCGGGGTCGGACTTGACGGTCAGATCGATCGCCGCCGGCTCGAGCTGGGATTCCGAAATCGCCAGCGCCGTGTCCCGGCCATAGGCCTTTTCCAGCCTGGCGATGAACCAGGTCGGCATCGGCGAGACCTTGCCGATCTCTTCTAGCACCTCAGCCTTCTCGCGGCCGAGCCGGCGAAGAATGGCATTGACCAGTTTGGCGAAACGCCGGTTGCGCGGATCCTGATTGGCCTGCTCGACGGCAAGATCGACGGCCGAATGATCCGGTACGTCGAGATAGAGGATCTGCGCCGCCCCGATGGCGAGCACATGGTGCAGTGCCCGCGCGCCTTCCGGGAGCGGGGATTCCAGCAGTGCTGCAATCGCGGCATCGATGCGCGGCAGATGGCGCAGTGTCGTATTCAGAATGGCGCGGACCAGCGCCCGATCGTTTTCGCCGAGCGCCTTGTAGGCCGGATTGCCGTGTTCATGGTCGAGAGCACCGTCGAGCGGCAGTTTGCGGTCGACGACGGCGGCGAGAATTTTTGCCGCCGCAGCCCGGGCCTGCAGGCCCGGTTTTGCCGGCGTGGATCGCTCGGCGGCGGTCTTATGCTTGCGGAATGGTTTCTTAGTGCCGTCTGAATTCAAGACCATGGACCTTTTGGCGGTTGTGAACCACCGCGACCAAGACCCGTATCCGGAACAGAGCGCGATTTGCGCGACGGATTAGCAGCCCGAACCGGCGGCGTCGAGACGTTCATGCCGCCCTGCGCCATGTCGTGGAGCGCAGCGATACGGTTTTCCGTGTTCGGATGCGTCGAAAACAGATTGTCCATGCGCTCGCCGGAGAGCGGATTGATAATGAACATATGCGCCGTCGCCGGGTTGCGCTCGGCATCCTCGTTCGGCACGTGCGCAGCGCCGCGGGCGATCTTGCCGAGTGCCGAAGCCAGCCAGAGCGGATTGCCGCAGATTTCGGCGCCGCGGCGGTCGGCCGAATATTCGCGTGTGCGGCTGATCGCCATCTGCACCAGCATGGCGGCAAGCGGCGCCACGATCATCGCGACGAGAACGCCGACGACACCGAGGGGATTGTTGTTGTTTTCGCGATTACCGCCGAAGAAGAAGGCGAAGTTGCCGAGCATCGAGATCGCGCCGGCAAGCGTGGCCGTGATCGTCATCGTCAGCGTGTCGCGGTTCTGGATGTGAGCGAGCTCATGCGCCATCACGCCGGCGACTTCCTCTGGAGATAATGCCTGGAGCAGGCCCGTCGACGCGGCGACGGCGGCATTTTCAGGGTTACGGCCGGTGGCAAACGCATTCGGCTGCGGGCTGTCGTAGAGGTAGACCTTCGGCATCGGCAGGCCGGCATTGCGGGCGAGATCGCGTATGATCGCAAAGAATTCCGGCGCGTTGCGCTCGTCGACTTGCTGGGCGCGATAAGCCGAAAGCACCATGCGGTCGGAGTTCCAATAGGAGAAGAAATTCATGCCGGCGGCGATGACGAAGGCGATCATCATGCCGGACCGACCGCCGATCAGAAAACCGACAAACATGAAAAGCGCCGTCATGAAGGCAAGCAACATGGCAGTGCGAACAAGGTTCATTGCGAATCTCCATCTCTGATTTCGCCGTCACAAGCTTTCAATCGCGGCATCGGCGCATTATGATTTGGTTATTCACCAGCCATTTTCAATATTTCCGGCAGGAGAAGCCCATGCAGGAAGCCGACAACGACAATAGCGAAATGCCGACGGCCGAGGGATCGGAGCCGCCGCGCAAGGTGCTGTCCCCGGCTGCCAGGCGCGCCCTTGCCGAAGCCGAGGAGCGGCGCAGGAACCAGAAGCCGCTTGAGCTGCCGCCAGAAACCGGCGGCCGCGGCGGCGCCGAGCCGGCCCGCTTCGGCGATTACGAGATCAACGGCCGGGCAATCGATTTTTGAACGGATCGAAAAAACTGGCCGCCAGCCTTCATCCGAGTAGGACGAAATCCGCAAGCTACAATGTACGACAGGGAGACGCTCCGCGAACAAAACCGGAGCGGCTTCATCTATCAGGCGGTCGCCTTGTTTTGCCGGTCGAAGAAAACGGAAATGTTCCAACGATTTCAGAGTTGGGATAAACCTCCTCCAGCTGCCATCCACGCAGAAGATCAATCAAGGCTATTCGGGACCACAAGCACATCGCTTTGGATCTCGTTAACAATACGAGATGCTACGCTGCCCAAAAGAAGATTGGCGACGCCGGCGCGGCCATGGGTCCCGGTAATGACGAGGTCTACGTCACCCTCATCCACCAGCAGGCGGAGAGCATGTACCACGTCGCCACATCTGACGCTGACATCGAACCTGTTCTGCAAAGCCTCACCAGCGGCTTCCGTGACGAACCTGGTGCATTCGTCGAGGGCGGACTGTTCGAAATGGCGTGCATAACTCGCCTTGTCCTCCGCCCACATTCGGTACGGCGGATCGAACGCGTGGAATAGTCCGAGTTGGGCATGGGGGAACCAGCGCAGCGCAACCTGCATTGCGGGCCTGGACGAGGCGCTCAGGTCAGTGGCCAGGAGCGTTCGTGCGCCGCCGTCCATGACCTTCTTCTTTACCACAAGCACTGGAACAGCAGACGACCGCGTCAAAGCAGTGAGGGTGCTTCCAAACGGCAGATCACCCAATAGCATGCTTGTCGTAAGACCGGTAACGATCAGGTCGGCCCGCTCTCTCGCCGCCACTGTCTGGACGACTGTTGCTGGTGTTCCGATATCGAATTGAACGGACGAGCGAAGATTCATCGTTGCCAGCTCCTCGCGCAGCCGCCGTGCGTTTCGGCGCGCAGCAGCCTGGGAGGCGAGGCGGGCCAAGGGCTCGGCACTCAAGCTGCCATCGTCGATCGCATGAACGGCCGTGAGACTAGCATTCCATTCCATGGCAAGTTGTACTGCGCGATCTTGCGCGCGATCACACCGCGCAGTGAAGTCAGTTGCAAGCACGATATGACTCGGAAGTCTGTGAACGATGCGCTCGCTCGCCACTACCGGTGAAGAATTCAGCATCTTTCGCTCCTATCATCTGGGGCGCGGCGGCCTATCCATGCAGAGCCGACGCGTCAGCGGCAGGTGTGCCGAGGTCCGAACGTCGGCGATGACCGTTCTCTACGTCGTGCAGGAACGCCTAGCGTCCCGGACGAACGGACGCCTTCGCTTCCGCCCGATCTTCGTTCACTGCCAACACCGTGAGCTTGTGCTGGCTGTTGTCTCGTGCGGTCCAGCCCATTGTTTGACCCGTGGACAGGCCGAGAAGGGCAGTGCCGATGGGGGTCAGGATGGATATTTTTCCCTCAGAAATGTCGGCATCTTCCGGGAATACGAGCGTGACTATGCGTTGAGCCCCGGCGTCAGTTTTATATTCGACTGCCGATCCCATCCGAACGACCTTCTCAGGCACTGAGCTGTCCGAAGCCACGCGTGCGCGTTCGAGCTCAAGCAGAAGGGCATCGGAAATCTCGGGAAGGCGGTCTGCCGCGGCAAGCGCAAGTTTGTTCAATCGCCGATAATCCGTGTCGCCGATTACGATTGGGGGCTTTCGTGGGGTCTGGCTGTGAGTTTTCATTTTTTCGGTCTCCTAGTTCAACTTACCGCCACCCTTCGAGCGGCCATGGCCCGCGGTCTCTGGTTTTTTGCCCACGCCTCGCTCTGCAGGATCGCCATCACCTCATCGGCGGATCGGGCCAGCCGAAGCTCCTCTCGGAAGAGCGGCGCCCGCACGAAACGAAACAGTTGCGAAAGCGCGGGCAGGAATGTGTGAGCCTGCGAGCGCGGCCAAAGGATCGTGAAGACCAGATCGACGGGGTTGAGGTCGGAACTTTTGAAATCTATCGGAGGCGCCAATCGCGTGAACCAAGTCACCGGCGACGAAATCGGGTGCAGTAAGGCGTGTGGGACGGCAATACCATGGCCGATGCCGGTCGAGCCGTGTCTCTCACGCCGCCAAATGCTGCGAAGAACCATCCGATGATCGAGCGCGGTTCTCTGTGCAATTCTTGTAGCGATCTTGGCGAGCGCCGAGTGCTTCCCCTTTGTCGCGAGGTCAAGGGTAATATTTTCTGGCGGCAGGTTTCTGAAGGTCATCATGGTCGCCTCTGAGCCGATTACGCGCGACTACGATCGCAGCGCATTTCGGCACTCCGTCTGCGTCTCGCATTTTAGTTGAGAGAATGGCTGCCCGGACGCGACGCCAGGAGAGTTCGCGTCCGGGTTAGAGGCCTGCTTTGAGGCGTTGAGGCTCCCGCCATGTCACCGTTATATTCATGATAACTGAAACATGGGGACTGAATTCTTGAAATCAAGCACATGCCCGCCCGCAGAAGCGCCTTGACTTGGCCACAAGGGCGTCATCCTGACGGATCATTGGGCGGATCTGCGGCTGCTTCTCTTCGCTATAACAGCCGCAGAGATGGGAGATGCCGTTGGATTTGGGTGCCCGGGGGAACGATATCAAATCCAATGGCTATTTTCAGTTCCGATGCTTGGTCCGTGTCACGCGCCGCTACCTGCCTTATTTTGCCGGTTGCCGATCAGGTCGTCGACAACAGCCGGATCGGCGAGCGTCGAAGTATCCCCAAGCGCACCGAAATCGTCTTCGGCGATCTTGCGCAGGATGCGGCGCATGATCTTGCCGGAA
>NZ_LODW01000054.1 GCF_002914525.1 Rhizobium hidalgonense | reverse complement strand
GATCCCAGCTTCCCCTGCAGTAAAGCACAGATTTGAGAGACAATTCCTGTGCTCGTCACAGGAATCCAGGGCGCCCAAGTCCTTGGGCGCGGGAAACTACCTTTGTCGGGAAGAGTCATTCACCACGCGGACGCGCGGTAGCTGGATTCCTGTGACGAGCACAGGAATGAGGGAGAGCGGGAGGGGCGGCGGCGCAAGACAACGGCCGCAAATCGGCCTACTCGAATCGAAACGCCAACCTCTTATTCGTCAGCTTCGACAGTTGCTGCAGGCGGCCGTCCAGGCGTTCGCCGGCGAAATCGCGGTATTCGGGCGGCACGACGAATTCGAGGTCGAGGTCGGGGTTCGCGGATTTGCGGAAGCTCAGGCTTTTGACGATGCCGGGCATCGAGGCCGAGAAGAGGTAAACGACGCGCAGCATGCCGCCGAGCAGCTTGGCGCGTTCGATGAACTGCGGGGTGGCGATCTGCGCCAGCGGGCCGGTGGCGCCGTCGTCGTGCAGGCCCTCGAAACGGTAATAATTGGTCAGCGCGATGAAGGCGCGGCCGGGATGGCTGATGCCGACGAAGGAGGAGTGGGCGATGACGTTCAGCGCCTGCAGGCCGCGATAGTCGGGATGGGCCCGCCAGCTGATATCGGCGAGCAGACAGGCGGCCTGACGATAGCGGCTTTCCTCTTCGGTTTCCTGGACGCCGAACAAGGGCATCATGCGGCCGGTCCATTCCGCGAGCTCCCGGGCATGCTCGGGCGAGCGGGCACGCAGGATCGCCAGTTCGCCGGCAGCGGCAAGCAGTGGATCGAGGCGGCGCTCGGCCTCCGACAACAGCGAATAGAGATAGCCCTCGCGCACGCCTTGCGCCGAGAAGGAAATCACCGACGGCTTCATCGCGCTCAGCACTTCCTTCATGGCGACGGCGCCGAAGGGCAGCAGCGAACGACGGTGCTTGGAAACGGCCTGCAACGCCGGCTCCTTGGAATCGCGGGCGGTCACCACTTGTTCGAGGAACAGCATCATCGCTTCAAGCGAGACCTCATAACCCTGCATCATATGCAGCGGATAATGAGTCATCTCCATATGCAGCTTGGCGATGTTTCGCCAGGTGCCGCCGACGGCGTAGAAGGTGCGCCCCTCGCCTTTCGACAGCAACTTTGCCGTCTTCACCTGCTTGCGGGCAAAGGTGCGAGCCTTGGCGAGCGACCCGCCTGTATATTCAGACAGGCGCAGGCCGCCGAGCGGCAGCGTAATGCCCTTGCCGAACTCCTTGCCCTTGATATCGATCAGCTCCAGCGAGCCGCCGCCGAGGTCGCCGGCAATGCCGTCGGGATTGAAGAAGCCGCTGATGATGCCGAGCGAGGCGAATTTCGCCTCCTCCTCGCCGGAGAGCACACGGATCCTGCGGCCGAGGATGGTTTCCGCCTGGTGGATGAAATCGGGGCCGTTGCTCGCCTCACGGGCGGCGGCGGTCGCCAGCACATACATGGTGGCGGCCCGCGCCTGGTCGGACAGGGCCTTGAAACGGTGCAGCGCTGCCAGAGCCCGGCCGACGCTGTCTTCATCCATCTTGCCAGTGACGGCAATGCCCTTGCCGAGGCCGCAGAGGACCTTTTCGTTGAAAAGAATGGTCGGCGAGCGGGACAGGCCTTCGTAGACGACGAGACGGATGGAATTCGATCCGATGTCGACAACGGAGACCGGGGCGATCCCCGGAAGGCGCCCCTGGGCTTCAGATTCAACCATTTAGGTCCAGTATTACTTGTTGTTGCGGCCTTCGAGCAGGCCGGCGATCAGCTTCGGCGCACTGGACTTCAGAGCTTCACCACGGCCCGACAGGCTCGGATTGGTCATGAAATACTGCTGCGCATTGAACGGTTCTTCGCCTCTGCGCACTTCCATGCGCCGCGACGTACCGTCGGGCAATATCTCGTAGCTTTGCTGATTGTCAATCACGTTGCCGAGCATAATCTGGGACAAAACCTGCTCATGAACGGTCGGGTTCGTCAGTGGGACCATGGTTTCGACGCGGCGGTCGAGGTTTCTCGGCATCATGTCGGCCGAACCGATATAAACCAGTGCCTTGTCGGACGGCAGACCGTGGCCGTTGCCGAAACAGAAGATGCGGCTGTGCTCGAGGAAGCGGCCGACGATCGATTTGACGCGGATCTTCTCCGAGAGACCGGGCACCTGCGGACGCAGGCAGCAGATGCCGCGCACGACGAGATCGATCTCGACGCCGGCATGGCTGGCGCGATAGAGCGCATCGATGATGTCAGGATCGACAAGCGAATTCATCTTCATCCAGATCGCCGCCGGAGCGCCGTTCTTGGCGTGCTGAATCTCTTCTTCGATGTGGCGCAGGATGCGCGGGCGCATTGTATAGGGCGAGATTGCAAGCTGCATGCCCTGTTCCGGCTCACCATAACCGGTAATGAAATTGAAGATGTTGGCCATGTCATGAGCGATGACCGGATTGCAGGTGAAATAGGACAGGTCCGTATAGATCTTCGCGGTGATCGGGTGGTAGTTGCCGGTTCCCAAGTGGCAATAGGTCCGGAGCTTGCCTTCTTCGCGGCGGACGACCATCGACATCTTGGCGTGGGTCTTGAGCTCGATGAAGCCGAAGACAACCTGCACGCCGGCGCGCTCGAGATCGCGCGCCCAGCGGATGTTCGCCTCTTCATCGAAGCGGGCCTTGAGTTCGACCAGCGCCGTCACCGACTTGCCGGCTTCGGCGGCGTCGATCAACGCGCGGACGATCGGGCTATCGTTGGAGGTGCGGTAAAGCGTCTGCTTTATTGCCAGGACGTCAGGATCGCGCGCAGCCTGGAGAAGAAACTGGACCACCACGTCGAAGGATTCGTAGGGATGATGGACGACCATGTCCTTTTCGCGGATGGCGGCGAAGCAGTCGCCGGCATGTTCGCGGACGCGCTCGGGAAATCGCGCATTGTAGGGAAGAAATCTGAGATCGTCGCGCGGCGCCTTGGTGATCTCCGATAGGGTGTTCAACGCCAGAAGGCCCGGCAGAACGGCGACGCGATTATCAGGAATATTCAGCGCCTGAACGACGAACTGACGCAGCGAGGCCGGCATTTCGGAATCGGTCTCGATGCGGATGACCTTTCCACGGCGGCGGCGCTTCAGCGCCGTTTCGAAAAAGCGCACGAGATCCTCGGCCTCTTCTTCGACTTCGATATCGCTGTCGCGGATGACGCGGAACGTACCGGAGCCCTGCACCTCGTAACCGGGGTAGAGCCGGTGGATGAAGACGTTGGCGACATCTTCGAGCGTGATGTAGCGGATGGTGTTTCCATCGTCCGGCAGACGGACGAAACGATCGAGCGCCACCGGCAGACGCAGCAGCGCCGTCATTGGCTCGCGGCCGTTCTTGCTGACGAGCTGCAGGCCGATTGAGAAGCCCAGATTCGGAATGAACGGGAACGGGTGGGCTGGATCGATCGACAGCGGCGTCAAGACTGGAAAGATTGCCTGTTCGAATTCGGCGGCCAGCCACTGGCGGTCGGCATCGCTCAAGGCGCCGGGACGCACGATCAGAATGTCTTCCTTGGCGAGATACTGCTGCAGCACGGCAAGCGAGGCCTGCTGCTCCATCTGCAGATGGTCGATCTCCTGCAGGATCGAGTCGAGCTGCTCGGCCGGCGTCTTGCCGTCGGGGCTGCGGATGGCAATGTTCTGGCGCACCTGGCCCTCGAGGCCGGCGACACGCACCATGAAGAATTCATCGAGGTTGGCAGCCGAGATCGACAGGAAGCGGACGCGCTCGAGCAGCGGATGCTCGGTATTCAAAGTCTCTTCCAGGACGCGGCGATTGAATTGCAGCCAGGAGAATTCTCGGTTGATGAAGCGCTCGGGGCTCTTGAGCAGCTCTTCCAGCGGGGGAGTGTTGTCGTTGGTTTCCGGAGTAAGTTCCTGATGTTCTGCGACTGCGCTATCCATGGTCCACCCCGTTCTCAATCGCCGAAGGCAATTATATCAGTTTCACGACGGAACTGTGACAGTCAATCGGCCGGCTCCGAATTTCCCAATTCATTCAATACTTCAGCAGCAAGAGACCGGGTGATTTTTGTGCCTCGCGACAGGGCCAGCCGGTCAAGCCTTTCGACGATCATCTGGGCCGCGTTCAGCGATCGCTCCATCCGGTTGACGATATAGAGCACGAGTTTGTCATCTATATAAACCTGCCGGTCGGCAAAGAGCTTGACTATCACCTGCGACAACAGCGCCTCGTCGGGCTCGCCGATCTCGACGACGGTGGCAGCTTTCAGGCGGGAGCGCAGATCCGGCAGCAAAACCGGCCAGGAGATCGGCCAGAGACGGCTTGTCATCAACAGGCTGGTGCCGTTTTCGCGCACGCTGTTGATGACGTGAAACAGCGCATTGTCGTCGAAACCGAGGCGATCGGCATCCTCGAATAAAACCGGGCCGGCGGCGGCGGCAATAGCAGCGTCCGAGCCGAGTTCCGGATGGATCTCGACGGCGCCACTCAACTCCCGCCAGATGCGGGCCAGATGCGATTTTCCCGAACCGACCGGGCCGGCGAGCACAACAACCTGCGACGGCCATGCGGGCCAGGCATCGACGATCGACACCGCGGCAGCGAGACGGTCCGAGATCAGGAGATCGTCACGTCCGCTTGCGGCATCGTGCGAAAAGACCAGCGGCAGCTGCTCTCCGGCCTTGCGCTTCGGATCAGCGTTCTTCACGTCATTCATTGGGAACTGATTTCGTCTTCCGGGCGCGGCCACCGGATGACCCGCCAAAATAAAGATCACTCTGAAGGTAACGCGAAAGCGCGAAACGGACAAGCACACCGACGGCAGCCGCCGCCGGCACCGCGACCAGAAGCCCGACGAAACCGAAGAGGGCACCGAAGGCAAACAGCGCAAACATCAGCCAGACCGGATGCAGGCCGACGCTGGAGCCGACGAGCTTCGGCTGCAGAATGTTGCCTTCCAGGAACTGGCCGCTGAAGAAGACGGCGAGCACCAGACCGATCCAGGGATAATCCGGCCAGAACTGAACGATCGCCACGCCGATGGCGAGAACGAGGCCGACCAGCGAGCCGACATAGGGAATGAAACTGATCATGCCGGCAAAGAGCCCGATCAGCAGGCCGAAATTCAGACCGACGAGAGACAGACCGGCGGCATAATAAATGCCGAGGATGAGGCAGAGCGAGCCCTGACCGCGGATAAAGCCGGCGATCGCCTGATCGATCTCGCTGGCGATCTGGCGGACGTCGCTGATATAGTCGCGCGGGATCCACTGATCGACCTTGGCGACCATGCGGTCCCAATCGAGCAGGATATAGAAAGCGACGACGGGGGTGACGACGAGCAGGGATATGACGTCGACGATCGCCTTGCCGGAATTCCAGATCTGCGCGAAGAGCCCGGTCAAGAAGCCCATGCCTTCGGAGAGGATGCCGGAGAAATTATCCTTGATCGTGCCGGCCTGGCTTCTGACCCAATCGGGCAGCAGCGAGTTTTTCGAATTGTCGATGAACTGCTGTAGCTGGCTGATATAACCCGGCAGCCGCTCGGCGAAATCGTTGAACTGGCTGATCAGCACGGGAATGAGGATCATCAGCGCCAGCGCAAAGACGATGACGAAGGCGATGAGGATGCCGACCGTCGCCATCATGCGGCTCAGACCCAGCCGCTCCAGCCGATCGGCCACGGGATCGAGGAAATAGGCGATCGCCATGCCGGCGATGAAGGGCAGCAGGATCGAGCTGAAGACGTAGAGAAAGGCGATGAAGAAGACGAGCACGATCAGCCAGAAGAAAATCTGACGCTTGAGACTGTTGCCGCTGACTTGCTGTGGCATCGCTTCCCCGCTGATCGCTTTTCCGCCGCCAAACGCCGCATCCGAACCGACGCAGCCATTCAGCACATAGGGTGCAGGCGCAAAGATGGTCAACCCTGTCGCGGCAAATCCCGGAAAGGCCCCGGGGAAGACGCGGGAAATTGGGGGCTTTTGCCATGCAGCGCTTGCATAAACGCCCCTGTCATGCAATTGCGACCGGCAGATGACGCGGCGCGTCTGCCCTGAAATAGCCATCGGAGACCAGCATGAGCCAGTCTGGAAAAAACGGCCTGACCTACAGCGATGCGGGCGTCGACATCGATGCCGGCAACCTCCTTGTCGAGAAGATCAAACCGGCGGTGCGCTCGACCCGCCGTCCCGGCGCCGATGGCGAAATCGGCGGCTTCGGCGGGCTCTTCGATCTCAAGGCCGCCGGCTTTAACGATCCGGTTCTGGTCGCCGCCAATGACGGCGTCGGCACCAAGCTGAAGATCGCCATCGATGCCGATTATCACGACACCGTCGGTATCGACCTCGTCGCCATGTGCGTCAACGATCTCGTCGTGCAGGGCGCCGAGCCGCTGTTCTTCCTCGACTATTTCGCGACCGGCAAGCTCGACCCCGACCAGGGCGCGGCGATCGTCGGCGGCATCGCTGCCGGCTGCCGCGAAGCCGGCTGCGCGCTGATCGGCGGCGAGACGGCTGAAATGCCCGGCATGTATTCCTCTGGCGATTACGATCTCGCCGGCTTTGCCGTCGGTGCCGCCGAACGCGGCAGGCTGCTGCCTTCCGGCGATATCGCCGAGGGCGACGTGATCCTCGGCCTCGCCTCCTCCGGCGTCCATTCCAACGGCTTCTCGCTGGTGCGCAAGATCGTCGAACTCTCCGGCCTCGGCTGGGATGCGCCGGCACCGTTCCTCGAAGGCAAGAAGCTCGGCGAAGCCCTGCTCACCCCGACCCGTATCTATGTGAAGCCGCTCCTGAAGGCGATCCGCGAGACAGGTGCGCTGAAGGCGCTCGCCCATATCACCGGCGGCGGTTTCCCGGAAAATATTCCGCGCGTGCTGCCGAAGCATCTGGCGGCCGAGATCGATCTTGATGCCGTCAAGGCTCCGCCGGTCTTCTCGTGGCTCGCCCAATCCGGCGGCGTCGAGGCGAAAGAAATGCTGCGCACCTTCAACTGCGGCGTCGGCATGATCGTCGTCGTCGCTGAAGAGAACGTCGCCGCGGTTTCCGCAGCACTGGAGGCCGAAGGCGAAAAGGTCATTACCCTCGGCCGGATGATCGCCCGCGACGAAGGCGCTGCCGGCACGGTCTACAAGGGCACGCTTGCCCTATGAGCACGCCGCGCAAACGCGTCGTCGTCTTCATATCAGGCAGCGGCTCCAACATGATGGCGCTGATCGCGGCGGCCAAGGCCAGCGACTACCCAGCCGAAATCGTCGGCGTGGTCTCCGACAAAGCGGATGCCGGCGGGCTTGCCAAGGCGGCCGCCGAGGGTATCGCCACCTTCGCCTTCCCCCGCAAGGATTATGACAGCAAGGATGCACACGAGGCGGCGATCTTTTCCGCCCTCGATACGCTTTCCCCCGATATTCTCTGCCTCGCAGGCTACATGCGGCTGCTGACGCCGACTTTCATCCAGCGTTATGAAGGCCGGATGCTCAACATCCACCCTTCCCTGCTGCCGCTGTTTCCGGGCCTGCATACCCATCAGCGCGCCATCGACGCCGGCATGCGCATCGCCGGCTGCACGGTACATTTCGTCACCGAAGGCATGGATGAAGGGCCAACGATCGGCCAGGCGGCGGTCCCGATCCTTTCCGGCGACACGGCCGAAAGCCTCGCCGCGCGGGTGCTCACCGTCGAGCACCAGATCTATCCGCAGGCGCTGCGGCTGTTTGCCGAAGGCCGAGTGACGATGGAAGGCAGTAAGGCGGTGGGCGCTGAGGCTTCCGCCGCCATGCCCAAGGCCCAGCTGGTTTCGCTGATTGGTGACCGCGCTTAAGTAAACTTCACAGCAATATCGTTACCATCTACTATCACAGCCGATCCTTTCGGAGCGGAAAGCATGTCTATCGTCAGCTACCCAAAAAAGTCCGCTGGCGTAATCATATAGCTAAAGGGCAGTTCATCTCTGGGGCGTGAGACCCCTGGAGGGTCGCGGGGGAAAATCTCTCTTGGTTCAACAGTAGTGTTGAGCCAGGGAAGCCGTTTTCGCAACTTATAGCTGATACGGTCGGTCGTAATTTCCAAATCTAAGCCTGCAAACTGAACACCTGGAAAGTATCGGCCAATCTCGCTCGGCCGAATCTCATAGATGGTTTTTGGATCGCTCTCGTTCTTGAACGATACTATTACCGGCAGTCGCGTCGTTTTAAGCTTGAAGGGATACCGCCCAGTTGCGCTGCGTAGCACGGCGAAATCTGCTTCAGATAGAGAGCCGACGCTATTCTTTATGCCCAAGGTTGTCAGAACTGCATACTCGTAAACTTGAGTGAGGCTGTTGTTGGGATCATGCTGAATTGGCAAGATGTAAATTGTACCTTTGCCGCCAAGTTCGAAAATCAAAGCCTCGCCGTAGAGACGTGTTGCTCCACCATTTCCGATCAGGCTGTGCGTTACCTTGGAATAGCCGATTTCCATCACTGATGAACTTTCGACCGGTCGGCCATCAACCGTCGCGGAAGCAATGACCTTAAAACGGACGGCCGCACTCTCGCCTTGGCAAGACGAGATGAGCAATGCGCACAGTGACGACAGGAACGACCTACGCTTCATTGGCTGTCCGATACTCAATCGAAAATATCCCATTGCGGAAGGGAGCATAGCTTCCAACCGCCAAAATACCCGTGACCTTCACCGTTCGCCCTCTTTTTGCACACATCCACGGATCTGCCTGCTCCATTTGCCATAGCGGTTCGCGGGTGGACATCATCATAAGCGCCGCAAGGAAGTAAAGCGGCTCTGGCGCAACTTAGACCTGAATTTAGTTAGGAAAGCGTCGACTGTCAGCCCCACCGAAGCATGCCAAGTCCTTCACCTTCGACACAAGATGAAAGGCATGCTGCTTGCTGAGATGACAATCACGTTTTTTCGACCTAAGCCGCCAGCGCCCGCAACGGATGCAGGGTGCCGTCGCTGTAGACGAAGCGGCCGGCGCGGAAGGTGGCGCGGATGCGGTTGATGTCACCCGGCTCGACCGCCACCAGATCGGCGCGCTGGCCGAGGGCGATCTCACCGCGGTCGGAGAGGCCGGCGGAGCGGGCGGCGTTACCGGTCGCCATGGCGACCGCAGCCGGCAGGCCGCCTTCCACCATCTCGGCGAGCTTGAAGATGCCGGGCACGAAGGCGGCCGGATGATAATCGGCGGCGATGATGCTCAAGAGGCCGGCTCTGGCGGCATCGAGGGCGCTGAGATTGCCCGACATCGACTGGCCGCGCAGCGCGTTCGGCGCGCCCATCAGCGTCCAGAGGCCGCGGCGGCGCGCCTCTTCGGCTGCAGCTGCGGTCACCGGAAACTCGCTGATGGTGACGCCGAGATCGTGCATTTCGGCGACTTTCTCGACGCTGTCATCATCATGCGAGGCGAGCGACAGCTTGTGCTTCAGCGACAGCGCGACGATGTCTTTGAGCTTGGCTTCGATCTCGGGATTGCTGCGCATGGCGATGCGCTTGGCGACGATTTCGGCGGCCATTTCCTCGGAGATGGCCCGGCGCTCGGAAATGCTGAGGATGTAGCTTTGCAGGTTGTTGTACTGGCCCTGCCCCGGCGTGTGGTCGGTGAGCGAGACCATGTCGATCTGGTTGGCATTCAGTAGGCGCTCGAGCGCCGGAGCAGCGCCGACATTGGTGATTTCGTAGCGGGCGTGGACGCGGTGGTCGATCAGCAGGTCGTCGCGCAGGCGGTTGATGCCCTCGATCACCGCCGCAGTCGTCTCCAGCGAGCGGACGTGGCCGTAGACGCTTTCGGTGGCGAAAGAGACGGCGGCGAAGGCCGTGGTGACGCCGGCGGCGGCAAGTTTCTTGTCGAGTTCGTGGATGCCGAAATCGATCGGCATCGTCGCATTCGGCCGCGGCGCGATCTCGCGCTCGATCATGTCGCCGTGGAGATCGACGAATCCGGGCATCAGCAGCCGTCCGCCGCCATCAATGGTCGCAGCCGCTACTGGCTCGGGCCGGATCTCGGCGATGACGCCATCCTCAACACGCACGGAACCTTCACTCACCACCTCGTTTGGGAGAACGAGGGTGAAATTGCTGAGCCACATGGGCTTTCTCCTAACCGCATCGATGATTGACAGACCGCAGCGGATAGAACCGCTTCGTGACAAACGTATGAAATTTTCGAACGCCACAACCGCGATAGCGAAACCGTCTTGAGCCCAACCCAACGGCTTGCCCGAGACCGCTCATCCGCTATCGAAGTTTATTCCTGTTCAACAACGCCCATTGCAGCAGCATGATCGTCTTGGCGTCGAAGATCTCGCCGGTTTCGATCATCCGGGCGGCTTCGTCGAGCGGGATTTCCAGGACCTCGATATCCTCGTGCTCCTCGTCTAGGCCACCGCCCTCGGCAACGCGGTCGGCGATGTCGATCACGGAGACGAAGAAGTGGACGACTTCGGCAAAGGCGCCCGGCGACGTGTAGCATTTGAACAGGAAGCGCGCATCGCGCAGCTGGTAACCGGTTTCTTCCATCGCCTCGCGGCGGATCGCCTGTTCGGGATGATCGTCGTCGAGAAGGCCGGCAGGCACCTCGATTATCCAGGCGGGGTCGCCATTGAGATGCACGGCAAGCCGGAACTGGCGGACGAGAACGACAAGATCGCGTTTCGGATCGTAAAGCAGGACGCAGGCGGCCGGCGTGCGGTGGTAGACCTCCCGCTTCAGCTGCTGGGTCGCGCCCCTACGGTCGATATAGTCGAGCAAATAGCTGCTCAACCGCGTCCACCCATTCGACAGCGTTTCCTCGCTGACGATCTTCACCCGTGATTTCGGCTGCATCATGCTGCGTCCTTGCGAAGCCAGACCTTGTTATCGTGCACGGCGGCCCCACCATAGGGCGCGACCGGGTCGGCGCCGGTCAGGACGTTGATCCCCTCGCCGTCGATATGCGCCTTGTTCGGCCAGAGTCCCTCGGCAATCAGCACGCCTGATTTCACTTCGGTGGTGATGCGGGCGTGGATGCGCAGGTCGCCGCGGCTGTTGCCGATGCGGACGAGATCGCCATGAGCGATGCCATTGGCTTCGGCGTCGGCCGGATTGATCATCACTTCGGGGCGGCCTTCCTTCTGACGCGAGGTCTTGGTTTCGGAGAAGCTCGAATTCAGGAAGTTGCGGGCGGGCGATGTGGCGAGGCGGAAGGGATGCTCGGGATCGGCGACCTCGATGACATCGACCTGATCCGGGAAGGCCGGAAGCTCTGCATGCGGCCCGAGCACGCCGACGGCGGCCGGCGGCTTGTTAGGCGCCGGCTGGTTGATCCAGTCCGGGCGGAAATGGAACCTGCCATCCGGATGGGCAAAACCGTCCAGGAAGTGTGCCTCCTCGAAAGCCGGCTGGCGATCGAACCATTTGTGTTCGAGGAAATGATCGTAATCCGGCAGGCCGCTCGATTCGAGCACCCGGTCGACCATCTCGCGGGCGGTAAAACCGAAGCCCGGGCGATCGGCGACGCCGAGGCGCTTGGCCAGTTCTTCGATGACGAAGAGATTGGTGCGCACGCTTGGCGGCGGCTCGACCAGCTTCGGCCCCAGCAGAATATGGTTCTGGCCGCCGGCCCGATAGATGTCGTCGTGCTCGACGAACATCGTCGCGGGAATGACGATATCGGCAATCTCCGCCGTTTCGGTCATGAACTGCTCATGGACGGCGACGAAGAGGTCGTCGCGGGCAAAACCGCGTCTGACCAGCCGCTGCTCGGGGGCGATGTTTGCCGGATTGGTGTTCTGGATCAACATCGCCGTCACCGGGCCGCGATGGCGCAGCGCCACCGCATCGCCGGTCAGCACCCGGCCGATCTGCGACTGGTCGAGCATGCGGATATCGGCATCCTTCATCGACCTGCCGGTCAGTTCCGCATTGTTCATGCGGAAGATATCGCTGTTCGAATGGAAGGCGCCGCCGCCCTCATATTGCCAGGAGCCGAGGACGGTGGCGACCGAGGCTGCCGCATGCATGGCGACCGCACCATTGCGCTGGCGGGTGAAGCCGTAACCCAGGCGGAAGAAGGTCTTTTTCGTCGTGCCGACGAGGCGGGCGAAAGCTTCGATCTCCTCAACCGAAAGGCCGGTGATATCGGCCGCCCATTGCGGGGTCTTCGTCTTCAGATGCGCTTCGAGACCTTCGGGATCGTCGGCATATCGCGCCATGTATTCACGGTCGGCATAGCCGTCGCGGAAGGCGATATGCATGACGGCGCAGGCGAGTGCCGCATCGGTGCCCGGCTTGACGATCAAGGCCATGTCGGCCTGCTTCATCGTCGGATTGTCGTAAATGTCGATGACGACGATCTTCGCGCCGCGTTCCTTGCGCGACTTGATGGCGTGGGTCATCACATTGACCTGCGTCGACACCGCATTGGTGCCCCAGATGACGACGCAATCGGTGCGGCCCATCTCGCGCGGATCGGGACCACGCAGGGTGCCGGTCGCCATGGTGAAGCCGGTCCAGGCCGGATTGGTGCAGATCGACGAGAAGAAACCGGAATAACGCTTGGCATGGCGCAGGCGATCGATCGAATCGCGTTGCACCCAGCCCATCGTGCCGGCATAGAAATAGGGCCAGATCGCCTCGCTGCCGTCGCTCGCCTCGGCCTTCACAAAGGCTTCGGCGATCTCATCCAGCGCATCGTCCCAGGAAATCTGCTGCCACTGCCCTGCCCCCTTGGCGCCGGTGCGGCGCAAGGGATGCATCAAGCGCTCGGGATGGTAGAGCCGCTCGGCATAACGGGCGACCTTGGCGCAGATGACGCCTGATGTGTAGGAGTGATCGTGTGCGCCGCGGACACGGCCGACGCGGCCATCCTCTGATATCTCGACCTCCAGCGCGCAGGTGGAGGGACAGTCGTGCGGACAGGCCGTGTGGCCAACCCTGGTGTCCTGCTTCGAGGATTTGGCGTGGATGGGGGTCGCAATGTTCATGGCATTTGTATATTGCAAGGCTTGCACGGCCAAAAGCCACAAAAACTCCCCATGACGCGAATTCATACGGACATCAGCGAAAATGAACTACCGCCACATCTACCATGCGGGCAATTTTGCCGATGTGCTGAAACATGCCGTGCTTGCGCGGCTGATCCGCTACATGCAGAAGAAGGATGGGGCATTCCGCGTGCTCGACACGCATGCCGGCATCGGGCTCTACGACCTCTCCTCCGAGGAGGCGCAGAAGACAGGCGAATGGCTCGAGGGCATCGGCAAGCTGATGGAGGCCGATCTCGGACCTCAGGTTGCCGAGCTGCTAGAGCCCTACCTCGCAGCCATCCGCGAAATCAACCCTGAGGGCGGCATCCGCTTCTATCCCGGATCGCCGAAACTCGCGCGGCTACTGTTCCGGCCGCAGGACCGCTTGTCGGCAATGGAACTGCATCCCGAGGATTACTTCAGGCTGCACCGGCTGTTCGAGGGCGATCACCACGCCCGCATTACCGAGCTCGACGGCTGGCTGGCGCTCGGCGCGCATCTGCCGCCGAAGGAGAAGCGCGGCATCGTGCTCGTCGACCCGCCTTTCGAGGAAGAGGACGAATATCAGCGCCTGGCCGAAGGACTGGAAAAAGCCTATCGCCGCTTTCCCGGCGGCACCTATTGCCTCTGGTATCCGCTGAAGAAGGGGGCGCCGATCAAGGAATTCCACGAGACGCTGCAGGCGCTCGATATCCCGAAGATGCTCTGCGCCGAGCTCATTGTTCGCAGTGACCGCGGCATCACGGGACTGACCGGCTCCGGCCTCGTCATCGTCAATCCGCCCTTCACGCTGAAGGACGAGTTGCACCAGCTGCTGCCAGCGCTAAAAGACCATCTGGCCCAGGACCGTTTCGCCTCGCACCGGGCCTTCTGGCTGCGCGGCGAGACAAAGGCGGTCAAGGACGATTGACCTGGAAATCGGCTTCGGGAATAGTCCCGGCCCGTCGTTTTACAATCTCATCAGGTGTCCCCATGAAGCTGCTTTGGTCGCCCGCCTCCCCCTATTCCAGCAAGGTGCGGATGGCCGCGCATTTCCTGGGCCTGGAGTTGAATGCCATCCGGGTCGACACCAATGCCGGGCCGGCGATCCTGGTGGACAACAATCCGCTCGGCAAGATCCCGACGCTTCTGACCGATGATGGCGCCGCGGTCTTCGACAGCGTGGCGATCATGCATTATTTCGACCGGCTGGCGAAGGGCAAGCTCTATCCCGCCAAGAAGGGCAAACGCACCGATGCGGAGGTCCTCGAGTCGCTCTGCGACGGCATCTGCGACTGCCTGCTCGCCATCATCTACGAGCGGCGCTTTCGCGATGAGGAAAAGATCCATCAGCCCTGGATCGATCGGCAATGGAAGAAGGCGACGAGCGGGCTTGCACATCTCAGCGCCAATCCGCCGAAATCAGGCAAGAAGCTCAATGGCGGACATTTCGCCTTGGCCGCCACGCTCGACTATCTCGACCTGCGCTTCAAGGGCCAGTGGGAAGCCGATCAAGCGCCGCTGGTCGACTGGCTGGCGCAGTTCGAAAAGAAATTCCCTGCCCATCAGGAGCTCAAGCCGACAGCATAGTCCGTTAAATCGGCATCGAGCAGGCCGCAAAAAAGCCGGGCGATGTGCCCGGCTTTTTCATGCTTGAACGATTGTTCTCGGCTTAGAACTTGACGCCGATGCCGAGCTTGACGCTGTTTTCGTCGTAACCGCGCGAGAAGCTGCCGGAGTCGAGGTTGTAGTCCTTGCTCTGGTAGTCGGTGTAGCGATATTCCAAGCGCGTCGTGATGTTGTTGGTCACGAAGGCTTCGACGCCGGCGCCGACGGTATAACCGTAATTGGTCTTGCTTTCGTCCGAGGTACCGTCGGAAACCTTGACGTCGCCGAGGGCGAGACCGGCCGTGCCGTAGAGCAGGAACGGGTTCATGTCGTAACCGACGCGGCCACGGACAGAGCCGTTCCAGCCGTACTTGTTCTTGACGCCGCCCGAGGAGACGTCGTCGCCGCTGTAGCCGAGATCGGATTCAACGCCGTAAACGATCTGGCCCTGCTGCCAATTGTAGCCGGTGAAAACCTGGCCGCCGAAACCATAGGTGTGGCGGTCGGAACCGAAGTCACCCATGTTGTAGGTGCCGGCGCCGCCGAGGTAAAAGCCTTCCCAGTTACCGGCCGGCTTGACCGGAGCGTCCTGGGCGACCGGTGCTTCCGGAACCTGGTCGACGGCATCGGCCGCCTGAGCTGCCGAGACGCCCGCAATTGCAAAAACGGAGGCCATGAGGCCAGCAATGAGTACACGCATACTTAGTCTCCTTTCAGTCCCGCGTCGCTTGATCACTGTCTATCAGTGAAGCATCGGCGGGATATTTGCCAGATGTCCCTTCCGGATCGAGACTGAAATTGGAACTCAAATGCGGATTTGAAAGAGCCAAATTGTGATATCATTGTGGCTGCCGCATGGCCGAAATTCGATGTTGCTTTGACGCAACATACAATTCATTAACCCTACTGAAGAGTTAAACTGAAAATACTTATTTTATCAAATCGCATTCTTAAATAATACATAGAATATCCCGTCCGCCGACGCAACCGCCACAGCCTATTTATATAATCTCCGCCCGCGCCTATATAGTCGACAGACAGACTCGCGGGATCAGAAGGCAGGATTTTGAACCACAAAAGACTTCGCTCGGCCCTTGTAACCGGGGCCGCCAAAAGAATAGGCCGGGCAATCGCCGAAGACCTTGCTGCAAATGGCTTTTCCGTTGCGATCCACGCCAACGACTCGATCGGCGAAGCCGAAGAGCTGGCGGCGGAATTGCGGCAGAAGGGGCAACGAGCGATCGCGTTGCAGGCCGATCTTACCGATATCGGCGAAACGGCCGAGCTGGTAGCGAAGGCGTCGGAAGCGCTCGGGCCACTCGATCTGCTCGTCAATAATGCGTCGGTTTTCCAGCATGATTCCGCGCGTGGTTTCAACGCCGCCACATGGGCGCTGCACTTCGACCTGCATGTGCGTGCGCCATCGATCCTCGCAGCGGCCTTCGCGCAGCAGATGCCCGCCGAGACCGCGGGACTGATCGTCAACATCATCGACCAGCGGGTCTGGGCGTTAAGACCCAGCTTCTATTCCTATACACTCTCCAAGTCCGCGCTGTGGACGGCGACGCAGACGCTTGCCCAGGCGTTGGCGCCGCGCATCCGCGTCAATGCCATCGGCCCCGGCCCCGCGATGCCGAGCGAGCGGCAGTCGCAGGAGGACTTCCAAGCGCAGGTCTCAGCCCTTATCCTGCAGCGAGGGCCGGCGCTGGAGGAATTCGGACAAACGATTCGCTTCCTTTACGACACGCCCTCGATCACCGGCCAGATGATTGCCCTCGACGGCGGCCAGCACCTCGCCTGGCAGACGCCCGATGTGGCGGAGATTACGGAATGAACGGACGAAAGCTGCCGGATGGCGGCGTTCTCTACGACGATACGGATGAGAGCGAAGACGATATCGAGGTGGAAGGCGACCTTTCCGCCGCAGCCCCGCTTGCGGCTGCGGTCGACTGGAACGCGGGCAGCATCAACGAGACTGGGCTGATCGGCGCGGATCTGATCGGCGAATTCGTCAAGCGGCTGCCGAATAGCCCCGGCGTCTACCGCATGTTCAATGCCGAGGGTGACGTGCTCTATGTCGGCAAGGCGCGCAGCCTGAAGAAACGCGTTGGCAATTATGCCGTCGGCCGCGTGCATTCCAACCGCATCGCCCAGATGGTGCGCCAGACGGCAAACATGGAATTCGTGACGACGCGCACGGAGACCGAAGCGTTGCTCCTGGAGGCGAATCTTATCAAGCGCTTGCGGCCACGCTTTAACGTGCTGCTGCGTGACGACAAGTCCTTTCCCTATATCCTCATCACCGGCGACCACCGGGCGCCGGCGATTTTCAAGCATCGCGGTGCGAGGGCGCGAAAGGGCGACTATTTCGGGCCTTTCGCTTCGGCGGGTGCCGTCGGGCGCACGATCAATTCGCTGCAGCGCGCCTTCCTGATCCGCACCTGCACGGACAGTGTCTTCGAAACCCGCACACGCCCCTGCCTGCTCTACCAGATCAAGCGTTGTTCCGGGCCATGTACCCACGAGGTCAGCGACGAAGGTTATGGCGAACTGGTGCAGGAGGCGAAGGACTTCCTCTCCGGCAAGAGCCAGAAGGTGAAGTCGCATATGGCCGAGGCGATGAACCAGGCGGCCGAGGACCTCGATTTCGAGCGGGCGGCGATCTATCGCGATCGGCTGGCGGCCCTGTCGCATGTGCAGAGCCATCAGGGCATCAACCCGGCGGGCGTCGAGGAAGCGGACGTTTTCGCCATCCACCACGAGGGCGGCATTTCCTGCATCCAGGTGTTCTTCTTCCGCACCGGCCAGAACTGGGGCAACCGCGCCTATTTCCCCAAGGCCGATCCGCAGCTTTCCGGCGCCGAAGTGCTGAACGCTTTCCTCGCCCAGTTCTACGACGACAAGCCGGTGCCTAAGCAGATCATGCTGTCGGAAACGATCGAGGAGATGGAACTGCTCGCGGCCGCACTCAGCCAAAAGGCCGCTCACAAGGTTTCCATCCTGGTGCCGCAGCGCGGCGAGAAGCGCGATCTGGTCGATCACGTCGTCGGCAATGCGCGCGAGGCGCATGGGCGAAAGCTCGCCGAAACGGCGTCGCAGTCGCGGCTGCTCGAAGGTTTCAAGGACACGTTCAGGCTGGCCTATGCGCCGCAGCGCATCGAAATCTACGACAACTCGCATATCATGGGCACCAACGCCGTCGGCGGCATGGTGGTGGCGGGGCCGGAAGGTTTCGTCAAGAACCAGTACCGCAAGTTCAACATCAAATCGACCGACATCACCCCCGGAGACGACTTCGGCATGATGAAGGAGGTTATGACGCGGCGCTTCTCACGGCTGATCAAGGAGGAAGGCATTCCCGATCGGACGGCAGAAAAGGCCGCTATCGACGCCGCCGACATGCCCTTCCCGGCCTGGCCGGATGTAATTCTCATCGATGGCGGCCAGGGGCAGATGACAGCGGTGCGCGGCATCCTCAACGAACTCGGGATCACCGACAGCGTGACGGCGATCGGCATCGCCAAGGGTGTCGACCGCGATGCCGGGCGCGAGCGCTTCTTCCCGCCGGGACGCGAGAGTTTTACGCTGCCGCCGCGCGATCCGGTACTCTATTTCATCCAGCGCATGCGCGACGAGGCGCATCGTTTCGCCATCGGCTCGCACCGGGCTCGGCGCAAGAAGGAAATGATCAAGAACCCGCTCGACGAGATCGGCGGCATCGGCCCGTCGCGTAAACGGGCGCTGCTGCAGCATTTCGGCACGGCAAAGGCGGTTTCGCGCGCCGCCCTTTCGGACCTGATGGCGGTGGAAGGCATTTCGGAAGCCGTTGCGAAGCAGGTCTATAACCATTTCCACGACGACGCCGCGAAATAACCGGGGTCCGTCGCAAATTCCACGCAAAGGCAATGAAAAGACAGAAAGAATGTTGACGGTTTACGGTCAAAGCCGTCATCTACCGCATCGGCCCGAAAATCGGAATCGATTTTCGCAAGACGCGCGGCGCTACAGCGGCGCATCAATTCAGAGAAACGATCCCATGGCATCGCGTGCGTACAGCATTCCCAATCTTCTGACCTACGGCCGCATCCTCGCCGTGCCGCTGATCGTTCTCTGTTTCTTCATCGAGGGCAGGCTGTCAATCAGCAACACGGCGCGCTGGGTGGCGCTCTGGATTTTCGTTATCGCCTCGCTCACCGATTTCCTCGATGGCTATCTCGCGCGCATCTGGAACCAGACGTCTAATATCGGCCGCATGCTCGACCCGATCGCCGACAAGCTGCTGGTCGCCTCGATCCTGCTCTTGGTCGCAGCCGACCAGACCATCGCCGGCTGGTCGATCTGGGCGGCGATCACCATTCTTTGCCGTGAAATCCTGGTGTCCGGCCTGCGTGAATATCTGGCGGCGCTGAAGGTCAGCGTGCCGGTCACACGGATCGCCAAGTGGAAGACCACGCTGCAGCTCGTCGCCATCGCCTTCCTGCTCGCCGGCCCGGCCGGCGACGAGATTTTCCCCTACACGACGCAGACCGGCATCGCGCTGCTGTGGATCGCCGCGCTGCTGACCATCTATACCGGCTATGATTATTTCCGCGCCGGGCTGAAACATATCGTGGATGACGAGGAATGACGCGGCTTGTCTATTTCGCATGGGTGCGCGAGCGCATCGGCAAGGACGAGGAGGAGATCGACCTCCCCTCCTCCGTCGTCACCGTTGCCGATCTCCTGAATCATTTGAAGACGCTGGGCGAAGAATATGAGACCGCGCTTCAATATCCCGAGGTGATCCGCGTGGCGCTGGACATGGAGCATGTCGAGCATGATGAGCCGATCGGCGCCGCCCGTGAGATCGGGATTTTTCCGCCGATGACGGGGGGATGAGGCGGTGATGGTGGTGCAGTGTCGCTACCCCCCTCTGCACTGCCAGGCACCTCCCCCACAAGGAGGGAGATTGGCTGGACGCACGGGCCTCCTCAAAGAATTGGCGTTTCAGCCCGGCGAAGCGGTAAATGGGCAAGAAGAGCGCGCCACTTGTGATCTCCCCACCTGTGGGGGTCCGAAGGACGGGTCGAGACCCGCGGCTCGACCCCGCGGCCGGCAGGCCAGAGGGGGGCGGACACGGCACAGCCTTTCCGCATTCTTCACAGCAACTTCAAAGCAGCGGAGGATTTCGCTGTGACCATCACCCTCACCATCCGCGTCCAACGCGAAGACTTCGACCTGCAGGCCGAAGTCGACCTGCTCTCCAAGGGCAAAGCCGGCGTCGGCGCCATCGTGACCTTCTCCGGCCTCTGCCGAGATGAAGGCGGCACGCTGGCGTCTCTTGAGCTCGAGCATTATCCCGGCATGGCCGAAGCGGAGATGAACCGCATCGGCGAACTGGCCATTGCCCGTTTCGGGCTGCTCGGCCTCACCGCCATCCACCGCTACGGCAAGATCGCCGTGGGCGAGAATATCGTGCTCGTCGTTGCAGCCGCGCCGCATCGGCAGGCGGCGTTCGATGGGGCGAATTTCGTCATGGATTTCCTAAAGACCGCAGCGCCCTTCTGGAAGAAGGAGCACGGCAAGGACGGCGCCGCCGGCGACTGGGTCGCGGCGAAAGACGCCGACGATGCGGCGCGCGACAAGTGGAAGTAAAGGTAGGACAGCTCCGTATTTTTTCGAAGCACGGAGATGCCCTACCTTTTTTGTCTTACGAAATTCCGGACGCAAAACCGCTGCGCACTTTTGCTGGAATTTCTTAGAGCACCACACGCTCCCTGCGGCTCATGACCAAGATCAGGACGAGCAGCGAGAAGATGACGAGATCGCGCCAGACGAAGGGGCCGTAGGCGCCCCACATGGTTTCGACGACGGCGAGCCCGGCAGCGCCGCCCGCAGAGCGCAGCGGATCGGAATAGCCGCCGACGGCGGCAATCAGCAGGACCTTCAGCCCGAACATCAGGCCGGCGCCGAAATCCATCGAGCCATAATAGAAGGTGGCGAGGATGCCGCAGATCGTCGCGACCAGGGCGGCGGCGGCATAGGCGACGAGAAAGACGCGGTTGGCGCTGGTGCCGCAGAGTTCGGCTGCCAGCGGATCATCGGTGACGGCGCGCCAGATGCGGCCCCAGGCCGTGCGCCTGAGGATCAGCGTACCGACAGCGACGATGGCTGCCATCAGCGCCGTATCGATCAGTTGGATATAGGTGAGCGTCACCTGGAATGCACCATCAGTCCAGAAGACGACGGTGCCGTTCAGAAACGGCGGCAGCCAGATGGCCCTTGTATCGGCGGCAAGCCTCGCGGTCTCCATCAGCACGATCATGATGCCGAGGGCAGCAACGATCACCGTGTTCGGCGATTTGCTGACCAGCGGCAGCATGATCGAGCGGCCGATCCAGAGACCCGCCGCCAGCGAATAGACGATCGCCGCGCAGGCGCCGACGGCAAGGGCGGCCGGCAGCACCAGCCAGAACCTGACATAGGCGAGTTCGGTAAACAGCAGCAGGATCTGGCCGGAGAAGGCGAAGATCGCCCCATAGGTTATGTCGGCCCGCTTCGTCACCCCGAAGGCCACGGCATAACCGAAGGCGAGCGCAGCATAGAGGGCGGCCAGCGGAACCGCATTCGCCAATTGCTGCAGAAGATAGGCCATTTCGACACTCCGCCTCTTCCAAAAATTATAACTGGTAAAACCTATTTAGCCAGTTATAATTTCAGCATGAGCTTTTCCTGGACCCCTCACCGCTTTGCCGGCGGCGCACTGGCACTCGATGTCGCCAACAGCGTCGTTCTGCGCCACGATTCCGCGCGGCGGATCGACCGCTTCGCGATCAGGGACCAGCTGCGGGATTTTCCGCAAGCGGCCGCCGAATTCTGCGCCGAACGCGCCCTGTTTGGCGATATTGCGCCGGTGGCGGCAGAAAACGAGAGGGATTTCTTCGCGCTGCGCGAGGCAATCGACCTCTATTTCCGCAAGCGTATACTCGATGGCGGTGACGACCAATTGCTGGCCGGGCTGCTGGAGGCGATGGCCAGAACGTTGCGCCAAGCTTGCCCCGGCAGTGTGGCCGTGGCCACCGCCCATTCCGTGCTGCGGCTGCTCGCCATGCCCGACCCGGAGCGCATGAAGATCTGCGGCAATTGCGGCTGGCTCTTCATCGACCGCAGCAAGAATAGGAGCCGCGCCTGGTGCGACATGACGGTCTGCGGCAATCGCGCCAAGGCGAACCGGCACTATCGCCGCAAGAAGGAGGAGACACCATGAGGAAACATCTCATCGCAATGGCGGCGGCAGCCGGCCTCCTGCTGTCCGCCTGTCAGCGTCAGGCGGAAAATCTGGTCGAAGTCACCGGCCATCTCTTCGTCTTCAATTATCGGGTGGCGAGCGCCACCTATCTGCTGACGTTGAAGAAGACCGGACCGATCCCCGATGGGTCGGTCATCATCGCCGAATTCGAAAACCCGGAAGGCGGCGATCCACTGGTGCTGACCCAAAAGATCTATCCGATCGACGACAAGATCGCGCTGCAGAGCGAAAAGCTGCACTGCGTGCGCAAGGACCGTCCCTATTTCGTCAGCGTCCGGCTGGTCGACAAGGACGGCAAGGTGCTGCAGGAATTGAAGACGCAGTTCCGCTCCGACCTCGACCAGACGGTGCTGCCGAGCAAGCCGCTCGTCGTCGGCGCGCTTTATGACAAGAACCCGGAGGTCTTCAAGCCCGACGGCAGTGTCGATTTTTCGAACACCGATAAATGTCCTGCATAAACATGCCCGACATAGGAAAAGCCGGGACAAGGCCCCGGCTTTCGAGAGTCAATTCAAGGCATTGCAGCCAATGCCGAAGCGTGGCCTCAGCCGACGACTTCGGTGTCGGAGAACCAGTACTTGATTTCCTGGGCAGCCGTTTCCGGAGCATCCGAACCGTGAACGGAATTTTCGCCGATCGACAGCGCGTGAACCTTGCGGATCGTGCCTTCGTCAGCGTTTGCCGGGTTGGTCGCGCCCATGATTTCGCGGTTCTTGAGGATGGCGCCTTCGCCTTCCAGAACCTGAACGACGGTCGGGCCGGAGGTCATGCCCTCGACCAGTTCGCCGAAGAAGGGACGATCCTTGTGAACGGCGTAAAAGCCTTCGGCTTCGCGGCGGCTCATCCAGACGCGCTTGGAGGCGACGACGCGCAGGCCGGCATCTTCGAGCATCTTGGTGATGGCGCCCGTCAGGTTGCGCTTGGTTGCGTCAGGCTTGATCATCGAGAAGGTGCGTTCAATCGCCATAGTCAAATCCTCTGTTTTCTCGGGAAAAGTGGGCGGTCTTTACCCGCCCCAACGCCCGAAAACAAGGGGTCGACGGCAATTTCACGCCGCTGTCACAGTGCGACCCCGGCATTGGTGGAGATCGAGGCAGCGTTCGAACCAGAGCATAACGGGATCGTCGGCGGCCAGCATGGTGAGGCCGGCGGAGACACGCAGCCATTGCAGGGCGCCGAAGACGATATAGTCGGCGAAGAGCGGCGTCTGCCCGCCGATGAAGGGCTGGAACTTCAGCATGTGGCGGAGCGGCTCCAGCTTGACGGCAAACGCGGCCTTCTCCGCTTCGCTGTCGGCGGCAACCACCTCCAGCGGCTTGCCGAGCCTGACCTCGCGGCTCTCGCGGAAATAGGCCTTGTCTCCCTCGTCGAGATTCGCATGGATGTCGAGAAGGGCGATGCGCATGATCACCGGATGGATGATCATCTGCGAATAGCCTTCCACCATGCGCGACAGCGCCTTGCCGCCCTCGCCGTTAAACAGCGACGGCCGCTCGGGATAGGCTTCCTCCAGGTAGAGGGCGATATCGAAACTATCGGGGATCAGCCGGCCATTGTCGTCGAGAACCGGCACGGTCTGCGAGACGCCGCCGCCGATGGCGCGGATGCGGGCATAGGTCGTCGGAATCTCCTCGAAATCGAGCCCCTTATGCGCCAGCGCCATCACCGCCTTCCAGCAATGGGGCGAGAAGAAGCGCCGTTCGTCGGCGCCGCAGAGGGAATAGAGGGCTCTGGTCATAGCAGTCCTTTCGAGATCGAAGCTGCATCCATTCGACGACAGAAAACGCCCGTGATCAAATCAGGAAATTTCATGGGCGCATCACTGCGCGTTGCGGGGAAGACGGGTTAGACTGCCGCGACGATCAGGGAGACCGTATATGCTCAGACATTACCGGATGTTTGCCGCTTATAACCGCTGGGCCAACGCCCAGGTCTATGCGGTGGCGGCCGAACTCAGCGATGCGGAATTCCGCAGCGACCGTGGCGCCTTCTTCGGTTCGCTCCATCGCACGCTCAATCACCTGCTCGTGGCCGACCGGATCTGGATGAAGCGCTTCACCGGCACCGGCGACGCACCGTCGACCCTTGATGTCGTGCTCTATGAAGAACTGGATGCGCTGGCCGCCGCGCGCAAAGCCGAGGACGAACGGATCATTGCCTGGACGGGCACACTTGACGACGCAAGCCTTGCCGCCAATTTCACCTATTCGCCCGTGACGCAGCCGATCGAGATCACCCAGCCGCTGTCGCCAGCGCTGGCGCATCTCTTCAACCATCAGACCCATCATCGCGGCCAGTGCCACATGACGCTGACGGCGCTCGGCAAGCCGAGCCTCCAGCTGGACCTCATCTATTTCTTGCGCGGCGAGGGTCGCGAGTGGATGTGAGTGGCGGTCGCGATCAAGACTGAATTAACCGCCTTTGCCAGTTCCACTGCCAAGCCGCCGCTTCCCGACCAAAAATTCAATGTCTCTTAAAAGCTTGCGCGCATAGCGGAAGATGGAGAAAACGCCGGATCGCGAGGGATCGTCATGCAGAATGCAAGCGCAAATGCACTGGTGCCACGCGAGGCGGCACGCCCGGCTGATGTGGCCGATATTCAGAAGATCGCCCAGCACCTGGCGCGGCTGAACGTCACCGCGCTGCCGCGCAATTACGAACTGTTTCACGAGGCGATCGTCGGCCTCAATGCCGGCCTTGCGCAGGATATCGCCGCACTTGGGCCCCAGCCGCAACAGGCAATGCTCGACGAGCTCGGACTGAAATACCGCCTCGTCGGCCATTGCGGGCTGGCGGGCGAGGCGTCGCGCAACGAAGCGAGCCGGATGCTGCGCGAGGTGGCGGAGCGGCTTGCGGAAGGACTGCGGCACAGAGACGCCTTTGCGCGCGCCTGCAGCACGATCCTGAAATCGGTCTCCGGCCACGACGACCAGAGCCTTGCAGCCTTCATCGGCGAGGTCGATTATCTCTCCGCCTCGCTTGCGGCAGTGCTATCGGCGGAGACGGAAATCGGCGCCCGGCTGGAGGATGACATCAGGCGGCTGGAGAGGCTGGAACGCGGCATTTCGGCGATGCAATCGGCCAGTGTGGCCGACAGGATCACCGGACTTCCCAACCGCATCGCGCTCAACCGGGTGATATCAGCGCTCTATGAGCGCGAAGAGGGGGCGGCCGGCAGTGCGCTGTTCATGGTCGATATCGACAATTTCACTGAGCTCAACGACACATACGGCACCCAGGCCGGCAATAGGCTTCTGAAGAAACTTGCCGGCCTTTTCCGCAAATCGGTGAAGAAGAACGACTTCGTCGCCCGTACCGAGGCAGACGAATTCGCTGTGCTGTTTGCCAATGTCGGCATGCAGGATGCCATTGCTATCGCCGAACGGCTGCGCGCCTCCGTCGAGGACAATCTGGTCTTTGCGGCCTCGGACAAGGCAGATCGCGGCAGGCTGACCATCTCGATCGGCGTGGCGCTCAGCACGGATGCAGCAACGCCGGGGCAGCTGCAGGCCAATGCCCGGGTGGCGTTGCTCGCCGCACAATCGAACCCCCGACGACCGGTGCAGGCTTTCGGCCACTAAGGCGCGGACAAGCATGCCTGCGACAGACAAGTGATCTTGCCGCGGGACAAGCTCTTGCCTTAACGGGTTCTTTCGGCCAAAACGCCGGCCATGATCACGATTACCGACATTTCCGCCCGTATCGCCGGGCGCCTGCTTCTCGACAATGCCAGCGTCTCGCTGCCCTCGGGCACCAAGGCGGGGCTCGTCGGGCGCAACGGCGCCGGCAAGTCGACGCTGTTTCGCGTCATTACCGGCGATCTCGGCTCCGAGACCGGATCGGTATCGATCCCGAAGGCCGCGCGCATCGGTCAGGTGGCGCAGGAAGCACCGGCAACCGAGGACGCGCTGATCGAGATCGTGCTCTCAGCCGACAAGGAACGCACGGCGCTCGTCACTGAGGCGGAAACGGCGACCGATCCGCACCGCATCGCCGAAATCCAGATGCGTCTCGTCGATATCGACGCGCATTCGGCCGAAGCGCGCGCCGCGAGCATTCTCGCCGGTCTTGGCTTCGACCAGGCGGCGCAGGCCCGCCCCGCCTCCTCCTTCTCCGGCGGCTGGCGCATGCGCGTTGCCCTTGCCGCCGTGCTGTTTGCCGAACCGGACCTGCTTCTGCTCGACGAGCCGACCAACTATCTCGACCTCGAAGGCACATTGTGGCTGGAAGACTATATCCGCCGCTATCCGCACACCGTCATCATCATCAGCCACGACCGTGACTTGCTGAACAATGCGGTCAATTCGATCGTCCATCTCGACCAGAAGAAGCTCACCTTCTATCGCGGCGGCTACGACCAGTTCGAGCGGCAGAAGGCTGAGGCCGACGAGCTGCAGACCAAGGCCAAAGCCAAGAACGAGGCGGCGCGGAAACATCTGCAGAGCTTCATCGATCGCTTCAAGGCCAAGGCTTCCAAGGCGCGGCAGGCGCAATCGCGCGTCAAGGCGCTCGAGCGGATGGGAACCGTCGCCGCAGTGATCGAGGACCACGTCACGCCGATCACTTTTCCCGAGCCGGAAAAGCAGCCGGCCTCGCCGATCGTCGCCATCCAGAGCGGCGCTGTCGGCTATGAGCCCGGCAATCCGATCCTGAAGAACCTCAACCTGCGCATCGACAATGACGACCGCATCGCCCTGCTCGGCTCGAACGGCAACGGCAAGTCGACCTTTGCCAAATTCATCTCCGGTCGCCTTGCGCCGGAGAGCGGCGAAGTGAAAATCGCGCCAAGCCTGAAGATCGGCTTCTTCGCGCAGCACCAGCTCGACGATCTTATTCCCGAGCAGTCGCCGGTAGAGCATGTGCGCCGGCTGATGCCAGGCGCGCCGGAGGCCAAGGTGCGCGCCCGCGTCGCGCAGATGGGGCTTGCGACCGAGAAGATGGCAACGGCCGCCAAGGATCTTTCCGGCGGCGAAAAGGCCCGCCTACTGATGGGGCTTGCCGCCTTCAACGCGCCGAACCTGCTGATCCTCGACGAACCCACAAACCACCTCGACATCGACAGCCGCCGCGCGCTGATCGAGGCGCTGAACGACTATGAAGGCGCCGTCATCCTGATCTCGCACGACCGCCATCTGATCGAGGCGACCGTCGACCGGCTGTGGCTGGTCAATGGCGGCACGGTGACCACCTTCGAAGGCGACATGGACGAATACCGCGACCTGATCGTCACTTCAGGTAAAAAAAAAGAAGAAAAGCCGCAGCTAATTGAAGACGCGACATCCAAGGCGGAGCAGCGCAAGCTCAATGCGGAAAAGCGCGCCTCGCTGACGCCGCTCAGGAAAAAGATAAACGAAATCGAATCCTTGACGGCGAAGCTGGAGAAACAGATCCAGGCGCTTGACGCGGAACTCGGCGATCCGGCCCTCTATGAAAAGACGCCCGCCAAGGCCGCCGAGAAGGCAAAGCAGCGCGGCGAGGCTGCTGCGAAACTGGCGGCCGCCGAGGAAGAGTGGCTGACGCTTTCGGCCGAATACGAAGAAGCGATGGCGGGATAGCCACAGGCCTTTAAAGAAGTAGAGCATGATGTCGCCCGGAAACCGCTCACACTTTTCGGCATCATGCTCCGGCGAAAGCGCGGCGAAGTGCCGTATCAGCACAATCCCTGCCGATCTCAACCGATCGTTAACCATAATTCGAAAGGTTGTCTCAACATTCATTACCGATTTGTTGAGCCCTTTCCATGCATCGCTTTTTCATTCTGTCCTGCATGGCCATCACGGCCATCCTGTCTTCCTGCAGCACCACCAAACAGGCCCCAGATACCTCAATCAAGACCTCTTCGGTGATTGCGCCCGAGGGGCGGAAACTTGCCTATGCCGGCGACGATGCGGCGCCGCGTATGACGGGCTGGCACCAGCTGGCCGGACGGACGCTTGAGGTTTCCTCGCTTGCCGATCTCAAGCTGCAGGACAAGGAAGTGATCCTGAGCTTCGACGACGGTCCGATCCCGGGCCGGACCGACAAGGTGCTGGCAATCCTCGACCAGTTCGGCGTCAAGGGCGCCTTCATGATGGTCGGCGAAATGGCCGAAATGCATCCGGCGCTGGCCCGCAGGGTCGCCGAGGACGGCAACACCATCGGCAGCCACACCTATGACCACGCCAACCTGACTTCGCTTGATTTCGACGCGGCGATGGCCGAGGTGGTCAAGGGCGAATTGGCGGTGACCAAGGCGACGGGAACCGACGTCTCCTTCTTCCGCTTCCCCTATCTTGCCGAGAGCCACAGGCTGCGCGCCGCGGTTGCCGTGCGCAACTTGGTGGTCATGGATGTCGATATCGACAGCAAGGACTATTTTGCCATCACGCCGGCTTCCGTGACGCAGCGGACGATGGACCTGCTGCACAAGCGCGGCCGCGGCATCATCCTGATGCACGACATCCATAAGCGCACGGCGACGATGCTGCCAACCCTGCTTTCGGATCTTGAAGCCGAGGGCTACAAGGTCGTGACACTGAAATTCAAGAAGACGCAGGCGCCGAGCAATCTCGTCGCCTCGGCCGATTTGGTGACGACCCGGTAAAGCCGGGTTGCCAAGTCCGGACCGGCTCCCTAGATCTCTGCGACGTCAACAGGAGCCGGCAGGTCGAACATGAACCTTCATCTCGAAGCGGACGACGATCCGCGCACCCGCCAGTTCATCGACGAACACAACGCGCGCTCCGACGCGGCATTGCGAACACCGGAATTCGCCAGGGATCGCGACGCCATCCAGGCGCTGATCGAGCGGCAGGACAGGCTGATCGTCCCGATGCGCCGCGGTGCGTGGCTGTTTGATTTCCGGCAGAGCAAGGACAATCCTCTCGGCGTCTGGCTCCGTCTGCCTGCCGACCAGCAGCCACTGCCGGATGGCGATTGGGAGCCGGTCTTCGATCTCGATGCCTTCTGCGTCAGTGAAGGCAAGCGCTGGAACTGGCGCGGCGTCGTCACCTGCCCGTGGGAACCGACGCGGGTGCTGCTCACGCTTTCGGACGGCGGCTCCGATCTTCTCCGGCTGCTCGAATTCGACGCCGAGAGGAAAGAGATCGTCGAGGGCGGTTTCGATACGCCGGCCGCACGATCGCATGCCAATTGGCTGAGTCGCGACGAGATCTGCTATTTCGGCTCCATCGACCGATTTTCGGCGACCCGCTCCGGATGGCCGCGCGTCGGGCGGCGATTGAAGCGCGGGCAGCGGCCGGAAGAGGCCGCGATCATGTTCGAGGCCGCCGACGAGGACGTCTATGGCTACAATCTCGTCATCGACCCAGCCCTGTCGGGCGATTCGGCCGATGCCGGATTGATCGACATTTTCGTCGCCAGCCATGAGATCGGCGTCGCAAGCGCTTTCCTGATCGCCGACGACGGCAGCCAGCGGCGCATCGATCTGCCAAAGGAAGCGGACTTCCAGTTCAATCACGATCATTGCCTGTGGCGGGCAAAGACCGATGAGCGCGTTGCCACCGGCAGCCTTGTGCTGCAACGCTTCGATCCAAGCTCGGTGACAGTTCCGCTCGGGCCCGAGCGGATCCTGTTTCAACCTGGCGAAGGACAGTCGATCTCGCAGATGATGCTGATGCACGAGTGGTGCGTCTTCATCATCTCCGATCGGCTGCGTCCGCGTCTCATGGTGCTGGACCTGACGAAGCCTGATGCCGAACAGCGCGAGATCGCGCTGCCGGCGGACATGCAGACGGCCCATTTCAGACCGCTCTATGCGGATCTGCATCTTGGCGACGATACGCTCTGCATCATCGGCCAGGGCTTCCTGCAGCCGCCGGCTTGTTACCGACTGGAGCTGTCGGATCGCAGCAAGGAGGCCGAGCCGATTTTCGTCGCCGCAGCGCCCAGCTATTTCGATGCGACCGATATGTCATCCGAACTGCTGGAGGCGGTTTCCGAGGACGGAACCAGGGTTGCCTACCGGCTTGTCCTGCCGAAGCAATGGACCAAGGGCGCGCTGCCGGTGCTGCTCTACGGCTATGGCGGCTTCGATGTTTCGCTGTCGCCGAGCTATTCCGGCGTGACCGGACTCTGGCTGCAACAGGGCGGCGCCTATGTGCAGGCCTATATCCGCGGCGGCGGCGAATTCGGGCCCGACTGGTATCGCAGCGCCAAGCGGCAGGGGCGAGACCGGGCGTTCGCGGATTTCGTCGCCATTGCCCGCGATCTCGTCGCCCGCGGCTACACCGTGCCGTCGCGCATCGCCTGCCAGGGTGGCAGCAATGGCGGTCTGCTGACCGGGGTGATGCTGACGCGTTATCCGCAGGATTTCGGCGCCGTCTGGTGCCAGGTGCCGGTGCTCGACATGACACGCTTCCACCTGTTCAGCGCAGGGCAGGCCTGGATGGACGAATATGGCGATCCGGAGATATCAGCGGACCGGGATTTCATGCTCGGCTACTCGCCGCTTCACAATGTCGGGCCGGCGACCGAGATCACCTATCCGCCAATCTATATCGAAAGCTCCGCCAATGACGACCGGGTGCATCCCTCGCATGCGCGCCGCTTCGCCGCGCGGCTGGAGGAAGCCGGGCACCGGCCGTTCTTCCACGAGTTCGGCTCGGGCGGGCACGGCGGCGACGGTAATTCACAAGAGCGCGCCGCCCGTGCGGCAATGGGTTACAGCTTCCTTCGCCAAACTATCATGCGGTAGATGGGCGATCATGCGGTAGGATAGAAGACAATGAAGGGGAGAGCTTGTCGGCGCTCTCGTTTCTGCTAAAAGAAGCGCAATAAATCATACTTTTCACAGGCTCGAGCGAAACTATGTCCCCAATCAACCTCGCCATCGTCGGCGTCGGCAAGATCGTCCGCGACCAGCACCTCCCTTCCATTGCCAAGAACGCCGATTTCAAGCTCGTCGCGACGGCAAGCCGCCATGGCACGGTCGAAGGCATCAACAGCTATACGACGATCGAGGCGATGCTCGACGCCGAGCCGTCGATCGATGCGGTCTCGCTCTGCATGCCACCGCAATATCGCTACGAAGCGGCCTACAAGGCGCTCGCCGCCGGCAAGCATGTGTTTCTGGAAAAGCCGCCCGGCGCAACGCTGAGCGAAGTGGCTGATCTCGAGGCGCTTGCCGCAAAGCAAGGCGCATCGCTGTTTGCCAGCTGGCATTCGCGCTATGCGCCGGGCGTCGAGGCCGCCAAGGCGTTCCTGGGGTCGACGACGATCAAAAGTGTGCATGTGATCTGGAAGGAGGATGTCCGCCACTGGCATCCGAACCAGGATTGGATCTGGCAGGCTGGCGGCCTTGGGGTTTTCGATCCCGGCATTAACGCGCTGTCGATCGTCACCCATATCCTGCCGCGGCTCTTCATCACCGGAGCCGTGCTCGAATTCCCCGAAAACCGCGATGCACCAATCGCTGCCGACATCCATTTCCGCGACGCCGACGGCCTGCCGGTTCATGCTGAATTCGACTGGCGCCAGACCGGCAAGCAGAGCTGGGACATCGTCGCTGAAACGGCAGCCGGCCAGATGGTGCTCGCCGAAGGCGGCGCCAAGCTTTCCATCGACGGCACGCTGACATTCGCCGAGCCGGAGCAGGAATATCCCTCGCTTTACCGCCGTTTCGCCGAAATCGTCAAAGCCGGCACATCGGACGTCGATCTGGCGCCGCTGCGCCACGTCGCCGACGCCTTCATGCTCGGCAAGCGGAAATTCGTGGAGGCGTTCCACGACTGAGCTGCCTTCACCGGCAGATGCCAGTGCCTCTGCGCAACGCTAAAGTAGCGACACTAGGCGTGCCGCATCACGCTTGATTGATGCGACACGCTTTTATGCATATCGTTATCCCTCGGAACCGCTGCACACTTCAGGGCGTCATGCATTAACGCTCGAAGGCCGTTTCCATGCAGCAGCAGGATGAATCGTTTGGATTGGGCGTCCCGCATCTGGCGGTCAGACTTTCTGACCACAATACGAAATGGCGCGAGATCAATCTGCTGGAGGAGACCAGGATTCGCGATGCGCTTGGCCCCCTGGCGCTCGATATCCAGCATTTCGGCAGCACCGCCATTCCAGGCATCAAAGCAAAGCCGATCATCGACATCCTGGTTGGCGTCCCGCGGCTCGACGATGGGCTTGCCTGTATCGGACCGATGGATGAGATCGGTTACGATTATGCCGGTGCGGATATCGTGCCTGACGACCACCTCTTCGGCCGAGGCGTCCTCGGCGAGACGCGCACGCATCTCGCCCATGTCGTCGAATATCAAGGTTTCAACTGGAGGCGGAACATCTTCTTCCGCGACAGGCTGCAAAACGATCCCCCGCTGGCGCTGGCCTATGAGGAATTGAAGATCGGCCTTGCGCAGAAATTCGCCGAGAGCCGCGCGGCCTATACCGGCGCAAAGAAGGATTTCATCGACAAGGTTCTGACCGAGGCCGGTTTGGCCTGAGGCCCGAATTCAAGCCTTCTTTTCCCACCGCCCTTCCGGGGTCTGCTGCCAATAGGTGAGATTATGCCCCTCGCTTTTCAGCTTCTTCCATTGCGCCCGGGCGGCCTCCAGTTGCGGCTGGTCGTGACCGTCGAACATGAAGACGACGCGTTCATAGGCATCGACCGGCGGCGGTTCGGCGCCGTCGATGATGAAACGCACGGTCGCCGCATTGGCATTGTCTGATGTCACCGTCAAGAGCACCGGCTGGCTTTCGGCAAAATCGCCCTCGTCGGTGCCGTGCGGCAGGAAGCTCTCCTCGCGGAACGTCCAGAGATGCGCGTCGAGAGCATCGCGCCGTGCTGCCTCGCGGGTCTGGACGGCGACGCGCCAGCCGCGCTCGACGCTTTTGTCGATCAGCGGCGGAAGCGCGTCTTCCAGCCTGGTTTCGGTCAGATGATAAAAGAGAACGTCCGTCATCAGGATTCATAATGGGCGCGAACGAGCTCGTCGAGCAGGCGTACGCCGAAACCGGAACCCCAGGACTGGTTGATCTCGTCCTGCGGCGAGCCCATCGCCGTGCCGGCGATATCGAGATGCGCCCAGGGCGTGTCCTGCACGAAGCGCTTGATGAAATGCGCAGCGGTGATCGAACCCGCCTGCCGGCCGCCGGTGTTCTTCATGTCGGCGAACTTGCTGTCGATCAGCTTGTCGTAATCCTTGCCGAGCGGCATGCGCCAGAGCTTCTCGTTTGTGGAAAGGCCGGCGGCCGTCAGCTGGGCGGAAAGCTGATCGTCATTGGAAAACAGGCCGGCGTGAACATTGCCGAGCGCCACGACGATCGCGCCGGTCAGCGTGGCGAGATTGATCATGAATTGCGGCTTGAAACGATCGTTGCAGTACCAGAGCGCATCGCAGAGCACGAGACGACCTTCGGCATCGGTATTGATCACCTCGATCGTCTGGCCGGACATCGAGGTGACGATATCGCCGGGACGCTGGGCGTTGCCGTCAGGCATATTTTCGACCAGGCCGATGATGCCGACGGCGTTGACGGCGGCCTTGCGCGAGGCGAGCACATGCATGAGGCCGGTGACGGCCGCGGCGCCACCCATATCGCCCTTCATGTCCTCCATGCCGGCGGCGGGCTTGATCGAAATGCCGCCGGTATCGAAGACGACGCCCTTGCCGATGAAGGCGACGGGACGATCCTTGGCTTTGCCGCCCTTCCACTGCATCACCGCCAGGCGTGGCGGGCGCACGGAACCCTGGGCAACGCCAAGAAGGGCGCCCATGCCGAGACGGCGCATTTCCTTCTCCGTCAGGATCTCCACGTCGACGCCAAGCTTTTCCAGCTCCTTCGCCTTGGCGGCGAACTCGACCGGGCCGAGCACGTTCGGCGGTTCGTTGACGAGGTCACGGGCAAGATTGACGCCGCCGGCGATCGCTTCGGAATCGGAAACCGCCTTCTTGGCGCCGGCCGGATCGGCGGTAACAATCGTTACCTTGACGGATTTCGCCGCCTTTTCCTCGTCGTCACTCTTCTTCGTCTTGTAGGTATCGAAACTATAGGCGCGCAGCAGCATGCCGAGCGCGAAATCGGCGGCAGCCCGCGCGCTCATTTGAAGGCCGGGCACGTCGATGAAGACGGCAGCCTTGTCGGTATTCTTGATTCTCGCTGCCGCGGTACCGCCGGCTTTCAGCCAATCATAGGCGGTGAGGTCGGCGGCCTTGCCAAGCCCGATGACGACGATACGCTCGACGGATGCGCCTTCCGGGGCGACGATATCCAGCGCGCTCATGGATTTCGCGGAGAATCGGGCGATCCTGGCCGCCTTGGCGATCACGCCTGCCGGATCGGCTGCGCCGGCGCCCGCAGCGCGGTCGGCTTCTGCCGTCTTCAACAGGATCGCCAGGCCGCCAGTGAGCTTTGCCGACTTTGAAAATGAGATTTCGAACTTTGCTGACATGTCTTCTCCGCAGGGATTCTTTGAAATCCGTTCCCGGCGGATAATTTCGCGTTTGGCGGGTCTGTCAATGGCTTGCGACAATTGTTATGGTCGCCCGCGGCCATCACGGCCCTCATGTTTTCGTTGGTTTCGTAGTTATTCGCGTTGACAGTTTTCTCGAAAAATCGCCCGCGGGGTCCGGTAATCCGCCTGCCTAAAACGACGTTCGGTGCATTCATGCTGCTGTTCTGGGCGTGGTGGGCACTGTTGATCGTCTTTCGCGCCTTCCCCGGCATCGACATCTATTTTTCCCAGCTTTTTTTCGCGAATGCGGATTGCGACGCGTCGGCTGGCCCCGGAAGCATTTGCGGCGGCTTTCCCTATCGCGACTCCGGAAACTTCGACCTGCTGCGCACCATCTTCTTCCGCCTGCCCTATGTGGTGGCGATCGTGATGGTGTGGAAATTCATCGAATGCTATCAGCAGCATGGCGCAACCTTCAACGCCGAACGGGCGCGCAAGCTGAAAGTCGCGCTCGGAACGCTGCTGATCGGACCGGTGCTGCTCGTCAATGTCGTGCTGAAGGAACATTGGGGCCGGCCGCGGCCGATACAGACGGACATTTTCGGCGGCGCGCTGCATTTCGTCGAGGCAGGGTCGCTTGCCGGAAAATGCGTTTCGAACTGCTCGTTCGTCTCGGGCGAGGCAGCAAGCGCCGGCTGGCTTTTCTGCCTTCTGCTCTTCGTTCCCAAATCCATGCGGTATGCGCTGGCAGCACCCGTGGCGGCGATCTCGATCCTGACGCCTGCGATGCGACTATCCTTCGGCGCGCATTACCTTTCCGACGTCGTTCTCGGATGGCTTTCGTCGCTCGTCGTCTTCGCCGCGTTGCTGGCGTTAACTGAGTCGCAACAGCATCAAAAAAATTCTGAAAATTGAATGAATTTTTGACACCAGCTTGTCGCAAAACCGCGACAAAGAGCGTAGAGGGTTTCTCCTGCAAAGCCGTTGGGGCGTGCAGGTGCTTTCAAGGGCAGGCATGAAACTACTCGAGACATACATATTGCGGCGTGTCGGCCAGATGTTTCTCGTGGCGCTCCTGCCCGTTCTGGCGATCATTTGGACGACTCAGGTTTTGCAGCGCATCAACCTGGTCACTGACAGCGGCCAGTCGATCGGCTCGTTCGCCAAGCTGGCGACGATGATCCTGCCGTCGATCATTCCCGTTGTCCTGCCCTTTGCTCTCGTTATCGCGATTACCCAGACGCTGACGACGATGAACAACGATTCGGAACTCACCGTCATCGATGCGGCCGGGGCGCGGCGCAGCGTGCTGATCCGCCCGATCATGCTGCTTGCCGCCGTCGTCAGCGTCTTTTCCTTCTTCGTCGACAACGTCGTCGAGCCGCGCGCAAAAACCGTCGTGCGCCAGATGATCGCCGAGACCTATGCCGATCTGCTGTCTTCGGTGATCGAAGAAAAGACCTTCCGCAAACTTGATGACGGCCTTTATGTGCAGATCTCGAAGCGGATGGCCGGCCGTATGCTGAAGGGCCTTTTCGTCGCCGACGAGCGCGATCCGGCGTATGAGCTGATCTATTATGCGAAGGAAGGCGCCGTCGACGATACCGGCACGACGCTGATCATGCATGAGGGTGAGGTGCACCGGAAAACGCCAGACGGCAATGTCTCGGTGATCAATTTCGATTCCTACTCCTTCGACCTCTCGGACATGACCGAGAATCGCGGCCAGGCGACGCTGCGCGCCAGTGACCGCGACCTGTGGTTCCTGATCAATCCGGATCCGGCCGACAAGGATTATACGATCCGGCCTCAGAGCTACCGCGCCGAACTGCATCGGCGGCTGACGGACTGGATCCTGCCTGTCGTCTTTGCGCTGTTTTCGCTGGCAATCGCCGGCGATGCGCGCTCGCACCGCGAAGCGCGGCTGCACCCGATGGTGAGCGCGCTCGCCTATGCCTTCGCGCTCAGGTGGGCGGCATTCTACGCGGCCAATCAGATCGACACCGATCCTGAATATATCGCCGTTCTCTATGCCATACCGATCGTCAGCAGCATCATCTCGATCGTCTTTCTCGGTCTGCACAAACGACTGGCGATACCGTCGTTCATTCGCGACCGGATGTCGTCTTTCTGGAGACGGACGCAGGAATGGCTGCTCGCCGCGACCGGCAGGACCGGCGGAGACGCCGCCCAATGATATTCGGGACATTGTCGCGCTATTTCTTTCGCCGCTACCTGGTGACGATGGGCTGGTTCCTGATCGGCGTCTCGGCGATTTCTTTCCTGCTCGATTTCAGCGAGACGGCGGGCCGCATGTCCGGCCTGCCCGGCTACACGATCGGCGGCGGCATCATGATGACCGCCGTGCGCTTGCCGCTCATCCTGCAACAGACGGTGCCTTTCATCGCGCTCTTCGTTGGCATGACGGTGCTGATCGGGCTCAACCGCAAATATGAACTCGTCGTCACGCGCGCAGCCGGCATTTCGGTCTGGCAGTTCATGTTCCCCTTCATTGCCGGCTCGCTGATACTGGGCCTGCTGACGATGACGGCGCTCAACCCGCTTGCCGCCTGGGGACAGCGCCAGGCGCTGCTCGTCGAGTCCGACTGGCGCGGCGAAAACGCGGTTCTGCGCAAGGCGCCGCAGATTCCGTGGCTGCGCCAGATCAGCGGCCGCGACGATGTCATCATCGGCGCCCAGACGGTTCAGGAGAACGGAACCAAGCTGATCGACGCCGTGTTGATCCATTTCGATTCACGCGGCCAGGTCATTCTGAGACAGGACGCCGCGACGGCAAAATTGGAAGATGGTTACTGGCAACTTAACAACGTTGTCGAGCGCAAGCCTGGCGAAATCCCCGTGCGCAAAGCTTCGGTTCAACTTCGCACCAATCTGAAACAGGACTTCGTCCAGGAGCGGCTGACAGCGCCGGAAACAATTGGTTTCTTTGACCTTTCCAACCGCATTGCCGCAGCCAAATCCTTCGGCATCTCGACCAAGGCGCTGGAGACGCAATTCAACTCTCTGTTGTCCCAGCCGTTGCTGCTGGTGGCCATGACTTTCATTGCTGCAACAGTGTCCCTAAAATTTAGCCGGTTCAACCAATCCCGCTCCGTGATTCTGGGTGGCATCCTTTCGGGCTTCATGCTTTATGTCATCACCGTGCTTGTAAAGGCATTCGGAAGCAGTGGAGTTGTGCCCCCCTTCGTGGCGACGTGGATACCGGTGATCGTCGCGCTGGCGTTGGGTGCGACTATTCTGCTTCATCAGGAGGACGGCTAGTGGCGGCAGGCGACCGCAAGTATTTTAGTAAACAGTTGGTTGCCCTGCTCGTCGGCGCGACTCTAAGTACCTATTTCGGCAGTGCTGCGGTCTCCTACGGCCAGGCCAGCGCGCCCGACCAAACGATTGGAAAGAATATTCCTGAAGGGGCCAAGCTTCTGCTTTCGGCCAATGAACTCGTCTACAACCGCGATGCCGACCTGGTGTCGGCGGTCGGCGGCGTGCAGATCAACTATGGCGGCTACAAAATGGTCGCGCAGAAGGTCGAGTACAATCAGAAGACCGGCCGGATGATGGCGCTCGGCAATGTCGAGATGGTCAGCCCGGACGGCAATCGCATCTATGCCGACAACCTTGACGTGACCGACAATTTCGCCGACGGGTTCTTGAATTCGCTGCGCATCGAAACCGCCGACAATACGCGTATCGTCGCGGAAAGCGGCGAGCGTGTCGGCGGCACGATGATGATTCTCAACAAGGGCGTCTACACCGCCTGCCTTCCCTGCGCCGAAGATCCGAAGCGCGCGCCTTTCTGGCAGGTCAAGGCCAAGCGGGTGATCCAGAACGGCGTAACGCACACGATCCGCCTGGAGAGTGCGCGCTTCGAGCTGCTCGGCTATCCGATCGCCTTCCTGCCTTTCATCGAAGTTCCCGACAATACGGTGAAGCGCAAGTCGGGCTTTCTCTTCCCGACGATGAGCCTATCGCAGAATCTCGGCTTCGGACTTTCCATTCCTTATTATTACGTGATCTCGCCGAGCATGGACGCGACGGTCACCACCACCGGCTACACCGCCCAGGGCTTCCTCGTCGAAGGCGAATTCCGCCAGCGCTTCGAAAACGGCACCCATATCCTGCGCGTCGCCGGCATCGACCAGGCAAAACCGGATAATTTCAGCTCCGGCACCAGCGATGCCGAAGCCGAGCAGCGCGGCATGGTGGCGTCAAAGGCGGAGTTCCGCATCAATCCGCGCTGGACGTTCGGCTGGGACGTCATGATGCAGAGCGACAATAATTTCTCGAAAACCTATAAGCTGCGCGGCCTCAGCGGCACGGATCGCACCAACCAGATCTACCTGACGGGACTTGGGAAACGGAATTATTTCGACATGCGGGCGTTCTATTTCGACGTCCAGGATGCCGACCGGACGAACACGGCGGAAAAGCAGCAGGCGATCGTCTATCCGTCGCTCGACTACCATTATGTGGCACCGCAGCCGCTGGCCGGCGGCGAACTGTCGGCTGATGTCAACCTGACCAATATTTCGCGCACCCATGACGACTTCTACACTGTCGACGGCTTCGACCGATTCCGCGGCCTGAGGGGACAGACCTCGCGCCTGACGGCGGAACTGCAGTGGAAGCGCACCTATGTCACGCCGACCGGCCTAGTGATCACGCCGCTGCTGGCTGCACGCGGCGACGCCTTCGCGCTGAACATGGATGACCCCACCGGTTACTCCGGCAACTACCTCGACGACAACTCGGCTACCCGCTCAATGTTCACGGCCGGGCTGGAGTTGCGTTATCCGATCCTGATGACGACTGAGAATAGCACCCATATTCTCGAGCCAATCGCACAGATCTATGCCCGCCCCGACGAGCAGCTCGCCGGCCGGCTGCCGAACGAGGATGCGCAGAGCTTCGTCTTCGACGCCACCTCGCTGTTCGACCGCGATAAATTCTCGGGCTACGACCGTATCGAAGGTGGTACCCGGGCCAATCTCGGCGTCCAGTATACCGGGACTTTCGACAGCGGCTACAAACTGCACGGCATCTTCGGCCAATCCTATCAGATTGCCGGCCAGAACTCGTTTGCAACCGATGATCTCGTCAATGTCGGCGCGGATTCGGGCCTGGAAACCGATCGTTCCGATTATGTCGGCCTTGGCGGCGTCGAAACACCCTACGGCGTTTCCGTCGCAGCCTCTTACCGGCTCGACGAAAAGGATTTCGAATTCCGCCGCGGCGATCTGACGACGGCCTACCAGAACGACACCTTCTCGACGCAGCTGACCTACACTCATCTCAGCGCCCAGCCGGCATATGGCTTCGCCGAGGACAATGACGAGATCCAGACCAACAGCAGCGTCAAGTTCAAGGATTACTGGTCGATTTTCGGCGGCATTGCCTGGGATCTGAACAATGATGTGATCAGCCGGCGGACGATCGGCCTCTCTTATGACGACGAATGCACGATCTTCACGATCGCCTATACGGACAGCAGAGATTCCGACGACGAGTCGGGAAGCGACTGGACGATCGGCGCACGGCTGACTTTCCGCACGCTCGGCGACATCAAGATCGGCACCGACACCCTGCAATGAGGGGCGGCCGGCGCAAACATGGCCTGAAGCCATTCTTTCGCCGTATGCCTGTACAAGACATTGCTGCCAGTCGATATCTGAGGCATAGGGGTTTCGCGCCGTGACGGAAGCGATGTCCGTGTGTTTCACTGTGGTAAAAAACGCCGCGAACAACGTCTCGCGGCGCTATCGGGAGGTCAGTGGATGATTGACGCGAAAAAAGCCATAACCAAGTTTCTCGCCGGGGCAGCGCTTGCCCTGCTGACGGGTGTCGCCGCTCCAGCATTTGCCGCAAGCGAGGTCAAGGCCGTGGTGAACGGCACTGCCATCACCAGCGGCGACGTCGCCAAGCGCCAGGCCTTCCTGCGCCTTCAGCACACCAAGGCCGATGCCAAGGCTGCCGAGGAGCAACTGATCGACGAGGCGCTCAAGCGGCAAGAGGTCGCCCGCGTCCGAATGTCGGTTTCGCAGCAGGACGTCGATGCGTCTTTCGCCCGCTTTTCGGCCGGCAACAAGCTTTCCCCAGAGCAGATGTCGCAGATCCTCGATCGCGCAGGCGTCGGCGTCGATCATTTCAAGGCTTTCATCGCCGTGCAAATGAGCTGGCCGCGTATCGTCAACGCCCGCTACGGTTCGACCTCGCGGCTGTCGAATTATGACCTCGTCTCACGCATGATGCAGAACAACAAGCAGAAGCCGGTCACAACAGAATATATGCTGCAGCAGATCATCTTCGTCGTTCCGCAAGCCAAGCGCAACGCAATCACCGGCAAGCGCAAGGGCGAAGCCGAGGCGTCGCGCTCGAAGTTTCCGGGCTGCGATCAGGCAAAGGTGTTTGCCGCGACGATGCGCGACGTTTCCGTGCGCGATCTCGGCCGCATGCTGGCGCCCGAGATCCCGCCGGATTGGAAGCCGCTGGTCGAGCAGGCCAAAGGCAATACCACAGGGACCCGCGTCACCGACAAGGGCGTCGAATATCTGGCAATCTGCAGTCAGCGCCAGGTTTCTGACGACCAGGCGGCCGAAATGGTCTTCCGCCAGGAGGACCTCGGCAAGTCCAAGGACAGCAAGGACGCTACCCCGGAAAACGAAAACAGTAAGAAGTACCTGGATGAACTGCGCAAGAAGGCGCAGATCGCCTATCGTTGACCGGCGATGACGATACCGTTTTCGCGACCGCTCGCGCTGAGCCAGGGCGATCCCGCCGGCATCGGGCCGGATATTACGCTGATGGCCTGGCTCCGGCGGCGTGAACTCGGCCTGCCGCCTTTCTTCCTGATCGGCGATCCCGATGTCTTGGCCTTGAGAGCCCGCCAGCTCAACCTTTCGGTTTCGATCCGCGAGACGGATAAAGCCAGCGAGGCCGCCAGCATGTTTGCCGACGCGCTGCCCGTCATGCCAGTGCCTGCCGGTATCGCAGTGGTCGCCGGCGAACCGCATGCGGCAACGGCGAAGGGCACGATCGCGGCGATCGAAACAGCCGTGTCGCTTGTCATCAACGGCGAGGCGCTGGCGGTCGTCACCAATCCGATCGCCAAGTCGGTACTCTACGAAGCCGGTTTCCGGTTTCCCGGCCATACCGAATTTCTCGCCGATCTCGCCGCCAGGGCGACCGGCAGACCTGTGACGCCTGTCATGATGCTGTCGGGACCGAAGGTCCGGGCCATTCCGGTCACCATCCATATTCCGATCCGGAACGTTCCGCAGGCGCTGACGAGCGAACTAATTTTGAAGACCTGCCGGATCGCCCATGAAGACCTGAAGCAGCGCTTCGGCATTGAGGCGCCGCGGCTGGCTGTCGCCGGCCTCAATCCGCATGCGGGCGAAGACGGAACGATCGGCAAGGAGGACGAGGATGTCATCCGCCCGGCGATCGAGCGCCTGCGCGACGAGGGCATCGATGCGATCGGCCCCCTGCCCGCCGACACGATGTTCCATGACGAGGCGCGGGCGCGATATGACGTCGCCGTCTGCATGTATCACGATCAGGCGCTGATCCCGGCCAAGGCACTCGGTTTCGACGACAGCGTCAACGTCACGCTCGGGCTTCCCTTCGTGCGCACTTCCCCGGATCATGGCACCGCTTTCGGCATCGCCGGTAAGGGATTGGCGCGCGAGCAGAGCCTCGTTGCGGCGCTGAAGCTCGCCGCCCAACTCGGCCGCAGCGCGGAAAGCCATCGCTGATGGCAGCGCTCGATGGCCTGCCGCCGCTTCGCGACGTCATCCAGCGTCACGGCCTCGATGCGCGCAAGGCGCTCGGGCAGAACTTCCTGCTCGACCTCAACCTGACGCAGAAGATCGCCCGCACCGCCGGCCCGCTCGAAGATGCGACCATCTTCGAGGTCGGCCCCGGCCCCGGTGGGTTGACGCGGGCGATCCTGGCGCTCGGCGCCAGGAAGGTCATCGCCATCGAGCGGGATGCCCGCTGCCTACCGGCGCTCGCCGAAATCGCCGATCATTATCCCGGCCGTCTGGAGGTGATCGAAGGCGATGCGCTGAAGACCGATTTCGAGGCGCTGGCGCCGGAAGGCCCGATCAAGATCATCGCCAACTTGCCTTACAATGTCGGCACGCAGCTTTTGGTCAACTGGCTGCTGCCGAAAGCCTGGCCGCCATTCTGGCAGTCGCTGACGCTGATGTTTCAGAAGGAAGTCGGCGAGCGTATCGTCGCCTGTGAAGACGACGATCATTATGGCCGGCTCGGCGTGCTCTGCGGCTGGCGGACGGAAGCTCGGATGGCCTTCGATGTGCCGCCGCAGGCCTTCACGCCACCGCCGAAAGTGACGTCGACGGTGGTGCATCTGACACCCCGCGAAAACCCCATCCCCTGCGCTGTCGGCAATCTGGAAAAGGTAACGCAGGCCGCCTTCGGACAACGCCGCAAGATGCTGCGCCAGAGCCTGAAACCGCTCGGCGGCGAGCGCCTGCTCGTCAAGGCCGGGATCGATCCGGCGCGCCGGGCGGAAACCTTGTCGGTCGAGGAGTTCTGCCTTCTGGCAAACAGCCTGTAGAAAACCGCTTCGCGCTTTTCTGGGGTTTTCTTAAAGCGACGGCGTCTCTTCCAGCAGCTCGCGGACGAAATCGAACATACCGTGGCGGCGGTCACGGCGCAGCCGTTCGGCCTTGACGATCGACTGGACGGCGTCAAACGCGGCGTTGAGATCGTCATTGACGATAACGTAGTCATATTCGCGCCAGTGGGCGATCTCGGCGCGGCTGTTGGCGAGGCGCGTCTGGATGACCTCCTCGGAATCCTCGGCGCGGCGGTGCAGCCGCGACTGCAACTCGGTCATGGTCGGCGGCAGCACGAAGATCGAAACCACATCGGCCGACATCTTCTCCTGCAATTGCTGGGCGCCCTGCCAGTCGATATCGAAGAGCATATCGCGGCCTTCGGCCATGGCCTGCTCGACCGGCTCGCGCGGCGTGCCGTAAAAATTGCCATGCACCTCGGCCGATTCGAGCAGCGCGTCGCTATCGCGCATCCGCTCGAACTCGCGAACGCTCTTGAAGTGATAATGCACGTCCTCGATTTCGCTCGGGCGGCGCTGCCGGGTGGTGACGCTGACGGAGAGGCCGATTTGCCTGTCCTTCTCCAGCAGCGTGCGCGCGATGGTGGACTTGCCGGCGCCCGACGGCGACGAGATGACAAGCATCAGACCGCGGCGGGCGATCTGCACGGGCGAGGATTTCGCCGGTTTCATGTCTTACTCCAAATTCTGGACCTGCTCGCGGAACTGGTCGATGACGACTTTCAACTCGATGCCCGCGGCGGTGACCGCCGAGGCATTCGACTTCGAGCAGATGGTATTCGATTCGCGGTTAAATTCCTGTGCAAGGAAGTCCAGCCGGCGGCCGGCCGGACCATCTTTCACCAGGAGATCGCGCGCCGCGGCGACATGCGCCTTTAGACGATCGATTTCCTCGCGCAGATCCGCCTTGGTCGCCAGCAATGCGGCTTCGGCATGCAGCCTGTCGCGATCGAGCGCGGCCATGCCGTCCATCAGCAAGGCGACCTGCGCGGCAAGCCGCGCGGCGATCTCCTGCGGCGAACGTGAGGGATCAGCCTCGATCGTCCGCGTCAGGCCTTCGATCGTCGCGATATGGTCGAGCAGAATGCGGGTCAGCGCCGCCCCTTCCTGCTCCCGCATCGCTCTGAGATCGGCAAGGGCTGCCAACAGGCCGGCAGCGATTTCCGCATCACGGGCGGCAAGCGCTTCCTCGCCATCCTCGCTTTCGCGGAATTCCACGATGCCGCGCACCAGAAGCAGGGTATCGAGCTTCAGCGGCGACGGATCGATTATCCCTTCCAATTGCTCGTGCATAGCAAGCACGGCAGCGAGTGCCTGCTTATTCAACACAGCCTCGAAGCGGTTCTCGTCGGCGGTGACGGAGAGCGAGGCCTGCAGGTTGCCGCGGCTGAAGCTTTCGCCGGCAACGCGGCGGACGTCCGCCTCCATGCGCTCGAGGCCGGGCGGCAGGCGCAGCCGCAAGTCGAGGCCCTTGCCGTTGACCGAACGCAGTTCCCATGCCCAGCGCCAGCGGCCGCTCGTTCCCTCGCGTCGCGCAAAACCGGTCATGGATTGCAAAGCCATACGAGCCTCCAGAAGTTGTCAGTTGATCTTCTTTTTCTTCGGCGGCGCGACGGCAGCACCGTCATCCGCCGGCTGCTCTTCCGGCTGACCGTCGACGGCGATGTTGGGATCCGAGCCCTTGTCTGCCTCGAGCTTGCGCCAACGCTTGACGTTGGCATTGTGCTCCTCGAGCGTCGCGGCGAAAACATGGCCACCGGTGCCATCGGCGACGAAATAGAGATCCTGCGTCTTCCAGGGATTGGCGACAGCTTCGAGCGCATCCTTGCCGGGATTGGCGATCGGCGTCGGCGGCAGGCCCTTGATGACATAGGTGTTGTATGGCGTGTCCCGCTTCAGGTCCGACTGGTAGATCGGCCGGTCGGCGGGTTTGCCGTCGCCGCCGAAAAGACCGTAAATAATGGTCGGATCGGACTGCAGGCGCATGCCCTTGCCGAGCCGGTTCAAGAAAACCGAGGCGACATGGGCACGTTCGTCGGCTACGCCAGTTTCCTTTTCGACGATCGAGGCGAGCGTCACGAATTCTTCCTTGGATCGCAGCGGCAGCGAGGCGTCGCGCTTGTCCCAGATCTGATCGACGATTTTCTGCTGTGCCGCCGCCATCTGCTGGATGATTTCCGAGCGCCTGGTGCCGCGCGAAAACTTGTAGGTATCCGGGCGCAGGCTGCCCTCGGCCGGCAGGGCGGCCGGCAGATCGCCTTCCAGCACCTTGTCTTCCAGCATGCGGTTGAACATCTGGCGGACCGTCAGTCCCTCGGGGAAGGAAACGGAATAGAGAATTGATTTGCCCGATTTCAGCAGCTCCATGATATCGCTCATGGAGGCCCTGGCCTTGATCTCATATTCACCGGCCTTCAGGCTCTCACCGGCAGAAAGATGCGTTGCCGTGAGATAGCGGAAAATGCGGGCATCGCTGATGATCGCGTTGCGCTCGAGGTTCGTGGCAATTTCTGCGAGACCGGCGCCATTGCGGATGATGAAATTGGTGTTGGTCTGCAGCGGACCGGGGTTCCGATAGGTCGATGTGGCGTAGTAGAAGCCGATGACGGCAACGACGCAAACCAGCACCGCCATCGTCATGATGAAGTTCAGGAAAAGAACGACCTGGCCGCGGGCTTTCTTGGACCGTTTCGGCGGCTCCGGAACGCGCTCCGGACGCAGGGCCTCGCTCGGCGACTTCGGGATGATCGGTCCCTTCTGCCCTTGCCGGCCGTTCTCGCCCTGCGGGGTATCGTTGCTCTGGTTCGTCGTATCGCTCACCGGCAATCCTCTAAAACTTGACCCTCACTTCGCTATTTCGCGAAGCAATGCGGCAAAAGCAGGTTCTGCCGCCGCTCAACGGCGCCGTTGCTGGTCGTTATGCTCCCGCACGCTCTTCTAAGCAACTGCGAGGACCGGCCGGCGTAAGGGACACCCGTTACACCGCGCGCATGTCTCTTATTGCGCGTAACGGCGCAGAACGAGCGACGCGTTCGTGCCGCCGAATCCGAACGAGTTGGACAGCGCCACATTGATTTCTCGCTCGCGCGCTTTGTGCGGAACAAGATCGATCGCCGTTTCGCGCTCGGGGTTGTCGAGATTAAGCGTTGGCGGCGCGACATTGTCACGGATGGCAAGCGTGGTGAAGATCGCCTCGATCGCGCCGGCGGCACCGAGAAGGTGTCCGGTCGCCGATTTGGTCGAGGACATGGAGATCTTCGACGCCGCATTGCCGACCAACCGCTCGACGGCGCCGAGCTCGATCGTGTCGGCCATGGTCGAGGTACCGTGGGCGTTGATGTAATCGATATCGGCCGGCGTCAGCCCGGCCCGCTTCAGCGCCATCGCCATGCAGCGACCGGCGCCCTCGCCGTCTTCGGACGGCGCGGTGATGTGATACGCGTCGCCCGACAGGCCGTAGCCGACGATTTCGGCGTAGATTCTGGCACCGCGCGCCTTGGCGTGTTCCAGTTCCTCGAGCACGACGATGCCGGCGCCCTCGCCCATAACGAAACCGTCACGGTCGCGGTCATAGGGGCGCGAAGCCTTCTGCGGGTCGTCATTGTGCTGGGTCGACAGCGCCTTGCAGGCGGCAAAACCGGCGAGCGAAATGCGGCTGACGGGAGATTCTGTTCCGCCGGCGACCATGACGTCGGCGTCACCAAGCGCGATCAGCCGCGCGGCATCACCGATCGCATGCGCGCCTGTCGAGCAGGCGGTGACGACTGAATGATTGGGTCCGCGCAGCTTGTGGCGGATCGAGACTTGGCCGGAGACGAGGTTGATCAGGCGGCCGGGAATGAAGAAGGGGGAAATGCGGCGCGGGCCCTTGTCGCGCAGGGTATATCCTGCCTCGACGATGCCTTCGATGCCGCCGATGCCGGAGCCGATCAGCACACCGGTGGCGATCTGGTCCTCATCGGTCTTAGGATGCCAGCCGGCATCGGCAAGCGCCATATCGGCGGCGGCCATGCCGTAGATGATGAAGGGATCGACCTTGCGCTGCTCCTTCGGCTCCATCCACTGATCGACGTTGAAGGTGCCGTCGGTGCCGTCGCCGATGGGAATACGGCAGGCAATCTTGGCGGGAAGATCGTCGACCTCGAATTCGGTGACGAGGCGGGCGCCGTTCTGGCCGGCAAGCAGCCGGGACCATGTCACCTCGGTTCCGCATCCCAAGGGTGATACCATGCCGGTACCCGTTATGACGACACGTCTCATCGCGTGCTTTCCCCCGTCTCTTATGTTCTATGGAGAAATATGCCGAAAAGAAAAGGGCGGACTCCAGGCCCGCCCTTTCTCAAAATTACAGAATCAGGCCTGGGCCTTCTCGATAAACTTCACTGCATCGCCGACCGTCAGGATCGAGTCGGCAGCGTCGTCAGGAATTTCAACGCCGAATTCTTCTTCGAAAGCCATGACAAGTTCGACCGTGTCGAGCGAGTCAGCGCCCAGATCGTCGATAAAGCTGGCGCTCTCGACGACCTTGTCGGCATCGACGCCAAGATGATCAATAACAATTTTCTTTACGCGTTCTGCGATATCGCTCATGTCGGTTTCCTCGACCTTATGTCCTGATCGGAATGCCGTTGCGGCACCCCTACCCTGTTTCAGCCTGCGATGTTTTCAGACATCCTCGGCAAACTCGTTTACCCGGCTTCAGAGAGGTCCCAGGCTTGCGAAAAGCCCGCCGGTCCGTCTGCTTTCTCGGGACGACTGTTGACAGTCATTGGCCCGCTTAACATGCTTTAGGTCTGCCGCAAAGCGAGAAAATCAACGGTTCGTGATTGCTCAACATGCTATTGGCGGAAAACTTCCCATGCCAGCGGTTTGTCGTTTCAGATCATCGCCATGCCGCCGTTTACGTGCAGCGTCTGGCCCGTCATATAGGCGGCCTCGGAGGATGCAAGATAAGCGACCGCCGAAGCAACCTCGCCGCCCGTGCCCATGCGCTTCATCGGGATCGCCCCCATGATCGCTTCCTTCTGCTTGTCGTTCAGCTTGCCGGTCATGGCGCTTTCGATAAAGCCGGGCGCCACGCAGTTGACCGTCACGTTGCGGGTGGCGATTTCCTGCGCGAGCGACTTGGTGAAGCCGATCATGCCGGCCTTGGAAGCGCAGTAATTGGCTTGGCCCGGATTGCCGGTGACGCCGACGATCGAGGTGATGTTGATGATGCGACCATAGCGGCGGCGCATCATCGGATGCGTCAATTCGCGCGTCAGCCGGAAGGTCGACGTCAGGTTCACTTCGAGAACGGCGTCCCAATCCTCGTCGCTCATGCGCACGAACAGGCCGTCCTTGGTGATGCCGGCATTGTTGACCAGAATATCGACGCCTTCGAGCTCGGCCTCGGCCTTCTGGCCGAGCGCCTTGACCTCATCGCGGTCGGAAAGGTTTGCTGGGAAGATCTTGACGCGCTCGCCAAGCTCGGCGGCCAACGCTTCCAGCTTCTCGACGCGGGTGCCGTGCAGGCCGACGATGGCGCCCTGCTTATGGAGAAGGCGGGCGATTTCCTCGCCGATACCGCCCGATGCGCCGGTGACGAGAGCCTTGCGGCCAGAAAGATCGAACATGGAAACGTTCCTTATATCTGGATATCTGGAAATACCAATCAGGCCATGAGGGCGGCGACGGCCGCGTCGATATCCGCCGGACCGTTGACGGAGATGCCGTTGATCGTCTTGTCGATGCGCCGCGCAAGGCCGGTCAGCACCTTGCCGGAGCCGAGTTCATAAAGCGTGGCGACACCGTTTCCGGCGAACCATTCCACCGTCTCGCGCCAGCGGACTTGGCCGGTCACCTGCTCGACCAGCAAGTTGACGATCTCGTCGGCCGTGGTCACCGGCGCGGCGCGGACATTTGCGATCAGGGGCACAACGGGATCGGACTTGGCGACCTTTGCCAGCGCTTCGCGCATGGCCTCGGCAGCAGGCGCCATCAGCTTGGAATGGAAGGGGGCGGAGACCGGCAGCAGGATGGCGCGCTTGGCGCCCTTGTCGGTTGCCAGGCCGGCGGCCTTTTCGACGGCTGCCTTCTCGCCCGAGATGACGATCTGGCCGCCTCCATTGTCGTTGGCGATCTGGCAGGCGCCGGTGGCGGCCGCTTCCTGGCAGACGGCGATGACGTCGGCATGTTCGAGGCCGATGATCGCTGCCATGGCGCCGACGCCGACGGGCACGGCCGCCTGCATGGCATTGCCGCGGATGCGCAGCAGCCGCGCCGTGTCAGCGAGCGAGAACGTGCCGGCGGCGCAAAGGGCCGAATATTCACCAAGCGAATGGCCGGCGACATAGGCGACCTTGGACTTCAGATCGAGCCCCTTGGCCTGGAGAATGCGGATAATGGCGATCGAGACGGCCATCAGCGCCGGCTGGGCGTTCGCCGTCAAGGTCAAGGTATCCTCGGGACCGTTGAACATGACATGAGAAAGCTTTTCACCGAGCGCCTCATCGACCTCTTGGAAAACGGCGCGGGCTTCGGCGAAGTTCTCGGCGAGATCCTTGCCCATGCCGACGGCCTGACTGCCCTGACCGGGAAAAGTGAAAGCAATGGTCATTCTCGTGTCCCTGGCTCTTGCCGCTGATTGCGCCCCTTGAGGCTGTTTTGCCTCCAATTGACATTCTTTCCGGCAGAGTCAAGTGGCGGCTCATTCTCGGCAAAGCCTGTCGCGCACGCACAAAAGCCCGGTTTTTACTCTTGCGCTCCGCCAAATCCGGCCTAGATTTGCCCGGTCCTTCCCAAGGCTTCAGCTCCTTCACAAGGCTTCAGCTCTCTCCCAAGGTTTTCTCATGAAGTACAAGTCACTCGGCCGCACCGACATTTCCGTTTCAGAAATCTGCCTTGGCACCATGACCTGGGGTTCGCAAAACAGCGAAACCGACGCGCATGCGCAGATGGATTACGCCGTCGAAAAGGGCGTCAATTTCTTCGATACTGCCGAACTTTATCCCACAACACCGGTTTCGCCGGAAACACAGGGCTGGACCGAAGACTATATCGGCAGCTGGTTCGAAAAATCAGGCAAGCGCGGAGATATCGCGCTTGCCACCAAGGTCGCCGGACGCGGCCGCGATTATTTGCGCGGCGGCGAAGGTGCGGATGCGAGGAATATCCGGCTGGCGCTTGAGGCTAGCCTCAAGCGGCTGCGGACCGATTATGTCGATCTCTACCAGGTCCACTGGCCGAACCGCGGCCATTTCCATTTCCGCCAGAATTGGGGCTACAATCCGTTCAACCAGGATCGCGACAAGGCCGTCGCCAATATGCTCGACATCCTGGAAACGCTCGGCGCACTGGTGAAGGAAGGCAAGATCCGGGCGATCGGCCTTTCCAACGAAACCAGCTGGGGCATCCAGAAATACCTGACACTGTCTGAACAGAAGAGCCTGCCGCGCGTTGCCAGCGTCCAGAACGAATATAATCTGCTCTATCGCCATTTCGACCTCGATCTCGCCGAGCTCTCGCATCACGAGGATGTCGGGCTGCTCGCCTATTCGCCGCTTGCCGGCGGCATCTTGTCCGGCAAATATGTCGATGGTCAGAGGCCGAAGGGCTCGCGCGGCTCGATCAACCACGATATCGGCGGTCGCCTGCAGCCGTTGCAGGAGCCGGCGACCAAGGCCTATCTGGAGATCGCACGCAAATACGGCCTCGACCCGGCCGCCATGGCGCTCGCCTTCTGCCTGTCCAGGCCCTTCATGGCCTCGGCCATCATCGGCGCAACCACGATGGAGCAGCTGAAAGTCGATATCGGCGCGGCCGACCTGAGGCTTTCGGACGAGGTCTTAGCGGAGATCGCCAAGGTGCACCGGCAGTATCCGCTGACGCTCTGACCCTGTCCCTCTCGTCCAGGCCCGACGCTGCCGATCGGTCTGCGTCGGGCTCGCATGTCCGATTGGGCTTGCCTTCCCGCGAAAAATCCGTATAAGCCGCCCTGTTCGTTAACCCGGTCCTCTGGCTGGTGGCTGAACGGAGGGCCGGTTTCCTCTTGGAAATCGTTCGGAACGGAAGCGTTCCAGCCTCCCGTGTCTCCGCTCTCGACCGTCTCGGAAAACGCTTTCTTGCCTGGGTCCGCCCAATCAGGAGCAGTCGTTGAGGCTTAGCCGCCGAATATCGGGTTGAACCAAACGCAAGAAAGGCAAAGCTGTCATGGCTCTTTATGAACATGTATTCCTTGCCCGGCAGGATATTTCCGCTCAGCAGGTCGATGCCCTCGTAGAACAGTACAAGGGTGTGATCGAAGCTAACGGCGGTAAAGTCGGGCGTATCGAGAACTGGGGCCTCAAGTCCCTCACCTACCGCATCAAGAAGAACCGCAAGGCACACTATGCCCTGATGGACATCGATGCACCGGCTGCTGCCGTCCAGGAAATGGAACGTCAGATGCGCATCAGCGAAGACGTTCTTCGCTACATGACGATCGCCGTCGAGAAGCATGAAGAAGGTCCGTCTGCCATGATGCAGAAGCGCGACCGCGACGACCGTCCGCGCGAAGGCGGCCGTGGCCCGCGTGAAGGCGGCTTCGGCGATCGTGACCGTGGCCCGCGTCCGCCGCGTGAAGGTGGCTTCGGCGACCGCGAAGACCGTCCGCGCCGTCCGCGCGAAGACCGTGTATAAGGGAGATCTGAGATATGTCTGAAACTTCCTCTGCTCCGGTCCGCCGCCCGTTCCATCGCCGTCGCAAGACCTGCCCGTTCTCCGGCGCCAACGCGCCGCGGATCGACTACAAGGACGTCCGTCTGCTGCAGCGCTACATTTCCGAGCGCGGCAAGATCGTTCCGTCGCGCATCACGGCCGTTTCACAGAAGAAGCAGCGCGAACTCGCCCAGGCGATCAAGCGCGCCCGTTTCCTCGGCCTGCTGCCCTACGTCGTAGCCTAATCGAATATGTGACCCCCAGATCGCTGATCTGGGGGTTGCCTCCCTTCCGCGATGGGCGTGGATCGGAACTCTTAAAACCCATGTTGAGACGTTTCTGAATTCGATTCAGCAACATCCTCTAACTGCTTGATGAAGCAGGACAGCGACCTTGAACCGACCGAACCTTAAAACGCTGCTGATCGGCGCACTCGCCGGATTGACCGCTGCCCTGCTGGTGTTGGGCGCGAGCATGCAGCCGTCGTTTTTCAGCGCGCTGCTCTATACGGCCTCGGCGCTGCCGATCCTGATCGTCGGTCTCGGCTGGGGCAATGCCGCCGCGGTCGCTGCCGTGGTCACGGCAGCAGCACTCGGCGCGATCGCCATTTCGCCGTCCTTCGCGCTGATCATGACGCTGGTGACGCTGCTGCCGGCCGGCTGGCTCAGCCATCTCGCCAATCTCGCGCGTCCCGCCTCCGAACTCGGCGGCCCAGACCATCTGCTTGCCTGGTATCCGCTCTCCGATATCCTGCTGCATCTCTGCGGCCTCGTGACGATCGCCGTCATCGTCATCGGCGTGATGATCGGCTACGGGCCCGAGATCACCGATCCGATCGTCGATCTGCTGATCACCTCGCTCAAGCAGCAGCAGCCGGAGTTCATGCCCGATCCGGCAGCGACCGCGCAGACCAAGTCGCTGATCCTGCTGATGCTGCCGGCTTTGCAGGGCGGCATGTGGGTGAGCATGCTGTTTGCCGCCTATTATTTCGCCGTGCGCATCGTCGCAGCGTCCGGCAAGGGCCTTCGCCCACGCGAGGACATCCCCTCGTCGCTGCGCATGAACCGCAACTCGATCTTCATTTTCCTCGCCGGGCTTGCCGCCTGCTTCTTCGGCGGCGTGCCGGCGCTGGTCGGCGCCACCGTGATTGGCGCCTTCGGCGCCGGCTTCATGCTTTCCGGTTTCGCCTCGCTGCATTTCCGCACGCGCGGCAAGGACTGGCGCATACCGGCCCTCATCCTCAGCTACCTGGCTTCGATGCTCATGCTGCTGCCAGCTTTCCTCATCCTCGTCCTCGGTCTCAGCGATACGCGCAAGGCGATCGCGCTGACCCCGACGAAAGATGCCGATGCCCCCAAACAATCCGACACGAAAATCTAAGACACAAGAAAGGTAAAAGAAAATGGACGTCATTCTTCTCGAACGCATCTCCAAGCTCGGCCAGATGGGCGAAACCGTAAAGGTTCGCGACGGCTTTGCCCGTAACTACCTGCTGCCGCTCGGCAAGGCGCTGCGCGCCAACGCCGCCAACAAGACCCGCTTCGAAGCCGAGCGTGCGACGCTCGAAGCCCGCAACCTCGAGCGCAAGTCGGAAGCCCAGAAGGTCGCCGACGTTCTCGACGGCAAGTCCTTCATCGTCGTGCGCTCCGCTGGCGAAACCGGCCAGCTCTACGGCTCGGTTGCTGCCCGTGACGTCGTCGAAATCCTCGCCGCCGAAGGCTTCAACATCGGACGCAACCAGGTTCACCTGAACACGCCGATCAAGGCGATCGGCCTGCACAAGGTCGAACTGCAGCTGCATGCCGAAGTCGAAATCCATGTCGAGCTGAACGTTGCCCGTTCCGCCGAAGAGGCAGAGCGCCAGGCCAAGGGTGAAGAACTCACCTCGGTCGACGCGATCTACGGCGTCGACGAAGACGCTCTGCGTCCGGAAGATTTCTTCGATCCGGAAGCCGACGGCGTCGACGAAGACGAAGCATAATATCGCCGGAGCAATCCGCGTGAGGGAAGCCCGGCCACCGCGCCGGGCTTTTTCGTTGGGGATGGTCCGGATGTTTTTGCTGCGTGCCTCATGGCATCGCGCTAAAATAATGTTCTCCGAAACGGATGGGCTGAGTCGGCCCCAGACCGTGTCGTGCGGGTGACACTGGCAGTATTTCTCCTTTGTGTCGCCCGGGACTGTGGAGAAGTCGAACAACGTGCACAGCGTTCAGGATTTAAGCAAAGCGAGCCCCGGCTCCTTTCGCAGCCTCTTGATTTTCGCGTCCGGAATTGCAAATCCGGAGCTGGAAAAAGACAGAACGGATGATGATGAACGACGCCGCTCGAAAGATTGCAGCCGTTGCTCCGTCGGAGCAGCATTATCGCGAAGCACCCAACAATATCGAAGCCGAGCAGGCGCTTCTGGGTGCTATCCTGATGAACAACGACGCCTATTACCGGGTGTCCGACTTCCTGAAGCCGATTCATCTCTATGAACCGCTGCACCGAAAGATCTTCGAGGTTGCCGGCGACATCATCCGCATGGGCAAGATCGCCAACCCGGTGACGATCAAGACCTTCCTGAAAGCCGACGAGAAGGTCGGCGACATGACGGTTTCGCAATATCTGGCGAGCCTCGTCAGCAATGCCGTCACCGTCATCAATGCCGAGGATTACGGCCGGGCGATCTATGACCTAGCGCTGCGCCGTGCGCTGATCACCATCGGCGAGGACGTCGTCAACATCGCTTATGACGCGCCGCTCGACATGCCGCCGCAGTCGCAGATCGAGGATACCGAACGCCGCCTGTTCGAACTGGCGGAAAACGGCCGCTACGACGGCGGCTTCCAGGCCTTCAACGATGCGGTAGCACTGGCGATCGACATGGCGGCCGTCGCCAAGGAACGTGATGGCGGGCTTTCCGGCATTTCCACCGGCATCCATTCGCTGGACTCCAAGATGGGCGGCCTGCAGCGTTCGGACTTGATCGTCCTTGCCGGACGTCCCGGCATGGGCAAGACCTCGCTGGCGACCAACATCGCCTACAATATCGCCGCCGCCTACGAAGGCGAAGTCCAGTCGGACGGCAGCATGAAGGCAAAGAACGGCGGCGTCGTCGGCTTCTATTCGCTCGAAATGTCGTCGGAACAGCTTGCCACCCGTATCATCTCCGAACAGACAGAAGTCTCCTCCTCGAAGATCCGCCGCGGCGACATCAACGACGCCGACTTCGAAAAGCTCGTCGCCTGCTCGATGATGATGCAGAAGGTGCCGCTCTATATCGACCAGACCGGCGGCATCTCGATCGCCCAGCTTTCGGCGCGCGCGCGCCGTCTCAAGCGCCAGCGCGGCCTCGACGTGCTTGTGGTCGACTACATCCAGCTGATGACCGGTTCGGGCAAATCCAGCGACAACCGTGTCCAGGAAATCACCCAGATCACCACCGGCCTGAAGGCGCTGGGCAAGGAGCTCAACGTTCCGATCATCGCGCTGTCGCAGCTCTCGCGTCAGGTCGAAAGCCGCGACGACAAGCGGCCGCAGCTCTCCGACCTTCGCGAATCCGGCTCGATCGAGCAGGACGCCGACGTCGTGCTGTTCGTGTTCCGCGAGGAATACTACGTCAAAAATTCGGAGCCGCGCGACATCCAGGATCCGAAATATCCGGAATGGGAAGCGCTGTTCGACAAGGTAAAGGGCACGGCGGACGTCATCATCGCCAAGCAGCGCCACGGGCCGACAGGCACGGTGAAGCTCGCCTTCCAGTCGGAATTCACCCGCTTCGCCGATCTCGCCGATCCATCCTTCACCCATTACGAGGAACATTGACGCGGTTTCCCGCGTCGATTTTCCTTAGAGGCCGACGGCCCGCAACAGCGCAACCGTTGCGACGCCGATCACGACGCTCACAAGCATTGGCAGACGGCGCGCGGCGATTGCCGTTACCGCGCAGGCCAAGGTCTCTGCCCAGCCCGCCGCAAAGGCGGTCGGGGCAATGACCGCCATCAGCACGGCCGGCGGAATGGCCTCGATCGCCGTTCTCCGCCTCTCATTCATCTCGACATGACGGATCAACACGAGGCCGCTGACGCGGGTAAAGACTGTTGCGACAGCCATTGCGAAGATGGCGAGAAAGGTGTTGAGGTCGAGCGTCATGCCGCCTGCTCCCGCACCCTGCTCTGCCATAGAGCCGTTGCCAGCCCGGCCAGAGCGCCGGCAGCGATATACCAGACCCCCGGCACGAAATGGTGGACTGCAACGGATGCGGCACCACTGGCGGCAAGGACGGCGCCGGTTTCCGGCCCCTTCCAGAAACCCATGACCAGTACGATGAAGACAGCCGGAAAGGCGAAGTCGAGGCCGATGACGGCAGGATCGCCGAGAAAGGCGCCGAGCAGTGCGCCCATGAGCGACGAGCCAACCCAGGTGAGATAAAATGGCGTGACGATCCCGGCATACCAGGCCGGTGTCAGCCGCGCGGCGCCGGCGCGGAATTCCGCCATTGCCCACAGCTCATCTGCGAGAAAGAGCATGGCGATATACCGTTTGACACCGGAGAAGGACTGCATCTTCGTGCCGATCGACGCGCTCATCAGCACGTGGCGGATATTGACAAGCAGGGCCGCGAAGCCAATGCCGATCCAGCTTGCCGGATGGGTCCAGATGTCCATGGCCACGAATTGCGAACCGCCGGCAAAGACAAGCGCGCTCATCAACGTCGTTTCCAGCGGCGAAAGCCCTTTGGTGGCCGCAACCGCGCCGAAGACCAGGCCGATCGGCAGGACGGCGACAACAAGCGGAAAAATGGCACGCATTCCGGCAAAAAACTCGCCGGCAAGAAATTCGCCGGATGGCCGGCTGTGCTGCAACATGGCAACCTCCCTATTGAGATTGCGGAGCAGTAGCCCAGCCCGAAACCGCCGTATTGAACGAAAGTGATCAGCCCGCGCGGAATTGGCCGGGTGTTACGCCTGTGCGCGCCTTGAAGTGCCGGGTGAAATGCGCCTGATCGGCAAAACCGCATTCAAGCGCAATATCGGCCGGCATGCGCCCCTGCCGCAGCATCCGGCGGGCCACCTGCACGCGCCGATCCGTCAGAAAAGCATGCGGGGTGATGTGATATTCCTTGCGGAAGGCGCGGATGAGGTGAGCGCGGCTCAAACCCGCCACCCCGGCCAGTTCCTCGAGGCCGACATCGCTGTCGAAGTTTTCGATGAGGTATTCGCGGGCGCGAGCCACCGCGCTTCGTTCCTGCGTATCGACGGGAACGATGATTGCGCTGCCGTGACGCGCAAAGATCGCTGCCAGCACCGAAAACATTCCTTCATCGGATTCCAGCGCGCCTGCCCTGCCCTCGAGCGTTCGATGGGCGGCGTGAAACGCATTGGCGAGCTGTGGGTCGCGTGGAAGCCCGCCGGAGAAAGAGGGCGTCGCATGGAAGGCTTTGCCGGTCACATCCTCCAGAATATCGACGAACAGCTTCATGTCGGGATAGATCATCCGGTAGCGGTATCCCTCGCCGCCCGGAGCACCGTCATGGATTACACCGGGATCGATGAGATAAAGGTCGCCCGGACCGGTTTCCTCCCGCCTGCCGCTGAGAGTGGCGATCTGGGTGCCGCTTTCGATCGCGCCGATGCTGAACGTGTCATGCGCATGCGGCGCATATTCGTGCGTCAGGAAGGTGGCGCTCAAGCACTCCATGTCGCGGAAGCGGCTATCCCGCCAGAAGCGGGCCGATTCCACGTGCGCAAGCGGCATGGCCTCCGCCGCCTCTTTTTGCGATACGTTCTGCATCCAGTCAGATTATCGCGGAAGCCCGCACGCGTCTTGAACAAAAGTGATCCTGCGACAGGCAAAGGATGGTATGTGACCTCGCTTGGCCATAATGCTCTCTAGACTGGCTTAGGCGATTTCCTTCCATTACTTCACGGCGATTCATGACAGATTTTCCCATCCCCTTCGAAGATGACGATCTTTTCGCTTCTGCGGGCCTGCGGCTGACCGTCGATCTAACGGCGCTGACCGAGAACTGGCGCGACATGGCCCGCCGCTCCGGTGCGGCGCGCGCCGCAGCGGTCGTCAAGGCGGATGCCTACGGCATGGGCATCGAGGATGCCGGTGAAGCGCTCTATATGGCAGGCGCCCGGGATTTCTTCGTTGCCACCGTCGACGAGGGTGTCACGCTTCGCCTTTATGCGCCCGAGGCGCGCATCTTCGTGCTCTCAGGCATATGGCCGGGAACCGAGCGGCGCTTTTTCGAAAACGATCTGGTGCCGGTGATTTCTTCCGACGAGCAGCTCGCCTTCTGGATGGCGGTGCTTGCCGATTACGGCGACTATCCCTGCGCCCTGCATGTCGATACCGGCTTCAATCGGCTCGGACTGCATATGGACGATGCGATCGCGCTCGCCGACGACGTCTCGCGACCGGCAAGCTTCGCGCCGGTGCTCGTCATGAGCCATCTCGCCTGCGGCGACGATCCCGGCCATGCGATGAACCGGCGGCAGTTCGAATCATTCCGCAGGGTTAGCGCCGCCTATGAAGGCATCGATTCAAGCCTTGCCGCCTCGGCCGGGATTTTCCTTGGCGAGGATTACCACTTCGACCTGACCCGTCCCGGCATCGCGCTTTATGGCGGCGAAGCGGTCGGCGGCATGGCCAATCCGATGCGGCCGGTCGCAACGGCGGAAGCCCGGATCATCCAGGTGCGCAGCGTCGAGGCCGGCGAAACGGTCAGCTACGGGCGGGCGCTGCAGCTTGGCCGCAAAAGCCGGCTGGCGATCGTCTCCGCCGGTTATGCCGACGGCTACATGCGCAGCCAGTCGAGCGGCGGCGTGCCGCTGCGCCAGGCCGTGCCGCAGGGCGGGCAAGGCTTCGTCGCCGGACACAAGGTGCCCGTCGCCGGCCGGATCACCATGGACCTGACGATCTTCGATATCACCGACCTGCCCGACAACGCCGTGCGCGCCGGAGATTACGTCGAGCTGTTCGGAAAGAACATGCCGCTGGATGACGTGGCGCGGGCAGCGGGCACGATCGGTTACGAGATCCTGACCAGCATGGGCCTGCGCCACGAACGGCGCTATGTCGCCGACGAGGAGTAGGGCGCCCCTCAGCGGCTGCTCAGTGCAAGGCGCACGCCGAGCGCCAGGAAAAGTGCGCCGAGGCCGCGATCGAGCCATAGCCCGATTTTTTGATTGTGTCTGAGTGCCTCGGCGAGGCGCCCTCCGAGAAGGACGAGCGGCGGCTCGACGAAGGCGGCGACGGCGATGATAAGCCCGCCATGCAGCATGAGCTGGGCCCATGCCGGCCCGGCCCCTTCGACGACGAATTGCGGCAGGAAAGCCAAGAAGAAAATCGCGACCTTCGGATTGAGCAGCGACACCAGAATCCCCTGCCGGTAGATCCTTGCGGCTGGCAGTTTTTCACCGGCAGCCTTTATCAGGCCATCGCCGCCGCCGGCGCGCAGAGCCTGGATTCCCAGCCAGACGAGATAGACGGCACCGATCCATTTAACCGCGGAGAAAGCCACGGCGGAAGCGGCCAGCACGGCGGAAAGGCCGAGCGCTGCCATCAGAACATGCAGGCAGGCACCTGACCAGACGCCGAACAGCGCGGAAAAACCGGCGCGTTTTCCACCTCTCATCGTGTGACCGAGGATGAAGGCGATGTCGGGCCCGGGTGAGAGGTTCAGCAGAACCGCGGCCGAGAGAAATGCAAACCAGTGCGCGAGCGAATAATCGAACATCTTCCACCGTTCAGGATGAGCAGAGGCAAAGGATAGGCACGGCAGGCGCTGATGGGAAAATCATTAGTTTTGATCCGTCGCGATAGCCATTATCTCAGGCACGACAATGATTCGATGAAGCAGGCGTCTGCTTCACGCGGGACCCCGGACTGAAAGAGTATTTGATGGCGAAGGCCAGGACACAATTCATCTGCCAGAATTGCGGCACGGTTCATAATCGCTGGGCCGGCAAATGCGAGAACTGCGGCGAGTGGAACACTATCGTCGAAGAAGACCCGATGGGCGGGATCGGCTCCGGTCCCGGCAAAACGCCGAAGAAGGGCCGGCCGGTGACGCTGACGGCGCTGTCGGGTGAGATCGAGGAGGCGCCGCGCATCCATACCGCCATGTCGGAGCTCGATCGGGCGCTCGGCGGCGGCTTCGTGCGGGGATCGGCGGTGCTGATCGGCGGCGATCCCGGGATCGGCAAATCGACGCTGCTGATGCAGGCGGCCGCCGCCCTTGCGCGGCGCGGCCACAAGATCATCTACGTTTCGGGCGAAGAAGCCGTGGCCCAGGTCCGGCTGCGGGCGCAGCGCCTCGCGGCGGCCGATACCGACGTGATGCTGGCGGCCGAAACCAATGTCGAGGATATTCTGGCAACGCTTGCCGAGGGCAAGCGGCCGGACCTCGTCATCATCGACTCCATCCAGACGCTGTGGAGCGAACTTGCCGAATCCGCGCCGGGAACGGTGACACAGGTGCGCACCGGCGTGCAGGCGATGATCCGTTTCGCCAAGCAGACGGGCGCCGCCATGGTGCTCGTCGGGCATGTGACCAAGGACGGGCAGATCGCCGGCCCGCGCGTCGTCGAGCACATGGTCGACGCGGTGCTCTATTTCGAGGGCGATCGCGGCCATCACTACCGCATCCTGCGCACGGTCAAGAACCGCTTCGGCCCGACCGACGAGATCGGCGTCTTCGAAATGTCGGACAAGGGACTGCGCGAGGTCGCCAATCCGTCCGAGCTCTTCCTCGGCGAGCGCAACGAAAAATCGCCCGGTGCTGCGGTCTTTGCCGGCATGGAGGGCACGCGCCCGGTATTGGTCGAAGTCCAGGCGCTGGTGGCGCCGACCTCGCTCGGCACGCCCAGGCGCGCCGTGGTCGGCTGGGATTCGGCCCGGCTGTCGATGATCCTGGCCGTGCTGGAAGCCCATTGCGGCGTCAGGCTCGGCCAGCACGACGTCTATCTCAATGTCGCCGGCGGTTACCGCATCACCGAACCGGCCGCTGATCTCGCCGTCGCCTCGGCGCTCGTTTCCTCGCTTGCCGGTATTGCCCTTCCCGCCGATTGCGTCTATTTCGGCGAAGTCAGCCTGTCGGGCGCCATCCGGCCGGTTGCGCACACCGCCCAGCGCCTCAAGGAAGCCGAGAAGCTGGGCTTTTCCGCAGCATTGCTTCCATCCGCCTCCACCGAACTGCCGAAGGGCTCCGGCGGACGCTGGAGCGAGGTCGAAAGCCTGCCGGATCTGGTTGCGCGCATCGCCGGGTCGAAGGGGGCGCTGCGTGTGGAAGACGAGGTTTGATCCTTTCATTGCCAAGATTGGTGATGATATAGGAGGCACACGATAAGGCACGACACGGCCGCCAAGCGGCAGTCCTGGAGTTGAAATTACATGCCCATTACGATTTTCGACGGTATTGTCATCGGCGTCGTGCTCTTCTCCGCCGTGCTGGCGATGGTCCGCGGCTTCTCCCGTGAGATCCTCTCGATCGCAAGCTGGGGCGGTTCGGCAGCGGCGGCCTATTACCTCTATCCGTACCTGCTGCCCTATGCGAAGAAATACACCGATGACGACCGCATCGCGATCATAGGTTCGGCAGCGGTCGTCTTCCTGATCGCGCTCATCGTCATCTCCTTCATCACCATGAAGATTGCCGATTTCATCATCGATAGCCGCGTCGGCGCGCTCGACCGCACGCTCGGCTTCCTGTTCGGGGCCGCACGCGGCGTGCTGCTGCTGGTCGTCGCCGTCGCCTTCTGGAACTGGCTGGTCGATGCCGACCACCGCCCGACCTGGGTCAACGAAGCGAAGTCGAAGCCCTTCCTGGACTCGATGGTCGTGAAGCTGAAATCGGCTCTGCCGGAACAATTTGCCCAGATGATACCGGCGAGCATCCGTGATAAGCTTCAGCCGCCGGCACAGGGCGCTGAAGGCACCAATCCGCCGACGGGCGACCAGGCGCCGGCGGAAGACGCACCGACAGCGCCTGCACAGCAGCCGGCGAATTGACACAGTGTTCAAGAGCTTGACCCGCCTTCCGGCAATTGCCATTTGAGCGGAGCATGAACTACAGCGCCGCGCGTCTTTCAGACGCGCAAAGGACGGTAGCACTTTGAATTCTGCATAATTTTATCCTTAAATCGATTCCGATTTAAGGAATTATGCAGTGGGGTCCGGCTGGGCGTTCAGCTCCGCCGGGCTTAGCTATTTCTGGAAATGCCGATCCATTCTTGTGAGAGCAGAGGCCCGCAGAAATGAACCAGTCCCATTCCTTCCCGACCGACGATCCGCTCGACGGAGATACGCTGCATGAAGAGTGCGGGGTTTTCGGAATCTTGGGGCATCCGGATGCCGCGACACTCACAGCTCTCGGTCTGCATGCGCTTCAGCATCGCGGACAGGAAGCGGCGGGCATCGTCTCCTTCGACGGCAAGCGCTTCTACCAGGAGCGCCATATGGGCCTCGTCGGCGATCACTATACCAATCCGATGACGCTCGCCCGGCTGCCCGGCAGTATGTCGATCGGTCATACGCGCTACTCGACAACAGGCGAAGTGGCCATGCGCAACGTCCAGCCGCTCTTTGCCGAACTTGAGGAAGGCGGCATCGCCATTGCCCATAACGGCAATTTCACCAACGGCCTGACGCTGCGCCGCCAGATCATCGCGACCGGCGCCATCTGTCAGTCGACCTCGGATACCGAAGTCGTCCTCCACCTCATCGCCCGCTCCCGCCACGCTTCCACATCCGACCGCTTCATCGATGCCATCCGCCAGATGGAAGGCGGCTATTCGATGCTCGCCATGACGCGCACCAAGCTGATTGCGGCGCGCGACCCCACCGGCATCCGCCCGCTTGTCATGGGCGAACTCGACGGCAAGCCGATCTTCTGCTCGGAAACCTGCGCGCTCGACATCATCGGCGCCAAGTTCGTCCGCGATGTCGAAAACGGCGAAGTCGTCATCTGCGAAATCCAGCCTGACGGCTCGATCAGCATCGATGCGCGCAAGCCCGGCAAACAGCAGCCGGAGCGCCTCTGCCTGTTCGAATATGTCTATTTCGCCCGGCCGGACTCGGTCGTCGGCGGCCGCAACGTCTATACGACCCGCAAGAATATGGGCATGAACCTCGCCAAGGAATCGCCCGTCGATGCCGACGTGGTCGTGCCGGTGCCGGATGGCGGCACGCCGGCGGCTCTCGGCTACGCACAGGAAAGCGGCATTCCCTTCGAATACGGCATCATCCGCAACCACTATGTCGGCCGAACCTTCATCGAGCCGACGCAGCAGATCCGCGCCTTCGGCGTGAAGCTGAAGCATTCGGCAAACCGGGCGATGATCGAAGGCAAGCGTGTGGTGCTGGTCGATGATTCCATCGTGCGCGGCACGACGTCTCTGAAGATCGTGCAGATGATCCGTGAGGCCGGCGCGCGCGAAGTCCATCTGCGCGTTGCCAGCCCGATGATCTTCTTCCCCGACTTTTACGGCATCGACACGCCCGATGCCGAAAAGCTCTTGGCCAACCAGTATGCCGATGTCGAAGCCATGGCCAAATATATCGGCGCGGATTCGCTTGCCTTCCTGTCGATCAACGGGCTCTACCGCGCCGTCGGCGGCGAGGACCGCAATCCCGCCCGTCCGCAGTTCACCGACCATTACTTCACCGGTGACTATCCGACCCGCCTGCTCGACAAGAACGGCGAGTCGATGGGCAACAAGCTTTCGATGCTTGCCAGCAACGGCTGAGCCGCCGCTGCTTTAACTTCCTCCCGAGGGGCTATGACGCCCCTCGCCTTCGCAAGCAAATCCGGAACCGGAGCAGATGAACATCAATCTTGAGGGCAAGATCGCGCTCGTTACCGGCGCATCGCGCGGCATTGGCTATTTCACGGCGCTTGAGCTTGCGAAAGCCGGCGCCCATGTGATCGCCTGCGCCCGCACGGTCGGCGGGCTCGAGGATCTCGACGACGCGATCAAGGCGGTCGGCGGCACGGCGACGCTGGTGCCCTTTGACCTGGCCGACATGAGCGCGATCGACGCCCTCGGCGGCTCGATCTTCGAACGCTGGGGCAAGCTCGACATCCTCGTCGCCAATGCCGGCGTGCTCGGCGTCATTTCGCCGATCGGCCATATCGAGGCGAAGGTGTTCGAAAAGGTCATGACCATCAACGTCACCGCGACCTGGCGGCTGATCCGCTCGGTCGATCCGCTGCTTGCCCGCTCGGATGCTGGTCGCGCCGTCATCCTGTCCTCCGGGGCTGCGCACAAGTGCCGTCCCTTCTGGGGCGCCTATTCCGCTTCCAAGGCCGCCGTCGAGGCGCTGGCGCGCACCTGGGCCGGCGAGAGCCAGTCAACGCCATTGCGCATCACCAGCGTCGATCCCGGCGCGACCCGCACGGCGATGCGGGCGCAGGCCGTGCCCGGCGAAGATCCGCAGACGCTGCCGCATCCTTCCGAGGTCGCCAAGGCGATCCTGCCGCTGCTGGGCCCCGGCGTGACCGAGACGGGCAAGCTGTTCATCGTGCGGGAAAACAAGCTCGTCGATTACCGCCTGCCGGAATAGGCCGGACGTCTCACCTCGCCGCAACGGCCGGGAAGAGACGCGTCAAGCCCGTTTCCGACGGGCATAGCGCATTGAGGTCCACCGCTCCCTGAATGCCGTCGACAGTGCCGTTGTCGGCAAATTGCCAGATCGACCAATGACTGCATCCTTCCTGCGCCGGTTCCTGGAACACGCTTCGCAGCCAGAGGTAATGCTCGGGGAAGCGGGCTTCATTGCCTTTCAGATACTGATCGTAGAACTCCCGAGTGACGTAGAAAATCGGCTTTTCCGGAAAGGTGCCTTTCAACTCGGTGAAAAAGGCGTTCACCTCAGTCGCCATTTCCTCGAGCGTCGGCACCTTGTTGCAATTGCCGACAAATTCCAGGTCGACTGTGATGGGCAGGGTTCCCGGCAGCTTCGGCACGGTCGCCAGGACATTCTGCGCCTGATCCCTGCCAGCGCGGCAGAAGGTGAAGAAATGATAGGCGCCCCTGACCAGTCCAGCATCGCCGGCGCGCTGCCAGTTGTCAGCAAACTTGGAATCTCGGTGATCGCCGCCTTCGGTCGCCTTCATCATCGCGAAGCGAACATTCGGTTGCGAGGCAACTGTCTTCCAGTCGATATCGCCCTGGTGATGGCTGACATCAATGCCTTGGATCGGATAGCGGCTCAAGGATGGATTGTTGAAGCGAAGCATGCCGAAATCGTATGCGAAATATGCGGCGGATGCGACTGCCAGAATTACAGTCGCTCCAATCGTCCATCGGCCCAGTCTTCTCACGCATTTCCCCCTATTTTCAATAGCCTCCTACTTGGCTATTCGCGATTTGTGCCGCGAAAATGGCGGCCGAACCGTACCGCCGGATCGTTCCTCGCCCCTCTTGACCAAATGCCATTCCCACGCCATAAATCGCGCCATGAAAACGGTTACCTGCATTGTCTGCCGGAAGATTATTCGCTAGCGCCAGCGCTGGCCCGGCCGTTTTCGTCTCCCAAATAGTCAAGATGCGAAACGCCCCGGCCCGCCGGTCGCGATATTTGTCTGATCGTGCATTTGGGAGAATGGAATGGACGCGACGCCGGAACTGAAGCTGTACAACACGCTGACGCGGGAGAAATCGGTGTTTTCGCCGATCGATGCCGACAATGTCCGCATGTATGTCTGCGGCCCGACCGTCTATGATTTCGCCCATATCGGCAATGCCCGGCCGGTCATCATCTTCGACGTGCTGTTCCGGCTGCTGCGCCATATCTATGGCCAAGATCATGTCACCTATGCCCGCAACATCACCGACGTCGACGACAAGATCAATGCGCGGGCGCTGAGAGATCATCCGGGCCTGCCGCTCAACGATGCGATCCGCGCCGTCACCGAAAAGACCGAGACGCAGTTTCACGCCGATGTCGCCGAGCTCGGCTGCCTGGAGCCGAATGTCGAGCCGCGCGCCACCGACAATATCGCCGAGATGACCGAGATCATCGACAAGCTGATCGGCAACGGTCATGCCTATGTCGCAGCCGGCGAAGTGCTGTTCGACACCAAATCCATGGCGGATTACGGCCAGCTTTCGAAACGCCCGCTCGACGAGCAGCAGGCCGGCGCCCGCGTCGCCGTCGATGTGCACAAGAAGAACCCGGGCGATTTCGTGCTCTGGAAACTGTCGAGCCACAACGAACCCGGCTGGGAGAGCCCTTGGGGCCGCGGCCGGCCGGGCTGGCATATCGAGTGCTCGGCGATGAGCCGGCGTTATCTCGGCGATGTCTTCGACATTCACGGCGGCGGGCTTGACCTGATCTTCCCGCACCACGAAAACGAGATCGCCCAGTCGCGCTGCGCCCACGGCACCGAGGTGATGGCAAACGTCTGGATGCATAACGGCTTCGTACAGGTCGAAGGCCGCAAGATGTCGAAATCCGAGGGCAATTTCGTCACCATCCACGATCTGCTGCACACACAGATTTTCGGCGGCCGCAAATGGCCGGGCGAAGTGCTGCGCCTTGCCATGCTGATGACGCATTATCGCGAGCCGATCGATTTCTCGATCAAGCGGCTGGAAGAGGCCGAACGCCTGCTCGCCAAATGGCCGGCGACGGAAGCCGGCGATGCAAAGCCCGACGACAGCGTGCTGAACGCGCTGGCGGACGACCTCAACACGGTTGCGGCGGTGCAGGCATTGCATGCGCTGGCACAGGCCGCCCACACGGATGCCGCGGCGGGCGCCACCTTTGCCGCAACGGCTGCCCTCCTCGGCCTGCTGCCGAAGAAGGCCGAAATCGACGACGCTCTCGCAGCGGCGGTCGATGCGCTGGTCGCAATGCGTCTTGAAATGCTGAAGGCGAAGAACTTCGCCGAAGCCGACAAGATTCGCGACGAGCTGACGGCAAAGGGCATTCAGCTGAAGGACGGCAAGGATGCCGCAACCGGCGAGCGGGTGACGACGTGGGAGGTCAAGCGGTGAGAGTGGTGTGTTGGGTCAAAACCCCTCCCCAACCCCTCCCCACAAGGGGGAGGGGCTACGGTGCGGCACTGCTCCGAAGCGACTTCACCGCAATTGCAAGTATTCCAAGCGGAAATGAAGGCGGCGCCACGAGAGAGCCCTCCCCCTTGTGGGGAGGGTTGGGAGGGGTCTTGGCGCCCAGCCTGGAATCCCGGTGGAGGAATCTGCCATGACCACCTACACCGGCGGCTGCCAATGTGGGGCGATCCGGTTTCGGGCGCGGGGGACACCGGCGGATTCGTCGATCTGTCATTGCCGCATGTGCCAGAAGGCGTTCGGGGCCTATTATGCACCGCTGGTTTCCGTGCGCGGGATGGAGTTCGAATGGACCAGGGGGCAGCGCAAGTCCTTCCGCTCATCGAATTTCGTCGAGCGCGGTTTCTGCGGTGACTGCGGCACGCCGCTGACCTATGAGGCGCCGGATGGAATGGCGGTTGCCGCGGGCGCATTCGACGATCCGTCGTTGCTTCCGCCGACCATCCAATGGGGTGTCGAAGGCAAGATCGGCTTCGTCGACCACCTGCATGAGCTGCCCGCAGAGCGAACCGAGGCGGATCTCACGGCAGGTTCGTTCCTGCACGAACTGGTTTCCTATCAGCACCCCGACCACGATACGCCAGTCTGGCCACCGGAGGATCGCGCATGACGAAAACGGCAGGGCATACCGGCGGATGCCAGTGCGGCGCGGTTCGTTATCGCGCCCGCGGCGAACTCGGCTATCCCCATATCTGCCATTGCCGCATGTGCCAGAAGGCGGCCGGCAATTATTTCCTACCGCTTGCTGCGGCCAAGCTTGAGGATTTCGAGCTGACGCGTGGGGAGCCCAAATGGTTCCGCTCGTCCGATCTCGTGCGGCGCGGCTTTTGCGGCGATTGCGGCACGCCGCTGTTTTACGATATTCCGGAGACGGATTTCATCAACATCGCGCTCGGCTCGCTGGATGATCCCGATGCAGTCAAACCGGTGATGCAGTCGAATACAGGCCGCAAGATGTCCTGGTTTCACGCGATCGACTGCCTGCCGCTGGAACCGGAGCCAGACACGTCCGACCGCGAAGATGCGATCGCTGCAAGCAATCATCAGCATCCCGACCATGATACGAAAAGCTGGCCCCCCGGAGAAACCCTATGACGGATAAAATCAGAACAGGCGGATGCCAGTGCGGCGCCGTGCGCTTCCGCATATCAGGCGCACTCGGGCGGCCCTCGATCTGCCATTGCCGCATGTGCCAGAAGCAGTTCGGCGGCTTCTTCTCCGCGCTCGTCACCGCGCCTGAGGAGGGGATGGAATGGACGCGCGGCGAGCCGAGCTATTTCCAGTCCTCGGTCAATATCGAGCGCGGCTTCTGCAGCAATTGCGGCACGCCGATGACCTATCGCCATCCGGGCGGGCTGGAGCTTGCGATCGGCACCTTCGACGACCGCAGCGATCTCGCACCGCAGGTCCAGGTGAATTACGATGCCCGCCTGCCCTGGGTCGAGGAGATCTTCGCAGCACCTGTTCATAAGGACCCGGATTTCTACGCCCGGCAGGAGGCGATCATCTCCTTCCAGCATCCCGACCACGATACATCAGTCTGGCCCGCGAAAGGCGTGAAGATATGACCGAGAGACTGCGCACGCTCTATCCCGAAATCGAACCCTATGCCTCAGGCCGTCTCGATGTCGGCGACGGCCATGTGATCTATTGGGAGCGCTCGGGAACGCCGGGCGCCAAGCCGGCCGTCTTCCTGCATGGCGGCCCCGGCGGCGGCTTCTCGCCCACCCATCGCCGGCTTTTCGATCCCGCCCTCTACGACGTCATGCTGTTCGACCAGCGCGGCTGCGGCAGGTCGACGCCGCATGCGGATCTCAACGCCAACACGACCTGGCACCTCGTCGCCGATATCGAGCGGCTGCGGGAAATGGCTGGCGTCGACAGCTGGCAAGTGTTCGGCGGTTCCTGGGGTTCGACGCTGGCGCTCGCCTATGCCGAGGCGCATCCGCAACGCGTCTCCGAACTCATTCTGCGCGGCATCTATACGCTGACCAAGGCCGAGCTCGACTGGTACTATCAGTTCGGCGTCTCGGAAATGTTCCCGGATAAATGGGAGCGCTTCATCGCTCCCATTCCGCCGGAGGAGCGACATGAGATGATGCATGCCTATCATCGCCGCCTGACGCATGAGGATCGGTCCGTGCGCCTTGCAGCCGCACAGGCCTGGAGCATCTGGGAAGGCGAAACGATCACGCTGCTGCCCGAACCTTCGACAAGCGGCAAGTTCGAGGAGGCGGAATTCGCCTATGCTTTCGCCCGCATCGAGAACCATTTCTTCGTCAATGCCGGCTGGATGGACGAGGGCCAATTGATCCGCGATGCCGTCAAGCTCAAGGATATTCCCGGTGTCATCGTGCATGGCCGCTACGACATGCCCTGCCCGGCAAAATATGCCTGGCTCTTGCACAAGGCCTGGCCGAAGGCGGAATTCCACCTGATTGAGGGTGCGGGCCATGCCTATTCGGAGCCCGGAATTCTCGATCGGCTGATCCGGGCGACGGATGGATTTGCCGGGAAACCGGACTGAAAATTCGGGGACAGCCCCTCACCCTAGCCCTCTCCCCGCGCGCGGGGAGAGGGGACGTGTCCTGCGCCGGATGAGGGGCAGCATTCGCATTCCAACAACACCCGCTCGCCGGGAGGAAACGACATGAAAGAACGCATCTACCTCTTCGACACGACGCTCCGGGACGGGCAGCAGACGCCCGGCATCGATTTTTCCGTCGAGGACAAGATTGCGATCGCCGCGATGCTCGACGAATTCGGCATCGATTACGTCGAGGGCGGATATCCCGGCGCCAATCCGACCGATACCGCCTTTTTCAGCGAGAAGCGTACCAGCCAGGCCCGCTTCGTCGCCTTCGGCATGACGAAGCGGGCGGGCGTTTCGGTTTCCAACGACCCCGGTCTTGCCGGGCTGCTGCAGGCGAAAAGCGACGCCATCTGTTTCGTCGCCAAGAGCTGGGATTATCATGTCGCGGTGGCGCTCGGCTGCACCAATGAAGAAAACCTCGAAAGCATCGCCGAAAGCGTCAAGGCGGCGGTCGGCGCCGGCAAGGAGGCGATCGTCGATTGCGAGCATTTCTTCGACGGTTTCAAGGCCAATCCGGCCTATGCGCTGGCTTGCGCGAAAACCGCCTATGAAAGCGGCGCCCACTGGATCGTGCTCTGCGACACCAATGGCGGCACGCAGCCGCCGGAGGTGCGCGCGATCGTCGAGGCGGTGATCGCTTCAGGTGTTCCCGGCCGCTGTCTCGGCATCCATGCCCATAACGACACCGGCCAAGCGGTCGCCAATTCACTCGCCGCAGTCGAAGCCGGCGTCCGGCAGATCCAGGGCACGCTGAACGGCATCGGCGAGCGCTGCGGCAACGCCAATCTGGTGACGCTGATCCCGACGTTGGCGCTGAAAAGCGCTTACAACACACGCTTCGAAACGGCGATCGACGAGGAGCGGCTGCTCAACCTCACCCGGCTCTCGCATGCCTTCGACGAGTTGCTCAACCGCTCGCCCGATCACCAGCTGCCCTATGTCGGCGCTTCCGCCTTCGCCACCAAGGCCGGCATCCATGCTTCGGCGCTGATCAAGGACCCGCGCACCTATGAACACGTGCCGCCTGAGAGCGTCGGCAATTTCCGCAAGGTCATGGTGTCAGACCAAGGAGGCAAGGCGAACTTCATCAATGCGCTGAAGCGACGCGGCATTACCGTCGCCAAGGACGATCCGAAGCTCGACCTGCTGATGTCTATCGTCAAGGAACACGAGTCCATCGGCTATGCCTATGAGGGCGCCGATGCGAGCTTCGAATTGCTGGCGCACCGCACGCTCGGCACTATCCCGGAATTCTTCACCATCGAAGGCTTCCGGGTGATGGTCGAGCGCCGCTTCGATAGTCTTGGCCGTGTGAAGATCGTGTCCGAAGCAGTGGTCAAGATCACCATCGACGGCCAGACGCTGATGTCGGTTGCCGATGCCGAGGGCCCGGTCAACGCGCTCGATCTGGCGCTGCGCAAGGATTTCGGAAAGTATCAGCATGAAATCGACGATCTCGTGCTCGCCGATTTCAAAGTGCGTATCCTCAATGGCGGCACGGAGGCAATCACGCGCGTACTGATCGAATCCACCGACAGCGACGGCGTGCGCTGGTGGACGGTCGGCGTTTCGGAGAACATCATTGACGCGTCGTTCCAGGCGCTAATGGATTCCGTAATCTACAAGCTGATGAAGAACCGGCAGTTGGCGGGAAAGATCGCGGCGGAATAAGTTATTCCGCTCGGTCCTGCCAGAAGGCGATGCCGGCTTTGGCCGCCATCATCCGTCCCTTGCCCCGTTTCCGCTTCAAATCCTCACCCTTCATTCAAAGAAATGAATTGGCCTATTCACGGCGCTTAAGCTAGGCCGGATCAGAAGAAGAACAAAGATGGAAACACCCGATGTCGACCGATGCATCCGTTTCTTTGGCCAAGAACGAAGACAGTCCGCGCGGCTTCGCCTTCGCGCTGACTGCCTATCTGCTCTGGGGCTTCCTGCCGATCTACATGAAGGCGGTGGCGCATATTTCGCCGGCCGAGGTGATCGCCCACCGCATCGTCTGGTCGCTGCCGCTCGCCGGCATCGTGCTGATCCTGCTTGGACGCACGAGCGATATCGCCACGGCGCTACGCTCGCCGCGCATGCTGGCGATGGCAGCGCTGACGGCGTCGCTGATCACCGTCAACTGGGGCACCTATGTCTGGGCGATCGGCGCCGGCCATTCGCTCGACGCAGCACTCGGTTATTTCATCAATCCGCTGTTCAGCATCTTCCTCGGCGCGGTACTGCTGAAGGAGAAGCTGCAGCCGCTGCAGATTGCGGCGATCGCACTGGCAGCGCTTGCCGTTGCCATTCTCGCCTTCGATAGCGGCGGCATTCCGTGGGTGGCGCTGACGCTGGCCATCAGCTGGGGTTTCTATGCGTTACTGCGCAAGACGCTGCCGCTCGGGCCGAACCAGGGTTTTTTCCTCGAAGTGCTGATCCTCAGCGGGCCTGCCCTCCTCTATATCCTCTATCTCGAATTCGGCAGCGGCCAGGGCCATCTCTACCGCACCGGCCTTGCCGACACGACGCTGCTGCTCGGCTGCGGCGTCATTACCGCCGTGCCGCTGATGATCTATGCCAACGGCGCCAAGCTCCTAAAACTGTCGACGATCGGCATCATGCAGTATATCGCGCCGACGATGATCTTCCTGATCGCGGTGTTTGTCTTTCACGAACCGCTCGGCACGGCGCGCATGATCGCCTTCCCGCTAATCTGGGCGGGGCTGTTCCTCTATAGCTGGTCGATGCTGAAGGGAAGCCGCGGGCGCTGAACCCGCGCGCGCAGGAGACGCCCGCCGTCCGTCCACCTACATCTTCGAAATCACCTCATCCTCGCCGTCACGATCGGCGGCGAGCTGGGCGGCCTGGGCCATGATCGCCGGAATGATGCCGGAGATCTCGTCGACGACGAGCGGCTGCACGCGGTGGGCGGTGTGCAGGAAGCCTTCATCGGTCATATGGCGCATCAGTTCCATCATCGGATCCCAGAACCCGTTGATATTGGCAAAGACCATCGGCTTTTCGTGGCGGCCGAGCTGCGCCCAGGTCATGATCTCGACGATCTCTTCCAGTGTGCCGATGCCGCCGGGCAGCGCGACGAAAGCGTCGGAACGCTCGAACATCGTGTGTTTGCGCGCATGCATGTCAGGGGTTACAATAAGTTCGTTGAGCTGACCGAGCGAGTGGCGAGTCGCTTCCATATCGATCAGGAATTCGGGAATTATGCCGGTGACCTGACCGCCGCCTGAAAGCACCCCGCTTGCAACCGCGCCCATGATGCCTTTGGTGCCCCCGCCATAGACGAGGCGCAGGCCGTATTCGGCGATCTCTCTTCCGAGAGCACGCCCGGCCGCCATGTGAGAGGGATCGCGTCCCGGCCTTGAGCCGCAGTAAACGCAGATGGATCGAATCGATACAGATTGGTCGGTCATGGAGGCGAAACAACTATTCCATTTCAATGCAGTCAAGAAAATTGACTGAAAAGCAGCGTGTCTAGCTTGCCTAATTGCTTTGAATGCTTGTGAAAAGCAACGGGAATCGCTAGCAATTTTGGTTACTACGGCAAATTGCCGCCTTGGGAGACATAATGATGAAGAACCGTGCCGGCTTGCTGGCCCTTGCAGTGCTCGTAATCGCAATCCTACTGATGGTGTTTTTCGTCATGCCGCGTATCGGCGGCGATGCCAACAAAGTCGGCGATGCCATAAACCAGGCCAGCACGGACCTCAAGAACACGGTTAACGAGTCGGCAAAGACATCACGCTCCGCCGTGGCCGACTCGGCTGCGGTCGCCGAAAAGGTGGGCCGCCTCTCCGCCGACGCCGGCACTTCGCTTAGCGAACTTAGGACACTGTTTGCCGACGGCAAGGGGCCGGCCGCAGATGCGCTCACCGCCTCCAAAACCAAAGCGGTCGGTGCGCTGAAGGCGCTTGCCGATTTCACCATCCCCGATGGCCTCGATCCCGCGACCCAGGCTCTCGCCGCCAAGGCTAGCGATGGCGCGGCAAAGGCGCTCGCCATCGTGCAATCGCTGCCTGACAATGTCGCCGATGCGCTGGCCGCGATCGCCAAGGCCGAAGTTGCGCTGACCGGAGGAGCGCCCGCATCTGCCGCCGCTGCGGCGAATGCGGCAGCGGAGAACAGCGGGCCAAAGCTTCCGGCTTTCGACGTGCTGCGCGTCGAACCCGACGGCTCGACCGTGATTGCCGGCTCGGCCGAACCGAACGGCAAGCTCGAAGTGCTTGACGGCGAGAAGGTGGTGACCACTGCCGATGTCGATGCGAGCGGCGATTTCGCCGCCGTGCTTGACGATCCGCTGCCGGCGGGCGACCACCAGCTGGTACTCAAGTTCACCGGCAAGGACGGCAAGAGCACACTTTCCGAAGAAGTCGCGACCATTTCCGTGCCGAAGGACGGTAACGGCGCCAATCTGCTCGCCATGGTCTCCAAACCCGGCGCGGCAAGCCGCATCATCACCGCGCCCAAGGCCGGTACCGAAGTCGCCGATGCCTCCAACCCGATGGCGCCGGCTGGCGACAAGCCGGCAGCGGGCGAAAGCTTGGCTGCACCTGGTGCAATAGTTGCGCCAACCGGCGAACTGGCACTGCAGACGCCTAATCTCACTGCCGCCGCCTCCAGTGTGGCCACTGCACCGGCCATTCCCGGCGGCGCAGAACCCGACAAGTCGAATGCGCCCGATGTGATGGTCAATGCCGTCGAGATCGAAGGCAACAAGATCTTCATCGCCGGCACGACGCGCGCCCACGCCAAGGTCCTCGGTTATGCCGACGACAGCCTTGTCGGCCAGGACACGGCGGGTTCTGATGGCCATTTCATTATCGACGGCGTGGTGGCGCTCTCGGTGGGCGACCACAAGATCCGCGTCGATGTCGTCGATCCCGCCGGCAAGGTGATCGTGCGCGCCGCGGTGAATTTCAATCGCCCGGCCGGCGATCAGGTCAGGGTCGCCGCGCAATCCGTCCCCGCCGACGCGAACGGTGCCTCCTCGATGGTGCCGCTCGACGAAGGCGAACTCGGCAAGCGCAAGGCCGAAGCCGGCAAGGCCTTCGGCCTGCTGAAGGGATTGTTTGCCGACGGCAAGCTGCCCGGCGTCGAACAGCTTGCGGCGGCGCGCTCGGCAACGGAATTCGCGTTGCGCTCACTCGCCGACTTCCGCCCGGCGGTAGACGCGCCCGATACCTTCAAGCAGGCATCCGGCTCCGCCTCCCAGACCGCGACCAACGCGTTGACAGTGCTGCAGGGTCTGCCGACGGATGCAAAATCCGTCGGCGCAGCACTCGAGAAGCTCGGCGCTATGATCGCCGAACTCTCGCCATCCCCCGCCCCGGCTGCGCCCGCGGCCACGGCACCGGCCGTAAACGAGGCTGTCGGCAACCAGCCGAAGACGATCGAACAGGCGCCACTGACGGCAAATAACGCGGCGGTGATCATTCGCCGCGGCGACACGCTGTGGCAGATCTCTCGCCGTACCTATGGCCTCGGCGTTCGCTACACGACGATCTACATCGCCAACGAGGACAAGATCATCGATCCGGATCGCATCCGCCCCGGCCAGATCTTCGGCCTGCCAAAGGATGCGTTGCCGAACGCCGAAGAACTGCACCGCAAGCGCATGTCCCACCAGCGTCTCTAAGCGCCAAACAACATGACGAGGCCGGGCGGGATAACCGCCCGGCCTCTCTTTTCCTGAACCCCGCACTTGTTGTATTCATCTGCCCGGCATCCTATTTGGCGGTGGCGGGGGAAGCGCTTCGGGCATATCCCGGTTTCGCGCTCTTGCCGGTATCGAAGCGCGCGACCGCGGCAAGCCCAACCGGGCTGGAGACACGCATGGCAAACAGCAAGACAGTCTCTGAATCCAACCTGCTGCAAACGCTTCTCAACCTCTGGCCCTATATGTGGCCGGCCGGACGGCCCGACCTCAAGATGCGCGTCGTCTGGGCTTCGGTCTTCCTGCTGATCTCTAAATTCGTCCTGCTGCTGGTTCCCTATTTCTTCAAATGGTCGACCGATGCGCTGAACGGCAGGATGGATCTGGCCGGCTCGGTGCCGCCGCTCTTGGCCGGCGCCATCGCCCTGGTGATCGCCTACAACATCACCCGCCTGATCCAGCTTGGCCTCAACCAGCTGCGCGACGCGCTGTTTGCCAGCGTCGGGCAGCACGCCGTGCGCCAGCTCGCCTTCAGGACCTTTGTGCATATGCACGAGCTGTCGCTGCGCTTCCATCTGGAGCGCAAGACCGGCGGCCTGTCACGCATCATCGAGCGCGGCACCAAGGGCATCGAGACGATCGTGCGTTTCACGATCCTCAATTCGGTGCCGACCGTCATCGAATTCCTGCTGACGGCGGCGATCTTCTGGTGGGGCTACGGCTTCTCTTACCTCGCGGTCACCGCCTTTACCGTCTGGGCCTATATCTGGTTCACGATCCGCGCGTCCGATTGGCGGATCGCCATCCGCCGGTCGATGAATGACAGCGATACCGACGCCAACACCAAGGCGATCGACTCCCTCCTCAATTTCGAGACCGTCAAATATTTCGGCAACGAAGAGATGGAGGCAAAACGCTTCGACAAATCGATGGAGCGCTACGAGAAGGCGGCGACCGATGTCTGGACCTCGCTCGGCTGGCTGAACTTCGGCCAGGGCGTCATCTTCGGTATCGGCACGACGATCATGCTGGTGCTGTCGGCGCTGGCCGTGCAACGTGGTGAGCAGACGGTCGGCGATTTCGTCTTCGTCAATTCGATGCTGCTGCAGCTTTCCGCGCCGCTCAACTTCATCGGCTTCGTCTACCGGGAAATCCGTCAAGGCTTGACCGACATCGAGCAGATGTTCGATCTCCTGGAGGTCAAGGCCGAGGTCAAGGACGCGCCCGATGCGACCGAGCTTCGCATCGGCCAGGGCGCGATCGCCTTCAAAGACGTGCAGTTTGCCTACGACCCTGCCCGTCCGATCCTGAAGGGCATTTCCTTCGAGGTGCCGGCCGGCAAGACGGTTGCCGTCGTCGGCCCTTCGGGCGCCGGCAAATCGACCCTGTCGCGGCTGCTCTATCGCTTCTACGACATCCAGGGCGGCGCGATCACCGTCGACGGCCAGGATATCCGAACGGTGACGCAGAAGAGCCTGCGCTCGGTGATCGGCATGGTGCCGCAGGATACCGTGCTCTTCAACGATACCGTCGCCTACAACATCCGCTACGGCCGCACATCGGCGAGCGATGGCGAGGTCTTTGCAGCGGCCGAGGTGGCACAGATCGCTCATTTCATCGAGACACTGCCCGAGGGTTTCGAAACCAAGGTCGGTGAGCGCGGGCTCAAGCTTTCGGGCGGCGAAAAGCAGCGCGTGGCCATCGCCCGCACCATTCTCAAGGCGCCGCCGATCCTGATCCTCGACGAGGCGACATCAGCGCTCGACACGACGACGGAACGGGAAATCCAGACAGCGCTCGACGTGGTTTCGAAGAACCGCACGACGCTGGTGATCGCCCACCGGCTGTCGACGGTGATCGGCGCCGACGAAATCATCGTGCTGAAAAGCGGCGAGATCGCCGAACGCGGGACGCATGCCGCCCTGCTCGAGCGGAACGGTCTCTACGCCTCGATGTGGAACCGCCAGCGCGAGGCGACACAGGCGGAGGAACATCTGAAGCAGGTGCGCGAAAGCGACGACCTTGGCGTAATCACGCGGCTAGCCCCGGCAAGCTGAGCGGGGAGCGACAGCGGCCAAGCTTTTGTTGTTCAGAACTGCGGCGTCGGAACCAGGTCTGGGGCCACAGCATTGCCCCGGAGACGGTTTTTCGCTAACCAGCAAAAAACGACAACGCAAGGAGACCGGCAGCATGAGCCTGTTCAACACGGTTCGCAACACGATCGTCCCCGTGCACAAGGAGGGTTATCCCTTCGTTGCCGCCTTCTTCGTCGCGTCGCTGATCCTCGGGTGGATCTTCAAGCCTCTCTTCTGGATAGGCATGATCTTCACGCTGTGGTGCGCCTATTTCTTCCGCGATCCCGAACGCGTGACCCCGCAGGACGACGATCTGGTGATCTCTCCCGCAGACGGCAAGGTCTCTGCGATCCAGATGGTCACCCCGCCGGGCGAACTCAACCTCGGTTCCGAGCCGATGCTGCGCATCTCGGTGTTCATGAACGTCTTCAACTGCCATGTGAACCGGGCGCCGATGCGCGGGCGCATCGTCAGCATCAATTACCGCTCCGGCAGCTTCGTCAATGCCGAGCTCGACAAAGCGAGCGAGGACAATGAACGCAACGGGCTGGTGATCGAAACCCGCCATGGCCAGATCGGCGTCGTCCAGATCGCCGGCCTCGTGGCGCGGCGCATCCTCTGCTGGGCAAACCCCAACGAGCCTGTCGATGCCGGCGAGCGTTTCGGGCTGATCCGTTTCGGTTCGCGGCTCGACGTGTTCCTGCCGGCCGGTGCGGCGCCACGCGTCTCGCTCGGCCAAGTGGCGATTGCCGGCGAAACTGTGATTGCCGAATTCGCCTCCACCAAGGGTCCCATCATCAGCCGCCGCAGCTAAACTCTAGCTTCAGATTGGAACGCGATATGGAAACGCCCTTTCCGCCTTTCGAGCCCAATGGTCCGGATGACTCCGCCCGCGGCCCGCGCCTGCGTGAAATCCCGCTCCGTCTCGTTTTTCCGAACCTAATCACCATTCTGGCAATCTGCGCCGGGCTGACCGGCATCCGGCTGGCTTTCGAAAACCGTTACGAGCTCGCCGTCGCCATGGTGCTGCTCGCCGCCTTCCTCGACGGCATCGACGGGCGCGTAGCGCGGCTGATGAAGGCGACCTCGAAGTTCGGCGCGCAGATGGATTCGCTTGCCGATATCGTCAATTTTGGCGTCGCCCCTGCCCTCGTCGTTTATGTCTTCGCACTCGACCAGGCGCGCTCGCTCGGCTGGATCGCCGCGCTGATCTATGCGATCGCCGCCGGGCTTCGGCTTGCCCGCTTCAACGTCATGGCCGAACGCGAGAACAAGGCGAGCTGGCAATCGGAATATTTCGTCGGCGTGCCGGCACCGGCCGGCGCCATGCTGGTGCTGCTGCCGGTCTATCTCGGCTTCCTCGGCCTGGCGACGGACCGCACCTTCGCCTATGTCTCGTCGATTTACACCGTCGTCATCGCCTTCCTGCTGATCAGCCGGCTACCGGTCTGGTCGGGCAAATCGGAAGGCAACCGGCTGCGGCGCGATCTCGTGCTGCCGATGATGCTCGGCGTCGTGCTCTATGTGGCTCTGCTGATGAGCTACACCTGGGAGGTGATGGTCTTCACCGTTGCCGCCTACCTCATCTCGCTTCCCTTCGGCGCGCGGAAATGGCGCCGGAAGTACGGGACGCTGACGATCGAGGAACCTGGCGTCGGCGACGACGATATCGGCCGGCACATCTGACGCGGGCGCATTTCCTGATCTCCTCGGGTGATGGAAATGCCTTCTCTCTTCACTGCCCGCATTCGCGGGAAAACTGTTGCGCGCTTTTCCCCGGGGAAAAACGGCTGCGCAATTTTATTGGAACCCTCCCCTTCAGTAAGTATTAACCAACGTAGGCTTCAGTTAAGCCTCGCGAATTATGGTGCGCGTTTACAAATCCTGATAAGCTGCGTCCCCATTTTGTCGCTATTCGTGATGAAACTTCAAAATACAAAATACCTGGGAAGAACCACGTAAGGAGAGTATCCGTGACTTCGAAGAAGAGTAGTACCGGCGAACAGCAGACGGCTAAGCCGGATCTCGCCGCCAACTATCGCCCCGTTGGTCTCAAGGCCGTTGCCGCGGCATCGCTAATGGCGAAGAACAAGCCGACGAGCGTCAAGAAATCCGCTTGAAGCATCGCCGCGAGCAAGGAAAGCGGCCGATAGCGTTCAGAAGAAACTAAGCTGGCCGCCGTCAGGCCTTTGCTTCTCGGGGGTCTTCAGCGGCTTTTCGATCACCACCGGTTCATGCAGGTCAGGTCCCATATTGGCGACCTTGTTGACCTTGTCAGAGACCGGGACGGCCTCGAAGAAATCCTCCTGAATGGGCTGCATCAGGTCGACCACCTCGCGCGGCTCCTGCGTCTTGCAATCAAGCCAGCGCGAGAAGTCCTCGGGCTTGATGATGACAGGCATGCGATCGTGGATGGCCGATATGCCCGCATTGGCCGATGTCGTCAGGATCGCACCGGTATCGACTTCGGAACCATCAGCCGAGGACCACGTCTCCATCAACCCGGCAAAGGCGACGACCCCGCCCTGACGCGGCCTGATCCAATAGGCTTGCGGCTTCTCGCCGCTTTCCTTGGGCGGGCGATGCCATTCGTAGAAACCGGAAGCCGGAATGAGTACGCGGCGGTGGCGCATGGCCGCCCGGAAGGAGGCCTTGCCGATCGCGGTTTCGGATCGCGCATTGATCAGCAGCGGGAAGTCCCTCGGGTCCTTGACCCAGCCCGGCGTCAGGCCCCAGCGCACGAGCACGGCACGCCGGTCGGCCAAGTTGCTGCCCTGCTCCCTGCCCTCGCCCGCCATGACGACGAGGATCGGCTGCGTCGGCGCGATATTGTAGCGCGCCGGAAATTCATCGAGATCGACGCCGGAGAAAAATTCGCGCAGGTCGGCGCTGGAGTTTGTCAGGGCGAAACGTCCACACATCGGCTTGTCTTTGCACCCGGTTTGAGTCCGGTCAAGGCGCCTCAGCCTCTCTGCCCAAAGAGGATAATACTCGTTCCCGCAAGGCAGATCAGCGCCCCGCCGACGTCGTAGCGATCAGGCATGCGGCTTTCGACCAACCAGAGCCATAGCAGCGAAGCGACAATGTAGATGCCGCCGTAAGCCGCGAAGGTGCGGCCGGCTGCCTCGCTCGGCACCAGCGTCAGAAACCAGGCGAAAAGCGCCAGCGAGACCATGCCCGGTGCCAGCCACCAGATTGGCTTTCCAAGTTTCAGCCACGCCCAGAAGGCGAAGCAGCCGGCGATCTCAAAGACCGCGGCGAAGGCGTAGATGATGTAGGTCACGGAAGCACCTTTCGAGCCTCGCATTTCTTCGGCGGTATTCATCGGGTAGGATGAGCCATCACAGCAAGAGCCATCTCATGATCTCCACCGCCAAAGCCGCCTCCTCCGCCATTCTCGAACGCGATGGACGATTCCTTCTGGTTTTGCGGCGCAACCCGCCTTCCGCCGACATGTATGCCTTTCCGGGCGGCCGCGCCGAACCGGGCGAAACGCCGGAGCAAACGGCGCTGCGCGAATTTCGCGAAGAAACCGGCATTTCGGTGCGCAATCCCCAGCTGTTTTCGACCTATGACCTGAAGACGCATGCGGCCGATGGCAGCCTCAGCAGCCACTTCTTCCTGTCGGTCTTTCGCGTCGAGGCGGATCGGGAGCTGGTGGCGGAAGCCGCCGACGATGCGGCGGCGCTTGGCTGGTACACGGTGGAAGAGATCCGGCGGCTGCCCGTGCCGCAGAGCGTGCTCGAATGCGCGGAGCGGTTAGAACAGGATGATTCGGCCGGAAAGGCCGCATATGCTGTTCTGGATTAAGAGTTAGGGCATGATGTCGTCCGAAAGCCGCTCACACTTTTCGGCATCATGCTCTGGCGGCTGCGAATAGAAGTGGAAATTATCGGGCGCGCCTTGTTGCCGTCATGCTCAGCATATCAACTATGAGCATGATTCCCGTTCGACGCGTTTTCTTGCTCCTGCTCGTGCTCGCCGGCCCCACCATGGCGCAGGGGGGCAAGAATACGCCGCCTCAGCAGGAGGAGATTGCGCCGCCGCCAGCCGTCACCGTGCCCTATGACGATAAGCTGGCGCGTCTCGCTGAGGTATTGGGTTCGGTGCATTATCTCAGAACGCTCTGCAAGGCGGCAGGTGGCGACGAGTGGCGAAACGGCATGCAGCAGTTGCTCGATTCGGAGACTGGGGGCGAGCAGCAGCGCAGGGAAAAGCTCACTGCGGCCTTCAATCGAGGCTACCGCGCCTTCGCCTCTGTCTATACGGATTGCACCGTAGCGGCCATCGTGGCAGAAGAGCGCTACCGTAACGAAGGTGCAACACTTGCCACAGAAATTACCTCGCGTTTTGGAAATTGACGTTTAATTAACCTGTTTTCGCATGTGGACGTGTCGTTTTGGGAAAAGGCTGTTAGTGTTGTTAACGGTGCAGTAAGACATGAGAAGTTTTGAGGAAAAGACAATGGAAGCAAGCCTCAACGAGATCGACGACATGATCGTCCACGAAAAGATGCAGGCGGCTCTGGAATACCAGAACGAGGCTTGGGCCGACGGTATGGCCGACGGAATCGAGACTGAGATCATCGCTGATGCCGCTATTGCGCATGCATTGAGAGAGACCATCAGATTGCACGGGGAAAGCAGCGCCGAAGCCCTGCTTGATTCGCTGCGTGAGCGCATGCTCGCCGGCGAATTTTCCGCGAACCGCACCCTGCAATAATCGATATCAGAGAGTTTAATGCGCACCGGTAAAGAGAAAGTTTCGCGAATTCCGCTCGCGCCGGTGCTGCTTGCGTTCAGCCTCACCGCCGGCAATATCTCCCTCGCGCCGGCAGCCCACGCGCTTTCCGAACTGCACAAGATCCCCGGCCAGGCGGCCAACGACGCGCCCGCCGCGCCAGGAAGCGCTCAGGGACAGAGCCAGCCGCAGGGCGGGACCACTTCAGGCGTTCCCATGGCCGATCCGCTGGTCCAGAACAATCAGGGTGTCGACAAGACGCCCGGCGCTCAGGAGGCATCCAAGCCCGTCGAGGTGATTTACGACATCAACAAGGTGCCCGAGCCGGTTCGCAAGATGCGCGAGCAGATTGTCGAGGCGGCCGCCTCCGGCGATCTCGAACGGCTGCGGCCATTGATGGGCACCGGCACCGAGCAGACGCAGGTGACTGTGGGCGAGCCCACGGACGATCCGATCGGCACGCTGAAGGATCTTTCGGGCGATCCTGACGGAGATGAGATCCTCGCCATCATGCTCGACATCGTCTCGACCGGCTTCGTGCATGTCGGCCAGGGTACGGCAGACGAGATGTATGTTTGGCCCTATTTCGCCGAGAAGGACCTCAAGTCGCTGACGCCGCCGGAGCGCGTCGAGCTGCTGCGCATCGTCACCGCTGGCGATCTTTCCGACATGCAGGAATTCGGCGGATATAATTTCTACCGCCTCGGCATTAAGCCTGATGGCAAATGGAAGTTCTTCACGGCGGGTGATTGACCCACGTCGCTTACGCGTCTCGTATGGCGCTTGCGATCCATCTCATGAAGACATACCTCTGAGCGATGACCAACGCGACAGGTTCCGCCATGCCAGCTGTATTCCTGAAAGACCGCTCACTTCTCTCTATCAGCGGCGCGGAAGCTCAATCCTTCCTGCAGAACCTGATCACCACCGATATCATCTCGCTCGAGGCGGATGAGGCGCGGCCCGGGGCGCTGCTGACGCCGCAAGGCAAGATCCTGTTCGACTTCATGATCTGGCTGGAAGGTGACGGCTACACGATCGAAACGGATACCGATCAGCGCGATGGCCTGTTGAAGCGGCTGACGATGTACAAACTGCGCGCCGCCGTCACGCTGGCGCCGCGTACCGAAGAGGGTGTCACCGTTTCCTGGGGCGAAGGTGCCGAGGGTGTTCAGGACGGCCAGGGCGTCCGTGACTGTCGCTTCGTCAAGGCAGGTGTTACGTTGATACGTCAGCCCGGCAAACACGGCGATGGTGAAGAAGCGCTCTACGACGCGCTGCGGATCAGCCATGGCATCGTCACGTCAGGATCGGACTTCGCCCTGCAGGACGCCTTCCCGCATGACTTACTGATGGATATCAACGGCGGCCTGTCCTTCCGGAAAGGCTGCTACGTCGGCCAGGAGGTCGTTTCGCGCATGCAGCACCGCGGCACCGCGCGCCGGCGTGTCGTGACCGTTTCTGCCGCAACGGCACTGCCGGAGAGCGGCACGGAGATCACCGCCGCCGGCAAGCCTGTGGGCACACTCGGTTCGGTCGAAGGCGACCATGGACTGGCGATCGTGCGCATCGACCGCGCTGGCGCAGCAATGGCCTCAGCCACGCCGCTGCTCGCCGGCGAAACACCCGTTTCCCTTGTCCTGCCCGCATGGTCCGGCCTTACCTTTCCCACCAGCGCCGACGAGGCCAGCGCGTGACAGTGGCGAAAGCTCCGCGTGCCTGGCAACGCATGCTCTCCGGGCGCAGGCTCGACCTGCTCGATCCCTCGCCTCTGGATGTCGAACTGATCGACATCGCCCATGGGCTGGCGCGTGTCGCCCGCTGGAACGGCCAGACATCGGGCGATCATGCTTTTTCGGTGGCGCAGCACAGTCTCGTCGTCGAAGACATTTTCCGCCGCTTCAACGATGCGTCCCCGCAGGAGTGCCTGATGGCGCTGCTGCATGATGCGCCCGAATATGTGATCGGCGATATGATCTCGCCGTTCAAATCGGTGGTCGGCGGCGGCTACAAGACGGTGGAAAAGCGGCTGGAGGCAGCTGTGCACCTGCGCTTCGGCCTACCGCCGCATCCCTCACGCGACCTCAAGGAGCGGATCAAGAAGGCCGATACGATCGCCGCCTATTTCGAGGCGACAGTGCTCGCCGGCTTCACACCCGCCGAGGCGCAAAAATTCTTCGGCCAGCCGCGCGGCGTCAGCAGGGAGATGCTGATGATCGAGCCGCTGCCGGCAGTCGAAGCACAGCGGCTGTTCTGCGAGCGCTTCGCGGCGATCGAGACCGAGCGGGAGTTGGTGTCGTGAGCTTCATCATCGTCTCACCGCTGTCGCGCATCGCCGAGATGGCGGTGCGGCACAAGGCACGCGACATGATCAGCCTGATCGCCAGGGAACAGGCCTTTCACCGACCGGGCGTGATCGCGGCTGACCGTCATCTGACGCTTGCGATGAACGACATCACCTTCAAGGGCACCGGCGGCCTGGTGGCGCCCGACGAGACGCATGTGCGGGGGATTATCGACTTTGCCTCATCGTGGCGGCAGGAGACGCCGCTGCTCATCCATTGCTGGATGGGCGTGTCGCGATCGCCCGCCGCAGCCCTGATCGCAGCCCTTTCGCTCGCGCCGGATCAGAGCGAGGAAAGCCTTGCCCGCCGGCTGCGGACCGCCTCGCCTTTCGCGACTCCAAATGCCCGGCTGATCGAGATCGGCGACACCCTGCTTGACCGCGGCGGCCGGCTGGTTGCGGCGGTGCGGGCGATCGGACGCGGTGCCGATGCCGACGGCAACGCGCCGTTCGTGCTTGCGATCGGAGAGCCCGCCTGCGGTTGACGCTGCCGCCAGCCGCACCATCTAGGCCCCGACCACGCACAACCGACAGGGCCAGATCATGCAACAACAGGCAGCCGACGTCCTTCTCGCCACGCAAACGGCGCTCAGCCAGGCGAGCGCGCTGGCGGTGCAATATTCCTTCTCCGTGCTCGGGGCGGTGATCCTGCTCGTTCTCGGCTGGGCGCTCGCCGGTTTTGCCAGCCGCTGGGCCTATGAAGGCCTGTCACGCGTCCATGGCATCGACGAGACGCTGGCGCGATTCTTCACCAATGTGCTGCGTTATGCGCTGCTCATCCTGGTATTCATCACCGTGCTCGGTCAGTTCGGCGTCCAGACCGCCTCAATCATCGCGGCCCTCGGCGCAGCCGGCCTGGCGATTGGGCTGGCGCTGCAAGGAACGCTGCAGAATATCGCCGCCGGCATCATGCTGCTGATACTCAGGCCATTCCGGGTCGGGGAATATATCGAGACCAGCAGCGTGGCCGGCACGGTGCGCGAAATCGGGCTGTTTGCGACCGAACTCAGGACCGCCGACGGGCTCTACCGGTTGGCGCCGAATTCGACGCTCTGGAATACGCCGATTACCAATTTCAGCCGCGAGGCGACGCGGCGGAACGAGTTGAAGATCAAGGTAGAGGACGACATCGATCGGTCGATGGAAACATTGATGGGCCTTGCCAAAGCCGACTCCCGGGTACTGACGTCACCGGAACCCAGCGTCTTCATCGATAGTCCCGGCGACGGCGCCACCTTCGTGACGCTGCGCTACTGGGCGAAGACCGGTGACTGGTGGACGGTTAGCCGTGACATGGCAAAGCGCGTAAAACTCGCCTTCGACGAGAACAATCCGGCCGCGGTGCCGGATGCGCCGAACGCCGCGTCGGCAAAAACGTCCAACGGCCGGGCGGCGGCGGAGAAGCCGGCACCGACGCGGCAGTGAGATATTGGTCCAGGGATATGCAGCAGGCTATTGAATGACGCCGCAGGACAGTCTTTCCCCGGCATCACCCGAAGGCTGGCTGCGATAATCATCCGAATTGGCGTGCACCATCAATGCGCGGCCGCGAATGCCGTCGGTCTTGCCGTCGAGCGTGACCATGCTGTCGAAGACCTGCGCCCTGAGAATGCCGTCCTGCCCGACATATTGATTGGGCAGATCGCCGGCGTGTGGACCCTTGGCCGCCAGGATGCCGTGCTCGGCCTTCTCAGGATTGAAGTGACCGCCGGCCGACTCGTGGTGGGTTGCGGCGTCGCAGCGGCCGGTCTCATGAACATGGAAAGCGACCCATTTGTTTGCCGGCAGCCCCGATATTTCGACCTCGATCAGGACACCGCCGCTGGCGGCAGCTGTCAGCTGCGCGCGGCCGTCTTCCTTGCCGTCCTTGCCGACGAAATTGGCGACCGCCGTCTGCTTGTCCTGAGCACCTGCCGGCAATACAACGGCAAGCAGGCTCAGGGCGGCGATGGTGCACATGGCTTTCATGGAGGTCTCCTTCCGTGCGGTTGTCCTTCTGAACGTATCAACCGGGAAGGTGTTCCTGATCAAGGACGCTTACACGACAAAGCCGGCCAAACGGCCGGCTTGCAGATGACCCTATTCGAGAATGGTTCAGGCGACGGCGTTGAAGTCGAACTGGCCGTAAGTGTTGCGATAGAGATCGTCCGGTTGATCGGCTGATATCGGCGCCATCTGCTGCAACGGATAGGGAACGGCGATTTTGCTTGCAGTATTGTTGTCACGCGAGTCCATCATCAGCGCAATCAGGCTGCCGGAAAATTTCGGCTGCGTCTCGCTGGTGGCGTCCTCTTCCAGCAGTTCCTTGATGATGCCGGGCCTCTTATCGGCGGCACGTTCGCCGCGGCTGAGGACACCATCGCCATTGGCATCAAGCCGCGAGAGTGTCGCCAGATAGGCATATGAAGTGTCGGAAACGGATGTGGTGCTGGCCATACAAACCTCCATTCACCGCCTTTTGTCGGTGGTGTTTGTACGCAATACGAACGTGGAAAATCACTGATTGACTCGCTGGTTAAACTGATTTGCGCGGTGCGTCAATAAGTTGTTAACTTCTCATTAACGATGATTGACAACCGTTAACGGAATGGCCTGAGGCAGAACACCCGCCTGAAATAGGCGAAGAGGCTTGCGGTATTTCAGCGATTTTTCACATATAAAACAAACGCCTAACGAGGTGTTGCCGCTGCTGCACTGCAACCGAATATTAATCCAACCCATCCAGAATGAGCGGAATAAGACACCACCTGGACGTTTAAATTATGAAAAATCAATTTGATGGGCACTTTAGGGAGTACTTTCAATGCGATGAGGTACGTCCATCAACGGACGGAGACCATGGTCGAAGCCGCCCCGCAGGGGCTCCCACATGAAAGCTGAAGCGCTCTTCTGGCAGCAATGCAGCCAGGCGGTTACGGCCGATGGATCGGTCGATGCGCAGCGTCTTATGGAGCTTGTTATTGCGACCTATCGCGTCCATGAAAGCGATTATGACGAGATCGAAAGATGTGCTGAAACGCTGCTGCGGGAGAACCACCGGCTGCGCGGAAATATGTCAGCCCTCAGTCAGGCATTCGACGGACAGCAGAGACTCTTCGAAATCATCTTCAACAACCTGCCACTCGGACTCAGCGTCTTCGATGCAGACCAGCGGCTGACGCTTTCCAACATTCGCTTCGGTCAGCTCTTCGGCCTGACGCAGGACGATGTCACCGCCGGCGCGACCATTGCCGATCTCATCGACAAAATGCGCGGCGCAGAGGGGGCCGGCGCCAAAGCTGCCCGCCGGGCCGGGCGGCACTCCTCTGCGACCGCAACAAGCAGCAATATCCGGCGGCGCGAATGGCTGATGGACGACGGCCGCATCGTCCAGAGCATGGTGACCATCCTTGCCGACGGCAGCAGCATCGCCATTCATGCCGATATTACCGAGGATCGGGAGGCGGCCGAGCGCATCACCTATCTCGCACACCACGACCCGCTGACCGGCCTCCCGAACCGCATCCATTTCCGCGAGCAGGTCGATGCGGCGCTCGCACAGCGCAAGCCGAACGAGCAGATCGCGCTTGTTCACCTCAATCTCGACCGGTTCAAATTGATCAACAACACGATGGGCGTGTCAGTCGGCGACAAGATCCTGCAGCAGGTCGCCGAGCGCATCCGAGCCTCGGCCGGTTCGGAAAACACCCTGGCGCGTCTCGGCTCGGATGAATTCGCCATCCTGCAGACAGGCAGACAGCAACCACGGAACGTGACGGTGCTGGCCGAGCAGATCCGCCGTGAGCTCTCCCAGCCCATCCTGCACGGGGAAAAACAGGTGGAGCTCAGCGTCTCGATGGGGATCGCAATTGCCCCTGATGATGGTAAGGAAACCGATATCCTGCTGAAGAATGCCGCTGTGGCACTGTCGCACGCCAAGGCGGACGGGCGTAAGCGCGAGCGCTTCTTCGCCGGCGAGATGGAAGCGCAGATGCAGCTGCGCCATGCCCTCGAGGCAGACCTCAGGGCAGCCGTTGAGAGAGAGCAATTCGAGCTGCATTACCAGCCACTCTATGACCTTTCGCAGCACCGCATCTGCGGCTTCGAGGCTCTGATCCGCTGGAACCATCCGATCCGCGGCCGCGTTGCGCCGATGGATTTCATTCCGCTCGCCGAAGAAGTCGGCCTCATCGTCGATATCGGCCGCTGGGTTTTGCGCCGGGCCTGCAGCGATGCGGCGCAATGGCCGGAGGGCATCAAGGTCGCCGTCAACGTTTCGGCGATCCAGTTCAGCAGCAGCGACCTCACGCAGGATGTCAGCGAGGCGCTTGCCGCCGCGGCGCTGTCGCCGTCGCGGCTCGAGCTTGAAATTACCGAGAGCGTGCTGATGGAAAATCTCAGCGAGGTGCTGCCGATCCTGCATGCGCTTAAGGAGCGCGGCATCCGCATCTCGATGGACGATTTCGGCACCGGCTATTCCTCACTGAGCTATCTCTCGAGTTTCCCCTTCGACAAGATCAAGATCGACAAATCCTTCGTCTACGACATCGTCGAAAACAAGGAGGCGCATGCGATCATGCACGCGATCATCCTGCTTGGCGATGCGCTCGGCATGCGCGTCACTGTCGAAGGCGTCGAGACGGCCGCGCAGTTGGCGCTGCTCGAACGCGAGGAATGCGACGAGATCCAGGGTTATCACATCAGTCCGCCGAGACCGGCGCCTGACGTGCCTAACCTTCTCTCCCTATTGCAGAACGGCGGCGAGCTGCATTCTCGCGAAGCCAGACGCTGAGCCAGCCTCAATTGCGACTCGCACGGCAAGCCGCTACAAAATCCGGCAACGGTCCCCGAGCCTTCGTTGTCGCGTGCTTTGACCGAGATCCATATCCGCTTCCGCTCCGATGCTCTGTCGACGGAAAACGATCCCCCGTCCTAAGGTGGCGCAATGTTCGAAGCCCAAGCCTTCTCCCCTCATGAAACGCTCGCAGCGGCGCTGATTGCCCACGCGGCCGATGGCGACGACGGCTCGCACGATCTTGCCCATATCCTGCGCGTCTTCCGCAACGCCATGCGCATCCACGCTGAAGAAGGCGGCGACGGGCGAGTTCTTGCCGCTTCCGTAATGCTGCACGACTGCGTCGCCGTCGAGAAGAATTCGCCGCTGCGGGCAAAAGCATCGGCTCTGGCGGCGGAAAAAGCATCGGCAATCCTGGCAGAACTCGGCTGGAGAGCGGCGGATATCGAAGATGTGGCTCACGCCGTCACCGCGCATAGTTTCTCGGCCGGGGTTGCGCCGCAAACGCTGGAGGCGAAGATCCTGCAGGACGCCGACCGGCTGGACGCAATCGGCATGGTCGGCGCCGCCCGCTGCTTCTATATCGCTGGCCGACTGGGCTCTGGCCTCTATGATCCGTTCGACCCGGCGGCAGAAAACCGTCCGCTCGATGACAAGCGTTACGCTATTGACCATTTCCAGACGAAGCTGTTCAAACTGGCGGACGGATTCCAGACCGAGACCGGCCGCAGGCTGGCAGCCGCGCGGGACAAGAGCCTGCGCGATTTCCTCTCGGACTTCATGGGCGAAATCTAAAGCGCGTCGCATTAAATTTGCCTCACGTGACGCGCTTTAGCTCTTTGTTTTTATGCATGTCGTTATCCCGGAACCGCTGCACACTTCCGGGCGACATGCAACAGGGGACGAAACCAGGAGAACGGGTATGCGTATCAGCGACCTCTTTATTTACCCGCTCAAGAGCGCCCGCGGTATTGCACTGCCTTCGGCCGACATCGACGCCTACGGGCTTCACGGCGACCGGCGGGCGATGATCACCGATCCCAAGGGCCATTTCATCACCCAGCGCGAATCGCCGGATCTCGCGCGCATCGAGCTGCGCCCGGAACCGGGCGCATTTCGGATGCTAATGGAGGGAAAACAGGAGATATCGGTGCCGCCACCGCGGCCTGACAGCCGCATGGATGTGACCGTGTGGAAATCGACGGTCAGCGCCGCCGTCGCCGATCCCGAGAGCAACCGGCAGCTTTCCGAATGGCTCGGCCGCGAGGTGCGCCTGGTCTTCTTCGATGGGCAGGCGCAGCGGACGGCGAATGCCGAATGGGCCGGCGAAGGCACGCCGGTCACCTTTACCGACGGCTACCAGATCCTAGTAACGACGACCGGCTCGCTGAAGGCGCTGAACGTTGATCTTGCCGCCCATGGCGAAGGCAGCGTCGGCATGGAACGATTCCGGCCGAATATCGTCATCGATATCGATGAGGCCTGGCCGGAGGACCGCTGGGCGGCGATCGAAATATCCGGCATCCGCTTCGATCTCGTCAAACCCTGCTCGCGCTGCATCATGACGACGCAGGACCAGCTGACCGGTTCACGTGAGGTGCCGAACCCGATGCCGGCCATGGGCCGCATCCGCATGTCGGCCGACCGGCGCGTGCCCGGCCCGCTTTTCGGCTGGAACGTCACACCACGCGGCAACGGCAGGATTAAGATCGGCGACACCGTCCGCGTCGTCGAAGAGAGGCCAGAGGGCTGGGCGTTGAAGGTTCGTGCACGGCGATAGGTCGAGTCGAAATGCGCAGGCTGCTTTCTTCCGCACGCGCTGCAACGTTCTCCCTCATTCCTGTGACGAGCACAGGAATAAGGGAGCGTGGGCGAGTGTCACCGATCTTCACGCGCGCGCGAGTGCGGCGTCGATCCCGGCCATGACATCGGTTGGCAGCGGTCCCTTTTCCAGCGCGCCTGCATTTTCCTCCACCTGGGCGACGGTGCGGAAGCCCGGAATGGGCAAGGTGCGCGGCGACTTTGCCCAGAGCCAGGCAAGTGCGCCTTGCGTCAGCGTGCGGCCGCCCGAGGTCAGGAGATCGCGGACGGCGTCGAGCCTTGCGGCGAATTCCGGGGCCATGCGCCCGTCCTTAAAATAGACCATCCAATCGAGGGCAGCACCGCGTACATCCTTGGCGCCCACCGCCTTGTCGGCGGTGAACTTGCCGGTCAGAAGCCCCATGGCCAGCGGACCGCGATTGATGGAGATCAGCCCCTGTCTTTCGATCACCGCAATCATTTCCGGCACCGGCTCGAAGACGTTCATCGTATGCTGAACGGAGACATAGCCCTGGCGGCCGGTATGGCGGGCGGCGCGATCGGGAGAATCGGTGCTCCAGCCGAACGCATCGATCTTTCCTTCGGCGCGCAGCGCCTCCAGCACATCGAAGACGGTATCCGACTGTTCCAACGGAAAATCATTGATGTGGAACTGCAGGAGATCGAGACGGTCACGCTTGAGTCGGCGCAGCGAGGTCTCGACCGAACGGCGGACGAAGGCTTCATCGGCGAAGGCGCCAGTTGCCTGCTTGGTGTCCGGGTCGGTGGCGAAGCCGAATTTGGTGGCGACGACGATATCGTCGCGATTGCCGATCGCCCGCCCAAGTACCTCCTCGGAATGGCCGGCGCCGTAATTCGAGGCCGTATCGAAGAAGCGGATGCCGAGTTCGATGGCGCGGCCGATCGCTTCGACGGATTCATCGTCGTCGACTTCGCCCCAGCCGAGCGGCGTCTCGCCCGCAAAGAAGGGTCCGCCGATCGCCCAGCATCCCATGCCGAGACGCGGAATTTCGCGGCCGTTCCAGAGCGTGATCGTCGTCGGGGTGGCGGTCTTGGTCAGCATGAGATCCTCCTTGGCTGGCAGTCCTCCAAGACATAGGAAGGGCCTCCATACGGGTAAACCGCCAAATTCGGAGGATGTTTTGCACTGGTAAAAAACCTGTGTTCAGGCGGAAATACCATTCGGACCCGAAAGCGCCGGCAAGGCCGGATTGAGCGCCTTGAGCGCCGCCTGGACGAAACCGTCGCGGGCTGCCACGGCTTCGATTCCGCGCGGTTCATAGACGTGGCGATGCAGAAAAAAACCCGTCAAACGGAAAGCCGCCGCGAGACTATCGAAGTCGGCCGCATGGTTGCCTTCGGCACCGAGAAACGGCGGCAGGAGCAGCAGCTTGTTCGCCCAGGGGGCGCCGGCGCTGCGGCTGACGGCGCGGCCGGATTTCGGCGAGACATAGACGAGATCGGAACGGCCGCCGGTCGCGGCGCATTCGGCCAGATCGAGGCCGAAGCCGAGATCATTCAGCACCGCAAGTTCGAAACGCACGAAGAGTTCGCCGGCATCGGCCGGGTTGTGCAGGTGATCAAGGATGACCTCCAGCGCATCGAAGAGGTGGGGGTGCGGATCTCGCTCCGGCAGCAGCCGCAGCAAAGCGCCCATCGCCTGGACGCCGTAAACGGCGGTCGCCGTTTCCATCAGGCGGGCGGCGCGTAGCGTCACCGGCTCGACGCGAAATTCGCCGAGATGTTCGTCCAACCTGGCACGCCAGAGGACCTCCACGGCATTGCCGGCCTGCAGCACCGGCTGCATGGCGCGCGAACGGCCAGAGCGCACCAGGCCGAGATGGCGGCCGCGATCACGCGTCATCACCTCAGCGATGACACTCGTCTCACCGTGGCGCTTGACGCCCAGGATGATCGCATGGTCCTGCCACTGCATCGAAAGAAGTCCTTACGGCTGACGAATCCATTCTAGCGTATATCCCCGAAAATCGGAAAGGTCTGCCGTCATGGACCGCATCAGGCGACGGCCGGGAAAAGCCTCAGCAGGAACTCACGCATCGCCGTCTCGTCGAAAGGCTTCACCAGGAGCGGAATATGCTGCAGATCGGGCGGGAAATCGCCGGTATCGGAATAGCCGCTGACGAAACCGAAGGAAATACCGAGATCGAGAAGATGACGGGCAAATCCGAAGCTCATGCCTTCGCCAAGATTGACGTCGAGAAGGGCGAAATCATATGTCTCCGCAGCGATGGCAGCCCTCGCCTGCTCCACACCCCCGACGATATCGATATTCTCGACGCCGGCCAAGCGCAGCATATCCTCCGCCTCCATCGCGATGATCAGACTGTCTTCAAGAACCAGAACACGAATTGCGCTCATGATTCCAGGCACTCCGTCGGGCGGCTGCCTCGGCGCCCGGCCTTTTCGCCAACATCAATGCCCTCCGGTGCCCCGTATGGCACGCTATCGGTGAATTCCGCCACCATTTCTGAATAAACCATTTTGCCCGGCCGATAAGAATCAAATCGAGGAAAGATAACGGCCGAGCTTATTTTCCAAAATGCTAATGCGCATTTAAAAAAGACATAGGACCCAGCTAGATGAACGGGCGTTTGCCCTCTCCGAGCCCTTCCCAGCCTGATATGGCCAGCAATTCCTCGCCGTTCAGCACCTCACAGCCGCGCTCCTGCCAGCGGATCAATCCACGTTCCCCGAGCTTTTTCAACGTCTTGTTGGTATGGACGATGGAAAGGCCGAGCGTGTCGGCAATGTGCTGCTGGGTGATCGGGATGAATTTTCGGCCGTTGAAGAGAGCAAGCTGCCTGCCGCGCTCGAAGAGGAAAGCCAGAAGGTAGGCCGCTCTCTCCAGCGCCGTGCGCCGGCCGATGCTCAAGAGATGCTCATCCAGAATGCGCTCCTCGCGCGCAGCGATCCATGTGATGTCGAAGGCGAGCGACGGGTGTTTGTTATAAAGCGTCATCAGCCTGTCGCGCTCGAAGACGCAGAGGGAAACCGCTGACAGCGCTTCGACGGAATGCTGCATCTCGCCGGCGATCGTTCCCTGCAGGCCGATCAGGTCGCCCGGCATAATATAATTCAGAATCTGGCGGCGGCCATCCTCCAGCATCTTGTAGCGAAAGCCCCAACCGGAAAGTACCGTGAAAAGATGAGCGCTATGGGCGCCCTCGACGAGGATGGTGGAACCGGCATCGACGGCAAGCTCACCCCTCTTGAAGGTCGAGACGAATTCCAGCTCGTCGCGGCTGAATTCCCTGAAATGCGGCAGGGGCCGCAAAGGACATTGCTGGCAAGGGGTCTTGAAAGAATTGATCGATCTCGACGTCACCATACCCGCCCTTGCCGTCGCAAAACCGGCGCGCCGTCCTTGGCGCGCCGTTCACCCAGGAATGCACAAGCCACCGAATTGTTCCGTGATCGAAATGGATTTTTTATGCGGAAACAAGGAGCTGGCGGCCGGCCGACGAAATCCTTGCCATGCTCATTTCGGAAAATCGAGGCCCATTTCGCGGAACCGCTCGGGATCGTCACCCCAATTCTCGCGAACCTTGACGAATAGGAAGAGATGGACCGGCTGCTCGAGAATTTCTGACAATTCCTTACGTGACGCAGTCGAGATCGCCTTGATGGTCTCACCACCCTTGCCGAGCGCAATCTTCTTCTGGCTGTCGCGCTCGAGATAGATCACCTGCTCGATCCGCACCGAGCCGTCCTTGCGTTCCTCCCACTTCTCCGTTTCGACATGCGAGGCGTAGGGAAGCTCCTGATGCAGGCGCAGAAACAGTTTCTCGCGGGTGATCTCGGCGGCGAGCTGGCGCATCGGCAGATCGGAGATCTGGTCTTCCGGATAGTACCACGGCCCCTCGGGAAGCGTTTTCGCCAGATAGTCCATGAGGTCATCGCAGCCCGAGCCATTTTCGGCCGAGATCATGAACGTACGTTCGAAGGCGATCTTCTCATTGGCCGCGGCCGCCAGGGCCAGCAGATCCTCGCGGTTGACACGGTCGATCTTGTTGAGCAGCAGGATCTTCGGCTGCCGGACTTCCTTCAGGCCCTCGAGGATGGCTTCGGCATCGCCGCGCAGGCCGCGTTCGCTGTCGATCAGCAGCACGATCAGGTCGGCATCCCGCGCGCCGCCCCAGGCCGAGGTCACCATGGCGCGGTCGAGCCGGCGGCGCGGCTTGAAGATACCAGGCGTATCCATGAAGACGATCTGGGCGTTGTCGTGGATGGCAATGCCGCGGACGATCGCGCGTGTCGTCTGGACCTTATGGCTGACGATCGAAACCTTGGCGCCGACGAGGCGGTTGACCAGCGTCGATTTGCCGGCATTGGTCGGCCCGATCAGCGCGACGAAGCCCGAATGCGTCGGACCACTGGTTTCTACGGCAGCTTCGGCCGCGATATCTTCTTCTTGTGTCATTGTCCCGTCAGTTTCCGGCAGGCGATTGCTGCCAAATGCCTTCGCGCTCAAGCATCTTCGTCGCCGCAACCTGTTCGGCGGCGCGCTTCGACCGCTCTACGCCGGTTTCCGGCTTTATGCCAGCAACTTCCACCGTCACCTTGAAACGCGGATCATGATCCGGTCCGCTGCGTTCATCAACCCGGTAATTGGGCGTGACGCCGAATTTCGCGTGCGACCATTCCTGCAGCTCGGTCTTGGCGTCGCGCTTGGCACCATCGGCCCTGACCGCCCTGCCCTGCCAGTAGCGCAGGATAAAGCGGCGGGCAACTTCGAGGCCGCCATCGAGATAGATCGCGGCGATCAGGCTTTCGACGACATCGGCGCGCACGTTCATCATCCGCTTGCCGGTCAATTTTTTCACATCGGCGCCGGTGCGGATATAGAGGTGAAGGTTGAGTTCGTCGGCGACCGCAGCGCAGGTTTCAGCGCTGACCAACTGGTTGAGGCGAACCGAGAGCTCGCCTTCCCCCGCCGTGCCGAAGGTACTGAACAGCAGTTCGGCGATGCAGAGGCCGAGAACCCTGTCGCCGAGGAATTCCAGCCGTTCGTAATTGCCGACCTTCTCAGTGCGGGCGCTGGCATGGGTCAGCGCCCGGTCGAGGCGTTCCTTTTCGGCGAAGTCGTGACCGATCAGGCCTTCAAGCTTTGCGCGGTCCGCCGCAGAAAGCGTCTGAGCCTTGCTCATTCAACAACCTTGAAGAGGCGGTCCCAGCGCATGTTCGTCGGCCACTTCCAAATTTCGCGGAAGGAGGTGTCGTTGCCGAGCGAGAAGAAGATGACGCTGGCGCGGCCGACAAGATTTTCCGCGGGCACGAAGCCCACGTCGAAGCGGCTGTCGAGCGAGTTGTCGCGATTGTCGCCCATCATGAAATAATGGCCTTCCGGCACGATGAATTCACGGGTGTTATCGCCGCGCGACACAGGAGACTGATCGAGCGTGTCGTAGGTCTTGCCACTATCGAGCGTTTCGCGGAAGACCGGCACATCGGCGCCCGGATCAAGCTTGTAGTCCGACGTAAAGGTACCATCGGCCACCTTCGGAACCGGCTTTCCATTGACGTAGAGCACGCCGTCGGTCACCTGGATATGATCGCCCGGCAGGCCGATGCAGCGCTTGATGTAATCGACCTCGGGATTCGGCGGGAAGCGGAAGACAACGATGTCGCCGCGCTTCGGATCGGCGCCGAACAGGCGGCCGCTGAAGATGTCGGGCGAGAAGGGCAACGAATATTTCGAATAGCCGTAAGCGAACTTATTGACGAAGATGTAGTCGCCCACGAGCAGCGTCGGCATCATCGAACCGGACGGAATCGTAAAGGGCTGGAACAGCACGGTTCGGATCACCATCGCCAAAATCAGCGCCTGGATGATGACTTTGATATTTTCCCACAGGGCGTTCGGCTTGGTATCGACTTTTTCGGACACGCAGTCTTATTCCTTCAAGACGCCGCGACGGCGCAATTCTTTCTGTCGTTCTCTCTAGCGGCTTCGGCCGGTTGCGGCAATGGCGACAGCATCAAAAGCGACGAGAGGTCGCGTCGAAACGCTTCCGGGGTCGCATCAATCGCGTCCGGGGTCGCGCTCAATCGCTCCCGAGGTCGCGATCAAAGGTTCTCGGGCAACGCCTCAATAATTACGAAGGCCTGCGCCAAGGGATAATCATCCGTTATTGTCAAATGAATGGCGGGCCTGTGGCCCGCGGGCAGCATCGATTCGAGGATCAGGGCGGCGGCGCCCGATAAAACCATCGTGGGCTTGCCGCTCGGCAGGTTGACGACGCCCATGTCCTTCCAGAAGACGCCCTGGGCGATACCGGTGCCGAGCGCCTTGGAACAAGCCTCCTTGGCGGCAAAACGCTTGGCATAGGAGGCGCATCGATTCGCCCGGCGGTCGGACCGCGCGCGCTCGACCTCGGTGAAGCAGCGATGGGTGAAGCGGTCGCCGAAGCGCTCGATGGACTTCTCAACGCGGCGAATGTCGATCAGATCGCTGCCAATGCCGATGATCATGCCGGAACCTTCCGTCGCTTAGATTTATTGACCAGGTTCATACGCTCGGCATGTCGCCGGCAGGGCTCGCCAGACGCAGACGCGCCCGCTCCAGCAGCCGGGTGTGGCGGCGCGTCTGAAAACCCTTCACGGTGTAGAATGTCAGTGCATAGAGCGCAACGGAGGTGACGATCGCCGGCGGAATGGCGCCGACGAGCATCGGCTCCAGCACCGGCCTCCACAATTCAGTGAAGTTCAGCTTGTGAAACAGGGCGGCGAGATCAATCGACTGACCGGCCAGTTGATCCTCACGGCTGAGCAGCAGATGCCCGATCTCCCAGGTGATGCCCCAGATAAAGGGATAGGTCAGCGGATTGCCGAAGGCGGCGCAACCGAGGGCGGCGGCCACCATACTGCCGGAAAGGAAATAGGTGATGACGAAAGCCATGACAAAATGCACGCCGATGAAAGGCGTCCACGAGACGAAGACACCGGCAGCAACGCCGGCCGCAACCGCGTGCGGCGAAGCGCTCAGGCGCAGGATGCGCATTGAGAGGTATCGGATCGGGCGAAGGAAACCTTTGCGGGGCCATAGAAGCTCTCGCATCTTTTCCTTGAATCCCGCGGGCTTGCGACGGCGAAACAACATGGCCGGTATTTAGTGCAGCGCACATGACCATGACAAGAGCGGCAAATGATAGCGCCGAAAAAACAGCTCAGCCCTCTCAGCACAGAAGAGCTTTTTCACGCCGAGGGGCGTCCGTTATGCATAACGTCCCTCACTCGTCTCAAGTATAAAGCTCAGTATCAGCGATTGCGGAACAGACCGCGGTCGACCTGGCGCTGACGAAACTCGAGATCGATACGATCGAACGAGCCGTTCAAATAGGCCATTTCACGTTCCTGGGCGGTCGGAGCGCGCAGGGCGCGAGCGATTTTCCTGATAGGTTCAAACATTACCTTGTCTCATCTTCTGTTTGCGTTTCGATGACCAGAAGATAGTCGCGGCAAAGGTCAATTACCACCGCCGCAACATGGAGTCAGCCATGCATCAGGCGCATTGCTTGCCTTTTCGATGCGCCATTCCGACCATATAACGATCACAAAATGTGCAATTTATTGACCAGCCGCTGGTCAGGATTAACAAAAGCCTACTCGTAGAGCCGCCGGACCGTGGCGATGCAATCCAGTTCCTTCATCTGGGCGAGCAGCTGATTGAGCTGACGCAGGTCCCAGACCTCAACCTCGAGCATCATTTCGGTGAAATCGGCAGCGACCCGCACCGTATTCAATAACCGGATATTGACGTCGAGGCCTGCAACCGTCTGGGCGACCTTGGCAAGCGTGCCGGGCTCATTCAACCCGTTGACCATGATGCGCGCCATGAAACGCGACTTGTTGGCCTCGTCGAGATCCCAGCGGACATCGATCCAACGGTCGGGCTGATCGTCAAAGCGCTGGAGGCTCGGCGACTGGATCGGATAAATCGTGATGCCCTTGCCCTGGTCCATGATGCCGACGATGCGATCGCCGGGCACCGCGCCTGTCGACGCGAACTTGACGTCGACATTGCCGGACAGGCCGCGGATCGGGCCGATATCAACGTCGGTGTCGACTTCCGGATGGCGGCCGTCGAGACCGGGCTTGGCCTTTCCGGGGATCTTGAAGATCATGCCGGCCGCGCTGCGGACATTGAACCAGCCGTCATCGCCGGAGGGTTTTACCGTGACGCGCTCATCCTGATGGTCGGGATAGACGGCGCGCAGCACATCGAGCGAGGACATCTCGCCGCGGCCGACGGCGGCGATCGCATCCTCGACATCCTTCTGGCCGAGACGATGCAGCGCCGGCTTCATCGCCTCACGGGAGAAAATCTTGCCGGCCCTGTCGAAGGTGCGCTCGAGAATGCGGTGGCCGAGGCCGGCATATTGCTTGCGGATCGCCATGCGGGTGGCGCGGCGGATGGCGGCACGCGCCTTGCCGGTGACGACAATCTCCTCCCAGGCGGCGGGCGGGACCTGGACGCCGGAGCGGATGATCTCGACCTCATCGCCATTGGCAAGCCGCGTCACCAGCGGCATGATGCGGCCGTTGATCTTGGCGCCGACCGTGGTATCGCCGATATTGGTGTGCACCGCATAGGCAAAATCGATCGGGGTGGCGCCGCGCGGCAGGGCAATCAGCTTGCCCTTCGGCGTGAAGCAGAAGACCTGGTCCTGGAAGAGCTCGAGCTTGGTGTGTTCGAGGAATTCTTCCGGGCTGTCGCCCTCGGCCAGCGCCTCGATCGTATGGCGCAGCCAGGAATAGGCGTTGGATTCGCGCGAAAGAATGTCGCCGTCGGCATTGGTGGCGCCGTCCTTATAGAGCGTGTGGGCGGCGATGCCGAATTCGGCGATTTCGTGCATGCGCTTGGTGCGGATCTGCAGTTCGATGCGCTGGCTGGAGGGACCGACGATGGTGGTGTGCAGCGAGCGGTAATCATTCTGCTTCGGCGTCGAGATATAGTCCTTGAATCGGCCGGGCACGACGCGCCAGCGGGTGTGGACGATGCCGAGCGCCCGGTAACAGGACGGGATGTCTTCGACGATCAACCGGAAACCGTAGACATCGGAAAGCTGCTCGAAGGAAAGCGACTTCGATTGCATCTTGCGGAAGACCGAATAGGGCTTCTTCTGCCGACCCTTGACATAGGCGCTAGTCAGGCCGCTTGCGACCAGCAGATCACGCAGTTCTGCCTCGATCTTCTTGACGATGCCCTCGTTGCGCTTGGAAAGCTCTTCCAGCCTTTTGGTGACGGTGTCGTAGGCTTCCGGGTTCATATGGCGGAAGGAGAGCTCCTCCAGCTCCTCGCGCATATCCTGCATGCCCATGCGGCCGGCGAGCGGCGCATAGATTTCCATCGTCTCCTCGGAGATACGGGCACGCTTATCGGCCGACATATGATCGAGGGTGCGCATGTTGTGCAGGCGATCGGCAAGCTTGACGAGCAGAACGCGCACGTCGTCGGAAATCGCCAACAGCAGCTTGCGCAGGTTTTCCGCCTGCTTGGCCTTCTTGGTGACGAGATCGAGCTTCTTGATCTTGGTCAACCCCTCGACAAGGCGGCCGATATCCTCGCCGAAGAGTTCGTCGATCTCGGCGCGCGTCGCCGTCGTATCCTCGATCGTATCGTGCAGCAGGGCCACTGCAATCGTCGATTCATCGAGGTGCATGTCGGTGAGGATGGCGGCGACTTCGAGCGGATGGGAAATATAGGGATCGCCGCTCGCACGCTTTTGCTGGCCATGCTTCTGCATGGCGTAGACATAGGCTTTGTTCAGCAGTGCTTCATTGGCATCGGGCTTGTATTGCTGAACCCGCTCCACGAGCTCGTACTGCCGCATCATTCCAAAGCCACTCCGGTAAAAATAAAAGCGCGCCAATCAACGATTGGCGCACACATGGGCAATAATATGCCTAAGCAATAAAGGCGCAAGATTGACGATTGGTAATCATCGCACTTTCGCATCGCATGATTTCCGGTTCGTCTGCGACCGGATCATAAGACCGGGGATCGGCCTGCGCTTAGTAGTCGTCGCTCTTCTCAGGCGGCACCAGGCCTTCGATGCCGGCAAGCAGCTCTTCTTCCGACATCTGGTCGAACGTGATCGTTTCGGGCAGGTCGTCCTGCTCCTCGCTGTCGGCTGCAGCGACACCGCCGGCGGCGATCATGCTGGCCGGATCGGGCTCGGGCTCGTCGACTTCGACATGCTTCTGCAGCGAATGGATCAGATCTTCCTTGAGGTCATCGGGCGAAAGCGTTTCGTCGGCGATTTCGCGGAGCGCCACGACCGGATTCTTATCGTTGTCGCGATCGATGGTGATCGAGGCGCCCTGGGAAATCAGCCGGGCGCGGTGGCTGGCGAGCAGAACCAGCTCGAAGCGGTTCTCCACCTTGTCGATGCAATCTTCAACTGTGACACGGGCCATTGCCTGTCCTTTACGGTCGTCATTTCGGGATTAGCACGCCCGATACAATTAAAACCGGGCAAATACAAGTTTTTCATTCCGGCTCCCCTCGTCTTTATAAGCGGCTGATCTAAATTTCCATGGAGAATGTCACAATTCCACCTGGGGTTGCTTGGAATATGCCGAATCGTGCCCTAAATCTTTCATATATGAATAATTGTTAAAATATGGATCAAAGCAGAATCAAAACACAACTCATTGATTTTATTGAATTTTGGTCCTGCGGATTTCGATTGCTCTCATTGGATTGGTAAGCGATGTTTGACCCACGCGAAAAAATTGCACTCTTCATTGACGGCGCCAACCTCTACGCTGCATCCAAGAGCCTCGGTTTCGACATAGATTATCGCAAACTATTGAAAGCATTCCAGAAACGCGGCTATCTCCTGCGCGCCTACTATTATACCGCTCTGATCGAGGATCAGGAATATTCCTCGATCCGGCCGTTGATCGACTGGCTCGACTATAATGGCTACAAGGTCGTGACCAAGCCCGCCAAGGAATTCACAGATTCCATGGGTCGCAGAAAGATCAAGGGCAACATGGACATCGAGCTTGCGATCGATGCCATGGAACAGTCCGAGACGGTCGATCATCTCGTCATCTTCTCGGGCGACGGCGACTTCACCAATCTTGTGGAGGCTCTACAGCGCAGGGGCCGCAAGGTTTCGGTGATTTCGACCATGGCAACGCAGCCGCCGATGATCGCCGACGACCTGCGCCGTCAGGCCGACCACTTCATCGATCTCTTGTCTTTGAAGGCTGAAATCGGTCGCGACCCTGCGGAGCGGGCTCCACGCCCGGTGGAAGTCGTAGCTCCGGCCAGCGATATCGAGGACTGATCCGGCAGCATTGCCGTGCGAAACGGCAATCGTCCCCCAAGCGGCCTAGTTAGCCATTGTCCTTCAGCAGACGGCTCTTCTGCCGGTTCCAATCGCGTTCCTTCTCGGACTCGCGCTTATCGTGCAGTTTCTTACCCTTGGCGAGCGCCAGTTCCATCTTCGCCCGACCGCGGTCGTTGAAATAGATCTTCAACGGGATCAGCGTCATGCCCTCGCGGTTGACGGCAGAGCGCAGGCGATGGATTTCACGGCCAGACAAAAGCAGCTTGCGGCGCCGGCGCGGTTCGTGATTGAAGCGGTTCGCCTGCAGATATTCCGGCAGGTAGGAGTTGATCAGCCAGATTTCGCCGCCCTCGTCCGACGCATAGGATTCGGCGATATTGGCCTTGCCTTCGCGCAGCGACTTGACCTCTGTGCCCATCAGCACGAGGCCGGCCTCATAGGTATCGATGATCTCGTAGTTGAAGCGGGCCTTGCGGTTTTCGGCCACGACCTTGTTCACCACGCGCTGGCTGCCTTTGGGGGCCATGACAATATTCCCTTCAGGGCGCGCGAAAGACCGCGCCCTCATTGCTTACCCTTTATGTAAGGGAACGACTCGGCCTTGTGAAGACGGCCGGTCTCCTCAGTTCAGCAGCCCGGCATGGCGAAGGGCGGCGTCGATCGCCGCTTCGGTTGCCGGCTCCAGCGTCGACAGCAGCGGCGAGCGGACGTTGCGGCTCATGCGACCAAGCCGGGAGAGCCCGTATTTGGCGCCGCAAAGACCGGGTTCCAGGAAGATCGCCTTGTGCAGCGGCATTAGTCGATCCTGATATTCCAGCGCGCTGCCATAGTCGCCTTTCAGCGTCGCCGCCTGGAAATCGGCGCAGAGGCGCGGAGCCACATTGGCCGTGACCGAGATACAGCCGACGCCGCCATGGGCGTTGAAGCCGAGCGCCGTCGCGTCCTCGCCGGACAATTGCCGGAAATCCTTGCCGCAGGTCATGCGCTGTTCGGAGACACGCTCGATCTTGCCCGTCGCATCCTTGACGCCGACGATATTGCCATGCGCCTTGGCGAGCACACCCATCGTTTCCGGCGTCATGTCGACGACCGAGCGGCCGGGGATGTTGTAGATATAGATGGGCAGATCGACGGCCTCGGCAATCGCCGAAAAATGCGCGATCAAGCCCTTTTGCGTCGGCTTGTTGTAATAAGGAGTGACGACCAGAACAGCATCCGCGCCGACCTTTTCGGCGTGCTGGGCAAGCTCGATCGCCTCACCTGTATTGTTTGAACCGGCGCCGGCCATGACGGGAACGCGTTTTGCGGCAACCTCGATGCAGAGCTCCACGACCCGTTTGTGCTCGGCATGCGACAACGTCGGGGATTCGCCCGTCGTGCCGACAGGAACGAGACCATTGCTGCCCTCCTTGATCTGCCAGTCGACATGCGCGGCGAAGCTGTCTTCGTCGATCAGTCCGGCATCGGTGAAGGGGGTGACGAGGGCGGGAATGGACCCATTGAACATGCAAAGCTCCTCACGACCAAATCCTTGCTTCGGCCGCATTCCATGAATATTTTGCGCACCATAGAGCGCCGAAATCATCGCGACAAGCGCGGAGAGTTCGGTTTAGGGCAAATTCCGATAGCAGATGTGAATGAATTTTACCTGGTACGGTAAGGTTTCGTTAAGATGCCTCTAGCCAAATGGCAGGGCGTGTTTTCGTTGCGAGATCCCGGATGAAGAAAGCTGTGCTGATTCTGACCGCCTTCGGCTTTCTTGCCGCTGCGTGGAGCAGCGTAGCGTCGCCGCTTCCCGGCGAGAGCACCGCCATTCCCGGTGTGAAGCCGCTCGGCTTCATCCCTGAAACTTCACTGCCTGAATCGATCACAACAGGCGCCATTCCGCATAATCCGGCAGTCGCACCCGTCAATGGCGACCTGAAAGCCGGCCTCGACGCACTTTCCGACAAGGATCCGCGGCTGGCGCTGTCGATCCGAGACAATATGCGAGACGGTACGCTCGACCGCCATATCCTCACCTGGGCGATTGCCGTTTCTGGATTGAAGGGCGTTCCCTCCTATGAGATCGCCAGTGCTGCGCAGGAGCTCAAGAGCTGGCCGGGGCTTTCGCGGCTGCGTGCCTATTCCGAACGCGCGCTCTATGACGAAAACCCCGCCCCATCCGCCGTGCTTGCCGCCTTCGGCGATACCGCGCCTGAGACGATGCAGGGCGCCGTCATTCTCGGCCGGGCGCTGGTTGCAACAGGCAAACAGGCGCAGGCAGCAAAATATGTCCGCAAGGTCTGGCGTGGAGAGGCTCTCGACAAGGCGACCGAGGACAAGATCCTCATCGAATTTTCCGCGCTGTTGACGCCGGCCGACCATAAGGCGCGGATGGACTATCTGATGTATCGCGGCCGGGTGGCGCAGGCCAAGCGTTTCGGCGACATGGGCCAGGCGCAGTCGCTCTACAAGGCATGGGCCGCCGTCGACGCCAAGGCCGGCAATGCTGGCGCGCTGCTCGACGCCGTCGATGCGAGATGGCGCAGCGATGCCGGCTTGCTGTTTGCGCGGATCGAATATCTGCGCAAACAGGACAAATATGCCGAGGCTGCGGCACTGCTCGACCGGATGCCGCCCGAGCGCAGCGAGCTTGTCAATTCCGGCGAGTGGTGGAACGAGCAGCGCATCGTCAGTCGTGGCCTCGTCGACCAGGGACAGTTCAAACCTGCTTATCGCATCGTCGCCGACTACGCCGCAACGAGCCCAACAGATATCGTCGAGGCTGAGTTTCATGCCGGCTGGTACGCGCTTCGCGGCCTGCAGGATCCGGCAACGGCGGAAAAACACTTCCGCAAAATCCTGCAGACATCAAACGGACCGATCTCGGTTTCACGCGCCTGGTATTGGCTGGGACGCGCGGCGGAAGCCGGAGGTCCTGGAAAGTCCAGCGAATTTTATGGGAAGGCTGCGACCTTCCCCGGCACCTTCTATGGCCAACTCGCGGCAGAACGGCTGGGGCAAAAGACGCTGAACGTGACTTATCCCTCGCCGAGCACGGCCGACCGGCAACGCCTCCAGGCACGCGAAGCCGTGCAGGCGATCGCCCGGCTGGAAGCGGCGGGCCATGGATGGCGGGCCGCCATTCTCTATCTCGCGCTTGCCGAGCAACTGCAGAGCCCCGGTGAACTGGCAGTGCTTGCGGCCCAGGCCGAACAATCCGGCGACCATCATCTGTCGCTGCAGATCGGCAAGATCGCCTATGGACGCGGCATCGATGTCGCAGCGCTCGCCTTTCCGGTCGGCGTCATCCCGTCGAATGCCAATATATCAGGCTCGGGTAAGGCGCTTGCCTATGCCATCGCCCGGCAGGAAAGCGCCTTCAACCCGGCGGCCGTTTCGGCGGCGAACGCACGCGGCCTGCTGCAGCTTCTGCCGGGGACTGCCCAGGCGGTGGCCAAGCGCCACAACATCGCCTATTCGAAAGACAAGCTGACCGCCGATGCCGGCTACAACGCCACGCTCGGCGCGCATTATCTCGGCGAGCAGATCGACGCCTTCGGCGGCTCCTATATCCTCACCTTCATCGCCTATAATGCCGGGCCGAAGCGGGTACCGGAATGGATCAGCCGCTACGGCGATCCACGCGGCAAATCGATCGACGAGATCGTCGATTGGATCGAGCGCATCCCCTTCCCCGAAACGCGGAACTACGTCCAGCGGGTGATGGAGAATTACGAGGTCTACAAGGCCCGTCTCGGCCAGCCCACAGATATCGAGCGTGACCTGATCGGCGGGCGTAGCGCCTCCTGACGCTGTTTGCGCGGCTGGAAAAGCAGGCTACATCTTCCGGATCAACAGATTTCGAGGGATGCGATGCCGGATACTTATGCAAGCGGTTTCCAGGAACGATTTTACACCTCTCCCGATGGTCTGACGCTTTATGCCCGCGACTACCGGCCGGACGAGACGGTAACTACAGGACGGCTGCCGGTCATCTGTCTGCCAGGCCTGACCCGCAATACGCGGGATTTTCATCGGCTGGCGCTGCTTCTCTCCCAGGACACGACGGCACCACGGCGGGTCATCGCGCTCGATTCGCGCGGACGGGGAAACTCGGCCTGGGACGAGAAAAAGGCGAACTACAATCTCACTACGGAAGCCCGCGACGTCGTTACCGCCTGCGCGGCGTTCGACATCGAGCGGGCGATCTTCATCGGCACGTCGCGGGGCGGGCTGATCCTGCATCTGCTCGCGGCGACACGGCCGGATCTTCTCGAGGCCGTCATCCTCAACGATATCGGGCCTGTGGTCGAGGCCGAAGGGCTGGCGCGCATTCGAGACTACCTCAACTGCGGCAGAAGGCCGACAGACTGGGGCGAGGCGGTCGATATAGTGAGGGGTAATCATGGCGCCTCGTTCACCGCACTTGCAGAGCATGATTGGCGCGAGATGGCGCTTGCCCTTTATCGCGACATCGGCGGAAGGCCGGTCGCCGATTTTGACCCGGCGATTGCCGAAGCGCTGAAATCGGTCGATCTCAGCCAGCCGCTGCCCGATCTCTGGGGGCAATTCGAAAGCCTGAGTCAATTTCCGCTGATGGTGATCCGCGGCGAAAATACGCCTCTGCTTTCAAATGAGACGGCCGATGAAATGGCCTGCCGGCATCCGGGTCTGGTCCTGCATACCGCCGAAGGACAGGGACACGCGCCGCTTCTGCATCACGGCGGCATCCCCACAGCCATTCGAGCTTTTCTCGCCTACCGCCGATAAAGCCTACAGCACTAATTTGAATCAGCGACGCGCTTTCGCTCGTTGTTTTGATGCATGTCGTCATCCGGGAAGCGTCGCACTTCCGGGCGACATGAATTGGCCTCATCGGAGCCGGGCAGCGGGCTGACATGCGGTCCGCTCAATGCAAAAAAGCCCGGCTCAGAGAGCCGGGCTTTCCTGATTGACCGAAGTCAGATCAGATTAGAACGAACGCTGCAGACGGAAGTAGCCCGAAGTGGAGTCGTCAGCATCTTCCGGATCGAGGTACTGAACCGAAGCCTTGGCGTAGAAGTTGTCGACGATCTGGTAATCAACCGTCAGA
>NZ_LODW01000053.1 GCF_002914525.1 Rhizobium hidalgonense | reverse complement strand
CAGCGCCTCTTCCACCGAGATCTCGTCGAACGGGTTCATCGACATCTTCACATTGGCAAGCTCGACACCCGAACCATCCGGCTTCACCCGGATCTTCACGTTGTAGTCGACAACCCGTTTGACTGGCACGAGAACCTTCATTTGCAAAACCCCTTTATTTCTAGACTGCCGGCCATCAGTGCGGCCGTTCGGAAAGCAGCGCCCAGAAGGCGAAGAGCGGTGTATCCACCGACCTCATGGCATGTTTGATCCCGGGGATATTGTAGAACGATCCGCCGATACCGGGCGAAAACCAGTCCCCCTCCCCCTGTTGAAACTCTCCCTCGGAAAGCACCAGATAAACTTCCTCCGGTGGGTGGTCGTGATCGGGATAGCGCACGTGCGGCGCCAGCAATGTCACACCCAACCAAAGGTCGCTCCGCTCCTCCAATCCTCCCGGGCCGATGAGCATAGCATTGGCGTGGCCATCGACGAAATTGTCGCCGGCGGTGTGGTCATACTTGGTGCGTCGGCGCCATTCAAGCATCGGCTCGATGCCTTTGAACGCCTCAATCAACCGCGCCAGCGAAGGATCGTACGAGGGATCAACCGCAAGCGCCACATCAAGCTCAGCGCAGACGGGCAACCGGCGTCCCTCGCCCACACGCGCGACCCCCGGCTGCTCCAGCGCCGCAAAAAATTGGCGGATCGAGCGCCGGGCCTCCGGGGCCTTCGCGTACCGATCGAAAGCAACAGACGCGGCATCCACGAAAGACTGGAGGCTTTCCTCACGTAAACTCATATCACCCCCCGAAATGACCGGCCGACGAGCGGCCGCTCCTGCAATCATATATCCTTGGCGATGCGCAAGCCGTCATAAATGGCGGCATGCGTATTGCGCGCAGCGACAGCATCGCCGATCCTAAACAGCTGGAACCTGCCCTCGGGATTGCGCATGACGGACTGCGGCTCTCCCGAAAGAAGCTGGTCGTACGACATCTCGCCGAGATTGCTAGAGCTGGGCTTCAGCTCGAAATAGAGTTCGTCGAGCGGGATGGTCCCGTGATTGACGACGATCTGGTCGAAGCTGCTCTGCTTGGCAATCCCGCCGTAATCGCTGCCGACATGGGCGACGAGCTGGTTACCGCTCTTCTCGACGGCCTCCAGACGATAGGTGACCGTGAAGGTCACGTCATGCTTCTGGAGAGAGCGCATATAAGGCACCAGGTTCATGGCCATGACCTCGGGCGCAAAGGACCGGTCCGGCGTCATGATCTCGACCTTAGCGCCCGCCTTGGCAAGAAACTCCGCCGCCTGTAGACCGGCATGGTCGCCGGCATCGTCAAAAACAAGCACGTTGGTGCCAGGCTTCACGTCACCGGAGATGATATCCCACGAAGAGACCACCAGTTCGTTGCCGCGCGAAAGAACCTCGGTATGCGGCAAGCCGCCGGTCGCGACGATGACGACGTCGGGGCGCTCGGCTTCGATCATGCCGGCTTCCGCCCATGTATTGAAGTGGAAGGTGACGTCGTATTTCTCGCACTGGCTCATGCGCCAGTCGATAATGCTGATCATTTCCCTACGGCGCTCGCTTTGGGCAGTGAGCCGGACCTGTCCGCCGGCATTGTTCGCCGCTTCGAAGACCACGACCTGATGGCCGCGTTCTCCAGCGACGCGCGCCGCTTCCAGACCGGCCGGGCCGGCGCCGACGATGACGACCTTTTTCTTGGCGTTGGCCTTCGCGACGATATGCGGCATGGTCAATTCGCGGCCGGTCGCAGCATTATGGATGCAGTAGGCGGCTCCGCCCTGGTAGATGCGATCGAGGCAGTAATTGGCGCCGACGCAGGGGCGAATATCCTCTTCCCGCTTCTCGATGATCTTGCGGACGATGTGCGGGTCGGTCATGTGGGCGCGGGTCATGCCGATCATGTCGACCTTGCCGGCGGCAATTGCGTGGCGGGCGGTGGCGACATCAGGAATCTTCGCCGCATGGAAGGTCGGAAAGTCGGTCGCGGCGCGGATTTCGCCGGCGAAGTCGAGATGCGGCGAATTCGCCATGCCCTGGATCGGGATCACGTCGGTGAGACCCGCGTCGGTATCGATGTGGCCGCGGATCACGTTCAGGTAATCGATGAGGCCACTTTCCTTCAGGCGCCTGGAGATTTCGATCCCTTCGGCCTTGCCGGTGCCGCCGGGAAGACATTCGTCGGCGGTATAGCGCAGGCCGAGAATGAAATCGTCGCCCACTCTTTTGCGGATCGCCTTGAACACATCGAAACAGAAGCGCAGACGATTATCCAGCGAGCCGCCATAGGGACCGTCGAGTTCGTTGGTGAGCGGAGACACGAACTGGTCGATCAGGTGACCGTAGGCCTCCAGTTCGACACCGTCCATGCCGCCCGCCTTCATGCGCTCGGCCGCATCGGCGAAATCCTTGATGATGCGCTCGATATCCCAATCTTCCATCTTCTTCGGGAAGGCGCGGTGAGAAGCCTCGCGATGATGCGAGGGGGCAAGGACCGGCAGCCAGTCGCCCTTGTCCCAGCGGGTGCGCCGGCCAAGATGGGTGAGCTGGATCATGATTGCCGCACCCTCTTCATGCACGGCATCGGTCATCTCCCTGATCCAGGGAACGATCTCGTCCTTATAGGCAAGCAGGTTGTTGAAGACAGGCGGGCTATCCTTGGAGACGGCCGCCGAGCCCGCTGTCATCGTCAAAGCCACCCCGCCCTTTGCGCGCTCTACCGTATAGGCGCGATATTTTCCCTTCGGCATGCCGTCTTCCGGATAGGCCGGCTCGTGAGAGGTTACGATGATACGGTTGCGCAACTTCAAATGCTTGAGCTGATAGGGCTGCAGAAGGGGATCGTTCGACATGGGCCGTGGTTCCGGATTAAAACATCGAGGGAGACGCTAGGCGCTATGTACATAGGTGTCAACGTGGAAAACAGTTAAGTCATCGTTTTCGACACCAATGTACATTTTCCTTGTGCGCGGCCTCATAATTTGATAGGAGATAACGCATGGATCAGTCTTTGAACGACACCGGCTGGCGCGGATCGCAAGAGGGATGGCTGGAGGCAGCTTATCACTCTCTGTTGGACTCCGGCGTAGATTCGGTGAAAATTCTGCCGCTGGCCAAGAAGCTCAATCTCTCGCGCACGAGCTTCTACTGGTTCTTCAAGGATCGGGAGGAACTGCTGAGCGCGCTCGTGGCGCTATGGCGCGACAAAAACACCGGCAATATTGTCAAGCGGTCGGAAGCCTATGCGGAATCGCTGGCCGAAGCGATGCTCAATGTCTTCGATTGCTGGCTCGACAATGATCTGTTCGACGCGAAATTCGAATTTGCCGTGCGCAGCTGGGCGCTGCAATCCGACGAGCTTCTCGCAGAGGTCCAGCAGGCCGATCAGATCCGGCTGGAGGCGCTCAAGCGCATGTTTATGCGGTTCGGCTTACCAGAAACGACATCGGATGTCAGAGCGCGAACAACTTACCTCGTTCAGATCGGTTACATTTCCATGCAGTCAAGGGAGGATATTGCCGTCCGCATGAAACGGATTCCGGAGTATATTGCGATCTACACGGGCGAAGTGCCGCAGCAGAGGGAGCTTGATCGCTTCTTCTCCCGGCATGGCCATCGGCCCGGCTAGAGGAGGCCCGGATGAGCGTTTCCTTGAGGATCGGCATCATTGGCGGCGGCGGCTGGCTTGGCGGCGCAATCGCTGGCTCGATCCTCGATGCCGGCTTGGTCGATGCTCGAAATCTCTCGCTCTCCTATCGCAGCGAGCGCCCAACCCATTTTCCGAATTCTTTCTGGACGACCGACAATCAGGCGCTTGCCGACCGCTCGGACTTGATCCTTCTCTCCGTCCGCCCCACCGACTGGCATCCCCTTGCGGTTGATGCCAAAGGCAAGCTCGTCATATCGATCATGGCGGGTATTCGCCTCACCGCTCTTTCCTCACGCCACAAGACTGCTCGCATCGTCCGCGCCCTGCCGAATGCTGCTGCTGAAGTGTCGAAATCCTATACGCCCTGGATCGGCACGAACGAGATCACCGAAGAAGACCGCGCCATCGTCCGCGCCATTTTCAGCACATGCGGATCCGAGGACGAAGTCGCAAGGGAAAGCGACATCGATTACCTGACGGGCCTTTCCGGATCCGGACCGGCATTCCCGGCACTGCTGGCGGCCGCCATGATGCGCGACGCTGTTGCCCATGGCCTGCCGGCAGAGATTGCGCGCCGCGCCGTCAGCACCGTGATATCAGGCGCCGGTCGCCTGCTGGAGCGCCACGACGAATCTCCCGACCATATCGTTCGGGCCTTTCTCGACTATCGCGGCACCACCGCAGCAGCCATCGAAGGCATGCGCGCAGCGGGGTTCGACGCTTCGGTCGCCAAGGGATTGTCTGCAGCATTTGAGAGATCGGTGAGTATGGGAAAGGCTTCCTGACAACCGTTGGGGCGGGCACTGCGGCACCCCGCTCGACAAGACAAGCCGCTAAACAGAGGGAACGAGAATGAAGAAATTACTTGCATCGACGTGTTTGACGTTCGGCCTGATCGGCGGCGCGTCATACGCCAGCGCCGCCGAATGCGGCAGCGTCACCATCGCCAGCATGAACTGGCAGAGCGCCGAAGTTCTCTCCAACCTGGACAAGTTCATCCTGAACGAAGGTTACGGCTGCAGCGCCGATATCACCGTTGGCGACACCGTTCCGACGATCACCTCCATGGCCGAAAAGGGCCAGCCCGATATCGCGCCGGAAGCCTGGATCGACCTGCTGCCGGATGTTGTCAAGAAGGGAACGGATGAAGGCCGCATCGTCCAGGTCGGCTCGCCGCTGCCCGATGGCGGCGTGCAGGGCTGGTGGATTCCCAAATATCTCGCCGAGGCTCATCCCGATATCAAGACCATCGGCGACGTGCTGAAGCATCCGGAACTCTTCCCCGATCCCGAAGACGCGAAGAAGGGTGCCATCTACAACGGCCCTCAGGGCTGGGGCGGCACTGTCGTCACCACACAGCTCTACAAGGCCTTCGGCGCCGACAAGGCCGGCTTTACCCTCGTCGATACCGGTTCGGCTGCCGGTCTCGATGGTTCGATCGCCAAGGCCTACGAGCGCAAGGCGGGCTGGGCCGGTTACTACTGGGCGCCGACCGCGCTGCTCGGCAAATACGAGATGGTCAAGCTCGAAGCCGGCGTGCCGAACGATGCCGCCGAATGGAAGCGCTGCAACACCGTCGCCGATTGCCCGGACCCCAAGCCCAATGCTTGGCCGGTCGATCACGTCGTGACCCTGGTTGCAAAGCCTTTCTCGGAAAAGGCCGGCCCCGAGGTCATGGACTATCTCTCGAAGCGCTCCTGGAGCAATGAAACGGTCAACAAGCTGATGGCCTGGATGACCGACAACCAGGCGACCGGCGAAGACGGCGCCAAGCACTTCCTTGAGGAAAACAAGGACATCTGGACCAAGTGGGTCTCGCCGGAGGCAGCCAAGAAGATCGAAGCTGCCCTCTAGAACATGATGATTTCAGGCCGGGCTCGGTCTGAAATCCGATTTCTGTTCTCCACTGAAGCGTTAGAGCATGAGAAAGCCGCCCAGTTTCGGCATCATGCTTTAAATCCGACTATCGCGGTGCGCAAAAGGCGCACCGCTTCTCGCCGCCGACAAAACCAAAAAGACTGCCACGGCTCTTAAAGAAAAAGGGGACCCGAATGGAATGGTTTTATAAATTCCCGCATATGGATGACGACGCACTTCGCAATCTGAAGAAGGCGATCGATGATGGTTTTCGCAGCTTTACGCGCGCTTATGGCGACGGCATCGAGACCTTGTTCTCCCCGCTGCAGCATTTTCTCATCGCTGCCGACCGCTTCATGACACAGACGCCGTGGCCGATCATCACGGCCATCATCCTGGTCATCGCCTGGTTTGCCAGCCGCAGCCTCAAGGTTGTCCTCGGCTGTCTCGTCACCCTGCTGCTGATCGGCTATTTCGACATGTGGGACGATACGATGCGGACGGTCTCGATGATCTTCGTCTGTACCGTGCTCTCCATCGCTATCGGCATTCCGACGGGGATCCTGATGGCGCGCTCCGACCGGCTGCAGCGTGTCGTCAATCCGATCCTCGACGTCATGCAGACCATGCCGAGCTTCGTCTATCTCATTCCTGTCGTCATGCTGCTTGGCATCGGCAAGGTGCCGGGACTGATCGCCGTCGTCATCTACGCCATTCCGCCGATGATTCGCCTGACCGATCTCGGCATCAGGCTGGTCGACAAGGACGTTTTGGAAGCGGCCGACGCTTTCGGAACGTCGAGTGCGCAAAAGCTCTTCAAGGTGCAGTTGCCGCTGGCGCTTCCCACTATCATGGCCGGCATCAACCAGACCATCATGATGGCGCTCGCAATGGTAGTCGTTGCCTCGATGATCGGCGTCCAGGGACTTGGCCAGCCGGTGCTGAAAGCCATTGCCAACCAGTACTTCACCTTAGGCATTTTCAACGGCCTCGCCATCGTCGGCATCGCCATCATCTTCGACCGGGTCAGCCAGGCATATGGCAAGAGGCTCCAGAAGCATCGGGAGATCGTCCATGGCTGATCAACGTTTCGGCGGCATCAAGATCCGCCACCTCTACAAGATCTTCGGCCCCAATCCCGCTGCGCATGTCGACGCAGTCAAGAAAGGATTGTCGAAGACCGAGCTCAACGAAAAGCACGGTCACGTGCTGGGCCTGAAGGATATCAATGTCGAGATCCCCTCCGGCCGTATCCAGGTCATCATGGGTCTTTCGGGTTCGGGCAAGTCGACGCTCATCCGCCACATCAACCGTCTGATCGACCCGACCGCCGGCGAAGTTCTGGTCGACGGCGTCGATGTCGTGAAGATGAACGACACGGAATTGCGAACGTTTCGCCGGCATCAGACGGCGATGGTGTTTCAGAAGTTCGCGCTTCTGCCGCACCGGAACGTTCTCGACAACACCATCTTCGGCCTTGAAGTACAGGGCATGGAGCGCCCGAAAGCCATCGACGTCGCGATGCGCTGGCTGGAGCGGGTCGGCCTGAAGGGCTTCGAACAGAAATATCCCAACCAGCTCTCCGGCGGCATGCAGCAGCGCGTCGGCCTGGCCAGGGCTCTTTCCAACGACGCCCCGGTCCTTCTGATGGACGAAGCCTATTCGGCGCTCGACCCGTTGATCCGCACCGACATGCAGACAGTGCTTCTCGATATCCAGAAGGAGATCAAGAAAACCATCGTCTTCATCACCCACGATCTCGACGAGGCGCTGCGTCTCGGCGACCAGATCGCCATCCTGCGCGACGGCGAAGTCATCCAGCAGGGCACCAGCCAGGACATCGTACTGCGCCCGGCCGACGACTACATCGCCAACTTCGTCAAGGAGGTCAATCGCGGCCGAGTCATCCATGTCGAAGCCGTGATGACGCCGCTGCACTCAGGTGCGGCGCCGGTTGGACTGGCGATTGTGGCGGGAACGACCGTCGAAGAAGCCGTCCGCATGCTGTCATCGGCGCCAGAGGGCGACGCCAGGGTGGTTTCGCCTTCCGGTGAAACCTTGGGGCTCGTCACCTTCCGTCAGCTCGCCAGTGCAATGGTGAACTCACACGAGATGGCTCCGGAGCGCGACAGCGCCCTGTCGGTCGCCCTCTGAAGCTCCAAATGCGGCCGTCTTTCCGTTTCGCTGGCGACACCGGTATCATGTCGCCATTTGGGGAAACGGGAAGCCGGCCGCAGTCGGACCGTGAAGTCGCTTGATATCAAATGGCTTCTTCAGACTTGCCCGATCACACTGGCTGGCTGAGGAATTGCGCGCGTCGCGTATCGATGTCATAGAAATCGGGGGCTCCCCCCAAGCGCCTAGCCTTCTGTGACGGTATGCGACCACCTTGGAACTGTGACGCCGGAGCGCTCCCGCTGCTTTCTCAAGCAGGCCCTTTCTGCGCGCCAGATGAGACATTCGAGGTCTCTGTCCGCTTTGTGCAAGCCGCGGCGCGAACATGCCTCCAGCCAGCGTTATCCTATACATTTTGCGCAAAACCAGTCCAGACTGCGTCGCGAAAAGCCGCTTGGTCGACTTTATCGGGGGCCGACAATTGCTCGATGGCCACGGTGCAATAAGATGGTTTTCGACCAAGGCCATGATGGTTTGCGGTCCTTAAGCCAAACCCGTTCATCCATCACCCCCAAAGGATGGAAGGGATCGTACATACGCACCCCATCCCGTGCGTATGCATGCCTGTCTGCCTGCCGAAGGCTATAAGCGGTCCACTATAGAGCCTTCGGCAGGCGACTGCGCAGATCGCGGATCGGGGGCGTTCTCCATAACTTCAGCCTGGCGGCGAGACCGCCGCGTTTGAGCCTTTAGTGGCCTCACGGATACACCCATTAATTTGCCCTTTCGCGTAATCGTTTCATCACCGATAGCCGGTGGCGTGAAGACTTGCCTATCGTTCCGAGTTCTGCCAGTTCCGGCCCTCGAGCTGCGAAACTGATCGGATGGGAGCTGTCGATAATGCATGCAACGAGTTGGTTTTTTTGACGCCCGCCACGTCCGAATTCGGCCTGTATCGGCTGGCACAAGACGCTGATCCCGCGCGGAGATCCTCCTGCTCGGCCGAGGCCTGCTGCGCTCCGGGCCCAGATCGGCTAGGATATGACCTAGCTTCGTCCATCCGCATCGATTTCTCAACACGGATCGCGGCTCACGCCCGGATGTGCGAGCAGTTGAGAAGAGCAGGGCAACGCAGCCACCCTGAACAAGGGGAACAGCATGTCCGAAAATAGCCATGCGCCATTTTCGTTTCGGTTTCGCGGTTCGTCCTTCGACAACATGGTCGAAACGCTCGGCGGCGCCTTCGGCGCGTTCGATGCCGAGCCTGTCGGCCGCGCCCAGGACTTCCAATGGGGTTTGGATTTTTCCGCCACTGACAGCGCTGTCCTGCTGACCGGCTATCACGAGGCGGAGTTTCAGTTCAATATCGAGCCAACCGCCGATACGGCAGAGTATCTGTCGATCGTCGTGCCGCGCAGCGGCGGCATGGGGGTGGCTTATGGATCCCGCGTCGCCGAGGCGGGGGAAGGAAAATTGCTTCTCTATAATAATTTCGAACCAGACAGCGTCATCATGCACGGCCAGTCGAATGTCATCGACGAATTGCTGATCAATTGGTCGGTGATCCTGCAGACGATAGGCCAGACGTTCGAAATGCCGTTCAGCGGCTCTCTCGATCTGCTGCCCGAACTGGATCTGTCGACGCCGGTTGGCCGGACGATCGGTAACTTGACGGAGACGATCGCCATCGGCATGCGCGACGACGGCCCCTTGCTGCAGTCGCCGATCGCCATGGCGCATATGACGCAGGCGCTGGCCGATCTCGTCGTGCGCATGGTGCCGAACCGGCTGTCGCATTTCCTCGACAAGGGGCCTGCCCTCATCGCTCCCCGGCATGTGCGCAAGGCGATCGAATTCATGCAGGCCAATATCGATCAGCCGATCACCATGCCGAAGGTCGCCGAAGCCGCCGGCGTCTCCAGCCGGGCGCTCGAAACCGGCTTCCGTGCCTTCAGGGGCACCTCTCCCGCCGTCTATCTGCTGACGCTTCGCTTGCGCGCGGCGCGCCAAGACCTACTCGACCCCCAGAGCACCGAAACCATGAAGGCGATCTGCCTCAAATGGGGCTTCTTTCATTTCGGCCGGTTTTCCGCAGTCTATAAATCGACCTACGGGGAATACCCTTCCGACACCAGGAAGCGCGTCTGCCGATGATAGCGCGTCATCAGTGTGCAGCGGTTCCGGGACAACGCAACAAGAAGCAAAAGCCGTCGCTTGCGCCGAAGAAGCCGGCGGCAATGTGTAGTGCACCGTCATCGTCCTTGGTTCTCGGCGGACGATCTCAAGCAGGTCTTGGCGCTCCGCCAGGACATTGAGCTCCCGCAGTACGAGGGAATGGGCGATCCCCAGCTTGCGCGCAAAGGCGCGGCTGTCGCGCGCAATCCCGAGTTCGGCGGCGACGAGGAGGCCTGCCTGTATGGATGTCAGCCTGATATCGCCCTCTTGCGCTGCAGCCACCAGCGCGAGAAACCGATCGACCTCGGACAGTCTTTCACTCACGCAGCGTTTCGCCGGCGGAAGGACACCATGATCGACTTCGAGGTCGGCGTATCGCTTTCCTTGCCGGCGCTGCCGAGCGGCACCAGCACGTTCAGCTCGGGATAATAGCCGGCGATGCTACCCCTCGGAATGTCATAGGGCACCAGGCGGAAATTCTCAGCGATGCGCTCGATGCCGTCATCATGCTCGCCGATCACGTCGACCCGGTCACCGGCCTCGGCATTCATCGCCGCCAGGTCGGCGGGATGAATGAAGATGACCTGCCGCTCTCCGTAGACGCCGCGATATCGGTCATCGAGACCGTAGACCGTCGTATTGTATTGATCATGCGAGCGGAATGTCTGCAGGGCAAAACGATGTCCTTCGCCCTTTCGCGCACGCTGATGCACCGTCTCCTCAGGAAGCGCCTCGGAGGAGAATGAGGCCTTGCCCGCTAGCGTATCCCACTCGCGATGGGCGGCCGCATTGCGCAGGTGGAAACCGCGCGGCGTGCGCAGGCGCTGATTGTAGTTTTCGAAGCCCGGAATGGTCGCCTCGATATGATCACGGATAAGGTCGTAATCGTCGGCGAGTTCCGCCCAGTCGACCACGGCGGAACCGACCGTCGCTTGCGCAATGCCGGCAATGATGGCGACTTCCGAGAGCAGGTATGGCGAGGCCGGACGATTGATGCCGGCGGAGCCATGCACCATGCTCATCGAATCCTCGACGCTGACGAGCTGGGAATTGCCGGCTTCGTTGAGGTCCATCTCGGTGCGTCCGAGGCAGGGCAGGATGAAGGCCGCCTCGCCTGGCATGAGATGCGAATGATTGGGTTTGGTTGCGATGTGGACCGTCAGCTTCAGCTGCCGAAGCGCCTTTTCGACGAGAGTGCTGTCGGGCGTGGCGCGCGCGAAATTGCCGCCAAGACCGATGAAGGCTTCGGCCGAACCGTCGAGCATCGCACCGATCGCGGCAAGGACATTGTGGCCATGCTCGCGGGGGACGGCGAAGCGGAAGTGTTTCTCCAGCGCATCGAGGAATTCGTCCGCCGGCTGTTCGTTGATGCCGACGGTGCGGTCGCCCTGCACGTTGGAATGTCCGCGCACCGGGCAAAGGCCGGCGCCCGGCTTGCCGATATTGCCGCGCAGGAACATAAAATTGGCGATCTCGCGGATCGTCGCGACCGAATGCAGGTGCTGGGTGACACCCATAGCCCAGGTGCAGATGACGCGTTCGGCGTCGATATAGACATCGGCGGCCCGTTCGATCTCTTCCCGGCTCAGTCCCGACTGGTCCTCGATCTCAGCCCAGCTCGTCGCCTTGACCGCTGCCTGATACGCTTGAAAATCCACGCAATGTTCGGTGAGAAATGCATGGTCGAGAACGGAGGGTAGACCGGCGGCGACCGCTCTGTCTTCCGCAGCCAGCACGGCCTTGGCCATGCCGCGCACCGCCGCCATGTCGCCGCCGAGTTGCGGCTGCAGATATTGGCTGGCGATCTCGGTCGAACCGCCGCGCAGCATCTCGATCTTGTCCTGCGGGTCGGAGAAGCGCTCCAGGCCGCGCTCGCGGATGGGGTTGAAGACGACAATACGCGCACCGCGGATCGCCGCCCGGCGCAGGTCGCCGAGCATTCTCGGATGGTTGGTGCCCGGGTTCTGCCCGATCACGAAGATGGCGTCCGCCTCTTCGAAATCCTCCAGAAGCACCGTGCCCTTGCCCACACCGATGGCCTGGCGCATGGCGATGCCGCTTGCTTCGTGGCACATGTTGGAGCAATCGGGAAAATTGTTGGTGCCGTAGACGCGCACGAACAGCTGGTAGAGGAAGGCGGCTTCATTGCTGGCCCGGCCCGAGGTGTAGAATTCCGCCCGGTTCGAAGTATCGAAGCCCTTCAGGATGTTGCCGATCTCGGCAAAGGCATCCTCCCACGAAACCGGCAGATAACGGTCGCTCGCCCTATCGTAGCGCATCGGATGCGTGAGGCGGCCGTTAAGTTCCAGTTGATAATCTGACAGCCGGCGCAGCTCAGATACCGTATTGTCAGCGAAAAGGGCCGGCGTTGCCCGCTTCTCCGTTGCCTCCCAGGCGACCGCCTTGACGCCGTTTTCGCAGAACTCGAACGAGGATCCGTGTTCGGGATCGCCCCAGGCGCAGCCCGGGCAGTCAAACCCATCCGGCTGGTTCGCCTTCAGCATGGTGCGCGCGCCCGAGATGGGCATGCCGCTTTGCAGCAATTGCTTGCCGCAGCTCTTCAAAGCGCCCCAACCGCCAGCTGCCGCCGATTTCTTGCCGATGAATTTTGTGTCCATGCGCCCCTGTATTGTCGAAGCGCGGAAAACATCAAGTCCACAGAAACCATGGTTCGATAGAAAAAATCTATCGAAGCGGGATCGGCTCTAACCGGCTTCCTTCATGGCATGCCGTTCCCCATTAGGCGAATGGGCCAGAATGCGGTTGCGGCCCTGCGTCTTGGCATCGTAGAGCGCGGCGTCGGCCTCGGTCAGGAGACGGTTGGGGTTGGTCCGCAGAACGGCTCCGGTCGCACAGGATATGCCGATGCTTGCCGTCACCCGGGCGAATTCGCTGCCGGAATGAGCGATATTCTCCTCAGCCAGGCGCCTGGCGAATTGCTCGGCGACGATCATTGCCCCTTTGGCGCTGGTATCGGGGAGAAACACCACGAATTCCTCGCCGCCGTAACGGGCGACGATGTCTGCGGGCCCGCTGACGGATTGGCGCAGACACGTGCTGACGACCCGCAGGCATTGGTCTCCGGCCGGATGACCATAGGTATCGTTATAGGCCTTGAAGCGGTCGATATCGACCATCAGCAGGCTGAATGGCGTGTTCTTCCTGGCGCTGCCCGCGGTCTCGCGGGCGAACGCTTCGTCGAAGGCGCGGCGGTTGACCATGCCGGTGAGACCATCGGTTTCGGCAAGGCTTTTCAGCTGCTCCGCCGATAGTCTGAGCGCGATTTCCGCCTGCTTCGTCGCGGTGATGTCGGAGACGACGGCCATCGCCGTGCCATCCTCGGCAAGCCTTGTCCGGATGCTGCGCCAGTCGCCGTTATGAAGCTGAACCTCTTCGTCCTTGTTGCTGTGCAGCGAGGCACTGGCGGTCTTGATCCACCCGTCCACATCCTGGGGGATACCGGGCCGCTCGCCGGTTTCGGCGACGCGGCGCAGGATGTCGCTGATATGGGCTCCGACCACGCGGGCCTCTCCAGAGAGCGGGAACGCATTGCGATACTGCTCATTGCAAAAGAGGATAAACCCCTTGCTGTCGTACATGGCGATGCCATCGGACATGCTGGCCATCGCGTGCGAGAGCAGGTTCTTGCTTTCGCGCAATTCCCGCTCCAGGGCGGTGCGCTCGGTAACATCGCGCGTTACGCCGGCAAGGCCGATCACCCGCCCCTGCTTGTCCCGCAGCGGCACTTTGGACGCGAGCAAAAACCTGCCTTCGATATACTCAGTGGAATCGATCAGCGGCACCCCGGTGTCTATGACCTGCTGCTCGAGATAATATAATTCCTCGGCGAGTGGCCGCGACATCAGATTGAAATCCGACAATCCGGTCATCTCCGCCGTCGTCCTGAAACGGAAAAGGCGGGTCATGTTTTCATTGACGGTGATGAACCGGCTGTTTCGGTCCTTTACATAGAGATAATCGGGCGACTGCGAAAATGCAGTGACCAATATGCTTCGCTCCAGCTCCCATTGCTGTGTTTTCAGCAGAACGAAACCGCCCAGAACGGTCGCGAGACAATTCAATGCGGTCAGGGGAAAGCCGACACCGGCCAGCACATGGGCATTCACTAAAGTGGGAAGCACAGCCATCGACAGGACCAATGCAGCGCCAAGGGCGAGGCTCAGCAGTGCAACGTCCTTAAGGGCCGGCGATCTCTTGCGGGTCCAGAAATGACCGGCCAAACCAATGCCCGTGGCGACGGCCATTGTGATGATACCGTCGACCATCGCCGTACCGCCAACGGCAAAACGAAATGCCATTGCCAGCGCCGCGGCGAAGGCCGCCGCGATCGGCCCTCCAAACATGCCTGCCAATGCAAGCGGCGAAAAACGCAAGTCGATATAGATGCCGGGGTGGAATTCAATCGCCAGCAATATGGATCCGATGGAGGCGCCGCCGGCTATTAGCCCGAAGGCGATTTTTTCCTGCCTGAAGGACCGGCGCTGAAACTCGATCGAAAAAAGCGCCCAGAGCGAAATTGCCAGGCACACGAAGGAAAGGTTGCCACCGAACTGCGTCCAATTGCCATTCACCGCGCTGGATCCACCTTCCAATACATGTAACGAACGCATTATAGGAGAAACTGGTTTGAGCTTGGTTAAACGGCTGCATTTTCCGATCTCGTGGGGCGGCATGGAGGATCGACCAGGCAAGGCTGGCACGCCGGCCATACTGCATGCTTAACAAACGCCCTCCCCTTGCGTGGACGCGGCCGATATTTGCAGCGTATTCCGCTGCCCAGGTAATGCCCGGCGTGGCCCGCCGGGCATGCCTTTACTTGCAAATCGCCCCGGCCAGAAAACCGCGCATCGCCTCGCCAAAGGGCGGCCGCATCATATATTCCGCTTCCACCATCTTGCTCTGGTGATAGACGGCGCGCGGATGCGAGAAGGCGAGGAAGCCGAACTTGCCGTGATAGGCGCCCATGCCCGAATGGCCGACGCCGCCGAAGGGCAGGCCTTCGGCCGTGACGTGGCTCATGCAGTCGTTGACAGTCACGCCGCCGGACGTCGTATTGTCGAGAACCCGGCGCTCCTCTTCTTGATCCTGGCTGAAGTAATAAAGGGCGAGCGGACGCGGCCGGGCGTTGATGCGATCGATGACGTCGGCGATATCGCGATAGGGAAGAACCGGCAGCACCGGCCCGAAGATTTCCTCCTGCAGCGCGCGCATCTCTTCGGTCGGATCGAGGATCAGGGTTGGCGGCATGCGGTGGGCCGGCTGCTGCGAGAAATTCTCCGCAGCCGGATTGATCTCGACGATACGGGCGCCTTTGGCTCTGGCGTCGTCGACCAGGCTCTGGACGCGGGCATGATGTCGGCCGTTGACGATCGACGTGTAATCAGGATTTTCCTTCAGCGTCGGATACATCGCCCCGACCGCCGCCGCTGCGTGCTCGGCAAAGGCTTCGACGCTTTCCTCGGGCACGTAGACATGGTCCGGCGCCAGACAGATCTGCCCGGCATTCAGCGTCTTGACGGTCATGACGCGGCGCGCCGCGTCTGCGAGATCGGCCGAGCGGCCGACGATGACGGGCGACTTGCCGCCGAGTTCCAGCGTCAGCGGCGTGAGGTTTTCCGCCGCGGCCCGCATGACATGATGGGCGACCGCAGTGCCGCCGGTGAAGATCAGATGGTCGAAGGCAAGTGATGTAAAGGCCGTGCCCGTCGCCGGCCCGCCCTGCACGACGGCAATTTCCGTTTCGTCGAAGGCGCCGGCGATGAGCGCCGCCATCAAGGCTGATGAAGCCGGCGTCACCTCCGAAGGTTTGATCATGGCGCGGTTGCCAGCGGCGAGAATGCCGGCAAGCGGCGCAAGGGCGAGCTGATAGGGGAAATTCCAGGGGCTCAGGATCCCCACGACCCCTTTCGGCTGGTAGACCACTTTGGCGACCGCATCCGGAAACAGTGCCTCGTGCTCTTCCGGTTTCAGCCATTCGGCCAGATGGGCCTTGGCATATTTGAGGGAACCGACGCAGGTGAAAACGTCGAGAAGCAGGCTTGCCTCGACGCTGCGGCTGCCGAAATCGTCCAACAGCGCTGCGGCAATCGCATCCTTATGATCGACGAGAAGGGCGATGACGCGGTCGATGCGATCGACGCGGGTTTCGATATCAGGCGGCCCTTCCTTGAGGAAGGATGCCCTTTGCCGCTCAAGCAGCGCCTTCATGGCATCGGGGCTGGTATCGGTGGCGATCGGGGTAATGGTGTTCATTCTTTCCTCCCTTGAACGGTGTCAGACAGCCGGCTGGCGCACGACCGGTTTCAGTACGATGCCCCTTTCCGAATCCTCCACCGCCCTGTTGATCTCGGCGAAATCATAGAAGGTGACGAGCCTTTCGAAAGGGAAACGCCCCTGCCTGTGGAGGTCGATCAGCAGAGGGATCAGCACGTCGGGATTGGAATCGCCCTCGACGATGCCGCGCACCCGGCGTCCGCCGGAGAGGATATGGGTGAGATCAAGCGTCAGCGTCGCGCCGTGCGGCGAAGCGCCGACGATGCCGCAGGTGCCGCGCGGCGCCAGCACTCGCACGCACTGGTCGATGACGGCGGGCACGCCGGAGGCATCGATCGCATAATCGACGCCGGCGCCGGTCAGCGCCATGATCGCGTCGACCGCATCGCCCGCCTTGCCGTTGACGATATCGGTCGCGCCGAGTTCGGCGGCAAGCGCCAGCCGCGTCTCGTTGACATCGACGGCGATGATCCTGGAAGCGCCGACGACCCGCGCCGCCATGACAGCGGCAAGCCCGACTGACCCCATGCCGAAAACCGCGAGCACTTTTCCCGGTTCGACCTTCAGCGCATTCATGACCGCGCCGGCGCCGGTCTGGATGCCGCAGGCGAGCGGCCCGAGCAGCGCGAGATCGGCATCCCTCGGCACTTTCACGATATTGCGCTCATGACAGAGCGCGTGGCTGGCGAAAGAGGATTGCCCGAAAATATTGCCGTGAACCCGCTCCCCCTCGCAGGAGAGCCCGCTCGAACCGTCGGCGCGCGACCCGAAGAAATTGCGCGGGAAGAATTCGTGGCAATAGGTCTCCTCGTGATCGTTGCAGCTCGGGCAATGGCCGCAGGAATTGAAGGTCATGACCACGTGATCGCCAGGCTTCACCTTGGCAACGCCCGGCCCGACACGTTCGACGATGCCGGCACCTTCATGACCGAGCACGACCGGCTGCGGCACCGGCAAATGCTGGTCGCGCATGACGATATCGGTATGACAGACCCCGGTCGCGACGACGCGAACCAGGATCTCCCCCTCGCGCGGCTCCTCCAGATCGAGCATCTCCAGCGAAAACGGCATATGCGGCGCACGCGCCACCGCGGCATGGATTTTCATTCTATCCTCCTCCCGATGATCGGCCCGCTCACGACCCGGCGGGCCGGCTTCACGTCCTCAGCGGCTGCGATTGTAGGCGCCGAGCCCCGGCTGATAGGTCTTGTCGTCGAGGAACTGCTTCAGGCCCTCGTCGCGCCCTTTGGTCTTGTCGAGAAACAGCATCTGCTCCAGCTTGGCGTAGATGTAATCGTCGGCGAGATCCCATGGCAGGTTGCGCACCCGCTTGTAGGTGTCCTTGGCAGCCTTCAGCGTCACCGGGTTCTTTTCGAGCAGGCTGGCGCAGATCTTGCGCACCCGGGTTTCGAGTTCGGCGAGCGGCACGGCCTCGTTGACGAGACCCATTTCCGCGGCCTTGCGCCCGCCGAACAGTTCGCCGGTCATGATGTAATAAAGGGCGTCGCGATGGCGCATCACTTCAGCGACCGCGCGGGTGACGTTGCCGCCCGGCAGGATGCCCCAGTTGATCTCGGAAAGGCCGAAATTCGCTTCCTCGGCGGCGATGGCAAGATCGCAGGAAACCAGCGGCGTGAAGGCGCCGCCAAAACACCAGCCGTTGACCATGGCGATCGTCGGCTTTTCGAAATACATCAGCCGACTCCACCAGTTGCCGGATTGGCGCCGCGCCTTCAAGGTGGCATCGCGCGGCTTGCCGTCATTGTCGCGAAAATATTCTTTCAGATCCATGCCGGCGGACCAGGATTGCCCGGCGCCGCGAAGGACGAGCACACCGCAGCGCTCGTCGCCCTCGAGCTCGTCGAGCACCTCGAGCATCCGGGCATTCAAGGCCGGGTTCATCGCATTGCGCTTTTCCGGACGGTTGAGGGTCACGAAAGCGATACCGTTGTCGAATTCGACCAGAACCGGCGATTGGTTTTCAGTCTTGTTGTTTTCAGTCATGTTGTTTTCGGTCATGTTGTTTTCGGTCATGGGGGGCACTCCATTGGTTTCGGCTTGAAAGCCGGGGCCGCTTCATCAGGCCTGTCGTTGAAGGGTTTCGTCGGAATGCAGCTGGCGCAGAACATGTTTCTGCACCTTGCCGGAGGCGGTGCGGGGAATAGTCTCGACGAAGAGGATGCGCGCCGGGCGTTTGAAAGCCGCGAGCCGCTCCGCGCAATGGCCGGCGATCGCCTCGCCCGTTCCCGCAGCACCCGGCCGTAGCACGACATAGGCAACACCGCATTCGCCCCACCTGGTGTCGGGAATGCCGACGACGGCGACGTCGAGAATATCGGGATGACTGGCGAGCGCGGCTTCGACTTCGGCGGGATAAACATTTTCGCCGCCGCTGATATACATGTCCTTCAGCCGGTCGACGATGCGATAGAAGCCGTTGGCTTCACGCCGGCCGAGATCGCCGGTGCGGTACCAGCCGTCGGTGAAGGCGGCAGCGCTTTCAAGCGGCTTGTTCCAATAGCCCGGCGACACCGCCGGCCCGCGCAGCCAGAGTTCGCCGATCTCGCCTTGATCAACTTCGTGGGCGTCTTCGCCGACAATGCGAATGTCGAGCAACGGCGCCGGCAGTCCGACGCTGCCGGGATTGTCCTGCACCGCGCGCCGGTCGATCGGCACGTGCAGCACCGTTCCCGCCTCGCTCATGCCGTAACCGTTAACCAGCGCGACGCCGTCTTCGAGATAGCTTTCGATCAGCGCTTGCGTCAGCGGCGCACCGCCGACGAAGAGCGCATGCAGGCCGGAAAGTGCTGAGGCGCTATAGGCGGCATCGCCACGCAAGGCGAGCGCGATTTGCGGCACGGCGAAATAATGGGTGATGGCGCGCTTCCGGTCGGCAAGGGCTGCCAGCGTGCGCGCCGGGGTGAAGCGGTCGGAGATCACAAGCGTGCCGCCCAGCATCAATGTGGTGCGCGCCACCGCGATCAGCCCGATCGTATGGAAGAACGGCAGGTCGCACAAGGCTACGGTTTGAGGCCCTATCTCGCCGACGAAGGAAAAATTGACGCCGGCAAAGAAAGCATTACGGCGGGTGATGACGACGCCCTTCGGCTGTCCCGTCGTGCCCGACGTGTAGAGAAGAACGCAGGTTCCATCGGCATCGGCAGGCACCGGTCCGGCCGGAAGGCTCGCCTCGATCCGCGCCGCGAGTCCAGCGGGACCATCGGCCGTCGAAATCACCGTCATCGCGGCATCGGCGTCCGCAAGGCTCGCCACGACAGCCGAAAACTCCTCGTCGTGAATCAGGAGCGCCGGCGTGCAATCGGCAAGGATCGGCCGAAGTTCGGCGGCGTTGAGGCGCCAGTTAAGCGGCACATAGATGGCGCCGGCACGCTGGCAGGCAAAGGCCAGCACGATCGAATCCATCGAATTGCGCGCCAGCATGGCGACCCGCGTCCCATCCAGCTTCGCTCCGAGCACACCGTTTAAAAAGCCGCCGCAGCGGGCGATCCGTGCATCGAGCTCGGCATAGGTGAACTGCTGGCCGGTAGCGATCTCGAACAGGGCCTGACGATCCGGCGCCACGCGAGCGCGATAGAGGATCGGATCATCCGTCACCAGTCCGCAATCCGCCTGCGAAGCCACCCCGGAAAAGGAATGCGCCATGATTTCCTCCCATGCTCACCGCTCCCACAGCAGGCACCAATTTTGTATGCAACACATACTAATATCTTTTCTCGCAGATGCAAGAGCCGTTTGCGGCAATCTCCTCATTCGGGCGGGCGCCGGAGAAATTGCGGCTGCCGATATTGACTAACCCGCTGATTTTGATGGTTATGGCGCCTGAACGAAGCGAGACGAACGATGGCCGCAAAACCACCGCAGGACGAAGTCGAGGCCGAGACCTCCGTTACGCCGCCGCTCGACGTCGGCCGGCTCGGCGATCTCCTGGGCTTTCACCTGCGCATGGCGCATGTCGCGATCTATCGCGACTTCGCCGAAACCATGGAGGACCTTGGCCTGACGCAGAAGCAGCTGGCGGTGATGGAACTCGTCGCCGGCAATCCGGGCGCTTCGCAAATCGACCTTGCCAATACGCTCGGCACCGACCGCGCAACCATGATGGCTCTCGTCAACCGGCTGGCAGCCCGCGACTTCATCGAGCGCCGTCCATCCGCCGCCGACCGCCGACGGCAGGAACTCCATCTGACGAAAGCGGGACAGGCAATGCTCATTCGGGCGCGTAAACTGATCGACACGCATGAACAGCGTTTTATCGATCTGTTTTCCCGCGACGAAATGGAGGCACTGCTGGCGGCGCTGAAGCGAATATATAAACGAAACTGAAACCCACTTTCGCTTGGCCCAGCAGTCAGCTCCGAGCCTAAAGATTTCTATTGGGAAATTCCCGTGTTATGATCGCGGCCCTGGCGTCGTCCGCCGTGGGTTCTGCGCACGGAGACTTGTCTAATGAGTGAAATGGACGCACTTTTTGCCGCTCTGCGGCAGGCCGCCGACCCGCAGACGGTCGAGTGCATCGAAAACGTCGTCAAGCATGACTCGGATCGCGATCTCAATCGCATCAATGCGCTCGCTTTCGCAAATCAGCATCATCTCGATGAAGAGAAAACCATCGCAGCACTTCTGCATGCGGCCCGCATCGGCGCGTTCGAAATGACCTGGAATGTGCTTTGCCCGGGATGCGGCGGCGTCCTTGACAGCGGCGCAACCCTCAAAGGGGTCTCCCAAGAGACCTATCATTGCGCGCTCTGCGCGGCCGGATACGAGCCGACGCTCGACGAGATGGTCGAGGTAACATTCACCGTCAGCCCGAGAGTGCGCAGGATTGCCGCCCACGACCCCGATCTGTTACCGCCGCTCGAGTACTATCGCCAAATCTTCTTCAGCTCCGGTGTCGACCTGCCGGAGGATCTGGAAGCGAAGTTTTCACGCATTCAGTTGGAAATGATCGAGCTGGCTCCGGGCGAGAAGGCTTTCGTCTCGCTGCAGCTGCCGGCGCAATTCGTCATCATCTTCGATGCGGTCACGCATTCGGCGCAGTTCATCGACGTGAAGGGCGAGCCCACCAACGAACGCCAAACCCTTTCGATGGTCATCAGCCGGGCGCATGCACTGAACGAAACGCTGACCCTTAGTCCCGGCCTGCTGCGGCTCACCCTCGAAAACCACACCGACCGCAGGGTGGTGCCGAACGTCTGCATCGCAGGGGATGACCTTCACGACCTTCTCGGCCGCAGGCGGCCTTTTCTGACGGCCAAGCGCCTGCTGACGAACCAGAGCTTCAGGGACATCTACCGGACCGACACGCTCGACGTCGACCAGCGCCTCAAGATCACCAGCCTGACTTTCCTCTTCACCGACTTGCGGGGCTCGACCGCGCTCTACGAACGCGTCGGAGATCTTGCCGCTTTCGATCTGGTGCGAGCGCATTTCAGGGTTCTGCACGAGATCGTCGCCACGGAAGCCGGCGCAGTCGTCAAGACCATTGGCGACGCCGTGATGGCGACCTTTCCGAGCCCGGACCGCGCGGTGGCCGCCGCGCTCAAGATGCGGGAGGCGATGCTTCGGTTGAATACCGAACACGGCAGCGACGATCTCCTGCTGAAGATCGGCATCCATGAAGGTCCATGCCTCGCCGTCAACCTCAACGACCGGCAGGACTATTTCGGCCAGACGGTGAATATCGCCTCGCGCGTCCAGGGTCTTGCCGATCCGAATGTGATCATGACGACGGAGGCGATCGTCGGGGATGCCCAGGTTTCGGACATCCTGCGCGACAGCGGCATCACATCGGCCTCGCGGATGGCGGAACTTCAGGGCATCGGCAGAGAGGTCAGAATTTTCGCCCTGTCGTGAACTGGTCTGCTCGCCTTCGCTCCGGCCAGAAAGGCCGGCGGAGTTACTTCCGAAGAGCAGACGTTCGTTCGAGGCGAGTTTCCCGACCGCGCTATTTGCCTAGGCTGGAAAGCAATTCGTCGAGTTGCTCCAGCTGCTCCGGCAATGCGGCCGCCGAGCCCTGTAGTGCTTCCTCGAGCGCCTCCTTGGACGGATAGACCTCGTGGAACTTCAGCAGCGTCTTCCCGCCTTGGTCCTCGAAGGTCACGGTCGTGATCGCACCCTCTTCGCCCTCGTCGTTGGTCCAGACGATGCGCTCGTTCGGCACCACCTCGAGATACTTGCCATAGAAGGCCATGGTGTCCGAACCGCCGGCGCCGAATTCCAGCCGATATTTGCCGCCGGTACGGACGTCCATATCGCATGACACGAGTGAAACGCCGGATACCGATTTTGGCACCCACCAGCGCCGGAACAACTCGGGCTGGCTCCACGCCTTGTAAACCGTGCTCGGCGGGGCATCAAATGTCCGCGTTACCAAGAGTTCGCGATCCCCTCTGCGCTCGACTGACGTCGGATTCTGCGCACCACCTGCATCGTTAACTTGCTCAGTCATCGCTTCCCTCCTGTTTCATTTCGCTGATGATTTCGTCCAATGCTTCGAAGCGGGCCTCGAAGAGCTTGCGATGCGCCTCGATCCACTCGGCCTCCGCCTCGAGGCCGCGTTTCCCAAGCTTGCAGGTTCTCACCCGTCCGACCTTCTGCGTGACGACGAGCCCCGCCCGCTCGAGAACCTCGACATGTTTCTTCATGCCGGTCAGCGTCATGTGGAACTTGTCCGCGAGACTGGTGATCGACGCGTCCCCTCGCCCAAGCTGATCGATGATCCCGCGGCGGGTCGCATCTGACAGCGCCGCGAATGTGAGATCGAGGGGAGGACTTCCATACTGAACCATATAGTTCAGTGTATAGCCTGCTGCCGAAGGAAGCGCAAGCGTCCCGAACTTTCCCTGCCCCAGACCGGTCATTCGAGGTCGCGCACCGCGGCGGCAGGGCAAACGACTGCTTCTGGCACATCGCAGTCCTACGCGGCCTGGGTCCGTGTTGAGCATGATTTGTCACTCAAGATCGGCAAGCTATTACTTGACCAATAAGCCCGCGCCTAAGGCCAGTCGGCATAACCCGAGGACAGCATGCTGTTTTCCGAGCCGGCCGACGCCCTGGCGATCTCGCGGTAGCCGGCGGGGGAAAGGCCGGTCTTGCGCTTGAAGAAATGGCTGAAATAGGTCGGGTCGCGGAAGCCGAGGCTGTCGGAGATTTCCTGGATATTGCGGGCCGAGCGCTCCAATCTCAGCTTTGCCTCCTGCACCACGCGCTCATGCAGGAGCTGGATCGGCGAGCGGCCGAGCGCCCTTTGGCAGATCGAATGCAGCCGGTCGGCGGTGACGCCCAATTCCGCGGCATAGTCGCTCACCGGCCGGTGCTGGCGGAAGCCGGCCTCGACCAGTTGGCGGTAGCGCTGGAGGATCGAACCGGTTTCGCCCTGCCCGCGCGGCTCGCTTCTTTCGCTGTCGCTGCCGCGCCAGAGCGTCATCAGGATCAGCCTGAGATAGGCCGAGACCACCATCCAGGAGGAACGGGAGGGATCGCCGAGTTCCCGCGCGAAGCCTGAAATCAGCGGACTGATTTCAGCCACAGCCAAGGGATCCCGCACATCGACCAGCTTGTGCTGCTCGGTGAAGAGGCGCAGCGAGTAGGATTCCACCTTGTCGCCGATCGCATCGACCATGATCTGCGCCGAGGCGCCGATGAGATGGGCCGCACTTCCGGCTGATATCGACAGGTCGCAGCGCGCCTGTGGCGGCAGGAAGGCAAGCAGCGGTCCGTGCAGCGGCCGATCTTCGCCACTGTCGAAATGAAGCTCGGCCGCCCCTTCGCCGAGCAGCAGGAAATGGTGGAAATCGGCATAGAGCCCTTTTTGAAGACGGATGCGCCGGTGGAAAAGCGACGGCGCATGCCACTCGCCCCTGGCATAGTGATGAATGCCCCCGTCCGTCGCCAAGCCTTGGTCCTCCGCTCCCGTCAAATAGTGCCGCAATCGCCAGATAATTACAATATTAACCCAATAAATCGCATTCCATCCACGAATGATCGGCGTAACCTGATCGTCATAAGCCTTTGGGAGGAGGCATTCCGACAACGCAGGAACGCTGAAGCGGCCTTTGGGGCCGTTGCGTCCGCTCGTCTTCTCCCGTGGCAGCAATGCAGGCGTCAGCACCTGGCGCCAGCACGTGACGAATGGGTGAAGCGGTGTTTTCAGCAAAGCTGATGATCAACAATGAGGCGATGGACGCGTCCGAGGGCGCCACCTTCGAACGCGTCGATCCGCTGACTGGCGACGTTGCAACGACCGCCGCTGCCGGATCCATCGCCGACATGACGCGGGCCGCCAATGCGGCCGCTGCCGCCTTTCCCGACTGGTCGCAGACCGGCCCGGGCGAGCGGCGCAGACTGCTGAACGCCGCTGCCGATCTGCTCGATGCCAGAACGCCGGAACTCATTGCCGCCATGACCGGCGAAACCGGCGCCACGGCGCAATGGGCGGCGATCAATTGCCGGCTCGGAGCCGACATTCTGCGCGAGGCGGCGGCGATGACCACGCAAATTTCCGGCGAGCTCATTCCATCGGGCATTCCCGGAAACCTTGCCATGGCGGTGCGCCAGCCGGCGGGCGTCTGCGTCGGCATCGCGCCCTGGAATGCACCCATTATTCTCGGCACCCGCGCCGTCGCCATGCCGCTTGCCTGCGGCAACACGGTCATCCTGAAAGCCTCCGAACTCTGCCCGAAGACCCACGGCTTGATCGGCGACATCCTGCGTGACGCCGGCTTTCCTCGCGGCGTCGTCAATGTCGTCTCCAACGCGCCGAGCGATGCCGCCGCCGTCGTCGATGCGCTGATCGCCCATCCGGCCGTGCGCCGCATCAATTTCACCGGTTCCACCCGTGTCGGCCGCATCATCGCCGAAAGCGCGGCACGGCATCTGAAGCGCTGCCTGCTCGAACTCGGCGGCAAAGCGCCGTTCATCGTGCTCGCCGACGCTGATATCGACGAGGCGGTCGGTGCCGCCGCCTTCGGCGCCTTCATGAACCAGGGCCAGATCTGCATGTCGACCGAGCGGATCATCCTAATGGACGAGATCGCCGACAATTTCGTCGGCAAGTTCCGAACGAAGGCCGAAACCCTCGTCGCAGGTCATCCCGGGGACGGCAATACGCCGCTCGGCACGCTGATCAACGCCGAAGCGGCGCGGCGCGTGAAGTCGCTCGTCGACGATGCCCTGCAGAAGGGCGCGGTGCTCGTCTGCGGTGGCCGGCCCAACGGCACGCTGATGGATGCGACCGTCATCGATCACGTGACGCCGGCCATGCGCATCTACCGCGAGGAGAGTTTCGGGCCGGTTGCCGCGATCGTCCGGGTCGGCAGCGTCGACGAGGCGGTGACGGTTGCCAACGACAATGAATACGGGCTGTCGGCGGCGGTTTTCAGCAGCGATGTCAGTGCAGCGATGGCCGTTGCCATGCGGCTTGAATCCGGCATCTGCCACATCAACGAGGCGACGGTTTCGGACGAGCCGCAAATGCCGTTCGGGGGGGTCAAATCAAGCGGCTACGGCCGCTTCGGCGGCAAGGCCGCAATCGATGAATTCACCGAGCTCAGATGGATCACCATCGCTGGGAGAAAACGACACTACCCGATCTGAATTCAGATCGGGATGAACGAGGCAAACGGGCTGGGAGGCCCGCATCAAGAGGGAGGAACGATTTCATGAACGGCATTTTCCGCAACGGCAAACTCGAGAACGGAAAACTCAACGCGGCGTCTCTCACTCGCCGCTCTTTCATCGCATCGGCTGCCGCAGGCAGTGCGGCGCTGGCGCTTTCCGGCCGCACGGCTTTCGCCCAAGGCGGTGATACGCTGAAGGTCGGCTTTATAAGCCCGCGCACCGGCCCTCTCGGCGGCTTCGGCGAGACCGACGGCTATGTGCTGGAACTGGCACGCAAGGCGCTGGAGGGCGGCCTGCAGGCGGGCGGCAAGACCTGGAAGGTTGAGATTCTCGACCGGGACACCCAGTCCGACCCCTCGCGCGCCGGGCAGCTGGCGAAGGACCTGATCAACAATGAGGCGATCGACCTGATGCTCGCCGTCTCGACGCCCGAAACCATCAATCCGGTGGCCGATGCCTGCGAGGCGGCGGGCATTCCCTGCCTGTCGACGGTCATGCCCTGGGAAGCCTGGTATTTCGGCCGCGGCGCCAAGCCCGGCGCGCCCTCGCCGTTCAAATGGACCTATCATTTCGGCTTCGGCGTCGAAGAGTTCCACAAGGCCTATGTCTCGCAGTGGAACCTGATCGAGACCAACAAGAAGGTCGGGGTCATGTATCCCAACGATGCCGACGGCAACGCGATCCGCACCCATCTGGCGCCGGCACTTGCCAAGGCGGGCTTCACGATCGTCGATCCCGGCGCATATGAAACCGGGACCACCGACTTTACCGCGCAGATCGCTCTCTTCCGGCAGGAAGGCGTCGAGATCTTCAACTCCTTCCCGATCCCGCCCGATTTCGCCGCCTTCTGGCGTCAGGCGGCACAGCAGGGCCTGACCCAGCAGATCAAGATCTGCCAGGTCGCCAAGACGGGCCTCTTTCCATCCGACATCGAGGCGCTCGGCGATCTTGGCCTCAACATCGGCAGCGCCGCCTACTGGCACAAGGCCTTCCCTTACAAATCGACGCTGACCGGCGTCTCCGGAACCGAACTCGCCGACGGTTATGAAACGGCGAGCGGCAAGCAGTGGACGCAGCAGCTCGGCGCCAGCCTGGCGCTGCTCGACGCCGGCTTCGATGCGCTGAAGGCGAGCACCGACGTCAAGAGCAAGGAGGCGGTGGCCAAGGCGCTCGCCACGCTAAAGACGACGACGATCGCCGGCAAGGTCGACTTCACCAGCGGTCCCGTCGCCAATGTTTCTCCCGGACCGATCATCGGCACGCAATGGGTGAAGGCAAAGGAGGGCTCGAAATTCGCGCTCGACTACGTCGTCACCGAAAACGCTACCGATCCCAATGTCCCGGTCGGCGCCAAGCTCACCGCTTACAACGGATAGCAACAGTGCAGAGGCAAGAAGTGCAAAGACGGCCGGGGGAAGGTTTTCTCTCGGCCAAGGGGATCCACAAGCGGTTCGGCGCGCTTGTCGTGCTGGAGAATCTCGATTTCTCCATGGGCGACGGCGAGGCGGTCGGCATCGTCGGGCCGAACGGCGCGGGCAAGACGACGCTGCTCAGCGTGCTCGCCGGCGCCTATCCGCCGAGTGCGGGCAGCATCACCTTCGACGGCACTGAGGTCACCGGCCGGACGGCGGCGGAACGCTGCCGCTCCGGTCTCGTGCGGACGCATCAGATTCCCAAGCCCTTCAGCGGCATGACGACCTTCGAAAATGTCTTCGTCGCCGCCTCGCACGGCAATGCGGCAAGCCGCGACGAGGCCTATGAGCGTGTGGTGGATTCGCTGTCGCTCTGCGGCATGCTCGGCGTCGCCAACCGCCAGGCCGATACGCTCGGCCTGCTCGATCGCAAACGGCTGGAGCTTGCCCGTGCGCTTGCCACTCAGCCGCGGCTGCTGCTGCTCGACGAGATCGGCGGCGGCCTGACCGATGGCGAGGCGAGCGAGCTGGTGGAAACCATCCTGGAGTTGCGCCGCCGCGGCATCGGCATCGTCTGGATCGAGCATATCGTCCATATCCTGCTGCAGGTGGCCGAACGGCTGATCTGCATGGATGCCGGCCGGATCATCGCCGATGGCGAACCGAAGACTGTCATGAGCGATGCGGAAGTGGTCAAAGCCTATCTTGGAGGGACGCCCGCATGAGCCTTCTTTCCATCCAGAATCTCGACGTCCGCCACGGCCTGCTGCAGGCGGTGCGCGGGGTCAGCTTCGATATCGCCAAGGGCGAGGTGCTGGCGCTGGTCGGCGCCAACGGCGCCGGCAAGACGACGCTGCTCAGATCGATCGCCGGCGCCCATCTGCCCGCCGCCGGCCGCGTGCTTCTCGGCAATGAAGACTTGGCGGCCGTGCCTTCCCACAAGCGGATCGCCAAGGGCATCGCCCTGGTGCCGGAAGGCCGGCGCCTGTTTGCGCAGATGACTGTCGAAGAGAACCTGCTTCTCGGCAAGAGCTGCGGACGCAAGGGCGCGTGGAGCATCGATCGTGTGCTCGACGCCTTTCCGAACCTGAAACCCCGCCGACACGCCAAGACCGGGCACCTCTCCGGCGGGGAACAGCAGGCAACCGCCATTGGCCGGGCGCTGATGAGCAACCCCGATATTCTTCTCCTGGACGAGGTCTCGCTCGGGCTTTCGCCTCTGGTCGTCGACCGCGTCTATGCCCAGCTGCAGGCGCTGCTGACCTCGGGAACAACAATCGTGCTGGTCGAGCAGGATCTCGGCCGCGCCATGAGTGTCGCCAGCCGTGTCATCTGCATGCTGGAAGGCCGCATCGTGCTCGACCGGCCGGCAGCCGCCGTCACGCGCGAGCACGTCACCCAGGCCTATTTCGGATTGCACCGGCCAGCCGGCGAAAGGAGCGCATCATGATCAACACCCTGATCCAGGGCCTCCTGCTCGGCGGCTATTATGCCGTCATCGCCTGCGGATTGTCCTTCATGTTTTCGGTCATGCGGATCATCAATCTCGCGCATGGCAGCCTGGCGGTCGCGGCCGCCTACGGGCTGTGGCTGCTTGCCGCGAAAGCCGGCATTCCGCCCTTCGCCGGCCTGCTGATCGTGCTGCCCGTCATGGCGGTGATCGGCTGGCTGCTGCAGCGCTTCATTCTCGAACGCAGCGCCCGCGGCGGCACGCTGCTGCCGATTCTCACGACCTTCGGCCTGTCGATCGTCATCGACAACCTGCTGTTCGAACAGTTCGGCGCCGACACACGATCGCTCGCGCCCTTCATCGGCAACCTCTCCTATGCATCCTGGCAGCTGCCGGGCCACATCTTCGTCGGCAAGCTTGCCGTGATGATGATGGTAACGGCGATCCTCATTCTCGGCGGGCTGCAATTTTTCCTCGGCCGTTTTGCGCTCGGCCGCGCCATCCGCGCCACGGCCGAAGATCCGGATACGGCGGGGCTGGTCGGCATCGATGCGCGCAGGGTGAATGCGGTCGCCACCGCCATCACCATGGTCACGATCGGGATCGCCGGCGCCTTTCTCGGCATGCGGGCGACCTTCAGCCCCTATGCGGGCGGCCCGCAGCTGCTCTTCGCCTTCGAGGCCGCGGTCATCGGCGGAGCCGGATCGCTCTGGGGCACGCTTGCCGGCGGCATCATTCTTGGCCTTGCCCAATCGCTCGGAGCGCAATTGCATCCGCAGGGCTTTCTGATCGGCGGCCATGCCTTGTTCCTGCTGGTGCTTTTCATCCGGCTGTCGCGATCCCGCCTGCCGGTTCTCGACAAGATCGCAGCGCTTCTGAAACCCAGCGCCCTGCTCAACCTTCGCGCACGCCTTCGGAGCCCGACATGACATTCGTCTCCAACGGAATATCGATCGAGCGCTGGACGACCTCTTCGCGGGTGGCGCTCGCCTCCATGGCCGCGGTGCTTGCGCTGCTGATCCTCGCTCCCGCCGTGCTCGGCGCCGGCGCGATCGACAGGATGACCGCCATGTTCATCTATGTGATCCTGGCCGCCATGTGGAATGCACTTGCCGGTTTCGGCGGGCTGGTCTCGGTCGGCCAGCAGGTATTCTTCGGCCTCGGCGCCTATTTCACCATTCGGCTCGCCGATGCGGGGCTCGATCCCTTCGTCTCGGTCTTTGCCGCGGCGATCGTGACCGGCGCGCTGTCGATCCCGCTTTCGCTGTTCATGCTGCGGCTGAAGGGCGGCGAGTTTGCGATCGGCATGTGGGTCGTGGCCGAACTCGCGCATCTGCTGGTCAATCTCGACCGGCTAATCCAGGGGGAAACAGGAACTTCGCTGATTTCGCTCAATGTCTATGACAGCGGCGCGCGGCGGGCGACGATCTACTGGCTTGCGCTGGCGTCGATGGCCGCGCTGCTCGGCGCGCTCTTCATGCTGATGCGCAGCCGCGCGGGGGCGGCGATGCAGGCGATCCGCGACAATGAGGAGGCGGCAACCTCGGTCGGCGTGCGGGTGACCGCCACCAAGCGGCTGCTCTTCGTGCTCGCCGCCTTCGGCATCGCCATCGCCGGCGGCCTGTGGCTGGCGACCGCCACTACCTTCCAGCCGAAGACCTATTTCAGCGTTCAGTGGACGGCCTACATGATCTTCATGGTGCTGGTCGGCGGGATCGGCAAATTCGAGGGCGCCATCCTCGGGGCCATCCTGTTCTTCGTCATCGAAACCTTCTTCGGCAGCGCCGGCGTCTGGTATCTGATCGGGCTTGGCGCCACCGCGCTGATCTTCTCGCTCTACCTGCCGCGCGGCCTTTGGGGCGAAGTCGAGCGCCGTTTCAACCTCCAGCTTCTGCCCGTCGGCTACCGGCTGAAACTGCCCGGCCCGACGAAAATCAAATGGAATGAATGAACCGGCCTGCTTCCCGGTTTTCTTGCGAAAGGTCAAATCAATGCTTTTTGGTAAAACAATCCTGGTGACTGGCGTCGCCTCCGGCATCGGCGCCCGGACGGCGGAATTGGCCGGCCAGATGGGGGCCGACGTTATCGGTGTCGATGTGCGCGAACCGGCGGGCGGAAGTGCCGCCTTCATCAAGGGCGATCTCTCCACGCCATCGGGCGTTGCCGAAATCGTCGCGCAGCTGCCGGTGCGCCTCGACGCACTTGCCAATGTCGCTGGCCTTTCCGGCAGCACCGGCGTCGTCTCGACGCTCGCCGTCAATTTCTACGGGCTGCGCGCGCTGTCGGAAGCCGTGGCACCCCGCCTGCGCGAAGGCGGCGCCATCGTCAACGTCGCCTCGATCGCCGGTTACGGCTGGCGCGCCAATCTCGAGCGGGCCAAATCGCTGGCCTCGATCGACGGCTTTCCAGATGTGGCGGCCGTCGTCGCCGAACACGACCTCAAGGACGAGCAAGGCTACCCGCTCTCCAAGGAACTGCTGCTGCTCTGGACGATGCGCGCAGCCCACCAGCCCTTGTTCAAGAACCGCGGCATCCGCGTCAATGCGGTGAGCCCGGGGCCAGTGGAAACGCCGATCCTCAAGCAATTCCGCGCCGTGCTCGGCGACGCCCGCGTCGACAGTGATATCACCCGCGTCGGCCGTGCCGGCACATCAGCCGATATCGCTCCCGCCGTGCTCTTCCTCTGCTCGGACGGCGCACGCTGGATCAACGGCACCAATCTTGCCGCCGACGGCGGTCTTGAAGCCTCCATCAACGCCGACGTTCTCGGCTTCTAATTCTTTCCAGGAGACCCACGATGAATATTTCCCTGCTTATAAACGGCGCCGACCGGGCAGCCTCCAGCGGCCGGACCTATGACCGGATCGATCCCTTCACCGAGAAGCTTGCGAGCCGCGCCGCTGCCGCAAGCCTTGAGGATGTCGCCGCCGCGGTCGATGCCGCTTCTGCCGCATTCGGCGCCTGGTCGAAAACCGGGCCCGGCCAGCGCCGTGCCATCCTGATGAAGGCCGCCGACATCATGGATTCGAAAGTGGCCGAGTTTACCCGGCTGATGATCGAGGAGACCGGCGCCACCGCGCCCTGGGCCCGCTTCAATGTCATGCTCGCCGCCAACATCCTGCGCGAGGCGGGCGCGATGACGACGCAGATTTCAGGCGAAATCATCCCTTCCGACAAGCCCGGCTCGCTTTCCATGGGCGTTCGCCAGGCGGCCGGTGTGTGCCTGGCAATTGCGCCGTGGAATGCGCCCGTCATCCTCGCCACCCGCGCCATCGCCATGCCGATTGCCTGCGGCAACAGCGTTATCCTCAAGGCATCCGAACAATGCCCGGGCACGCACCGGCTGATCGCCACCGCGCTGACCGAGGCGGGCTTGCCGGCCGGCGTCATCAATGTACTCACCAATGCGCCGGAGGATGCGCCGGAGATCGTCACAGCACTCATCGCCCATCCAGCCGTCAGGCGCGTCAACTTCACCGGCTCGACCAAGGTCGGCAAGATCATCGCCGAGACCTGCGGCAAATATCTCAAGCCCGCTTTGCTCGAGCTCGGCGGCAAGGCGCCGCTCATCATTCTCGACGACGCCGATATCGATGGCGCCGTCAATGCCGCGATTTTCGGCGCCTTCATGCATCAGGGCCAGATCTGCATGTCGACCGAGCGGATCATCGTCGACACAGCGATCGCCGATCAGTTCGTCGCCAAACTGGCCGCCCGCGCCAGCCAGCTGCCGGCCGGCGACCCGCGTGGCCATGTCGTTCTCGGCTCGCTGGTCAGCCTCGACGCGGCCAAAAAAATGGAGGAGCTGATTGCCGATGCCACGGCCAAGGGTGCCAAACTCGTGGCCGGCGGCAAGCGCTCCGGCACCGTCGTCGAGGCGACGCTGCTCGATCACGTCACCCCTGACATGCGCGTCTATGCGGAAGAATCCTTCGGCCCGGTCAAGCCGATCATTCGCGTCTCCGGTGAGGAAGAAGCCATCCGCATCGCCAACGACACCGAATACGGCCTGTCGTCGGCCGTCTTCAGCCGCAACATTCAGCGGGCAATGGCGGTTGCCGCGCGCATCGAATCCGGCATCTGCCATATCAATGGCCCAACGCTGCATGACGAGGCACAAATGCCCTTCGGCGGCGTCAAGGGCAGCGGCTACGGCCGCTTCGGCGGCAAAACGGCAATCGCCGAATTTACCGACCTGCGTTGGATCACGGTCGAGGATTCCGCCCAGCATTATCCCTTCTGACGAAGGACAGATCGCGCCAATTCAAGCAATAGAGCGTCCTGTCGGATACGCGGCGCTCTATCGCAGTTTTAGCCCGATCATTGCGGCCATCACCAGCCTGGACCAACATCCTCTTACTCATCGCGCTTGAGATCTTTGGGAACGGCATATTTCGATCCGTCGTAACGCAGCCGGTGATTGCCAATCGTCGTTTTGTCTTCGCTCTGGCAGCCACCATCCTTTCCGACCGTGGCGACGGAAGTGGTCGTTTTTTCGGTTACGACGATATCGGCAAACACGCCTTTTGCTTGTGAACCCATTGAAAGCGTGCGCGTGGTTTCATTGAACTCACCGGCACAGGCGGTATCCCATTCTCCGTGGTTCTCGCTGACGACTATATTGTCGAGAACCGGCTTCAGCCCGTCAGCGTCGGCCGAAAAGAGCCATAAGGTCGTTTCGCCGAATGGATTGGCGCGCGAACTACCTTCCCGCGTAACACGCAATCCAAAAGCCGTTTTCCCAGGGGCGAGTTGATAACGTGCGGTATCGAAGGCGACGCTTTCTACATGAATGGCATCGTCGGACATAAGTCCCTGAAGACGCAGGCGCTGCTTTACATGAAGATTGGTGCTGTCGACCACGAGCAGTTCGATGTCACCCTCGTTTTCCGAGTCCGACTGCTCTGTCATCAATGGGACAGCAACAAGCGTCAGTTGCGGTTGAGCTGGCCAAATCCGGCAAATCACCCGACGCGGATGGGCCTCGACATTGTCGTCAGTCGGCAATGTGATGGTTGCGCCCCCAAACAGAAAAGCGTCGTCGGCCTTGTTGGCACCCGGATAGGCAAGACGGATGATGTCTGAGGCGCGGCCGGCGCATTCGTTCTGGCCCGCCGATGCCGCTGGAGCGCTGACAGCAACGCCGAGTCCGATCAGAACGATCAGTTCGAAGAATGAAGCGGGTGCGTTGGAAAGCTGTGTCAATGCAATTCCCTCCGAAAAGCCACAGGCATATTCGAAACGTGACATTTGGCAATATCGGGAGAATCGAAAAATATCAGCGGCCAAGGACCGAACAACATCCGTTGGCCGCGACAATGCTACAGCAATCGGAGGCGTTCATCTGTGGCCGACCGACAACCTATATTCCTAAGTTGAGTGCGATGGCTACCTGTGTCACGCACCAGATCGAGCTGCCGGCTCGAGCCTGGAACCAAAACCCTGTCACGCGTATTCGTCTAGATTGGCTTTCGAACTTATGTCGGCTGAGCGAATGTCCTTGCACCTCAAACGAATCTACGAGCCGAAAGACGACAAGGACGGCACGCGCATCCTCGTCGACCGGCTATGGCCGCGCGGGTTGAGCAATCAGGATGCGGCAGTCGATATCTGGATGAAAGATAAAGCGCCAAGTCCGGCGCTGCGCCGTTGGTTTGGCCATGATCCCGCCAAATGGACCGAGTTCCAACGCCGGTATCGGGACGAGCTGGAAAAGAACCCGCCGTCGAGGAGCTGAAACGCCAGATCGGACCATCGGACGCGACACTTCTCTACGGCGCGAAAGACCTGCACCACAATCACGCTATCGTGCTTCAGCGCTTCCTCGGCAAAGATTGACAGGTCGGTGACCGCGACCATGCTCAACCCAGAAATCAACCATCGCGTCAGGCAGCTTCCCGCGATAGCCCGCGGCCTGCGAAGCAGAAGCCGCTATACCGTCTTTGAGCCCGAATTCATCCAGTATTTCCTGTAAGGGGGGCACCGAGGTATCGCAGACATATCGGCTCCTAATTGACAACAAGATTAACACGCATCATCGGGCAACCGTTGCGCGCGAGTTCTTGTGCTCGCTGGCTGGACGCCGTAGCGCTACCGTGACCCGATCGTCCGGCGTGGGATCACCGTTCAGAAGCCGCCTTCCCCATCGGCAGGAGGCGTGTAATCGTACAATGTCGGCGGTTCCACGGAAGCCAAAAAGACCAGATGCTCGACCAATGGCATCTTCTGAAGCTTCTTCAATATATTGCGGCCGCCTAGATTAAGTGCAGGCGCAAAACCGTAAATTTGGCCCCATGTCAGAGGTCCGAGAGTTTCGAAAGCCTGAGGCATCATGTTTTTCCGATTTTCATCTTCCCACGGGGGCGTGGCCGGTGAGAAGCGCCCTGAAAAACACAGGCCCAGCATAACTTCGTCGGTCCATTCACGCTGGTTTTCCTCATTATACCCACGAGGATCGACGCTCACCTTCATCAGGAGGTGCAACCTGATCATAGCGTCGCCATTCCAGATATCGATTTCCCCGAAGGCGGTGTAGCCGAAGGCATACATCTTTGCGAGAGCAAGCTCCGGATCGCCACAAGAGACATAGTCCAGTACCGGCTTGGGCAAGGATGGATCGCAAAGCCAATGCTGATCGTTGGACCAGCTGCACCAGCCATGATCTGCCCAGAAACGGAGAAGAAAGTCCGGCAACTTGCCGCGGTAGGCCTCTATCTAGGCTCCGCTCGGGCGGGTGATATTGTCGATCTTATAAGCCGAGAGGAACTCGTCGAACCACTTGATCTCGAAGATATTGTAGTTTGAAGGCAAGTTTTACGCTCCGAAAAGCGGCCCAGGCTTGCACGAGCATCGCAGCAAGCTATTCAAATGTAAGCCACGGAACTCCCTTAGTTAGCCGACCGCCATGCTCGCAGGCATCACCAAAGCGAGCGACCTTCTGACCGCCGATATTGGCAACCGACGATCCGCTGGTAATGCCGGCTGTCGTCGGAACACCCGTGCATGTGCACTTGTCTCCCACCGTTGCGATTGGCACGCCTTCGACGCAGACGAAAGATTGGGATGTCGAAGACACCGGACCTCCAACATGCGGCCGCGGGCCGGGATCCATCGGGCAGACATGCATATGGCCTTTGAGCGTGACCGGACTCCCGACCATTCTGGAACTCCTTCTCTGTGGACCAACAAACCGGCTCCGAGACACAAGCCTTCGTCTTCCGACCTACTCAAACAGGCGTCTGGCGTCAGCTTCCGATCACGCGCACAGGCTGCGGCGGGAAAGGAGCATTGTCCATCAATTGCATCTCATGCGCCTGCGCCAAGATCGCCATATGCGGCAACGCTTCATAGATCGCGAGGCTGGCCAAAGCCCTGTTCCCGCCGAGCGCAAGGATCGGTCTGAACCCGTAGATCTGCCCCACCCCGAGCTTGCCGAGCTTCGAACGCGCCGGCTTGAACAGCTTCTTAGCGTGGGCGTCGTATTCGTCGAAGGTCGGATCGTCGAGCAGCATTAACTGGGTGGTAACAGCAAGATTGGGGTCGTATCTCTTGCCGTTGACAAGCGCCGGACATGACACCTGCCCTTTCACGAGATCGATGGTCACGTCTTGATGAACTTCATTCCATGCGACGATCGTTCCAAATGCGCCGAAGCCCAGAGCATGTGTTTGCTCGGCATGGATATCGGGATCGCCACCGAACACGAGCTTCAGGATGCCGCTATATCGGCCAGGATCGCAGAACTGGAAATAGCCGTCGAGAACGGTACCGATACCATTCTGCTGCCAGAAGTCGATCATAGCCTCCGGAATCTTGCCCCGATAGTGTTCGAGATCGGGCTCCGCACTCCCATTTTCTGGGGAGCCGAAGTCCTGGACGATAGAATCGAGCCTTGCTTGATAGTTGTTCACGCGACCTCCAATCAAAGACAGACATAGGCGGATAATCCAGCGGCTACGAACTATGACATGGGAATATTGCCTGGGCCACCACCCTGACCCTTGCCCGAGCCTCCCGACCCCTTGGATCCCGACTTGCCTGATTTCGACGACTTGCCATCCTCGCAGATCTTGAGGTCTACGTTGGTGGCTTCGCCTTTGTCCCTGGCTTTCTGCGCATGATCATTGAGCTGTTGCAATCTGGTTTTGTCCGAGGTGGGGCCCGCTTTGGACCACTGCGAACCGATCGACCGGTTCGTAGACCGCGGGCCCATGCCGCCGTTTTCCGTCGAAAGCTGTCCTGTACCGCCGGCGGAGAGATCCGGCGTGTGAATGACATCCATCGTCTTGATATCCTTCGCTGCCGCATCTCTTGCAGCTTTCGCTGTCGTGCTTGGATCCTGCTTCAAGATTTCTGCAGCTCTGTTCTTAATCCAGGCTTCCCGGGCGTTCGCGCGATCCACGGCATCCTTGGCACCGCGGCCGATTTTCTCGTAGTTGTCCATATTTTTAAGGAGTGTATCCGGCGGGATCTCGTTGATCGCCTTCTGCTGTTCATCGAGTTGCCGCTTGAATTCCTTGATCTCGTCGGGCGTCGAACCTTCCGGCGGGTTGAAACAGTCGATCTCTCCGCAATCCACACAGGGCTTGGCGGCTTCTTGCTCTTTGGTCTCGGTCTCGGCTGCTTCGTTGGCACCTTCCATATAGCTCGCGATGGCTCCCGCCGCCGCGCGGCCAGCCATGCCACCGACTCTCGATCCGACCGCGCGACCGATCCAGGCCCCAACCGGCCCACCCAAAAAGCCTCCAATGACGCCACCTAAAGCGCCGCCTGCGATTTGACCACCGTACTGGCCTACAGTTTCTGCTACCGCTGAGGTCATGACGCCGCCCCATTGAAGGCGTTGCCGGAGCGTAACGCGTCAACCGTATGGCCGATAAGTTCCTTGACCCGAGCGCCAGGCGAGGCTCCCTTTTCCTGGATGAAGCTTCGCACTTCCGGAAGATCCGCCGCTTTGCCATCGGAGACGACCATTACATATGCCCAACGCGCGCGTCCTCGCTCGGTCCGAATCCCAAGCTCGTCGGCCGTTCTTTCGCTCGCCAGTGTGGCTCCCCACACGAAGTCGTCATCCTCAGGACTCGAGTGGATTCGGCGATGTCCGGTAGATCGATTACTGGGGTTGCTTCCATCATCACATCCGTACAAACGGGGTGGACGACTTCGACATCTGCCGCAGGCAAGACGGCTCCTGCCCGGGACCGCCTTTCTTGAAGTTGATTTGATTGCCTTCGATATCGATCTTCAATGCATAGAGGGGGATGCCGGTCTTATTGATTTCGATGTAGCCGCCGGGAGCGGACAAGAAGATCTTGTCTTCCGCGAAGACTTCCCAGACTTTCGATTCTCCGCGATATTTTTCACCCGCCACAAGGCCGTAAAGCTTGCCGACATTGACGGTGATCTTCTCGCCGACGACCGTGCCCTGGGCTTTTCCGATATTGGTATTCTGTTCCTCGCCGATCGTGACGCTCTGTACCTTGCCGATCGTCAGGTTCTGCTGCTTGCCGACGTTGATCATCTCCGTCTGGCCGATATTCGTTACCTTGCTCACGCCAATCTGCTCGGCCTTCGCCACGCCAACGCTGGTCGACTGAAAGGAGCCGACAATCGTGTTCATGATGCCTGAAAGCGGGAACAGGCTTGAAGCGTCTGCCCCGACACCTGTACCAGAGCTGGCAAGAGCCGTGCCCGCGTCGGAGCGCGGGCTGGGACCGGAAACGACACCTTCACGGTTGCCGAGGCCACCGATGCTCAGGAAGCCAAGCGCCGAGGAAGCAAGCGTGCCGGCAAAAGCGGCGAGGCCCGGCCCGCCACCTCCGGCGATCTGCCCGGCCTGCGAAAGAAGGCCCGCTGTCTGGCCCGCCATTCCCTGCACCGCCCCCATCAGCGCCATCGCCATCGGCCCGGTGCCGCCGACGACGGTGTTCATCGAGCCGCCGACTTCGTGTTTCTGGTTGCCGCCGACTTCGACCGTCCGATTGGCGCCGATGGCCGAGACTTCGTGGCGGTCGACGCGTTTGGTGCGGTCGTTCAGCACCCGCGTCGTCTGGTCCTTCTGGGCGTGGAAGAACATGTTCTCCTGGCCGGCCTCGTCCTCGAAGGTCATTTCGTTGAAGCCGGTGCCCTTATGGGTGTTCGAACGCATGACCATGCGTGTCTTGTTGGCCGGCAAGTCGTAGGGGACCGTATTGGCGGGGTTCGGCACCACGCCTGTCACCAGCGGCCGGTCGGGGTCGCCGTCGACGAAGGCGACCATCACTTCCATGCCGATGCGCGGAATGACCTGGGCGCCCCAGGTGCCACCGCCCCAGACCTGACTGACACGCACCCAGCAGGTGTCGGAACCGTCCTTCTTCGCCTTGCGGTCCCAGGGGAACCACAGCTTGATGCGGCCGTACTGCTCGGGATGGATCTCCTCGCCGGAAGGGCCGGCGACGATCGCTACCTGGGTGCCTTCGATCCGCGGCCGCTTGGTCTCGCGATGCGGCGTCATCGACACCCGTGAGGGCACTGCCTCGAAGGTGTTGGTGTATTCCGGCTCGTTGCTGTTGGTCTCGTAGGAACGGTCGACGACGGTGTGGGCCGCCTTGACCACGACATGCTCCTCATAGGCATGGTCGGGATGGGCGACTTCATAGGGGGTGAAGCGGCGTCCTGCCTCCAGGATGCGCGATGTCGAGCCGCCGAAGACGCGGTCGTGATCGGCTTCCGACGCCTGCATCCTGAGTTTTTCCGCCCGCTCCGCCTCAGCGACGGAAGAAATGCGGGCCGGATATTCGTAGAGTTCGCGCTTGGTCGCCTCCGGCATCTGCACCAGCGACGGGGTCATGGTGCCCGGCACCATGCGCGGCGTCTCGAAATTCCAGTCGGCACCTGCCCGCTGGCCGGGCACATAGGAATAGCGCCGGCTCCACTCGGTAATGTGGTTGCGGTCGGCCGAGCCCTGCGCCAGGCGGACCTGCCCCTCGCCCTGCGCCGAGGGCGACGGGCCGAGCCAGGACCGGGCGCTATCGGCGACATGCAGCTTGTGTTTGCCGTCCTCGTGCGAGAACCAGTAAAACAGGCCGTCCTCCTCGAAGCGGCGGGTGAGGAAGGCAAGGTCGGTTTCGTTCCATTGCACCGAATAATGCTGCGGCGGCGGTGGCGTAATGACGCCCGAGGTGTCCGGCGCCGGGATGCCGTGCTCGGAAAACAGCGTCTCGACGATATCGACCGAGGTCTTGTCCATCCAGATGCGGCAGTCGGAGCGGCGCGACAGCAGCCACATCTGCGGCCTGAGCACCATGGAATAGGAGCGGAGGCCGCGGGTGATCGGCGGCCCCTCGTTGAGTTCGGTCACCAGGCCGTTGAACGGCCGGCGCACGCCGCCCTCGCCATCGCCCTGGCTCACCTCGACGGAGACATCCATCAGCCTGCCGATCAGTTCCTCCGGCTTGACGGACGGTTTCTTGGCGCGGGCCGAAAGCTTGATCTCGAAGAGCGAGGAAATACCTTCCTCAATCGTTACCCGCTCGGGCAGAAGCTGGTCCTCGCCGAGCGGCGAGACGATCTTCAGAATACGGTTCGCCTGGACGAAGTCCGCGGCGGACGACATATCGTTCATCAAATCCTGCATCTGCGTATTCGTTCAGAAATACATTCATAGCGGCTGAGCAAATGGCCTTGCACATCAAGCGGATCTACGAGCCGAAAGAGGATAAGGACGGCACGCGTATTCTGGTCGACAGGCTGTGGCCGCGCGGGCTGAGCAAGCGGGAGGCGGCCGTCGATGTCTGGCTGAAGGATATCGCGCCGAGCCCGGAGCTGCGCCGATGGTTCGGCCACGATCCCGCCAAATGGAGCGAATTTCAGCGCCGCTACCGGGAGGAGCTCAAGAAGAACGTGTCCGCGGTCGAGGACCTCGAACGCCATATCGGGAAATTCACGGTAACGCTTCTCTACGCGACGAAAGACCTGCGCCACAATCACGCGATCGTCCTTCAACGCTTCCTCGGCAAAGACTGAAGCACCGGCGGCCAACGCCGATGAACGCCCGTCGCCCTGCGTAAAAATTTCCGGGAACCTTTTCGATCGATCTGCATCCAATGCTCACTTCCAAAGGCGCGCGAGCGCTGCGGAAGGCATGTCACACGACACAAGGGAGAAAGACCATGTTGAAACAAATTTTCGGCGCAGCCGTCATAGCAGCTTCGCTCGGCACGGCTTCGATCGCTGCCGATGCCAAGCCGACCGACCCTCAAATCGCCCACATCGCCTATACGGCGGGGCAGATTGACGTCGCCGCTGCCGAGCAGGCGCTGAAGAAGAGCAAAAATGCCGAAGTCATCGAATTCGCCAAGACCATGGAACGCGACCACAAGGCCGTCAACGATCAGGCGCTTGCCCTCGTCAAGAAGCTGAATGTGACGCCTGAGGACAACAAGATCAGCCAGTCGCTCTCGACCGAGGCGAGCAAGGAACTAAAGACGCTTGACGGCCTCGACGGCGCCGCCTTCGACAAGGCCTATGTCGAAAACGAGGTCGCCTATCACAAGTCGGTCAACGATGCGCTCGCCAAGGTGCTGATCCCTTCGGCTAAGAATAAGGAGCTCAAGTCACTCCTGGAAACGGGCCTCACCCTGTTCAAGCAGCACCAGATGCATGCCGAGCATCTTGCTTCGATGATCAAGTAGGTCAGCGATGGGCAGTCTTATCAAGGCGCTGCGGCTTCCCTTGCTGCTTGCGCTGCTGTGGGCGAGCGTCGGGGCCGCTTCGGCAGCGGAATATCAAGTTACCATCGCCGGCATGAAATTCAGTGCGCCGCCTGCCCAACTGCATGTCGGCGATGTGATCGTCTGGCGAAATGATGATATATTCCGGCATACGGCCACGGCTCGCGACAAAAGCTTCGATATCGACCTGCCACCGAAAGCGGAAGGCAGGATGACGATCGACCGAACGGGAGCAGTCGATTTCTATTGCCGTTTTCATCCAGCCATGACCGGCAAACTGGACGTCCGGCCCTAGGGCCGGACTTCTGAAAAAACGAGGCAAGCAGGCGGAGATTTCCCATGGCAGCCATTCCGGTTCCGGTCGCGCGACACCGGCAGTACCTGTCGACGCTATCAGACGCCGAGCTCGTGCCCCTTGCAATGCAGGGCGACGAGCCCGCCATCCGTGCCATCGTCCAGCGTCACAATCAGCGTCTGTTCCGCACTGCGCGCGCTGTCATCCGCAGCGATTGGGAAGCCGAAGACGTCGTTCAGGCCGCCTATGTCAGGGCCTTCACCAATCTGGGAACATTCCGCGGTGAGGCCGAGCTTTCGACATGGCTGACCCGGATTACGCTCAACGAAGCGCTCGGCCGTGTGCGCAGCCGCAAAAACACCACCGGGATCGAGGAAATCGACATGCAGACGAGATCGCGGGGCGGCGAAGTCCTCCAGTTTCCGTCCTTGCTCTGCGCAGGTGACCCGGAAACCGAGCTCTCGCGGAGCCAGGCGCGTCAGCTTCTCGAACATGCGGTCGACGAACTGCCGGATGATTTTCGCGCCATCTTCGTGCTGCGGGATGTCGAAGGCATGAGCACCGACGAGGCTGCATCCTATCTCGGCATCAGGCCCGAAACTGCCAAAACCCGGTTGCATCGGGCGCGAAAGATGATGCGCCAATCGATTGAAAAACAGCTCTCCGGCGCGTTCTCGGCCCTGTTCCCCTTCGACGGCGCCCGCTGCGCCTCCATGGGCGACCGTGTCATCGCCGCCCTGCGCGTCAAGACGCCATGATATCACGCAATATCAGTAAGTGAATCCCGCCGGCCTTAAGTGTTTCGACCTCGGTCATCGTCTCGATCGCGGCCGTAGCGGAGAACGAGATATGATCGCCGGCGGCCCGTCTGACGTTTACGCCGACGGGGCAACGAGGGGCGAATAACTGATCATCCACGCGATCTCCAGGACATCGCCCGCCGTCAGTTTCAATGCTGAGGTCCATATTCGCAGGGCAGGCGCAGCGGCAATATTCCCATGCCGATGAGGTTGGAGCGATGAATCCGTTCGAAAGTTCGCGCCAGCACGGCGCGAACGCCGAGAAGGCAAGGAAAGGCGAAGTCAGTGCTCGATCCCAGGCCATGCCCACCCAGATGTCAGAAGGCTGGAATGCTGTGGTAGGCGACTTTTTCAATAGCAGGAACATGTCACCGCAAGAGGTTCAAAAACGCCTGCATGACTTGCTGATGCGCTCGACGAGTGATTAGCGCCGACGAAGACAATGGGTGGCGTTGCGCGAATATCCATAATTCGCAGACATATCCAAAACACGCAGCAAACGACGCGCCGGCGACGCATTTTCCGCTGGAACTTGCAAGTTTTAACAAAGGCTTAAGCTTCCCGGATACATCTCGCATTAGTATTTTTTCATTTGCTGCGCGACGGTGGTTTTTTTGAAGTCAGCTCTTTCATTTTTCTTGGGTCGATGCTTCCACACCCTTCGCGGTCTCGGAAGGGACAGAGCCGGCAACGTCGCGATCGTCGTTGCTCTTAGTCTGGTGCCGATGCTCGTCGCGGTCGGCGCGAGTTTCGACTATATTCGCAGCTACAATGTGCGGCAGAAGATGCAGAGCGATCTTGATGCGGCCTTGATCGCCGCCGTCAAGCAAATCAACAACACCGGCGACACCGACGCCCTCAAAAAGAAGGTCTCCGACTGGTTCCACGCGCAGGTGGAAAACAGCTACACTCTCGGCGAAATCGACATCGATACCGCCAACCACAACATTACGGCGACGGCAAGCGGCACCGTGCCGACGACGTTCATGAAGATCGCCAACATCGACACCGTTCCGGTCAGCGTGGGAAGTGCCGTCAAGGGGCCGGCGACCTCTTATCTCAATGTCTATATCGTCATCGACACATCTCCGTCGATGCTTCTGGCGGCAACGACAACGGGTCAATCGACCATGTATTCCGGCATTGGCTGTCAGTTCGCCTGCCACACCGGCGATTCGCACAAGGTCGGCAATAAGACATATGCCAACAACTATGAATACAGCACAGCAAAGAACATAAAGCTGCGGGCCGATGTCGCCGGCGACGCCGTTAAGGACGTGCTCAGCCTGATCGACACATCCGACAAGAACCACGAACGGATCAAGGTCGGACTCTATAGCCTGGGCGATACGCTGACGGAGGTTCTCGCCCCGACGCTGAGCACAGACACGGCCCGCACCCGCCTCTCGACGTCGAGCTATGGCCTCACCAGCGCGACCTCGAAGGCAGCCACCTATTTCGACGTTTCGCTCACCACACTCAAGCAGAAGGTCGGTGCCGGAGGGGACGGGACCTCCTCAGCCTCGCCGCTCAAGCTGGTTCTCCTGTTGACCGACGGCGTCCAGTCGCAGCGCGAATGGGTAACGAATGGCTCGAGTTACTGGCCCAAGGTTGCACCCCTTAATCCGGCCTGGTGCAACTATCTGAAAAGCCAATCGAATACGATGGCTGTGCTATATACCGAATATCTGCCGATCACCACGGACTGGGGATACAACGCGACCGTCGGCTCAACCATGGCGAGCGCCAACTGGAAGAACACCTGGGGCGGCACGATGAACAGCGGCGTGTCGACCAGCATTACGCGGCGGGACTACATCCCCTATGCGCTTGCCGACTGTGCATCGTCCAAGAGCCTGTTCCTGTCGGCATCCTCGTCGACCGAGATCACGGCGGGCCTGTCGACGCTTTTCACCCAATATCTCTCTGCTGTTCGGTTGACCCAATGACGCGGAAAAAAACCTTCGCGCTGCTGCGCCGTCTGGTCGGCGACCACAAGGGGGCTGCCGCGATCGAATTTGCGATCCTGGCCCTGCCGCTCTTCATCATTCTTTTCGGCATTATCGAAGTGTCGCTGATGTTTTTCGTCAACTCGGCACTTGACGCCTCGGTCCATAAGATTTCCCGGATGATCCGCACCGGCGAGGTGGCGTCGTCCAAGATCACGCTGGCCGGCTTCAAGGCCAAGATATGCGACGACATGCTTCTAACCTTCGACTGCTCCAGCGGTCTCGTGGTCAAGGTGAACGTGCTTTCCGACATGTCGTCCGCGGCCAGAACCAATCCCATCGACAGCAGCGGCAAACTCGCCGTCACCGAGACTTATGATATCGGCAAGGGCAGCGACTACATCCTCGTCCAGGCGTTTCTGCCATGGACGGCCGTCGCCAATTTCTTCAGCCTGTCGAGCGCCAAGCTTTCCGATGGCCGCTATCTGCTCGGATCTTCCGCTCTGTTCCGCAACGAGCCATTCTGACATGACCATGAAACGGAGCCTGTCCTTTTTCCGGTTCGCGCAATGCCGCATCCGTGGTATCGCCAGCGATCGATCGGCTGCATCAGGCGTCGAATTTGCGCTCGTGCTGCCGATCCTGGTGATGCTGCTGTTCGGCACCGTCGAGCTCGGCCATGCGCTGACTGTCAGTCGAAAAATAGACGAGATCGCCTCTTCCACAGGTGACATGATTGCCCAGCAGAGTTCATGGACGAAAACCGATGTCACCAAGCTTCTTTCCGGCGCCAGTTTCATCCTGCAGCCCTATGACACCAGCAAGCTGACGCTCACGGTTGCGGTTAACGATGTCAACGCCAGCGGCAGCGCGACCGTCAACTGGTCTGCCGCACTCAACACCTCGGCGGTGAATTCCGGGACGGCGAGCGCGGTCGCGGTCCCCTCCAACATCCAGGAAACAGGCGTGCAGATCGTGCTGACCCGGGTGCAATATACGTTGACGACACCAGTCTCGGCGTTTTTCTCAAATTTCACCGGACAGAACGGCTATAGCTTCGATCGCTATTTCTTCAATCGCCCGAGGGTCAGCGACACGATCAAATACAACTGAGCCGCAGGCTCTGTCGGCCGGACCTTTGGGGTCAGTTGTCGCCGGCCTAACCCGTTGCAAATTCGCAAGCGCCGGCCTCTCTGACCAGCGGCCCCACTTTCTGGATCTGCGCCTGCGTCAACTGCAAGGCGTCTAGAGAACGAATTACCCAGGATGCGGCAAGAGCGCTTGGTGGAGCGCTGCTTCCTTTCGGCTGGCGCAAGGGCGCCAACGTGGCGCTGATGGTGGAAATGCTGTCGGCCGGCTCTCCGGCGGCCCCTGGTCGTTGGACACACCGTCTTTCAGGAAGGGAAGCGCCAGCCCCGCCGTGGGATTGACCGTCGTCGCCATGATGCCGGGCGCGCATCGACGTTGGCCTGGTCGAGCATGCCCGCCGCCAGGCCGACCGCCTTCAGCAACATGGCGTGTTCGTGCCTGGCGTTAGCGGCATCGAATATCCAAGGCCGGCGACGGAAGGCCTGAAAGTGCCGCGCGCCGTCTTCGAGGCTGTCGTGAAAATCGCCGGCGCCTGACGGTTCCCGCGACCGCTCGGATGACGCTCAGCGGCCCTTTTTTGCGGGAAGATGTTCGAGAAGCGATTGGCAGGCGCTCATAATGTGGGCGTAGATCAGACCGGCCGCCTTTTCCTCATCTCGCTCGCGGCAAGCTTCGAGGATCTGACGATGTTCGCGATCGGCGGTCTGCTTGCCATGCGACAGGGTCAACTGCACCCGGAGATATCGCTCCAGCCGGTCGTTCACCGAACGAATGGTGGTGACGAGAAATGGCCGCTGCGCATCCTCGTAAAGGCAGCTGTGGAACCGCCAGTTCAATTCTGACCACCGGGCGACATCCGTTTCCCGCGCGAAGGCATCGCAATAGGCAAGCGCCTTTTCAAAGGTCTCTTCCGTCATGTGAGGGATCGATAGCTTGATGGCGTTCGATTCCAGGATCGCGCGCACCTCGAAAATCTGCGCGATCTCGGGCTCCGAGACCCTCGTGACGATCGCGCCCTTGTTGCGGTGGAATTCCACCAGACCTTCGGCCTCAAGCCGCTTGAGCGCCTCCCGCACCGGAATTTTGCTGACGTTGAACAGCCGGGCGACATCGTCCTGACGGATCGGCTCGCCTTCATCAAGCGAGCCGTCGGCAATCGAATCCCGGATGAATTTCAAGATCACGTCAGAGGCAGTTGGCGCCTTTCCGAGATTGGTCACCTGAGCGGTGTTGAAAGGCATCCCGAGCTCCTTGTTTCGTGCCTGACGAATATCCCAGTTGGGATATCGTAGACAATCTCATTGCTCAAGGACGATCGGCTTTTTCAAGCCACCGCTTGCGCGCCAGTGATTTCCACCAGCGAACCGCACATGAAGGCCGCCTCATCCGATGCGAGGAAGGCAACGAGGGCCGCCACCTCCTCAGGTCTGCCGATGCGGCCAAAGGGAACGAGCTTGTCGAGATCGGCGATCGTCCGGCCGGAGCGGGTAACACCGGCTTCGAGCATCGGCGTGTGGATCTCGCCGGGGCAGACGGCATTGACCCGAACCTTGTCGGCCGCATAGTCGCGGGCGAGGTTCTGGGTGAAGGCGGCGACCGCCGCCTTTGTCGTGTTATAGGCGATATGGTTCGGCGCGGGGTAGAGCCCCCATTGTGAGGCCGTATTGACGATCGCGCCGCCGCCGGCAGCGATCATATGCGGCAGCGCCGCGCGGCAAAGATGGAACATCGAATCCAGATTGACCGCAAAACTCAGCTGCCAATCTTCATCCGACAGAGATAGCAGATTTCCGCGCCGGTTGATGCCGGCATTGTTGACAAGAACGTCCAGCCGCCCCTCAATCGCAAAGGCTTTTTCGACGAGCTTGACGCATTCCGGCTTGCCGGAGATGTCGGCCGCAATGGCGACGGCCGAGCCGCCCGCCGCCTCGATGAGCAAGGCGACTTCGCCTGCGGCCTGGGCGTTGGCATCCGTCACCACCACCAGCGCGCCTTCCTCGGCCAACCTCTGCGATATGGCCGATCCTATGCCGCCGCCGCCGCCCGTCACCACGGCGACCTTGCCTACAAACCTCTTCATATGAACCTCCTTTTCGCGCAATTCGGCCCGCAAAACCGCTGCACGCTTTTGCTCGAATTGCTCTATCTTATGTAACTGCCGCCGTTGACGTCGAACGTCGCCCCATTGACCGATGCTTGCGAAGGACGAAGCAGGAAGGCCACCAGTTCGGCGATCTCGGCCGGCTCGGCCATTTCGCCGGTCGGAATATCGGCGACCGCTGCATCCTTTCCGTTCCTGGCCACAAATTCCTCGGCCATATCGGTCCGCACCCAGCCCGGCGCGATGGAGACGGCGACGATCCCGTCGCGCCCGAAGCTCCTCGCGATCGACTTGGTGAGATTGATCAACGCCGCCTTCGTCGCACCATAGGGCATGGCGTCGGCGGCGTAGCCGCGCTGTCCGGCGCGGCTGGCCATATTGACGATCCGCCCGCCGCCCTGTTGCTTGAAATGGACGAGAGCTTCCTTGCAGAGGTCCGCTGCCGCAAAGAAGTTCACCTGGAACTCTTTCTGCCAGGCGGCCCGCCACTCGGCGGCATAGGCATCGATCGAAATCTCGCTGCGGATGCCGGCATTGTTGACGACGGCATGGATCCGTCCCGCCGCCGCGAGCGCGTCGCGCCATAGCGTGAAGGCGCCGTCCGGGTTCGAGAGGTCGGCCTGGACCATCTGGCCGTTCCCACCGAGCTTGCGAAGCAGGGCTTGCGCCCTCTCCTTGTCGCGCCCGTAATGGATGACGGGCTGCGCGCCTTCGGCAGACAGGCGCTCGACGATGGCGGCGCCGATCCCACCCGATGCTCCTGTGACGAGGACCGTCTGGCCGGCAAGGGATTGAACGTGGGACATAGAGACTCCTAACCGAGGAGATCGACTTGGGGACCCCAGGTGTCGGACAGCGCAAAACCGGCGGCGAACGGATCGTCGTCGGACAGGCGCAACTGTTCGCGGCCATAGACGAAGGCACGGCCGGTTATTCTCGGCAGCACGGCACGGCGGCCGCCGACATCCGTTTCGCCGATCGCCTCCGCGAGAAACTCGCCGCCGATAATCGATCGCGACGTTCTTCGGTCTCCCACTGAAACTTCACCACGGGCATAGAGTGTCGCCAGGTTCGCCGAGCTGCCGGTTCCGCAAGGCGAGCGGTCGACGCGGCCGGGCTGCAGCGTCGTGCAGGTCCTCACCGCGCCATCGGCCTCGCGGCCGCGAAACATCACGTAAGCGATCTCATTCACGCCCCTCAAAACGGGATGGGTGACCGAGACCTGGCCAGCCAGCAGCGACTTGAGCTCGATGCCGGATTCCGCCAGCAGCCTCGCATTGGCAGGCGCGATATCGAGTCCGAGTTGATCGACGTCGACGAGCGCATAATAGACGCCGCCGAAGGCGACGTCGATCTTGATGCGCCCCCATTTCGGCGTTTCCACCACCCGGTCCAGCGCTTCGGCGAAACTCGGCACGTTGTCGAGGCTGACGGACAGACATCTGCTGTCGCGGCAGGTGGCGCGCGCGACGATAAGGCCGGCCGGCGTGTCCAAGCGGACGATCGTCTCCGGCGCCGACATCGGCACCTGCCCGCTCTCGAGAAGAGCGGTGACCACGCAGATGCAGTTGCTGCCGGACATCGGATGAGCGCGGTCGGCCTGCAGCACGATAAAGCCGGCATCTGCATCGGCGCGCGTCGGCGCCACCAGCAGGTTAACCGACATGGCGACGCTGGCCCGCGGTTCGAAGGTGACGAAACGGCGCAGGCTGTCATCGACCGAGTTGATGTGGTTCATCTTGTCGAGCATGGTCGCGCCCGGTATCTCGGGCGCGCCCGAGACGATGACCTTGCCGATCTCACCCTGGCAGTGGACCTGCAGCAGGTCGAGGCTGCGGTCCCAGTTCATTCGGCCGCCTCCGGCTTGATGTACCAGCCCCAGGGATCCTCGCTGGCGAAGCGGGTGATCTGCTTGGTCTCAAGATAGTTATCGAGACCCCAGCGCCCAAGTTCGCGGCCAATACCGGATTCCTTGTAGCCGCCCCAGGGCGCCTCGGTGAAGGTCGGCTGCGAGCAGTTGATCCAGACGATGCCGGCGCGGAAAGCGGCCGCCGCACGCTCGGCCCTGATATCGTCCTTCGACATGACGGCCGCGGCAAGGCCGAAGCGGGAGTGATTGGCGAGTTCGATCGCCTCCGCTTCGCTCTTGAAAGGCCGGATGCAGACGACAGGCCCGAAGATCTCCTCTACCCAGGCGGCGCTGTCGAGCGGAACATCCGTCAGAATGGTCGGCTGGAGGTAATAGCCCTTGTCGAAGCCTTCAGGGCGCGCTCCGCCGCAGGCGACCGTTACGCCGGCCTGCCGCGCCGCCTCGATCGCCGCGACGACCTGCTCGTGCTGGCGCTTGGAAACCAGCGGCCCCAGGAGGACGCCTTCGTCCAGACCGTTGCCTATTTTGATCTTGTTCGTTTCCTCGACGAGACGGGCGAGCAACCGTTCGTAGATGCTCTCCTGCACGAGAACTCTAGACGTCGCCGAGCAAACCTGGCCCTGGTTCCAGAAGATGCCGAACATGATCCATTCGACGGCCTTGTCGATATCGGCGTCTTCGAAGACGACGAACGGCGACTTGCCGCCGAGCTCCAGGCTGACGCGCTTGATGTCGCGGGCGGCCGCCGCCATGATTTTCGAGCCGACCGGTCCCGAACCGGTAAAGGCAAGCTTGTCCACTTGCTTGTGATCGATGATTGCCTGCCCGGCAACCGACCCCGCTCCCGTGACGATATTGAGCACGCCGGGCGGCAGGCCGGCTTCGTCCGCGACCGCCGCCAGTTCGAGCGCCGTCAGCGACGTCAGTTCGGCAGGCTTCAGCACCATGGTGCAGCCGGCGGCAAGCGCCGGGGCGACCTTCCAGGCGGCCATCAGCAGCGGGTAGTTCCAGGGGATGATCGCGCCGGCGACGCCAAGCGGCTCGCGCACCGCCTTGGAGCTGAAGCGCTGATCGGGCAGTTCGATCGTCTCCTCGGGATTGTTGTCGAGCTGTTCGGCAAGGCCCGCATAGAAATCGAAGCAGCCCGCCGCGTCGGCCACGTCCCAATCGGCCTCGGGGAACGGCTTGCCGTTGTCGAGGACTTCAAGGCGGGCGATCTCGGCCTGGCGGGCACGGATACCCTCGGCGATCGCCCGGAGATATCGGGCGCGCTGAGCGCCCGTTAGTTTCGGCCAGCCGTCCTTGTCGAAGGCGCGGCGCGCCGCCTTGACCGCGAGATCGACATCCTCGGCGGTCGCAGCGCCGATCGTCTGGATCACCTCTTCCGTTGCAGGGTTCGTCACCGTGCAGGTGCCGCCCTTGACGGGCTTCACCCATTGCCCGTCGATATAAAGTTCGCTGCGCATGTTCACTCCCTTTCGCCTTGCGCCGGCACCGCTCAAAAGCGGTCGACGCGATAAGGTTTCATGTCCACGGGCGGTTTGATGCCCGTAATGAGATCAGCCATCAACCGGCCTGTCGTGGCCGCATAGGTGAGGCCGAGATGTCCGTGACCCGTCGCGTACCAGACGTTGCGGCGTTTGGCGGACGGCCCCATGACCGGCACGGTGTCAGGCAGCGCCGGGCGATGCCCCATCCACTCCGTCGCTCGTTCGGCGTTCAGCTCGGGCAATGCCTCCCGAGCCCGCTTCACCAAGATCTTCGCGCGCCGATAATCCGGTGGCGCCTCGAGGCCGGCCATCTCGACCGTGCCGCCGACGCGGATGCCGCCGGCCGTCGGCGTGACCATGAAGGCGCGCGCCGGCCAGATGATTGAATGGCGCATCGAAATACCGGGTTCCACGATCTGGGTGTGGTAGCCGCGCTCGGTTTCGAGCGGGATATGTTCGCGCAGCAGGGCCGAAAGCCGGGCGGTGAAGGCGCCGGCCGCAAGCACCATTTTCTCCGCCACGACCCTTCGCCCGTCAGCCAGGCGAATGGCGGAGACACCGGCCTCGCTTTGCTCGAAGCCGGCGACATCGCCCTGGACGATCCTGCCGCCGAGCGCCTCGAAGCGTTCGAAGAGGGCTGTGACGAGCTTGTAGGGATCTGATATCGACCGGTTGTCGGGAAAGAGCACCGCCTTGCCAATCTTCGTCGTCAATGCGGGCTCCAGGTCGCGGATGGCATTGCCGCCGATAATTTCGTACCGGAAGCCGAAGCGCTCCAGGATGTCGATATGCTCCCGATCGGCCTTGAACTCGGCCTCATCGGTATAGAGGCTAAGGCATCCCTCGGCCGTCAGCATCTGCGTCAGACCGGTCTGCTTCAGCAACGCATCGAAGTCTTCATAAACGCGCTGGCAGAGCACGGCGCCGGCGGCCTCCAGCTCCCGCAGCTTCGAGGGGCGGCTGGCGGCGAGGAACCGCAGAAACCATGGCACCAGTTTCGGCATGTAAGCGGGCCGGATGCGCACCGGCCCTTCCGGATCGAGCAGCCATTTCGGCATCTGTGCCCAGATGCCCTGCCGCGAGGCCGGCATGAACTCGGTGACGGCGACGCTCGCCATATTGCCGTAGGAAGCCCCCTTGCCCGGCGCATCGCGGTCGACGAGCGTCACGGCAAGGCCGCGGCGCTGGAGTTCATAGGCGATGGTGACGCCGATGATGCCGGCGCCGACGACCACGATGGATGACACGGCGAACCTCGCAATTTAGAGGGGCGGCTTGCCCGCTCCGGATCCGTTACCAGTTGAGGATGGGCTGCATTGCTGCCCTGAACTCGGCCTTTTCCTCCGAGGTCAGTTCGCCGAGCGGCGCCCGGCACTGCCCCACGGGCAGCCCCTGAAGCTCGCAGCCATATTTGATCTTCTGCACGAACTTACCGCTCTCCAGGATGTTCATCGCCCGGTAGAGCGTTTTCATCTGCTCGCGCGCCTTGTTCAGATCGCCGGACCTGAATGTGCGGTCCAGAGCACAGCAGGCCTTGGCCATGCAGTTCGATGGCCCGCAGATCCAGCTTTCCGCACCCCAGAACATGAAGTCGAGCGCGATGTCGTCGGAACCGCTGACGAGCTGGATCTTGCCTTCATAGCGGCTGGCGATGTCGATCGCCCGCTGCAGCACGCCCGAGCTCTCCTTGATGCCGATGACGCGCCGATTGTCGGCAAAATGATCCATCAGCTCGAAACTGATATCCGAACCATCCTTGGCCGGATAGGAATAGAGGACGAGGTTCACGTCGACGGCGCCGAGAACGGCTTCGTAGTGTTTGATGAGCTCGGCTTGTGTCGGGCGGGTATAGAATGGCGGCGCCAGCAGGATGGTGTCATAGCCGATGTCTCTCGCCAGCGCCGTCTGCTCGATCACCTCACGGGTGGCGGGCGCATTGGTGCCGGCGATCAGAATTTCGTCCGGCCTGGCAAAATCCTTGACGAACTGCAGCACGTCACGGCGCTCTTCCCGGGACTGGCTGAAATACTCTCCCGTCGATCCGTTCGGGACCCAGCCGGTCACGCCTGCCTCGCGGAGATGGATCAGAAGTCTCTCGAACGCCTTGAAATCGATCTTGTTGTTGGCATCGAAGGGAGTGATGAGCGCGGGCATGACGCCGGAAAGTTTCATGGGATGTCTCCTGTCCTGGGTACGGCTGTTTCTAGATTGCGAGCTTCTTGAGGATGCGTCCCTCGATGAGGGAAACGGCCCGCGTGAGAGGGAAGGCGATAATGAAATAGATCAGGGCGACGACCGTCAGCACTTCGACGGGACGGGCCGTATTGTTGGAGATGTTCTGGCCGACGAACATCAGGTCAGCCATGCCGACGGCGGAGACGAGCGCGCTCTCCTTGAAGAGGCTGACGCAGTTCGACAGCAGTGTCGGGATCGCCCGCAGCACCGCCTGCGGCAGCACGACGTTGACGACTTGGGCGCTGCGCGGCAAGCCGAGCGCCACGCAGGCATCCAACTGCTCGCGGCCGATGGATTTGAGGCTCGCCCGGAAAGTCTCGCTGGTGATCGCTCCCATGTAGAGCGTCAGCGCAATGACGCCGGACGCCAGGTTCGAAAGCTCGACGCCGAGCAGCAGCGGCAGGCAGAAGAATATCCAGAACAGCTGGATCAGGACCGGCGTGCCGCGGAAGAATTCGACATAGGCGCCGGAGACCGCGCGAAGCGCCGGATTGCCAGACGCGCGGGCGAGACCGACGAGGAAGCCGAGAGAGCATCCGAGCACGATGCAGATGACCGTAAGCTTGATCGTCATCCACAGACCGAGCAGCAGTGCATGCTCGAAGCGCAGCAGGATCGAGAAGTCGAGTGTCATTCTGGCCTCCTAGCTGACGAGGATCTGGCGGCGGCGTTCGAGCAGGCCGACGATCTGGGTTATCGGGAAGGACACGGCAAAATAGATGAGCGCCACGACGGTGAAGGTCTCGATCGGGCGGTAGGTCTCTGTCGCCAGCGTCTTGCCCTGGTACATCAGGTCCTGGATCGCCACGATCGCAACCAGCGCGCTCTGCTGGAAGATGACGATGCCGTTGGTTAGTAGCACCGGGATCGAAGCGCGGAACGCCGTCGGAAACACGATATAGAGCACCCGCTGCAGCGGATTGAGACCGAGTGCGATGCCGGCGTCGAGCTGCTCGCGCGGAACCGCCTGGATGGATGCTCTGTAGGCTTCGGCATTGAACGCCATCAGATTGAGCCCGAGCGCCATGATGCCCATCGTCATCGGGTCGAGAAAGACGTCGAACAGCATCGGCACGCAGTAGAATATCCAGACGATCTGGACGATCGCCGGCGTGCAGCGGAAGAATTCGACGAACAGCATGAACGGCAGCCGCACAATCTTGATCGGGCTCATGATGAGGAGGGCCAATCCGAAGCCCAGGATGATGCCGATGACGTTCGCAGCCGCCGTCAGCTGCAGAGAAACCCACAGCCCCTGGAGAAGCGGAGCGATAGAGACTGAATTGAAGTCGAACGTGTAGTTCACGGAATGCCCTCCCTACTGCTTGATGTGGAAGACCCGGTCGATGAATTCCTTGGTGCGCTCCTCGCGCGGGGCGCCGAGCACCTGCTCGGGAGGGCCGTCCTCGACGACCACGCCGCCGGCGCAGAAGATGACGCGCGACGCGATGTTCTTGGCGAACCACATGTCGTGGGTGACGATCATCATCGGCATGTCCTGGGCGGCGAGCTGCAGAATGACCTGCTCCACCTCACTGACGAGCTCCGGATCCAGAGCCGAGGTGACTTCGTCGAACATCATCAGCTTCGGATCGAGCATCAGCGCGCGGGCGATGGCGACGCGCTGCTTCTGGCCGCCGGAAAGCTGAGCCGGATAGGCCTTGGCCTTGGCGCCGAGCCCGAAGCGCTCGAGTAGCGCCTGAGCGCGATCCGTCGCCTTCGCCTTGGCTTCTCCACGCACCTTGCAGGGGGCGAGGATCAGGTTCTGGGTGACATTCAGATGCGGAAACAGGGTGTAGTGCTGAAAGACCATGCCGATCGACCGGCGGACATGGGTGTCGATCTGAGTTTTCCCCGCTGCACCAACGAAAGAAATATAGGGCTTGCCATCGAAACTGACCGAGCCGCTGTCGACCTGCTCCAGCCCCATCATCACCCTGAGCAGCGTGCTTTTGCCGCCGCCGCTGGGTCCGATGACGACGACGCGTTCGCCGGGTTTCATTTCAATGTCGATGCCTTTCAGCACCTGGATTGCTCCATTGCCATAGCTTTTGTGGAGCGCCTGCATTTTCACGAGGGGAAGGCTGAAGGACGTGGTCATGCCAATCTCCGATGATCGAAGCTGGGAGGGCCGGCGCGATCCCCGCACCGGCCCGGCGAGGTTACTTTGCGCCCTTGAGCACTTCGTCGACCGCCTTGCGGATCAGCTCGTCGACGTGACCGGTCGCGACCTTCTCTTCGAGGAAGATGTCGACCACTTCGACGTCGGCGGCCGAAAGCTGATGCGGCAGGCCGAAGGCGACGCCCTGCTTGGCGAGCGCCGGCGTCGGGTTGAGCGCCACCGCCCAGTCCGGGTTCGATTGGGTGAAGAGCTGGTTGGTGTCGGAAGCGTCAACCAGGATGTCGGCGCGCTTCGAGGTGACGGCCAGCCGGGTCTCGTCATTGCCAGGCAGCCGCATGATCGTGGCGTTCTTCACGACCGCGGAAATGGCCTTGTCCTGCGCCGTGCCGGACATGACGGCGAGCGTCACGCCTGCCTTGTCGATATCGGCAACCGAAGCGGCACCGGCCGCAATTTTCGGATTGTTTTTGTTATAGGCGAGCGAGATCTGGTACTCCATCGCCGGAACCGAGAACTGCACCGCCATGGCGCGCGCCGGCGTGCGGTTGAGCGCAAGCGACACGTCCCATTTACCGGCTTGCAGGCCGGCGACGATATTGTCCCAGGTCGTATCGACGAATTCGGGCTTCACCTTCAGGACTTCGGCAAATTCCTTGCAGAGATCGGCAAAGAAGCCGGAATATTCGCCCGTCGCCGGGTCGCGCATGACATAGGGCGGCGCGACGGCCGCGCCGCAGCGTAAGGTACCCGCCTTCTGCACGCCCTGCCAATATCCCTCTGTGGTCTGAGCCTGTGCGGCGGTTGCGGAAAGAGCCCCCATCAGGGCGAGCGCAGGCAGCGCCCGCAAGGCGGACGTTATCAAAGAAAGCATCGGGCATTCCTCTTTTGTTGTGCGCGGAAAGCGCGCGGTTCCACTCGTCGGCTCTAACCGTTTCTGTTATTTTTATGTCGGCTGCGTGTCGACTGGACAAAATATGTCAACAGCGTGTCGACAAAGTCAAGCGGAAAAATTACATTGCCGACACGCTGTTTTTCTGGCCCAATGGACTGGCGTCGACAGAAAGGGACTTAAGTGTCTGAAGAATCGGAAGTGAAACGCATCCGCGGCACCGGCTGGAAGAACGTCTATGAAACGCTCCGCAACGAGATCCTGTCGCTCGCTTTACCGCCCGGTCAGTTGCTCGACGAGATGACGCTCGCCGAACGCTTCGACATGTCGCGATCGCCGGTGCGCGAAGCCTTGATCCGGCTCGGCGCCGACGAGCTGGTGGTGACGCTTTCCAACCGCAGCACGATCGTCGCGCCGATCGAAGTGGCGACTTTTCCCAAATATGTCGAGGCGCTCGATATTGCGCAGCGCATGAATACCCGGCTTGCCGCAGCGCTGCGGACGGAGACCGACCTGAAGATCATCGCCAAGCGGCTGAAGTCGTTCGAGGCGGCGGTTAGAACCGGCAATCATCTCGCCATGTCGGAGGCCAACAAGGAATTCCACATGGCGATCGCTCATGCTGGAAAGAACCAGTATCTGGCCTCCTTCTACGACAAGCTGCTGTCGCAGGGTCAGCGCATGCTCCACCTGCATTTCGAGTATCTGGAGCGAACCCATGAGGGCTATCTGCTGACCGACGAGCATGCGCTCATGCTCAATGCCATCAGGGACAAGAATGTGGATCTGGCCGACGAACTCGCTCACGCCCATACGCGCCAGTTCCAGGACAATTTCATCAATTTCATGCGCGAGAACTATACGACGGATGTCGCGCTGGGACGGCTGCGAGCCGCGGAGTGATCACATGAACGCCAACAGCATCGGATTCGTCGGCACCGGCGCCATCACCGAAGCTATGGTTCGCGGGCTTCTGGCCGAACCGGCCTATGCCAGCGACATTCACGTTTCTCCGCGAAGCGCCCACATCGCCGAGACACTTGCGGCCGAGTTCGCCTCCGTGAGAATTGCTCGCGACAATCAGGAGGTCGTCCAGCGCAGCGAGATGGTGTTTCTGGCGATACGGCCGCAGATCGCCGAGGAGGTGGTGCGGGAGCTTTCATTCAGGAACGGCCAGATGGTCGTCAGCCTCGTTGCGGCGACCGAGCGCCGGGCCCTGCTGGAGTGGATCGGCGCCGATATCAATCTCGTGCAGGCCATCCCCCTGCCCTTTGTCGCAGACCGGCAGGGCGTGACCGCGGTCTATCCGGCGGATACTGCTGTCGCCGCACTGTTCGACACACTCGGAACGGCCGTGCAATGCCAGTCGAGGAAGGAATATGATCTTCTCGCAGCTGCAAGCGCTGTCATGTCTACCTATTTCGGCGTCATGGAGTCGGTTGCCGGCTGGCTGGAAAAAAGCGGGCTTGAAAGGGCGAAGGGACAGGCCTACATCGCCCCGCTCTTCGCTGGCCTTGCACAGAAGGCGAGCAGCGCGGGCGCCGCCGAGCCATTCAGCGCGTTGAGCCGCGAATTCGCCACCAAGGGCGGACTGAACGAGCAGGTCCTTTCGGACTTCGACAAGAAGGGCGGCATTGCCGCGCTGACCGCCGCCCTCGACCTTGTTCTCGCCCGCATCGAGGGCAAGGACTAAAACGTCGGCGGCGTGCAGGCGCTGATGACTTCGCAAGGCACCGGCCCGACGCAGCGGAACCGATGCGGTCGCCGGCTTTCGAAATAATAAGCGTCACCCGGCCCGAGGATGCGCCGCTCGTCGTCGACGGTCACCTCAAGCCTTCCCGAGAGCACGATTCCGCCCTCCTCTCCCTCGTGAACAAGCGGAATCTTTCCGGTGTCGGCGCCCGGCTGGTAACACTCCTTGAGCATTTGCAGGCTGCGCCCGAACAGGTTTTCTCCGACCTGCTTGTAGGAAATGGCGCCCTTGCCGATCTCCACCAGTTCTTCCGCCGCATAGAAGGCCTTCCTTGGGCGCTCTGGCTCAAAGGCGAAGAACTCCGCCAGCCCGATCGGGATGCCGTCGAGAATGCGCTTCAACGCCCCGACCGAGGGGTTGGAGGCATTCGATTCGATCAGTGAAATCGTCGAATTGGGCACGCCGGTACGCTTGGCCAGTTCACGCTGGGAAAGCTTATGGGCGATGCGGAGATGGCGAAGGCGGCTGCCGATATCGACTGACATGGTTTGGTCCGTTTGTGTTGTCCAGAATATCCAAAATTCTATATTCTGATTTGTTTAGATTCAATAGTTTGCAGCAGCAAAGAAAAGGACTTGTTTGACAAAGGGAAATTGCCATTCTCGGCGCCAACCACAGGAGGCCAGCATGGACCAGATCAGCAAAACGAACGCGCCCGTACTCGAAAATTTCTGGATGCCGTTCACCGCGAACCGGCAGTTCAAGGCGACGCCGCGGCTCCTGGCCGCCGCAGACGGCATGTATTACACCGATGTCGACGGAAACCAGGTGCTGGACGGCACCGCCGGCCTCTGGTGCTGCAATGCCGGCCATGGCCGCAAGAAGATCGCCCGGGCCGTCGAGCGGCAGCTTTCGACCCTCGACTATGCTCCGACCTTCCAGATGGGCCATCCGATCGCCTTCGATTTCGCCGCCAAGCTGGCCGCGAACGCGCCAGGCGGCACTGATTCCAAGCTCGACCGGGTCTTCTTCACCGGCTCGGGTTCTGAATCGGTCGATACGGCGCTGAAGATCGCCATCGCCTATCAGCGCGCGATCGGCCAGGGCACCCGCACGCGCATCATCGGCCGCGAGAAGGGATATCACGGCGTCGGCTTCGGCGGCATTTCCGTCGGCGGTCTCGTCAACAACCGGCGGGTCTTCCCGCAGATACCGGCCGATCATATGCGCCATACGCTCGACGTCGAGCGCAATGCCTTTTCGAAGGGCCTGCCGGCCCACGGCGTGGAATTGGCCGACGATCTGGAACGGCTGGTGCAGTTGCACGGTCCCGAAACCATTGCAGCCGTCATCGTCGAACCGATGTCGGGATCGGCAGGCGTGGTCCTGCCGCCGAAGGGCTATCTGGAAAAGCTGCGCGCAACCGCCGACAAGCACGGCATCCTGCTGATCTTCGACGAGGTCATCACCGGCTTCGGCCGCCTCGGCACGCCTTTCGCGGTCGATTATTTCGGCGTCGTGCCCGACCTCGTCACCACGGCAAAGGGCCTGACCAACGGCGCGATCCCAATGGGCGCGGTCTTTGCCAGCCGCAAGGTCTATGACGGCCTGATGGTCGGCCCGGAAAACGCGATCGAGCTTTTCCACGGCTATACCTATTCCGGGCATCCGGTCGCCTGCGCCGCCGGCCTTGCCACCCTCGAAATCTACGAGGAAGAAGGGCTGCTGACCCGCGCAGCCGAGCTTGCCGAATACTGGCAAGAGGGCCTCCATTCGCTGAAGGGCCTGCCTCACGTCGTCGACATCCGCAATCTCGGCCTGGTCGGCGCGATAGAACTGGCGCCCCGAGCGGCGGCCGGAACCCGCGCCTACGACATCTTCGTCGACTGCTTCAACAAGGGACTGCTGATCCGCGTGACCGGCGACATCATCGCGCTCTCGCCGCCGCTCATCATCGAGAAGAGCCAGATCGACACGATCGTCTCGACGATCGGCGATGCTCTGAAGCGCGCGGCATAGACCTGCATTCGGCGCGTATCGTCGGCGATTTGAATCACCGACGGAACCACCCGGCCGCCGGCATGGCGTTCAGCGCTTCAAGGCCTGTGACGGCAGTTGACCGAAACGCTTCCGGTACTCGGCTGAAAATCGCCCGAGATGGGTAAATCCCCATCTGAGCGCGATGTCGGCGACGGCTTGGCGCGTGCCGGATTCGCGCAAATCGCGATGGGCGGCAAGCATCCGGAGTTCATGCAGGTAGGCGATCGGCGTGGTATTCCTGAACTGCCGGAAACCCTGTTGCAAGGTTCGGACGCTGACCTTGGCTGCGGTCGCAATGTCGCTCAGCGAAATCGGCTCGGCCATGTGTTCCCGCATGAAGTCGATCGCCCATTTCACGTGGCGAGGAGCCGGCGCCGAAGCGGGGGCCGCAAGTGCCTCCGAATAGCGATGGGGACATGTTTCCAGAAGCAGGTAGATCATCGCGTCGCAAAGCGCGTTCAGAGCGAGAGGCGACTGCTGCAGCGGCCCATCGCCGCTAAGCCCGCGATAGAGATTCACCGCGAGTTGCTCCAACACAAGCCCCGAACCGGTCGTCAGATCGATCGTCGGATGGAAATCGGTGTCACCGCCGATCGTCCGCTCGAACATATGCCCCAGCTGTCTGTTGATCCTCGCCTGGTCGACGAACAGGCCGAGATGCCGGCGCCGGCCGAACAGGCGGGCACCGGATGCGCGCCCTGCCCCGAGAATGGTGCCGCAGCCCGGAACCGAATGGAACTGCTCCTTGCCCGCATCGAAGACGGCGTTCCCCTCCAGCGGCAGGAATATGATCAGCTTGCCATTGGGTGCCTCCCGCCTGATCGAGATCGTGCCATCGTAGGCGCAGTCGGCGATGGCCAGCTCTTCGGTCGAGACGAAATTGCAGCGGTAGGCGATCGGCGCGTCGGCTTGCGCCGCGGCCTTGATCGGGGAATTCGGCGTCGACCATATTTCCGAGAGTGCGTCCGGATCGCTGCCGCTGAAGGCCGTCTCCCAAAACAACGGGCGTTTCCTCGCGGGATCGTGGAGGGAGCTGCCATTGGCGGGCATTTGGGAAAGACCGGACATTCATGACCTCGAAAACAACACCCATCGGCGATAAGCGATTGTCGCAAAACATTTTTTGCATTTTGCGTCGTCTGACGAGGTTTCAGCGGTATCGATTGATTGCGAGATCCCGCGCGTCGATTTCAGGCGTGCGACCACCGACCAGATCGCTGATCAACCGCGCCGAACCGGTGCTCATCGTCCAGCCGAGCGTGCCGTGGCCGGTGTTGAGGAAGAGGCCGGTGATCTTCGTCGGACCGATCACCGGCGTACCGTCCGGCGTCATCGGGCGCAGGCCGGACCAGAAGGACGCCTTAGAAACGTCGCCGCCGGGGAAGAGATCGGTGACCGAATGTTCCAGCGTGCTGCGGCGGGCGAACCCCAGATCGTTGGTATAGCCCGAGATTTCAGCCATGCCGCCGACGCGGATGCGGTCGCCGAGCCGGGTGATTGCGATCTTGTAGGTTTCGTCCATGACGGTCGATTCCGGTGCGCGCGACGCATCAGTGATCGGGATGGTGAGCGAATAGCCCTTTACAGGATAGACCGGCAATTTGATCCCGAACGGCCTGAGCAGCAGCGGCGAATAGCTGCCGAGCGCAACAACCACAGCCTCCGCGCTCATCCGCTCGCGCTCGCGATCGGTGATGACGCCGCGCACGCGGCCGGCCTCGACATCCAGCGCCTTGATCGTCGTGCCATAGGCGAAGCGGACGCCGAGCGCCTCGGCTTTGGCGGCCAGCGCATTGGTGAACTTGAAGCAGTCGCCGGTTTCGTCCTTCGGCGTCAGCAAACCGCCGACGATCTTGTCGCGCACGTGCTTCAATGCCGGCTCGAAGCGGATGCAGCCGTCCCGATCCAGCACCTCATAGGGAATACCGTCGGCCGCCAGCGCCTTGACGTCCTTGGCAGAGGCCTCGAGCTGCTGCTGCGTGCGGAACAGCTGCAGCGTTCCCTGCATGCGTTCGTCATAGGCGATGCCGGTCTCGGCGCGAAGATCGGCCAGCGCGATGCGGCTGTAATCGGCAAGACGCAGCATGCGGCTCTTGTTGATCGCATAACGCTCGGAGGTGCAGTTCGACAACATCCTCGTCATCCAGGAGAGCATAGCCATGTCGAGCTTCGGGCGGAGGATGAGCGGCGCATGTTTCATGAACAGCCACTTCATCGCCTTGGCAGGGATGCCGGGCGCTGCCCATGGCGAGCAATAGCCGAAGGAGACTTCGCCCGCATTGGCAAAGCTCGTTTCCAGCGCCGGGCCTTTCTGCCGGTCGACGACCGTGACCTCATGACCTGATTTGGCCAACTGATAGGCGGATGTGACGCCGACGATACCGGCCCCCAGAACAATGACTTTCATGATCTTCCCAATGATGGAGCCGCGGGGCTTCTCAGCGATATTGCCTGTCGTAACGATCGCCCAGACCGGTTAGGATTTCGTAAGATATGGTGCCGGCATCGCGGGCGATGTCCTCGAGCGTCTGGCTGGGGCCGAGCACTTCGACCAGACTACCCAGCGTCAGGGCGCCTTCGGGTAGCGCCGACACGTCGACGGTCACGCTGTCCATCGAGACGCGGCCGACGATCGGCAGCCGGGTGCCGTTGAAATAGACGGCGCCACGGTCGCCGAGCGATCTGGGCAGACCGTCGGCATAGCCTGCGGCGATCGTCGCGAGACGCATTTCTCGCTGCGTGACATACGCGCCGCCATAGCCGACTTTCGTGCCTGCCGGCACGGTGCGGGTCTGCACGACGGCGACGGTGAGGCTGACGACCGGCTCCATCGGGTTGTTCGCGCCGGCGTTCGGCGCACCGCCGTAAAGCGCGATGCCGGGGCGGGCAAGCACGCCGTGATAGGCGTCGCCGAGAAAGACCGCTCCGGAATTGGCGAAGGACAGGTCGAAGCCCGGGAACTCGTCGGCGATGCAGGACATTTCGGCACATTGCTCGCCGTTCTGGTCGCTCTCCATATCGTCGGCCGAGGCCAGATGGCTCATGATGAACAGTATTTCGACATTGCTGCCGTCGCCAAGCGCTGCCGCCAGTTCGGCTCGTTCTTCCCGGGGAAAGCCGAGCCGCGACATGCCGGTGTCGAATTGCAGGACGGCAGGCAGGCAGCGCTTCAGCATGCGCGCCGTCGCCGACCACTGCCGCCACTGGGCCAGCGAGTTGAGAACCGGGACGATGCCCCTCTCGGCGCAGGCGATCTCATTGCCCGGCTGCAAGCCGTTCAGCACGAAAATCTGGGCGTCGTTCGCAAGGGTCGGCCGCAGCCTGACGGCCTCGACGAACTGGGCGACGAAGAAATGCCGGCAGCCTTCACCGTAGAGCGTTGAGGCGACCCGCTCGGCGCCGAGGCCGTAGGCGTCTGCCTTGACGACGGCCCCCGCGCGGACCGGCGTCAGCATCGATACGAGCTTGCGGTAGTTGCGGCCGAGCGCGGCAAGATCGATTCTCAGATAGCCGGTGGCGCCCTGCGCGGTCGTGATGGTGCGTGTCCGGGAAACCAAAATATCGCTGTCCATATCCATCCCTCGATCTCGAGAAAGTTTATGAAACAACGAGCGAAATTGCCTATCATTCAGCAGCTAATTATTGCATGATTTACCTAATATCCGCACAATAATTGAAGATTTAGAATGATCCATCATGACCGCTCTCGATACGATCGATCGCAATATACTGAGGCTGCTGCGCCTCGATGCGCGCATGAGCAATGCCAAGCTCGCCGCCGAGATCGGCCTGTCGCCCTCCGCCTGCCTCAGGCGCATCAAGATCATGGAAAAATCGGGAGTGATCCGCGGCTATACGGCGCTGGTGGACGCCGGCAATGCGGACGAGATGATCGCCGTGATCATCAACATCACGCTCGAGCGACAGACGGAGGACCATCTCGATCGCTTCGAAGCGGCGGTCCGCCGGCATCCCGAGCTCCGCGAATGTTTTCTGATGACGGGCGGTTCCGACTATCTCCTGCGCGTGGAGGTGGCCAGTCCGGGCGAGTTCGAGCGCATCCACAAGGAAATATTATCGACCCTGCCGGGCGTCCTCAGGATTCATTCCAGCTTCTCGATCCGCAATGTTCTGGCGACGCGCACCCGAGGCAGGCGGTGAAACGCGACCACAAACTTATATCAACTCCAGCGCCGTCGCCTTGGCGACCGCTTCACTCGTCGTGGCGACGGTCAGCTTGCGGCGCGCCGAGGCGAGATAGAGCTGCACCGCGCTCACCGAAATGCACAACCGGGCGCAAATCTGCTTTGCCAGGAGGCCATTGGCGGTCATCTGCAAACACTGCAGCTCGCGCCGCGACAATTGCGGAAAATCCGCAATCTCCCTCAGTCCCGACAGAACCATGGCCCGGTCATGAAGATGATGGGCGAGAAACTGCAGGTCGCGCATGCTGTCCATGCGGAACTGTCGCCAGTAGGAATCCGGGTGAGTGGATGTGACCGTAAACAGCGAGCGCTCGCCTTGAGGTCCTCGTACCGGCAGTGTAACGCCCTGTCGGCCGATGCCGAAGGCCATCGCCTCCTTGAAGAAGCCGCATGCCCGGCCTGAATCCCATTTTGATGCGGACCATTCCACCGGCAGAAAGCCGCACCGGCCGAGCCGCACGACGGGGTCGATGCTGAAGTAATCCCGGGCAATATATTGTTTCACCCATTCGGGCGGATAGGTCAGCATCAGCAAGGGATTGTTGGCTGCCGTTGCCGAACGGGTCACATGCAGAACCATATGCGATATCGCATAAATATGGCGGACTTCATCCAGTGTTGTTTCCAGTTCCTGCAATGTCGGCGATGCGGAGATCCGGTCCAGACAGTCGAAAAAACGAGAACTGCTCAGCATGAGATGGACTCGCGGTTGCACGGTTCATTTACTGCTCTCATTGGTATCATTTAGCGACTGCTGATAATAGCCTGTTCCGGGCATGACGTGAAAAAAACGTTAAGGCTCGGCGCGGCATAGCCGACCGCCGAGGGATAACCGCTTTCATGCTCAGACTGCCGGGATGGTGGTCAGGCGGGCTGCTGCTGCGTTCACCGCATGCCGCCATCTCCTTCGCCGATGACCGTTGCCGCGGCAGAGGGGGACGCCTTCTCCAGAAGTCGGGACAGGTTGGCCTGAAGCGTCCTGCTGTTGTCTGCCGTCACGTCCCATAAACCGACATACAGATTGCCGATCTCGGGCCTCGATCGGGCGAGCGGCGTCGGTCTCCAGCCGATCCGGCGATAGACGCCGATCATCGCGGCGTCATAAACGCCGACGACGCTTTCGATACCGGTGTCGAGCGCCAGGTCGCAAAGCCCCGAGAGCAGTTCGGTCGCGACCGTGCGCGACGAATATTGATCGGCGTCTTGGACAAGCGGATGAAGGCAAAAGCGGGTACATTCCCAGCATGTCGGGCTATCGACGTCGATCGGCTGATCAAAGAAATTCCGGAACTCGCTTTTAAGCATCGTCGCCCCCGTGGTCGGCAGCAGGCGCAGCGAGCCCGTCAGTGTGCCGGAAGGCCGTTGCGTGACGAGGTAGACGGGGTCTTCCGTCTCGTCGTACCGGTCCCTTTCGCACTGGTCCCTGACATCGACCTGCCATCCCAGCCGATCGCGAAAAACAGTGGCGCGTGCTCGAAACATCTCGTCGAAAGCCCGTCGATCGGTCTCGAGCATGTCTTTGGTGAGTATCCGCAACATATCCGTTCCTCCTGACGCGCTGACGTTTCAACAGGAGGCCGATCCCCAGCAATCTGGATATTTCACTAGGTTGACTGGTGCTTGGCTTTGCCATCCCTTGCATAAGAAGTTTCTGATATTCGGCGATCGAAAGCTCTTGGTAATTGCCAATTTGAACGCAACGACGGGAGGATTCTTGATGACCCACGACATGGCACGCGGCAAACGCATTCGAGAGGCGATATCCCGCGGCAAGTTCCGGAAAGTTCACGCCCTGGCGGCCGAACTGGACGTGTCCGTCGCCGCCGTCTCACGCTGGCAGAATGGCGGTCATACCTCGCTGGAAAGCGCCTGCGCGCTCGCCGACCTGCTGGATGTCTCCCTCGACTGGCTGCTGCTCGGGCGAGGTACGATGGACTGGCATCGGAACAGCGCGATCTCCGCCGCGGAATTGCAAATGGTACTGGCGTTGCGCAACCGGTCTGCGGCAACACGGTCCAATCTCGTCGGGCTGGTCGAAGCCATCCCGCCGGAGCACCCGTAACGCCAGGCGCAATTCTCTGAGATTTTTTGACCTGAGATAAACACGTTTAGATTGATAAAAAGCAGATAGTCGACGATCTTTCTAGTTAAACGTTCAGCGACAGCGAAGGCAGGGCGCGGCGGGTGGCCAGCCACCTTACCCCTCGTCGCCGCAGAGCTTGTGTTCACTCTCAACGCCCATTCGGCCGCAATATTTCTCCCATCCAGGCCCGGAATATTTCTCGATCTGGTCCCGGCAAGTCTCAATCTATCTTGGAGTCAGTCAATGACCGTTGCGCTTTGGAGTCAGTCAATGTCGGGTGCGAACCCGACCCATATCGGCGCCAATGCGCCGACAGTCAAACCGCGGCCTGCCTTCGCGCAGACCGATCTGGTCGCATTGTCGCGCTATTTTTCTCTTCTGATGATGCGCAACATCACCAGCGATGGCTATGTCATTGAGAATCCGGCATCGCCCGGCGTCTTCTCCGCCCCCGGCTGCGTCATCGCTGCACCCTCCTATCCAGCGAACACGCCAGGTGTCGACCAGGACTATGTTTTCAACTGGGTCCGCGACGGGGCGATTACGGCCATCGAGATCGCGCTTGCCGGCTTGCTGCCGGTTCCGGGCGGGGTTTTGCCGAGCCTGGTCGACTATGTGAACTTCGCCGCGCTCTGCCAGGCGAATGCGAAGAATTCCCCGACCGTCACACTTGGCCACGCCTGCTTCACCATAAGCGGCGAGGTTCGTCCGTGGTCGGAGCAGAATGACGGGCCGGCCATTCAGTCGATTGCGATCATGACCTTGTTCGATCAGCTGGATGACGCCACGCAGACGATCGCCAAACAATTGGTCGAGACCAACCTCTCTTACCTTCTCGACGTTTACCAGAACAAGACCACAAATCTCTGGGAGGAATATGAAGGCTATTCGTTTTTTGCAAGAGCCGTACAGCTGCGCTTTTTCCGGGAAATTTCCACGAACACGATCGGTATTGCGGTGCCTGCCGGGGTGGCCGATGCCATATCCTGGCTGGAAAGCCAACTGGCCACCCACTGGAACGGGCAGCTCTATGTTAGCATTCTGGATGCCGCCGCGGAGCAAGCCGGTTATGACGCGAACATCGATATCGTCTCCTCGGTCTGCTATGGCGGGATCGAAGCGGCCGATACCAAGCTTCTGGCAACGGCGGCCATCCTGCGGCGCCAGTGGGCCGATCCTTCGTCTTCGAACTATTTCCCGGTCAATGGCGCCGACGCGGCCAAGGGGCTCGGACCGCTCTTCGGGCGCTATCCAGGCGATCACTACGATGGCGATGTGGCGGCTCCGGTGGTCGGCGGGCATCCCTGGGCTCTGTGCACCGCCAACTTCGCCGAGTTTCAATATCGGCTTGCCAATGCCATCGATGCCAGCGGCGCCATCCCCCTCGATCAGTTCTCCGAACCCTTCTTCGCGGAACTGGGACTTGGCGCATCCAACAGCACCGCCGAAGCGTCGGCTGCCCTGCGGGCTTCATCTGACGTCATGCTGCGCGCCATCGTCTATCACAGCGATCACTACGAGCTGAGCGAACAGTTCGATGGTACCGTCGGCTACGAGAAAAGCGTCCGGAATCTGACCTGGAGCTATGCCGCCTTTCTCTCCGCAGTCAGAGCCCGCTCTGCCGCCGCCCCGGCCGCAAAGCCCAAACCCCGAAGCTCCCGCAGCCGGAGATCATGACGATTTCAGGCTGTCCGGCCTGAAAATCTCGATTGAGTTCAGAACGCATGTTGCGCAAAACCTGATGCGGCTCCCGGGAATAATGGAGGACCAAAGTGCTTTTTCCCCTCGAATCGGCGATAAGAGCCGATGCCAAGACGGTCGCAGAGTCTGATGACTACGATATCGTGATCGTCGGCAGCGGCGTTTCCGGAGCAATCATTGCCAAGCAGGCTGCGGAAGCGGGCAAGCGGGTCCTTATCCTGGAAGCCGGAACCGGTGCCAATAGCACTCTGGCGGGCTATGACCATCTGCTGACGACTTTTTATTCGGCAGCCTCCAAGGACAACCAGTCGCCCTTTCCGCTGAATGCGAACGCGGCAATACCCCGCAGCCCGCAGCTTCGCAAGCTGCAGGCTGGGGAAACCGATAGCTCGAACTATATCGTTCAATCCGGCCCTTATGTCAGCGATACGACATATACCCGAATTTTCGGCGGAACGACCATGCACTGGGAGGCGAAAACGCCCCGTCTGCTTCGCTCGGATTTCAAGACGCGCACGCTTTTCGGCCAGGGGCTGGACTGGCCGCTCAGCTTTGAGGAAGTCGAAGAGGATTACCGCCTGGCGGAGCGGGAAATCGGCGTATCGGCGAATGTCGAAGATCAGCAGTATCTCGGGCAGACCTTCCCAGAAGACTATGTCTTTCCCATGCGCGGCCTGCCGCTTTCCTATCTGGATCAGCAGGTCAACAAGGGCATCGAGGGTACCAGCGTCGAACTTTACGACAAGACGTATCCCCTGAAGGTCAGGCCCTATCCGCAAGGTCGCAATAGCATACCGAACCCGGCCTATGACGGTGGGAAGGGCTACCGTCCAATCGGCGCAGTCGATACGCATCAGGTCGAAGAGGGCGGTCGCTGCCAGGGCAACACCAACTGCGTACCGCTCTGTCCCGTGCAAGCGCGCTACCACTCCGGCAAAACGCTTGCCAAGGCGTTCGCGGTAAGCGGAGAAAGGGGCGAGCGGCTTGTCGAACTTTTGCCGCAGGCGGTCGCGTCGAAGGTCAACATCGATCCGGATAGCGGGAAAGTCCGCTCTCTCGAGGTCAAGATTTACAAAGACCCGGCCTCACCGGCCCACGAGACCATCACCGTGAAGGGCAAGATTTTCGTGCTTGCGGCAGGCGCGATCGAAACGGCGCGTCTAATGCTGGCCTCCGGCCTGCGCAGCACCAGCGGTCTTGTCGGACGCAATCTGATGGACCACGCCTATCTGCTGAACTGGGCGCTGATGCCGGAAATCTGCGGCACGATGCGCGGAACCAGTTCAACGGGCGGTATCGTCGACCTGCGGGACGGCCCTTTCCGGGAAAGGCAAGCCGCCTTCGCCATCGATATCCATAATGACGGCTGGGGTTGGGCCACCGGTGCACCGACCTCCGACCTTCTCAAACTGGTGGATGATCGCAACCTCTACGGGGCCGATCTTCGGCGCGGCATGATCGACCAGATTTCGCGGCAGTTGCTGCTGGCATTCATGATCGAGGTCATGCCCGTCGAAAGCAACCGCATCGCGGTGGATCCGCAATATACCGATGCTTTGGGCAACATGCGGCCCATCCTATCCTTCACGGTTCCGGAATATACCATGAAGGGTGCGGCCTATGGCCGCCAGTTTGCACGCACCGTCTTTACCCGCCTGGGCGCGCAGGATCATACCCAGTACGATCCCAGCGATTTCGGCTATGTGGCCTATGAGGGACAAGGCTATGCGATCCGCGGCGGCAATCATCTGGCCGGCACCCATATCATGGGAACGACGAAGAGCAATTCCGTCGTGGACAAGAACCAGCGCAGTTGGGACCACGAAAATCTCTATCTCGTGGGCGGCGGCAGCATGCCGACGATCGGCACGGCCAATGTCACCTTGACGCTAGCCGCCATGTGCTTCCGAAGCGGTCGCAACATTCTGAAGTCTCTGCATTGAACGAAGGCCGGCCTCCACCGCGCTAACGAACCGCTGGGTTCGATGCAAGCCACACGAAGCCGGCCGGTGCACCCAACTTATCTTTCATGGAGCATGAGCATGGATTCCTACAGTATCAAGACGCTCGATGAGCTGAAAGAGTTTCTCTACCGGGCGATGCAGCTCGAACATGCGACGATTCCGCCGTATCTGACGGCGCTTTACTCGATCAAGCCCGGCGTCAACCAGGATGCAACCCAGGTTCTGCGCGTGATCGTCGTGGAAGAAATGCTGCATCTGACGATCGCGGCCAATATTCTCAATGCCATCGGCGGCAAGCCGGATCTTGTCAGGCCGGACTTCGTAGCCAGCTATCCCGCCGCCCTGCCGGACGGTGAGACCGATTTCAAGGTCGACATCCAGGCTTTCGGCCGTGAGGCGCTGGCGACTTTCCTCAAAATCGAGCGGCCGGCCCAGCGTCCTGAACATCTCGTCGGCAAGGGCCTCATATACCGCAAAACTCCACCTGATATCACCGCGCTTGCCAGCCACCCGAGGCATGAGGACCTCCATTTCTACAGTATCGGCGAGTTCTACTCGGCCATCGCGGAGGGCATCAAATACCTGGAAACCGAAGCGCGTGAGGCGGGCACAACCATCTTTACCGGCGACAGGTCGCGCCAGATCACCTCGGAATATTATTACTCCGGCGGCGGCGAGCTGTTTCCCGTGACCGATCTGAAAAGCGCCATGGAAGCCATCGAGCTCATCATCGAACAGGGCGAGGGCGACGGTGGCGGTATCTATGACGATGACGACCACGAACTGGCCCATTACTATCGTTTCGAGGAACTGGTCAAGGGCCGCTACTACCAGAAGGGCGACCAGCCCGGGCACCCCACGGGTCCGCACTTGCAGGTCGATTGGGAGGGCGCCTATCCCATAAAAGAGAACCTCAAAGTGGGGGACATATTCGAAGGTTCGGAACTGCGTGAGGCGGCGATCGCCTTCAACACCCGCTATGGTGAATTTCTCCAGCTTTTGACGCGTGCCTATAACGGCCAGCCCAACCTGCTGCTGGAGGCCGTTCCGATGATGTTCGAATTTCGCAACATGATCCTCGAACTCATCCGCAATCCGCTGCCGAAATATCCCGGTAAGAACGGCAGCCCCACCTATGAGATCCCCGGCGGCATCAAACAGCCAGCCGCCACCCGGCAGGCGGAGGTGAACGCATGACCAGCCGTTTCGAGCCATTTCTGGGTCTTTCCGCCGAATTGACGGCCTTCTCCCACTTCGATCTTCTGGGAACCGGCCTGGCGGAAAGCTATCTCGCCACGCTCGACAAGGTGGTCGGCGGCGAGATCACCGACGCGCTGCTGGCGGCTTTCACCGCCCTGCCACCGCCGGAAAGTGAGGCCCGTATCCAGGCAGTGCGCACAACCATTCTGGGCAATGAATTGCTGGGAGACGTGGCCCGCGCGCTGATCAAGCTCTGGTATTCCGGCACATGGTTCGAGCTGTCCTCCGCCTGGACGGAGCGCTTTGGCCCCAGGCCTGCGAATATCACCTTCGTCGTTTCGCCCGATGCCTATATCGAGGGTCTGCTCTGGAAGGCGATCGGAGCCCACCCTGCAGGCGCCAAGGGGCAAGGTTTCGGCTCCTGGGCCTTTCCGCCGAAGATTCCGGCTTTTTCTTCGGCTCTCGATTTCCAAAACCTGACCTGACGTCACCTCCGCTCGTCTCCAAAGAACTGGATCATTGCCATGACGACATATCTGCATCGACTGACGCCCGCCAAGGTCTGGCTCGGTGTCATCCCCACGCTCTGGTGGAATGACGATTTTATCAACATCGACATCGGCATCCCCTACGAGCAGGCACTGAGTGAAATGGCGCTCGCCGGCTATGTCGGATGCGGCGTCGGCCATAAATATCCGACGGATCCGAAAATCTTGCGGCCTGCCCTCGAACTCAGGGGATTACGGATTTCCGAGCCTTGGGTGAGCACTTACTTCACCATCAAGGCGATGAATCGTCATACGCTTGAAAGCGTCGATGCTCAACTCGACTTCCTCGAAGCGATGGAAGGTGGCAGCGACGATCCGCGCAGGGCCGATCTCGTCGTCGCTGAATTTGGTGGAGCGGTCAATCCGCTTCCGGTCGCCCTGTTTCCGAATTGCCCCGAATTTTCCGAGGACCAGTGGAAACAACTGATCGAAGGCCTGCACGCGGCAGGAGAGAAAGCCAGGGCCCGTAACCGCCGGCTCTGCTATCACCCGCATCTCGGAACGGGGGTGATGAAGACGGAAGCGATCCACCGGCTCATGGACGAGACGGATCCTCGCCTGGTCAACATGCTTCTCGACACCGCGCACCAGGCGGCTGCCGGTGTCAATCCGCTGTCGCTGGCCAGAAAATACGGCCATCGCATCAAGCATGTTCACCTGAAAGACATTCGTGCCGAGGTGGTCACGAGAATTCACAACCGCGAATTGTCCTTCCAGCAAGGGATCGAGGCGGGGATCTTCACCGTGCCGGGTGACGGCTCCATAGAGACCTTTCCGGAAATTCTCGATGCGTTGGCCGAGGCGGATTTCGCCGGATGGATCTGCGTCGAGGCAGAGCAGGACCCGGCCAAGGCCAATCCGCTGCAATACGCGAAAATGGGCCGCGAATATCTGCGCAAGCTGCTTGGATGGTAGCCCGGCGCGGACCGTTTGTTTCAGCCCAATGACACTGTGAAGGAGGCGGGACGACCTCGCCTCATCACAATGCCGGGCGAGACATCATCCTGAACCACGCATTACTGAATAGCCACAGCTGGAGCGATGACGATGGAAGAGGCACGCGGGCGAGATATATATTTCAGCTTCTTTATGTTTACAGCCGATCTGAGGCCGGATGACGCGGGCTACACCCAGGTTCTCGTCAGACATCTGAAAGCTCTTACCGAGATCGGCTACACCGGCTTCGATGTGCATATCGCCCCAGGACCGGCCCATGTCGGTCATCATGGTGAGATCGAAAGCTATATCAGCCTTAAGAGGGCGTTCGATCAGGCCGGCTTCCGGGATGTGAAGTTCACAACCAATGTGGGGACCACGCGAACCTTCGATCCGACCTCGCCCTACGAAGAACAGCGCAAGCAGGCTTTGTCCTATCTCAAATCCCGCGTCGACATCACCTCGGTGCTGGGCGGAGATAATACGATCATGTCGGGGCCGTTCCTGTACCCCTATGGCATTTTTCCGCTGACGGATGACGGTGAAGAGATCTGGAGCGACGCGCTCCAGGATTGGATGAAGCCACGATATGCGGCGGCAGCCCCCATCTTCCGGGAATTGGCGCAATATTCTGCCGAGAAGAGGGTGAAGCTCGCCATCGAACCCGTCAAGAATTGGGAAACGCCCGGGCCGACCATGGTCTCGGAAGCGCTGGATTTTCTCGAAAGCGCCGACATTCCGGTCTGTGGCGTCACGATCGATACAGCCCAGGTCGTGATGGAAAGCCAGGGGCCGGCAACCTTCAGGAAAAATGTTGCCCGCGCCGCACAGCAGAGCCGGCTGAATTACGTTCATATCTCAGCGCCGGACCGGGGCGCTGTTAAAGACAGCTGGATTCCCTGGGAGATCATGCTGGACGAAATCGAGCCGGTCTATTCCGGCCCTTATCTCGTCGAAGTCTTTAACGCGATTCCCCCCTTCGAGAGCTCGATGAGAATGACGCGCAGACGCTTCTGGCGGCCCGGCGAGGACGCGCCGGAGGCGGGCGTCGACAGCGCCTACGACGTTGCGCGCGCCGCCCTGAGGACATTGGAGGAAAAGATCGCGTCCCACAGGCGTCGATCTCATCCGTGATGGCGGTCTGGCGCGCACATGTTGGAAACAGCCCGGGAATGCTGGGGAACCACGTCTCCGCCATGCCCGGGTGAACGTCAAACCTCAGTAAACGACCTTTCACTCAGGGAGATACCTATGGTGGCGCAATTGCCGGATCCCATTAAAATCGTCAGGCGAGCAGGCGATATCCGTATTCATACTTTCATTTCAGCTTTCACGGATGATAATATCGCCAATGCAACGCACATCATCGAAAGCAGGAACAAGCTTGTTCTTGTCGATGGGCAATTCCTCGTTCCCTATGCGCTGCAATTCAGGGCGTATGCCGACAGTATCGGCAAGGAAATCGACCGGATTTACCTGTCGCACAGGCACCCCGACCATTGGTTCGGCATGGGAGCCGCATTCAGTGACATCCCGATTCATGCATTGCCGGAAACGAAGGAATTCCTGAGGCAGCATGGCCAGGATTCCCTGAATGACCATTGGAAACTGGGCAACCTCGCTCCGCAGAGCTTGGTAATTCCCGAAAATACCGTCCGCGCCGGCCACGAGATCATCGACGGAGTCAAATACGTATTTGATGAAGTCGTTGATACGGAGATCGATTTTCTCCTCACCATAGGTCTTCCGGACGTGGGCGTTTTTATTGCGCAAGACCTGATCTACAGCGGCACGCACCTCTATCTGACGAAATATATGGAGCATTGGATCCGGATTTTGCAGGGCATGCTGCTGTCTGACTATGAGGTGTTCCTTCCCGGCCACGGCTTTCCGGCTGACAAAAACGAGATTGCCAAAAATATAGAGTATTTGTCCGTCGCCATGGAGGCCGTCGGCAACGGACTCACCAATGATGCTTTCAAGCGCTTCCTGCTGGAAAGATTTCCGGAGCGAAAATGCCCCGGAATATTCGACATATACATACCGCGCTTATTCGATAACGCGAGCGAGTTCTAATTTTCTCGTCAACAGGGGAGCCGCTGGAACATGGGCGATACATACACGGTTGGGCAATATCTGGTCGACAGACTTCGCGAACTGGGCCTGGGACACCTGTTTTCCGTGGCGGGCGATTATTCGATCGAATGGGTAAACAGCTATGTCGAGAAAAGCGGTATTCAGGTCATCGAAGAGGTGAATGAACTGAATGCCGGTTATGCGGCCGACGGCTATGCAAGATTGAAAGGAATTGGGGCGCTGTGCGTCACCTATTCCGCAGGCTCGCTTTGCGCAACAAATGCGATCGCCGGATCTTACGTCGAGAAAGTGCCGGTCGTTCTGATCAACGGTGCGCCAAGCATCCAGAAAACGCTGACATTCGAACAAACCGGCTACAGTTCGCATCACTTCATCAGCGGACGGGAAACGGATCGTCAGGTGTTCGAATACATAACCGCCGCTACCGTCCGCATCGACAGCCCTCATCTTGCGCCAATGCTCATAGATTATGCGCTGACGCAGTGCATCACGGAGAGGCGTCCGGTCTATATCGAGTTGCTGGAGGATATGGTCGACCTGGAATGCACGCGTCCGTCGACTGCATTGAAAGCGGCGCCTGACATATCCGACCAGGACAGCCTCAATCAGTCGATCGCACAAATCAGCGAAAGATTGCAGAATGCCACCAAACCGCTGATCTGGATCGGTGTCGAGATCGACCGGTTTGGCCTTCACGACCAGGCGGAGCGGCTCATTCGGGACCTCAAAATTCCCTACGTGACCGAGCTTTTGAGCAAGGCCATCCTGTCGGAAGACGATGTCCAATTTGCCGGGGTGTTCGATGGCAAATCATCGTCACCCTATGTCCAGTCTTTGGTCAAAGACTCCGACTTCGTATTGGCGCTGGGCGTCTGGTTGACTGATATCAATGACTTGGGCTGGCCCATTGATCTCGCTAAAACCGCATTTGCCTCCTGGGATACAGTGAAATACAGCACGATCTTCAACGCACAGGTTTCGCTGGCGGATCTCGTCAACGGCTTGATTGACAGTAGGCTCACGTGCAAAGCCCAAAGTCTTCCGGCGAAACCGGTCCGGCAAGCGCCGGTCGTGGCGCCGGCAGGCGAAATCACCTATCAGGGCTTCTATGATTTCATTCAGCAGCAGATTGACGGAAATACCATCGTTGGTGCCGACGCCAGTTTGAATTATTTCGGGAGCCTGCTTCTTGAAGTGGGTTCTCGCCGCGGTTTCATCGTCCAATCATCCTATTCGGCGATCGGTTATATCGGCCCGGCCGCGACCGGGGTTTCTCTGGCGAAGCAAGATAAACAGAGGCTGCTGGTCTTTGCGGGGGATGGCGGGTTTCAGATGACCGCTCAATGCCTCTCGACACAAACCCGTTTCAATCTCAACCCGATCATCTTCGTGATGGACAACGGCATCTATGGCGTGGAGCAATGGCTTGCCGATGCATCGGTCTTCCATGGCAACAAGCCCTTCTATAATTCCTGCATCCTGCACCGATGGAATTACAGCAAGCTGGCAGAGGTCTTTGGCTGCCGGGGCTGGAAAGTTGACACCTATGGCGAACTGGAGGATGCCATAAGCGGCGCCAAAGACAACCTGAACAGTCCGTCCATCATCCAGGTCGTCGTGCCTCAGCGATCGATCCCCAACAATGCGAACTGGAAAGCAAGCTAGAGCGGTTGAGCTGTTAACGAAGCCGCAGAACCGTTCTATCCAACATCTGCCGCTAAAGGTCGATCCGCAATGCTCTGGCGACGCGGACGAGGGAAAGGCGGTGAATCGCACCGGGCTTGTCGAAATGCACAACGCACCACCCTCTTCTTATTACTTAACGGTTTCAGCGCGAGAGAATAGCGGCCACCTTGCCTTTCCCGCTACGCGTGCTCTCGACAGCCGGCATGACCCAATTTATCGTATGCCATAGCAGGTGACACGATTGACGCCGCAGTTCGGCAAGGGCACCGACCTTTACCACAAACGTGGCACGCCCATTCAACGGCAGGAGGCTTGTCGGAACAATCTGTCGCGTTCATCGGTTCGGGAGAGTGTTTAACCGGGGAGGCTTTCATGCGTGCTGCTCTGATTGCTGCTATATTCTCGCTGTCCTGCCTGCCTCACACTGCAAAGGCGTCGGAGGCGGGATTTTTACGATCCCTGGCCGGCGATTGGCGCGGGACCGGCATGGTCCTCACCAAGATCGGCGGCACAAACTTCAATGTCTCCTGCACCCTCAAATCAGACGCGAGTGACTCTGCGGTCTCGATGAACGGGAAATGTCGTGGCCTTGCGGTTTTCACGAGAGCTTTCTCGGCCAATGTCAAGGCATTGGGACAACGATACACCGGTAACTACATCGGGCCATCCGGACAGCCGTCCAAACTGGTCGGCAGCAGGCAGGGCGACGCGCTCAATCTTCGCGTGACCTGGGCTCGCGTGATCAATGGCGACCGAAACGCGACGTTGATGATCGAGAAACTCGGACGGGACAGGCTTCGCCTGCAGACGGTCGATCAAGACCCGACTTCAGGCAAATCCGTAGTGACGAGCCGCATCGATTTGCAGCGTCCCCTTGCAGCGGAAAAGTAGGGAGGTCCGCCGGAGCGCGCATCGCCGTCCCGGCTGGTTTAAACCCCACGCTTACAGGCACGTCTGCTCGAAGCCACTATATCCCCATCGGGAGTTCGTCTTCCGTCTTCGCTGCAGGTTTGCCGGTTAAGAAGACAAGTTCGAAGACGAGGCCCTCCGGCCGATAGTCCGATCTCGATTGCGCCTGTGCCTTGGAAGAAAATGCCCGCTCTATCAGGACGGAGCCGAAGCCTCTTTTCGTCGGCGTAGGCACCGGCGGCCCACCGGCTTCCGTCCAGACGAGAAACACGCGCCCGTCATCGTGCTTCCACTCGATGGTGACGGTACCCTGCTCGCTTCCGAGGCTTCCGTACTTCGTCGCATTGGTCGCCAGCTCGTGGAGCACGAGGGAAAGCGGCAGGGCGATATCGGCAGGAAGAACCACGTCGGGGCCATCAAGACGAATGCGTTCCTCCGAGGCGATGTGCGCCCGCAAGGCGGCGGAGATGATCTCCCGGATGGGCGCGGCCGACCCCTCCCGTGACAAGATGAGATCATATGTGCCGGCAAGCGCCGTGAGCCTTTCGGCAAAGGCGTTGTAGCTTTCCGGATTGGAACGCGAGAAGGTCTGCCGGGCGATCGCCTGAACGAGGGCGAAGCCATTCTTGACCCGGTGCGCCATTTCGCGGACGAGCAGGGTCCGCTCCTCCTCCGCCTGCTCGTTCCGGCGTCTGCGCTCATCGAGTTCGTCGAGCAGTCGATCGAAGGTCGCGCCGACGACTTCCAACTCGTCCGCTCCCTTCATGCCGGTTCTGGCTGTCGTCTGGCCGCTGCGCCACTTCTCCATCACATCGGCGATCCGCCAGATCGGCACGAGGATGAAACGGTTGCCGATGAAGATCGCCGCAGCAAATGAAAACAGCGCGCCGCCGATGATCGCGAGCGTGTTCATCAGCGTTGCCCGGTTGATCGGCGCGAAGGCCTCCGATTTCGAGAAGCCGGCGCTGACATAGAGAGGGCTGGACGGCAGGACGATCGGGCGATAGCCGAGGACGTGCGCTGTTCCGTCCCGGCTCGTGACCTCGACGACGTCGGGCTGTTCGGCATGGATCAGGCGCTGGTATTCTTCGGGTATCACAGTGCCGACGAGCTGTTCGGCAAGTGGTACGTGCGCGACGATGGTTCCCTTTCCATCGGCGATCGTTACCGCATTGCCGGGCGCGACGCCGCGTTCGGTGATGCGGTTCTGCAGCCAGTCCATCCGGATGCCGCTGACGATGACGGCCTGGAGAATATCGCCCTCCTTCAACGGCATTGCGAGTGGCAGCACGTGCTTGTCGGAAAGGCGGCTTTGCGTGTAGGTGCCGACGGTGAAGTCCTTGGTCTTCAATATCTGCTGGAAATAGTCGCGGTCGGAAAACACCACGCCCTCGGGAAACACCGTGCTGCCGCAGACCGGCCGCCCGTTGAGCCCAACGACGAAGATGGTGCTGATGTTCGGAATGCTTTCGGCAACCGATTTGAGTGCCTCATTGCAGGCATTGACATCGAGATGCCGGACGGAGGGCATGGCGGAGACGGATACGAGAAGGCCATGCAGGCCCTCGACAATCCTTTCGACCTCGGATGATGCCTGGCGCGCCGCCTGTGCTGCGGATGCGCGCACTTCTTCGTTACGCTGATGGCGGAGCGCGACTTCGTTATAGGCGAGCATCGCCACCACCGGCGCCAGCGCCGCGACCGCAACTGCAACCAGCTTGAGTCTCATCCCGTACCCCCTCGCAAAAGGGTTGGTAGCATGTCCGGGACGGCCTCGCCCAGACTATGTCCGCGATCTTGCCCGCAAATTTCCGAATGTGCGAATTCGGACATGCGAACGGCCCACGAGAACCGGAAGCTAACCACGCCAACGCGGCCTCTCTCCCCAAACCTTGCCGAGCTTTCGATTGCGGCTAGATTATCCAGGGATGACAGATGGCAAAAGCGCTTCCCCTGAAAATTCTTCAGCCGGGCTCCTCCCGCCCCGGCCGCTGACGGGCGCGATGGCGGGTGAGGTCGAGCGTCTTTTGTCGGGCCGAACCCGCGATATCCGCCTTACGGGCGAACTGCACCGCCGGTTTGAGGAACGGTCATGGCGGCAGACCGCAAAAATCATCCGTTCCTGGATGATATGGGTGGCATTCGTCGATGTGTTGACGCTAGCGCTGAACGCGCTTCTGCTTCCCCGTCAGGTCGCGCTGGCAATGGTCGCCCCCGCCTGCCTTTTGCCGCCAGCGGCAATTTTGACGGCGATCATCTGGAGCAAGCCGCGCGCCGCAACGCTTCAGCACGTGTCGCTGCTGGCAGGAATGTGCCTTATTCTTCTGTCGGTGGCACTTGTCGGCGTCTTTGCCGGCGGCGAATTTTACGAGCGGCATTTGAGCATCATGCTGTTCGTCGCCACGAGCGCGATCACCATCTTCAGCGTGCCGCTGGCGTGGACGGTTGCCATCGCCTGTTATGCGCTTTGTCTCTATTTCGTCCTCCAATGGCACAACCCGATCCTGGATGCCGGCAGCGTCGTCGCCGCGACCCTGTTCTTTTCCTGCGGGATCATCGCCATCGTGGTTGCCAGGCGCACGATGAACATCCTGGCGCAGAAGACATTCCTCCTGGACTGCCGAGACCAGCGCCGGGTTGCGGAACTGGCCGATGCGAACGCCCGGTTGGAGCGGCTGGCCAGAACCGATCCGCTGACGGGGATTGCCAACCGCCGCTGGATGATGGAAACGCTCGAAGGCCTGTGGCGCAACGGCCGTGAAAGCGGCGTCGTCGCCATGCTGATGTGCGATATCGATCACTTCAAGGCGCTGAACGATAAGCTCGGTCATGGCGAGGGCGACCGCTGCCTCGTCAAGGTTGCCGGTATCATCCAGAGCTGCGTACGCGCCGATCGCGACCTCGTCTCGCGCCATGGCGGCGAGGAATTCTTGATCGTGCTTCCGGATGTCGACGAAGACGACGCCATCGCGGTGGCAAAGCGCATACGCGAGAGCGTGGAAGCCGCCGCCCTTCCCAATCCTTCCTCCGGTGTTGGCCCGTCAGTAACGCTGAGCGTCGGCGTCGCCCTGAAATCGGCACTCGACACCGACATTTCACTGGCCAATCTCCAGCACGAGGCCGACATGGCGCTCTATCGTGCCAAGGAAGCGGGCCGCAACCAGGTCTGCGTCTTTCACCGGCCGAACCAGGCAGCGCCGTCCGCCGCGGAGCAGATCGCCGCCCGACGCTAGAACGAGATACCCGTCGATCGCGGGAATTCCAGATCTGCCACCCGGCGGATCGACATCATCAGATCACCAGGATCGCAACCATGGCGACCGCCAAGGCGAGGCCGGCGGCGTTGAGTACGAAGATCAGATATTCTGCCGGCTTTTGCCGGGGTTGACCGGGCTCCACGTTTCCGAAGACGGCCGTCAGCCCGCCTGCGATCCAGCTCGCCAGCGTCAGAGCACCGAGAAGAAGGGCCCACTGCGTTGCTGCATCAATGTCCTGCTCCCATGCTGATGCACATCCGGCGAGGAAGTCCTGTGCGGGTTTACCGGTAACATGCCAAGTCCTCTTTTGTTTCCGTCCGTGTCGCGTTCTGACGTGAACAACCCTTGGCCTGCAGGCCCGTGGGCCTGGTCGATAGGCCGGGACGGAATGAGCCCTTCTAAAACGTAAGCTGCACCTTACAGGCGGCCATGCGGTTGCCGGCGAGTGCGAAGGCGGCGTTGGCGTCCTCCAGCGGCAGGCTATGGCTGATGATCGGCCGCACGTCGATCGTGCGGCTGGAGATCAGCTCGACGGCGGTGGCGAATTCCTCATGGAAGCGCTGCGTACCGTGGATATGAAGTTCCTTGCCGACGATGGCGTTGAGGGGGATCGGGATCTCTCCCGTGACGCCGACCTGCACAATCGTGCCGCGGGGCCGGATGGCGGCAATTGCGCTGCGGATGGCAGGTGCTGCGGCTGAGCATTCGAAAACGAGATTGAAATAACCTTTTCCTGCCTCGAATTCCGCAAGTGCGGCGGCCCCTTGAGAAACCTTGATCGCGCGGCTGGCGCCCATCGCCATCGCCCTCTCAAGCGCTGCGTCCGCGAGATCGGTCACCACGATTTCGGCTGCACCATGATAAGCAGCAACGGCAACCATTAGCGCCCCGATCGGGCCGGCGCCGGTGATGAGGACGCGTTTGCCCGTGATATCGCCGGCGCGCGATGCAGCATGCAGGCAGACGGATAAGGGCTCGCTGCAAGCCGCCTCCGTGGCCGTCGTCGCAGGTCCGACTTCGAAGCACTGGCTGGCCGGCACCACCAGCCATTCCCGGAACATGCCCTGCTCATGCGGCAGGCGCATTGCGCTGCCCATGAAGCGCATGTCGAGGCAGTGGATCGGCAGCCCCTTCGCGCAATATTCGCATTGGCCGCAGGGCTGGCTCGGATTGACCGCCACCAGCACGCCGGCCTTGAGGTCGACGCCCTCGCCTGCCTGGCTCACGCTTCCCGAGGCTTCGTGGCCGGGGATGATCGGCTCGCGAACCCGGACCGGCCCGAAGCCGCCGTCCTGGTAATAATGCAGGTCGGAGCCGCAGATGCCCGCGGCGGCCATTTTGAGTAGCACCTCGCCTGGACCGGGCACCGGAACGGTGTCGGTCTCGATCCTGAGATCGCCCTTTTGGTAAAGCCGGGCCAGACGTGTGTGCATCCTATCCCTCCTATCTCAGCAGCCCGAGCTGCTGCGGCAGCCAGAGCGATACGGCGGGAATGAAGGTGATCAGGATCAGCGCCAGGAAAAGCGGCACCAGCCAGGGCAGGATCGCCATGGTGGTGCGTTCGACCGACAGTTTCGCGACCCTCGACAGCACGAAAAGCACCATACCGAGCGGCGGATGCAACAGTCCGATCATCAGGTTCAGCGTCATGATCAGACCGAACTGAACTGGATCGATGTCGAACTTGGCGACGATCGGCAGCAGGATCGGCACGAGGATGGTGATCGCCGCGATCGTATCCAGGAAGCAGCCGACGAAGAGCATCAAGAGGTTCACCAGGATCAGGAAAACCCATTTGTTGTCGGTGACCGAAAGGATCGCATCCGACAACAGCTGGGCGGCCTGACTCACCGTCAAGAGCCATGCAAAGACCGAGGCTGCGGTGACGATGAAGAGCACCGACGCCGTCGTCTCGATCGTATCGAAGCTTGCCTTGGCGAGCGTTGAGAGCGTCATCGTCCGGTAGCGCACCAGGCCGAGGAACAGTGACCAGAGCACGGCGGCGACGGCGGCCTCCGTCGGCGTAAACCAGCCCATCGTCATGCCGCCGATCAGGATGACCGGGGTCATCAGCGCCATGACGGCGGAAAAGCCGAAATACCAGTCGAGCGCCAGAAGCACCAGAAGGGCGATGCCGGCCGCAACGTTCATCGACATGCCGGTCTGCATCATCAGATAGATCGCCGCAGGCACCATCAGGACAACGACGATTTCCATGCCCGCCGACAGGAGCTGCCTGATATCGAAGGGCGCGTCGGAGCCCCAGCGCTTCTTGTAGGCGAAGGCGGCGACGGTGATCATCATCAACAGCGTCATGACGATGCCGGGCAGGATGCCGGCCATGAAAAGCGCTCCGATCGAAACATTCGCCATCATGCCGTAGATCACGAAGGGCAGCGACGGCGGGAAGATCGGCCCGAGCGTGGCCGAGGCCGCCGTCACGCCGACGGCAGCCTCGACGGGATAGCCGTGATCCTTCATCGCCTTGATTTCGATCGTGCCGATGCCGGCCGCATCGGCAAGTGCGGTGCCGGACATGCCGGAGAAGATGACGGAACCGATGATGTTAACTTGCGCCAGCCCGCCCTTCATCCAGCCGACGAGGGCCACCGCAAAGGAATAGATGCGGCCCGTCACACCGGCCGAGTTCATCAGGTTGCCCGCCAGGATGAAGAAGGGCACCGCGAGCAGCGGAAAGCTTTCGACGCCGGCGATCATGCGCTGGGCGACGATGATGTCGGGCGCGATGCCGAAAAGCACGATATAAAGCACGGATGCGACGGCCATCGAGATGGCAACAGGCACGCCGATCAGCATCAGCACCAGAAACGAACCAAGAAGCAGCAGCATCGTGTCAACCCTCGACAGTCTGGAATTCTTCAGGGCGCTCCAGAACGGAGTAGCCGCGGCGCATATTGGCGATGAAGACGATAACCGCGCGGATCAGCATCAGCACGAAGGCGACGAGCACGGAGTAAAAGACGATGTTGCGCGGCAATTCGACGGTGACCATCTGCTCGTCGGCGACGATATCGACGTAGCGCCACATCAGGTGGCAGCCATAGGCGAAAAAGCCGATGCGGACGATATCGACGAAGGTTGCGAGCACGCGCGCAAGCCCTGCCGGCATATAGTGATAGAACACATCGACCTGAATATGCCGTGACATGCGCACGCACATGGCGGAACCGAGAAAGACCACGCCGATCAGGCAGTTGATCGCGATTTCCTCGGTCCATGCATAGCTGTCGTTCAGCACATAGCGGGTGAAAAACTGCAGGAAGACGCAGCCCGCCATCAGCCAGAAGACGATCAGCGTGATCCAGTCCTCGATGGCGTAGTCCGATACGTTTGCGGTCGGCGCATGGCCTTCGAATTCGTGACCGATCTCCTCGGCCGTGATTGGCGTGTGAATTTCTTGCGACATGATCGGCCTTGTTTCGGGTGGAGAAGGAGGCGCGCGGCGCTGAGCGGCGCGACCTTCAGTTCGACAAATCTCGTTCTTTGCTCGGCGGCGCTGCCCCTCAATCCGGCTGCCGCGACCTTCTCCCCGTAAAACGGGGCGAAGCGGATGTGCCGCGATCTCTTCGTTCCTCACTCACGCCTCGCTAGGGAACGTCCCCTCTCCCCGTCAGAACGCAAAGAGGGTTAATTGGAGGGGCAGCCATCGGCGCAAACGGGGCAGTCGTGGCGTGCGCCGAGCGAAGGTCGTGAGCGAGCTCCTACTGGATCGCGCGGATGGCTTCCCAATCGGCCTTCTCGTACCCAAAGTCCTCGAACTTGACCTTTTCCATCACGGTCTTTTCGAAGTCAGCCTTATCAACCTCGGCAACGTTCAGGCCCTTCTCCTTGAAGGTGGCAACCAGGCTGGCCTCCTTGCCGGCGATCGTCTTGCTCGTGCGCTCGGCGGCCTCCTGCATGACCTCACCGAAGATCTTCTTGTCTTCGTCGGACAGGCTCGCCCACCGGGTCTTCGAAATCACCGTGTTGAGATGATCGACGATGTGGCCGGTCAGGATGATGTTCTTCTGGACTTCGTAGAACTTCTTCGCCTCGATCGTCGTCAGCGGGTTTTCCTGCGCCTCGACCGTGCCGTTCTGCAAAGCGAGATAGACTTCGGCAAAGGCGATCGGCGTGGTGTTGGCGCCGCAGGCGCGCGGCATAGCGAGATAGGCCGGGACGTCGGGCACGCGGATCTTCAGGCCCTGCATATCGGCACATTTGGCAATCGGCTTGTTCGATGTGGTATGGCGCGTGCCGTAATAGCTGACGGCGGCGATATGATTGCCGGTCTTGTCTTCGTAACCTTTGGCAAGGCGCTTGAAGACATCGCTCTTGGTATAGGCGATCAGATGATCGGGACTGCGGAAGATGTAAGGAAAATAAGTCACGCCGATCGGCTTGTAGTCGCGTGCGGCAAAACTCGATCCCGAGATGATGATGTCCACGGTGCCGAGCTTGAGACCCTGATTGATGTCGGCTTCCTTGCCGAGCTGCGAGGCGGGATAGACCTCGATCTTGTAACGCCCGTCGGTGCGCTTGGCGATCTCTTCCGCGGCCCAGACGGAATCCGTGTGGAAGGGCTCCGAGGTTTCATAGACATGCGCCCATTTCAATACGGTCTGGGCATGCGCGACGGCGGTCGTCGCCATCATCGCGGTCGCGGCGCAAAGTATCGTTGCCAGTCTGCTCTTCATCGCTCTCTCCTCCCGAGCTCGGGTTAAGTCTTGGTCGTTCCTTTCGCAGGCCCCTTGTTGCGGCCGTGCTCCTCCTCTCCCGAGAACTCCTCCCCGAAGCTCTCGGAAAACCTCTTCTGCGATAGGGTGAGATGGGCGCGCATGGCAGCCTTGGCGCCTGCCCCATCGCCGGCGGCAATCGCATCGCGAATGGTCCGATGCTCGTCGACGGCGCGACGCCATGTTCCCGGCCCCTCGAAGTGGCTCGCGAGCTTGGCGAAATAAGGGGTCATGCGCATGTCGAACATTTCGCCGGTCACCCGGATCAGGGTCGCATTGCCGACGATCGCGGCAATGCCGGTGTGGAAGGCGCGATCGGCGGCAAGCACCGTACTCGCATCGTTGACGCCGCCGCTCATCCGCATCAGCGCCTCATCGAGCAGCGCGATGCCTTCCGGCCGGGCGCAGCCTGCTGCTTCTTCGGCAATGGCGCATTCGATGATGGCGCGGGCCTGCAGCAGCTCGAAAGGCCCCTCCACCGGCTCGCGCTCGGCCCCGGCCACAGTCGCGGCATGCTGGCGCACCACATAGATGCCGGATCCCATGCGGATGTTGACGAGGCCTTCAACCTCCAGCACGATCAGCGCTTCGCGCACCGTCGGGCGCGACACCGACAATTGTTCCGCCAGGTCGCGCTCGGCCGGCAGCCGTTGGCCAACGGCAAGCTCGCCGCTGACGATCATCAAACGGATCTGGTCCGCCACCTGCCTGTAGAGGCGGCGTGATTCAACAGGCGAAAACATTGGGCCTCCCGCGGCTTCTCCTCAAGCACGCATCTGGTCAACTGGCCTGACCAATTAGCGTACAGGTATCATCGCCGAGGTTGTGCGTCAATCCGCCGCATAAAACTTAAACAGGAGAGGCTGAGTCAATCGGTCCGTGGTGTGCACCGGCCTGCCCGCGACCTATATGCCGGCATACCATTCATAACCGCGATCTTCCCAGAAGCCGCCGCTGCCGCCGTAAAGCCGGCCTAGATCGGCGACGGCTTCCATGCGAGTCAGATATTTCGCCTGCTTGTAACCGAGCTGCCGCTCGACCCGAAGCCTCAGCGGCGCTCCATGCGCCACTTCCAGATCGCGCCCGTTCATCGAATATGCCAGGATGGTCTGCGGATGAAAGGCATCGACCAGATCGAGACTCTCATAGTACCAGCCGGTACCGTCAAGCGTCTTTTCGTATTCGTCGGCGCAGTGGAACACGATATAACGCGCCTCGGGCTTCAGCCCGACCGATTGCAACAGGGCGCCGAGGGGCAAGCCCGTCCATTTCCCGATCGCGCTCCAGCCTTCGACGCAGTCGTGGCGGGTGATCTGGGTGCGCGACGGCATCGCCTTCAGCTGCGCGAGCGAGAGCTGAGTGGGGTTTTCCACAAGTCCGCCGACATCTAGTCTCCAGGTCGAGAACTGCTCGCTCATCCAGTCGAGATATTGCGGATTGTCAGGCATGCTGGTGCCGTTCGAGCGAAAGATCGGCGACAGATCGGCCTCGCTGAATTCGCGGGCGAGCGAATCGTCGCCGAGCAGCAAGCGCTGCGTCTTCATGCTGAAGCCCTCGGCGATCTTCAGGACCGATTGCGTCCGCTCACTTTCGACCAATGCGTCGCAGCCGCTCAATCCGAGTGCGGAGGCGGTCAGGGTCGAGCCGATCAGGAAACGGCGGCGGGTGATCAGGCGGCTCATTGTCCGTCTCCCTGTTCGATGGCGTAGTAGCCGGTGATCATCGAGCGCAGATTGTTGAAGACACCCGACAGGATCACCATGGCGACATGCACCACGACGAAGGCGACGAGCGAAAAGGCGGTGAGGAAATGCAGAGTGCGGGCCGATTGCCGTCCACCGAATATATCGAGCAGCCAGGGCGCCACGGCATTGAAGCCGGGCGACATGGTGAGCCCCGTGGCAATCATCAACGGCAGCAACAGGAAGATCACCGCGAGATAGGTCAGTTTCTGCAGGGTGTTGTAATGGCGCGCCTCGGCTCCCTTGGGAAAACGCAGCCTGGCATGGTTGGCGACCTCATGGCCGAGATGAGCGAGCGTCAGTTCCTTGCCGGCGGGGGCGAGATCCCGGCGGAAATGCCGGCTGATCAGCCCGTAGGCGAGATAGACAAGACCGTTGAGGACGAAGAGCCAGGCAAAGAAGAAATGCCAGCGCCGGCCGGCCGACAGGTCTTGATAGCTTGGGAGGGTGAGCCAGCTTGGAAAACCCCTGGCTGCCGCTTCGCCATTGACATTCGAGAGCCCGAATACACCTGTCGTATCCAAGGTGAACGAACCGACATGCGTCACCCCCTTCGCCTGATTGCCGTCGTCGACGGCTTCCATCGAGATGAAGGACGGATCGTTGTCGGCGCCATACTGGCCCCAATAGAGCGCCGGATGAGCATTGAATATCTGCAGGCCGCTCATCAGCAGCACAGTGAGGCAAAGCACGTTCAGCCAATGCGATAGGCGAACGGCAAGGCTGTGGCGGTAGATGAGCGTGCGGCCGGTTTTCGTGCCGGTATCGATCGTCGCCATGTTGGTTCTCCAGATCGATGAAAGTTTCAGGAGGAAAAGACGCGGCCGCTGCGAAAAAAGTTTCAGCGGCCGCGCAGATGCGGCCCTCTTACTTCATCGCATCGCAGGCCTTCATCATGTCGGTCTTCTTCATTGCATCCTTTTCCATGCCGGCCTTGTGCATGCAGTCCTTCTTCGTGCCCGCCATCTTCATGGCGTCCTTCGACATGGCGTCCTTCGACATGGTGTCCTTCTGCATCGTGTCCTTCTTCATCGTGTCGGACTTCATGGCGTCCTCGGCCGACACCGCACCGGCGAGCGAAAGGCCGGCGACGAAGATGCAGGCTGCAAGGCTGGAAACAAGTTTGGTCATGGAACTCTCCTGGAATGGGATTGTCGTGTCCGCCGACTGTTTGCCGATGGCTCACATCAGCCCATTCGAGCAAACGCCAGGATGCGTTACAGCCTCACGCGCATGTGATAGGACTGTGATGCCGATATTGTTTTTGATCCTCTCTGTAACCGATTGGCTGTTTTTCCGAATGAACTCTCCGACAGCATGACAACCGCCCGTTCGGAAGAAGCCCTGAAAGCCTTGATGCTTCTCTCCCTTGACGGGGACGAGGCGGCCTATCGGCGTTTGCTGACGACTTTGCGCGCGCTGCTGGTCGGTTATTACAGCCGCCGGATGGCTGCGGCGACGAAGGCGGATATGGAAGACCTGGTGCAGGAGACATTGCTGGCACTGCATTCTCGCCGATCCACCTATGACCGAGAGCGACCTTTCACCGCCTGGTTCTTCTCGATCGCCCGCTACAAGCTGATCGACCATCATCGCGGCCACGGTGGACGCAGGCTGGCCGAGACCGAGCTTGGCGAGGAGATCGAAGACGACTTCAGCGAGGACACGCTGACGGCCCGCATGGATGTCGAGCGGTTGCTCGATGGCTTATCACCGAGACAGCAGGAACTGATCCGGCAGGTAAAACTCGAGGGCCAGTCGGTCGCCGACACCGCAACCCGCACCGGCCAGTCCGAATCGGCGGTGAAAGTCGGCATCCACCGGGCGCTCAAGGCGCTCGGAGAGAGATTGCGAGGCGCATCGTGACAAAGACGGACGACATCATCGAAAGCCTGGTAGGCGACCTGAAGCCGGTGCCGCGCAATGCGCTGTGGCGCCGCTTCGCGCTTGGCCTAGTGCCGGCACTCGGGCTCGCGCTGCTGCTGATGCTGGCCATTCTCGGCCTCAGGGTCGATATGCCCGATGTGCTGATGCTGCCGGTCTTCTGGATCAAATCGGCCTATAATGCACTGATTGCCGTGGCGGCTCTCCTCGCCGTCTTTCGGCTTTCCCGCCCCGACGGTTCCGAGGGACGCTTCTTCGGTTTGCTCGCCCTAGTCTTTGCCGCCATGACGGCGATCGCAGCCATCCAACTCATGATGGCTCCCGCCGGGTCTTCCCGGGTGCTGATCCTCGGCTCGTCGGCGCTTCATTGCCCGTTGCTGATCTTCGGCTTCGCCATGCCGGTCTATGCCGGCGTCGTCTGGGCACTGCGTCGCGCCGCACCCTCCGATCTCCGGCTAACCGGCTTCGTCGCCGGCATTGCCGCCGGCGCTGCCGGCGCCTGGGTCTATTCCTGGTTCTGCACCGAAAACGGCATGCCCTTCGTGCTGATCTGGTATTCCCTCGGCATCCTGCTCACCGGCGCCCTCGGCGTCCTCACCGGTCCTCGCTTGCTCCGCTGGTAGAACCTTTCTCAGCCGAGACACTTCGCGATTTAAAGAGATCAATTTTGGGCGCTGACATCAGACCCCTTCCTCCTGACCTCAGTCGCGCGTCACCTTTGCATCACCCGGCGCGGAGCGACCAACCGGATCGGCATGTTGCCTTCGAAGGACCTGCCGCCGCGCTGCGTGTCTGCCGCGCCTCTGTCGCCGTCCAATTGAAACTGATTAACCAGATCCCGCAGACGGCCTGCCTCGGACGACAACGATGCGGCGGCAGCCGTCGACTGCTCGACCATTGCCGCATTTTGCTGGGTCGTCTGGTCCATTTGATTGACGGCGGTATTGATCTCGGCAAGTCCAGTTGACTGCTCGCGCGCCGAAGTGGCAATCGCATCCATGAGCTGGTTGATCTGTACGACGTACTCGCCGATCGACTTGAGCGACGTTCCGGTTTCGAGAACCAGTTTCACGCCATTTTGCACTTCGGTTGACGACTTTTGAATAAAGCCCTTGATTTCCTTGGCTGCTTGAGCGGCGCGCTGGGCAAGCTCACGGACTTCCTGTGCGACCACGGCAAAACCTTTCCCCGCCTCACCCGCACGGGCAGCCTCAACGCCGGCGTTCAGCGCCAAGAGATTTGTCTGAAAGGCGATTTCATCGATTGCACCAATGATGTTCGAAATCTGTTCTGAACTGTCCTCGATGCGTCGCATGGCTTGTTCAGCCTCCGAGACGACGGTTGCCGACCGCTGAGCGCTGATATTGGCTTCCACCGCCACATGGCGCGCCTCATCGGTGCGTTTGCTGGCCATCGTCACATTCGACGTGATCTCGTCCAAGGCTGCGGCCGTCTCCTCAAGAGAAGCTGCCTGTTGCTCGGTACGCTTGGAAAGGTCCTGTGCGGCAGATGCAATTTCACCGGTACCATTGTCTATGCTGTGTACGGTCTGCAGCACCGCGCCGATCGTCGCGCCCAATTGCCGGAGCGAAGCGTTGAAGTCTTCGCGCAAGGTTTCGTACTCGGCTGCAAATTGCTCCGAGAGCTGGAAGGATATATCGCCTGCCGCAAGCCGCCGGAGGCCTCCGCCCAATGTCGTGGTTGCGAAGCGCAATTGTTCAGCCTCGCGTTCGGCGCGCTGCTGGGCGGCAGCGCGCGCCGCCTCACTCTCACTGCGGGAGTCGGCGGCCTCCTTCTCAAGCCTGACGACATTAAGGGCGTTTTGACGAAAGATTTCGACGGCGCCGGCCATTTCACCGACTTCGTCGGCGCGGCCGGCATAGGGAATATCACTGTCGAGGTCGCCATCCGACAAACGCTTCATGGCGGATGCGGTTCGTCGGATCGGGTTGGCGATTCCTGATATTGCAAACACGATGCCCGCCACGGCAACGAGCACGGCGATTGCTGCAATTGCTGCCGTCAGAATGAAAGCGGAATCGGCAGAGACACCACTTGCGGTTACGAAACCTTCGGCCTGGCTGAGAATGAAAGCAACCAGATCCCCCACCGCCTTGTTCATCAGCGCAGCCTGTGGCTCCATATTTTCCTTGAAGAAACGAACTGCTTCCGGCGTCTTCCCGCTGGTTTCGAGGGCGATCATGTGATCCGCCAGTTCGCGATATTTGCTGAGCTCGGGTTTGATCTGATTGATCAGTTCGCGCCCACGCGCCGTGCGGACGCCGTTTTCATATTCGGCGACAACCTTGTCGAGCGCAGCGCCGGCAGCGTCGATCTCTTGCTTTCCAACCTTCTGCTCCTCCGCCGTGTCTTCCAGAAGATACTGAGCATAGGTTAGTTTCAGGTCGAGGAAGTTGTCCTTGATCTCGCGAGCCGTCACCAGCCGCTGCATCCAGAAGGTCCCGATCTGTTCGGCATTGGCCCTCAGTGTCGACATCGTGGTCAGCGAGACATAGGATAGTCCAACCATGAACAGGCTGATGATTGTCAGCTTTAAGATCAGGGCCTGCTTGATACTCGGGCGCTTCATGCGGGTCTCCTCGAAGGTTTGCTGGGACGACCGGCTTGCCGGTTGATGCAAAATCTCACACCGGATTCGATAATTTAGTATTAACTAAACCGGGCCCCCGGTGTCGTTTTTGGGAAACTTTTGCGCCGACACAAACTTCCGCGATTAGTCCGAATGCAGCACGACTCAAAGTTCCTGGAAACCGCGGAAAAAAGCAGCCATGGCGAGTGAAAATCTCTCCTCGCTCAGATCTCGAGACACGAAAATGGCTCGGCCGAGATTGGTGCCGCGCCGATCGTCGGCTGCGGACGGGAGCTAAAAGGGGACCTGAAAATTAATTTCTGTGGCGCCCGCCAGGGAGCCGTCCACCACGTCGGCAAGCAGCTGCGCGCTTGCCAAGCGGCCTCGGGAACACATACTGGACCCATGCAGCGATCAGAAAGCCCACCTGCCGGCATCGAAATCTCCCTCTGGCAGTATTCCGGGAGCGAATGCGACTGGAGCCGCTGGTTGCAGTCGCTTTCACAAGATGAACGGGACCGGGCGGCGACCTATCGGTTTGAACGAGATCGGGCCTCGTTCATTGCCGGCCGCTATCTGTTGCGGCAACTGTTGAGCGACTATGTCGCGACAGCGCCAAGCAAGGTCGTATTGTCTCCGGACCAGTACGGCAAGCTGAGGCTTGCGGGTCGTGACACGCCGCAATTCAGCCTCGCCAATGCCGACGGGCTTGTGACGGTCGCTGTCGCGTCGGGATGTGATCACCTCGGAATAGATTGCGAACCGGTCGACATCGAGATCGAAGAGGCGGCGGTGGCGAGCTATTGCAGCGTAGACGAACGGCGCCGGCTTGCAGAATTGCCTGACCACGAACGTGCGCGGGCGGCTGTCGCACTCTGGACGCTCAAGGAGAGCCATTTGAAGGCACTTGGCGTGGGCTTGCGCGACGATCCCAGCAATATCGCCTTTTCCTGGAAGGATGGCATCCCTGTCATGGTCGGCGGCGATCGACGATGGCATCACCGCCTGATCGAAAGTGGCAGCCAGCACATAGTCGCCCTGGCTGCCTGCTCGGCAGTCGGACTGCCCAGCATTTCTACACATCTATTTCAGGACGATAGCAGGCCATCCGAATAACCGGTGCGAAGCTGATGCGGCATTGCAGAAGCGGTCTCGGTCGCCCAGGCCAGTTGCGCATTGTCCGGTTCCGCATCGAAATGCTGCCGGCCGAGCAGCGTATTGACGATCGTCGCGCTGCGCCAGGCCATCAGGCTGAGCTGAGAGTCGGCGATCCCATGCGAGTATCGACCTGCATTCTGCGCCAGCAGCCGATTTGCCCTGGGACCCGTCCATTGCATCGTGTAGTCGTCGTTGAGGATGGGATAGCCGTTTCTGTCGAGCGTGATCCGTTCACCCAGCGAGCCGAGAGCGTCCGGCAATCGGAACCGGTAACCGGTTGCCAGAACCACCGCATCGGCGTGAAGTACCTCGATGCCCCCGTCGAATTGATTCCTGACGATGAGCCGATATGCACTGCCATTCCGCTCCATCTGGATCACGTCACGATTCGGCGCCAGAGATGCATTGAGCATCCTCGGCTCGAGATAACGCAAGGCATAGAGGCGACGGTAGATCGAGTGGATAGTCGAAATCGACAGTCCGTCGCTGGTCAGGATCGAGTTCTTCAAAGCTGCCTGCTTCTGCTCGCCGCCGAGCTTCAGATAGGCCTGCACATATTCCGGCGAGAAGACCTGGTTTGAAAACGGCGTGTCGTTGATCGGTTCGAAATTATGACGCCTGCTGATCCAGGTCAGCTCCGTCATCGAACCGGGATCCCCAAGCAGCGCCTCGACGACCTCGCCACCGCTCTGGCCGCCGCCGACCACGACGATGCGGCCGGCTCCGAGATCGGCGAGACGCGACTTCGCCTCACTGTTGTGAAAGCAATCCGCACCCAGAAACGGTTTTGCCCAGTCTGGCACGAAGGGTGAAGATCCCGTACCGACCACCAGGTTGCGTGCTTCTTCCTGGCCGTTGTCGAAGCGCAGGACGAAGCGGTCGTCGCGGTGCTCGACGTCGCGAATGTCAGTTCCAAAACGCAGACCGTCCACGCCCTTGGCGACCCAGGCGAGATAACGTGCAAACTCCTGCCGGGGAACGGCGTCATAATTGGCGTTGAGGAATGCATAGAGCCTCTTATGAGCAACCAGATAGGAGACGAACGACCAGCGGCTTGTGGGCAGGACGGGGGTGACGAGGTCTTTCAGAAAGGACGATTGCAGCTCGACGCCGGGCATCATCATGCCCGGATGCCAGTCGAAGGCGTCGCGCCGCTCGAAGAAGCGGCTGCGGACCTCGGGCACCGATTCCAGCAGGGAGGCAAGGCTCAGATTGGAGGGACCGATGCCGATGCCGGCAAGATCAAGCGGCTCGTTGAGGGCGTCCCTGCGGGTAAAAGCGACGGTCATGCGTTATCCTTCTCTGTTTCCTTGAGGCGCAGGGCAAGCCTTGAGTGGAAGGCGGGGGAGCCGATCATGTGCAGGTGGTTGGTGCCGGTGATGATCTCGGCCGCATGCGCGCGCGGCGACAAGCGGCGCCAATCGATCAGGTTGAGGCCGCGGTTGAGGCTGTCGTCGGCCGCCCAGGGATAAATCGGCACGTCGTGAGGGACGAGCCGGTGCTTGCGGAAGATCAGGGCATTGTCGACCAGCACCCAGAACGTATGTTCGCGGCTGCTGATGTCAGGCCCATCGGTCGGAAGCGGGTCCTTCTCGTCGCCGACAAAACGCAGGAACTGCTCATAAGTATCGGCGTCCATCGTCGACAGCAGCCGGTCCCATTCCGGGCGCATCACCGTTTTCTGCAGCCATGCCTGCACGTCCCGATGCAGCGCGTCGCGTTCGCCCGGCCGGAAGCGCGGCCTGGCGCCGATCGCGAATTCCGATCCGAGGTCGCAAACATCGACCATCGCCATCATCCTGACGTCGACCTCATTGGCAAGCGTGCGAGCGGCCTCGTAGGCCAGGAGCCCGCCCCAGGACCAGCCGAGGAAAGTGCAGGGCGCGCCGCTGCTCTGCTTCCTGATATAGTCGACATAGCTCTCGATGATCTCTTCGACCGGCGCGCCGACTTCCTTATTTTCGGATAGCGAGTGGCAAATGAAACCGGTCGCCGGCTGATCGGCGCCGAGATAATCGACGAGCTTCACATATTCGCGGGTGCTGACGAGAAGGCCGGGGAAGCAATAGAGCCGCGGCTTGGCACCGGAAGCGCGCAGCACGATCACCTCGGAGAGATCCCGCTCCTCCCCCTGCTCCATTACACCCGCAAAGGCGCGAATGGTGGGGTTGTTGAAGATATCGGCGACGGTGAGCGGGATTTTCGGCCTGCGTTGGCGCAGCAGGGAAAGAATGCGGATCGCGCCCAGCGAATTGCCGCCGATCGTGAAGAAATTATCCTCGACGCTGATCGCCTCCAGCTTGAGAACCTGGCGCCAGACATCCAGCACCTCTTCTTCGAGCGCGGTCGCCGGCTCGACGATCTCGCGCTTGACCGGCTGCGGCGCGGGCAGCGCGAAGCGGTCGAGCTTGCTGTTCGGATTGGTCGGCATCTTTTCCAGTTCGACCACAGCCGCCGGCACCATATAGGAGGGCAGGCTGCGTTCGAGGCCGGACCGAACCGTCTCGACGTCGAGCCTTTCGTCCTTTTTCGGAACGACATAGGCAACCAGCGCATTTTCGCCACCACCGTCGTCGTCGCGCAGCACGACCAGGGCTTCGCCGACGCCGGGCTGCTGGAGCAGCACCGCTTCGATCTCGCCGAGTTCAATGCGGTAGCCGCGCAGCTTCACCTGATGGTCGACGCGACCGACGAATTCGACGGTTCCGTCCTCGCACCAGCGCGTCAGGTCGCCGGAGCGATAAAGCCGGCCGCCTTCTTTCGAGAACGGATCGGGGATGAAGCGGTCCGCCGTCGTATCTGGCTTGCCGAGATAGCCGCGAGCTACGCCCTCGCCGCCGATATAAAGCTCGCCGGTCACGCCGATCGGGCACGGATTGAGGTCGGGATCGAGCACATAGACGCGCCTCAGTCCGACGGCGCGGCCAAGCGGAGCATAGACGCCCTGGAATTTCGTGCCCGCCCTCACCTTCCAGACCATCGGCGTCATGATGGTTTCTGTCGGACCGTAGCCGTTGATCAGCCATTCCGATTTCAGCGCCCGCGACAGAAGATCGAAGGTCGATTGCGCCAGCCCCTCGCCGCCGAACGAATAAAGTCGCATCGGCGGCGCGGCATCGGTAATGTCTGCCCATTCCGCCAGCTGCTGCAGATAAGTTGTCGGAATACTTGCATTGTTGGCGCCATGCTTGCGCATTGCCGTCAATGTCTCCTCCGGCGTCCACAGCGGCTGGTCGGGCAGAATGATGCTGCCGCCTTCCATCAGCGGGTTCATCCACCGCTCGTGACCACCGTCCGAACTGAAGGGCAGGAACGGCAGTTCGCGGGACTCCGAACTCATGCCGTAGACACGCGAGGTATTCTGCAGATGGTGCGTCAGCGGACCGTGCTCGACGGCGACACCCTTCGGCAATCCGGTCGATCCCGAGGTGTACATGACATAGGCGAGCTGATCCTTATGCGTGGGAACATAGAGCGGCGTATCCGGCTCGCCGTCGAGATCGAGCTTGTCGAGTTCGAGGATAATGGTGTCGAGCTCGTCCGGCAGCCGATGGCGCAGCCAGCTGTGGGTCAAGACGATCTTGACGCCGCCATCGCGCAGGATGTGATGGTTGCGCACCGGCGGATGATCGGGCTCGACCGGAATATAGGCGCCGCCGGCCTTCAGCGTCGCGAGGATGCCGACAATCGCCTCCGGTGAGCGCTTGATGAAGATGGCGACCGTGACCTCGGCACGCACGCCGAGCTGCCGCAGCCGATGGCCGAGGCGGTTGGTGCTCGCCTCCAGCCAGCTATGGCTCCACTCCTCTTCGCCGTAGACGATCGCCGTCTTCTCTGGCGTCCGGCGCGAATGGGCTGAGATCAGTTCATGCACCGGCCGGTCGTCGTTGACGACATCATCCTCGTAGGGGGCGGACAACCAGTCGAGCTCGTCGCTACCCATGAGTTCGATGTCCTTGATCCTGAGATCCGGCTGCGCGACGATCTGCTCGAGCACCAGGCAGAAATGCCTGGCGACACGGGCGATCAAGGCGCCGTCGTAGAGATCCTCAGCATAGTCGATCAGCCCAAATGCGCCGCCCTCCAAACGCGCCTCGACCACCAGGGAAAGCTCGCTGTCGGCACGCGCGCCGGACGGTTCCAGGTTCGTCGCATCTCTCGCGACCGGATAGGGTTCGCGGTATTCGAACATTGCCTTGACCACCGCTTCCTGGGCGGCCGCCTCGTCGACCACCAGCTCCTGGGTGATGCGCTCCAGCGGCACGAGGCGGGCAAGCCCCTCCTCCGTCACCGAAGCGATCGCCGCGACGACGTCGTCGAGGGAATGCCGGGAGGCGAGCGGCAGGACGAGAGGAAGCACCTGTTCGGCGCGGCCGCGGCTGGCGAAATGTTCCGTTTGTGGCCGCGCGACCAGAAGGCCGGTCAGCAAAGCATAGTTGCCGCTATAGCGCGCCAGCAGCGCGCAGAAGGCGGCGTGAAACACGCGCTCGACCTGAAATCCCTTTTCGCCCGCATGCCGTTCGAGATTGCGCCACAGCTCGGGCTCGATCGCAAACCGATGCTCAGCGCGCGCCACGCCTGCAAGCCCGCCGCTGTTGAAGCGGGTGGGGAAGGTCGAAGCCGTGTAGTCGAGACCGATCGTGTTCTTCCAATAGGAGAGCGCATCTCGCGCCTCATCCGTCTCCAGCCATTCTTCCTCCCTCGTCCCGGCTGAAATTTCCGCCGGCTGTATGCCGCTGGCCGGCGCGCCGTCGAGAATGCGCGCCAGCGAGCCGGCAAGAACGGATTTTTCGCGGTCGTCTGAGATAATCGGATGCAGCACGATCGTCAGCAGCGACTGTCTGTCGGCAAGCGGGATGATCTGGATGCGCGCACCCGGGCCTTCCAGGAGGTCGAAGCGCTTGTCGCGGAAGGCTTTTCGCGTGGCCAAGGCTTCAGCCTCGGAAAGAGCAACGCCCTCTTTGCAGGGGATTTCGACCGGCACCGCGTTCGATGCGCCGCGATATTGCTCGATGCGCCCGCCCGCCAGCCGGCGGAAGCGGGTGGCGAGCGACGGATTCTCAGCGACCAGCGCCCGGCAGGCGCCGGCAATCGTCTCGACGTCGAGCGCTGCACTCAACCGCAGCCCGATGACCTGATCGGGAAAGACTGTGTAATTGCCGATCTGCTCTAGCGACCAGATGCGCTTCTGCGCGATCGTCAACGGAAAGCTTTCGAAGACGGTATCCTCAGCATCGGTCGGGCGGGCATCGGCGAAATTGGTGATCTGCTTGTTCATCTTGCCATCCAGACCTTTCAGAGACGCGCGTCGCCGGCCATGGCCGAGCGCAGGGAAAGCGGGCGCGGGTCGGCCCAGACGTCGCGGATATGGGCGAGGCACTCCTGGCGCGAACCGGTAAAACCGGCGGGCTGCCAGCTCAGCGGAATCCGCTTGTCCTGCGGCCAGACCGAGTAATGATGCTCGGTGTCGATGACGACGATCCAGAGATCGTCGCGGGGCTCAAGATTGTCCATTCGAAGCTCCTGCAGAGATTGATGTCATGCGCAAATGACGGATCTCATCAGCCGGAGTTTAGAAAATTGCTGAGAATTTTTTTCTTCTCTTACCCCTAAATTCAGCTGGTGATGGATCGTCATTCTACCAAATCGGCACAAGAGCACGCTTCATGCTCACAGCATCAAAAGCCCTGCCGATCAAGGAGAACATCATGGATTTCGACGCCGCCAAACAAAGGCGGGTTCTGCAGGCGCGCAGCTATGTCAGGCTAGCCCCCAATATTGTCCATCTCAACACCGTGCACGGGAATCACCAAGTCGCCCTCGAAGTCGAAGCCGGCATCGCCTCGCTAACCTTCTACGAGGGGAATCCTGTGCAATCGGCGGAGCTTCTGATGGCAGCCGCCGAAGCGGTGACGGCGCAGGACCGCTCGATCAAATCGGTCATTTTCGAAGGGCATCAGGCAAGCCTTCCCCGGCACATTTCAGGCATCGACGGAAGGCTCGATTCCGCGATCCTCTGGCAGTGGCCCTCATTGTGGCTGCCGCAGCTTTCCTATCCGCTGCCGCCGGTGCAGGAGATGACTGCGGGCCGCTACCATCCGCGCCGGCCGGCAAAACCGAAAGGCACGGTCTACCAACGCTTCATCCCCTGGCTGGAACGGGAGATCACCTTCAGGGTCGCCGACCACGAGACCGATCTTGCCGCCTTTCATCGCTGGATGAACGACGACCAGGTCAACACGATCTGGGAAGATGCGGGCTCAATCGACAAGCACCGCGAGATCCTGCAGGAGCGGATCGCCGATCCGCATGTGCTGCCGCTGATCGGCAGTTTCGCCGAGATTCCCTTCGGCTATTTCGAGGTCTACTGGGCCAAGGAGGACCGGCTCGGCCCCTTCTACGACGCCGACGATTACGATCGCGGCTGGCATGTCGCGATCGGCGAGCCCGCCTATCGCGGCAAGAAATGGATCAGCGCATGGCTCCCCTCGCTGATGCATTTCATCTTCCTCGACGATCCGCGCACCAGGCGCATCGTCGGTGAGCCGCGTGCCAGTCACGAGCAGCAGATCCGCAATCTCGACCGCTCGGGCTTTGCCAAGGTCAAGCATTTCGATTTTCCGCATAAGCGGGCGCTGCTGGTGATGTTGACCCGCGAGCGTTTCTTCGGCGACCATCTCTGGGTGCCGGCATCATGAACGACATGAGCGAGATGAACGGCAGCCCTCAGAAACGGCGGCGCCTTGCACCGGAAGACCTCGCCAGTCCCCAGCTTTTCAGGCTGCTGCTGCGGCTTGGACTGCCTGCCATGTTCGGCCTGTCGATCAATGCCGCGCATCACACGATCAACATGATCTTCGTCGGCATGATCGGTGAAGACCAGATCGCCGCGATCATGATCGTCCTGCCGATCCTCATGCTGATCGCCGCCTTCGGCGAAGGCATCGGCGTCGGTGTGGCGACGGAAGTCGGGCGGGCGCTCGGCGCTGGCAATCGATCGCGGGCGAGCACGCTCGCCTCGATCAGCCTTGCGGCCGGCGTCGTCTTCGGCGCAGCCAGTGCGGTCGCAATCGTCGCATTTCCATCTTTCCTGCTGTTTGGCGCCACGCCCGCGATCGAGCCGCTCGCGCAGCATTACCTCCTCATCATCGTGGTCTCGATCCCGCTGACGATGGCGCAGATCATTCTCGATTTCCTGGCGATCGCCGAGGGCAATGCCCGCTTCAGCATGTGGACGCTGGTCGCCTGCTTCGCGCTGAACATCATCCTCGACCCGATCATGATCTTCGGCTTCGGCCTCGGACTGCAGGGCGTGGCAATCGCCACCATCCTCTCCCAGCTCGTGGCGCTCTCAATCTACGGCGCCTATCATGCCAGGCGGCTCGGGACGGTCCGGCTGACGTTCGGCTGGCGGTTCGGCGACATCAGGCATCTCAAGCCGGTCCTTGCCGTGGGCGCGCCGACGACGCTGACGAGCCTCGCAACGGCGGGTGCAATCGCCATGATACTGTCGGTCGCCGGCACCTATTACGGTGAAGACGGCATTGCCGGGATCGGGATCGCCTTGCGGCTGCTTGCGGTCGGCGCACTGCCCGTCATCGGCATTTCGCTCGGAGCCCAGTCCATCCTGAGCTTCGCCTGGGGCCGCGGGGATATATCGCGGGTGCTGTCTGCGGCCCGCATGCTCTCCGCCGTCACGAGCGCGGTCGGCGGCGCCTTTGGACTGACGGCGATCGTCTTTTCCGAACATCTTGCCTCGTTCTTCACCGACGATGCATCCGTGATTTCGATCGCAGGACAGGCGATCGTCGCGACCCATCTTCCCTTCCTGCTGTTCGGCCTCAGGCAAACCGTTCTGATCCTCTTCCAGGCGCAGGGCAGACCGAAAGCCGCCGTTGCCGTGGGCCTGGCGCAGAATGGTTATCTGCTGTTTCCGCTGCTTGCGCTCTTGCCGCCCTTCTTCGGTTTTTCGGGCCTGCTCGGAGCAATGTTCCTCGCCTCTGCCCTGACCGGCCTGCTGTCGGCCGTCTGCCTGATGAGGACACTCAGCGCACTCCGGCAGCGCTCTGCCGACCATGTTGCTTCCATCCGTCCCTATCCCAGCTTTTGTCCATGAGAGGATGACCATGAACAAGTCGATCAACCCGCACGACCTTGGCGCCCATGCGATCGCCGACGATCTCTTTACACCTGTCGATCCGGCGGCATTCAACGCCGTCTCACCGCCGATCTTCCAGACGTCGCTCTTCACCTATGACAGTTACGAGGCGATGGAGGATGTCTTCGCCGGCCGCTCGCGCAACTACATCTATTCGCGCGGCGACAATCCGACCGTTCGCGAATTCGAACTGCTGATCGCCCGCCTCGAGGGCGCGGAGGACGGACGCGCCTTCTCCAGCGGAACGGCCGCCATCACCTCGACCATCCTCAGCCTCGTGGAAGCAGGCGACCGGGTCGTGGCGGTCCGCCACCTCTATAATGACGTCTATCGCCTTTTGGTGAAGCTGCTGGGCCGGCTTGGCGTCACGGTGGATTTCGTCGATCCCTCCGACCATGACGAGGTGCGCAAGGCGCTGCCGGGCGCCAAGCTGCTCTATCTCGAAAACCCTTCCTCCTTCGTCTTCGAGCTTCAGGACATCGTGGCGCTGTCGGCCATGGCGAAGGAGGCCGTTGTTACCACCGTCATCGACAATTCATGGGCGACGCCGCTCTTTCAGAAGCCGATCCAGCACGGCGTCGACATCGTCATTCACGCCGCCTCGAAATATCTTGGCGGCCACAGCGATACGGTCGCCGGCGTCGTCGTCGGCTCGAAGGAGGCGATGGCCAGGATTAATGCAACCTCCTACCCCTATGTCGGCGCCAAGCTTTCGCCCTTCGAGGCCTGGCTCCTGCTGCGCGGCATGCGCACGCTGCGCGTCCGGCTCAAGGAGCACGAGCGCAGCGGACTTCTGCTCGCCGACCGACTGAAACAGCATGCCGCCATCGCCCGCGTCCGCCACCCGGCCTTTCAGGATCACCCAGGCCGGGCGACGCTGTCGGGTTATGCCGGGCTCTTCGCCTTCGACCTCACGCCCGATATCGATGTCGCGCGCTTCGTCAACGCGCTTCGCGAGATCCGCCTCGGCGTCAGCTGGGGCGGACCGGAAACCCTCGTGGTCCCCGCCAAGGTCGCGCTGCAGATCCCCGACCGGATGACCACATTCATCCGGTTCGGCGTGAGCGAGCAGACGGTTCGTTTCGCCGTTGGGCTGGAAGAACCGGAACTGCTTTGGAGCGACCTGCAACAGGCGCTGCACGCCGCGCGGCGGTAAGATCCTGCCGATGTTCATGATCGGGGCGGTCGGGCTCGGTGATTGCCGAGTGGCAATGCTGCTCCGCCGCCTTGATCATGAAGTTGACGAGGGTCCTCGATACGCCGAGTTCGGCGGCAATATCCTTCTGCGGCACGCCGTTGAGGCGGTGGCGGATGAAGGCATCATTGGTCCGCTTCGGGAGCGCTTCCAGCGAGGCGAGCACATTGCGCAGGGTCTCGGCAGCGAGAAGCTGGTCGAGCACGGTGGGGATGGGAGCAGTGATCTCTTGAACTTGGTCTATCGACCTATAGTTGTTCATCTGCTGGCGCCGCCGGCGGCTCTCGTCGAGTGCGAGATTATAAACCATGCGAAAGGCATAACCGATCGGGCAACGAATGTCGTCGGTTTTGACCCCATAGGCTTTGATGACTCCGTCTTGAAAGATGTCCTCGGAATATGATCTTGATTTGACAACGCTTTCAATCGTCTTGAGGAGTTTCTCCTTATTCTCGATCATAGCGTTGACCACGGCATTACCGTTCACATCACGATGCGATGGTCGCATTGTCCTGTACCCTTTTTACAAATGGAAAATCAGGCTCTGTCGTTGCTGGTCGGTTCGGTTCTGGCGCTCCTTTTTTGAGCGGAAGTGCACGATTTGATTGCAGTGTCTATTTTAAGGTGATAATAGGAGTCAAGTTTAAATCGACCGGCTGAAGGCGAGAAAAGAATGGGAAGAACAGTTGAGATCCTGACAGGCAAGGCGGAGCTCTGCCGCTCGATCTTGGGGGCGTTGCCCGACTGGTTTTCAGAACCGGAGGTCATCGAAGCGAGTGCCGCTACGGTCGAAGATCTGCCGTTGTTCGGCTATATCGAAGCGGACGTCGTGACAGCGTTGATGGCCTTGAAACCGCACCTGCCCGGGGCCGTCGAAATCGTGCTGATTGCGACGCGCCCCGAATATCACGGCCGCGGTGCCGGACGCCATCTTCTCGACGAGGCCGAACGCTTCGGCCATCAAGCGGGCGCCCGGCTGCTGACGGCCAAGACGCTCGCCCCGCGCGGCCTCGACGAACCGCAATTCGAGGCGACGCGGCGGTTTTATGACCGGAACGGCTTCGTCAGGGCGGAGGTCTTTGCCACGCTGTGGGAGGAGGATCATCCGTGTCTGTTCATGGTCAAGCCGCTCGCTGCGGTCCAGGCAGGCGAGACCGCGTTTTGAGACGACGAGACTTTCTTCTTGGCGCGCTGGCAATGACAGGCGCGCCCACTATTACGCGCGCCGGCGATAGCGGCGTCGTTTCGCTCGATTACGGACTGGCATCGACGATGCTGGCGCTCGGCAGCGTGCCGCGTGCGATCGCCGCGCTCAGGAACTGGCCGGAATGGGTCGTCGAGCCGGCCATGCCGCCAGATGTCGTCGAAATCGGCACCACCTCCGAGATCAATCTCGAAGTCCTCACCAGCCTCCGGCCATCGCTCATTCTCAGCACGCCGTTCCTGGCAGCACTGGACGACAAACTGGCCCGCATCGCGCCGGTTGAAACCTTCACCGTCTATGCCGAGAACGGCGAGGCGCTCGATCGCTCCTATGCCGAAACGCGGCGTCTCGGCAGCTTGATCGGGCGGCAGCAGGAAGCGGAGGCATTTCTCGCCCACGCAGACGCCACGTTCGACCGGCTGCGCGAGCGGGCGGGGAGCCTGTCAGCGCCTCCGGTCGCCGTCATCAACTTCATCGACCAGAGGCATGCGCGCATCTATGGCGGTCCCGGGCTTTACGGCGGCGCCATGAGACGCATTGGCCTTGGGAACGCCTGGAAAGGCGAGGCCAGCTATTGGGGATTTCAAACGATCGGCCTGGAACAGCTCGCCGAGCTCGATGAAGAGGCCCACCTCGTCGTCGTGTCGCCGCTGTTTCCGCCCGATGTCCTCACCCGGCTTTCCGAAAGCCCGCTCTGGACCAGCCTTCCTTTCGTCCGGCGGCAGCGGATATCAGTCGTTCCAGGCGTGCTGATGTTTGGAATGGTCCAGGAGGCGCTGCGCTTTGCGACCTTGATGGTCGATGTTCTGGAGACTGCCGCCTGATGAAAGTCGAGTTTTCCCGCTTCGGCGCGCCCGCACTTGCGGCGCTGCTGCTGCTTTCAGGCCTGGGCCTGGCTCTCCTCGAGATCCTGCCGGCGCTGCCGCATCTGGAGGCGAGTGGCGGTTACGACGCTGAGCACCTGCTGCTCCTCTATTCGACGCTCCCGCGCATGGCAACCGCGCTGATCACGGGAGCCGCCCTCGCACTCTCGGGCACGATCCTGCAGCAGGTGTTGCGCAATCCGCTGGCCTCGCCGACGACGCTCGGCGTATCGGCCGGCGCCAATCTGGCACCGGTCTCCGTCATGCTCGCCTTTCCGTCGCTGACGGGATGGGGGCGCGACGCAGTCGCGCTCAGCGGAAGTGCGCTTGCTGCCTTGGCCATCTTTTCGATCAGCGCCCGGCATGGGTTTTCACCTTTTTCGCTCATATTGTCGGGCATGATCGTCGGCCTCTGGTGCGGCGCGGCAGCGGCCATCCTGGTGCTGATGAACGATCAATATCTCTCGGGGATCTTCATCTGGGGCGCCGGATCGTTGTCGCAGCAAAGCTGGGCGATCCCGGCATCGCTGCTGCCGAAGGTTGCGCTGCTGGCGGCACTTGCCCTTATCGCCACAAGGCCTCTCACTCTCAGCCAGATCGGCGATGCCGGCGCAACAAGCCTCGGCCTGCCGATCAAATGGGCGCGGGGCTTCATCCTGGCGATCGCGATTGCGCTGAGCGCCCTTGTCACCAGCGCCGTCGGCATCATCGGCTTCATCGGACTGGTCGCCCCGCAGATCGTTCGGCTGGCCGGCGCCAGACGGATCCTCAGCCAGTTGATCTGGTCGCCCATCGCCGGCGCCGGCCTTCTCCTGATGACGGATCAGGCCATCAAGCTTCTTGCTCCCGGCGACTTCGTGCCGACGGGGGCGGTGACGGCACTGCTCGGCGGCCCGATTCTGATCGCTCTTCTGCCACGCCTTGCCACCGCCTCGCGCGCGCTGCCCGGCGTGGCGTCGCCAGGGCCTGCGATCCACAGCAGAGCGGCATCATTCGCCATCCTGCTCACCGGCATCATCGCATTGGCGATTGCCGCGATCTTCTTCGGTCGCACACCCGACGGAGCCTGGGCTTGGCTGCCGGCCCGCTCATGGGATGAAATTCTTCCCCTGCGGCTGCCGCGGGTCGCCGCCGCATTCGGCGCCGGAACCGTGCTCGGCGTGACAGGACTGATCCTGCAGCGGCTGACCGGAAACGAAATGGCAAGCCCTGAAGTGATTGGCGTATCGGCAGGAGCAACGCTCGGTGTTGCCGCCGCCATGTTTGCTTTTGCCGGACCGAGCCTGACAATCCAGCTTGCGTTCGCGGGCGGCGGCGCCCTTGCCGTGCTGACCGTGATTTTCCTGTTGAGCGCTCGTTCCGGTTTCGGCCCGAACCGCGTGCTGCTCGCCGGCATCGCCTTCGGCGCGATCCTCGACGCCGGGATCGGCGTCCTTGCCGCGAGCGGCGATCCGCGCGGCTTGGCGCTGATACGCTGGATGGCGGGCTCGACCTATTTTGTCGACAATGCGGTGGCGGCAAGCGCGCTGCTGATTGCGCTCGCCTGCCTCATCGCCGCATTTCTCGCCAGCCGCTGGCTTGCCCTGCTGCAACTTGGAACCGAGACGGCAAGCGAACTCGGCCTCAGGATCCTTCCCGCACGCGTAGTGCTGTTCGGGCTCTCCGCCATCATGACGGCGGCGGCGACACTCGTCGTCGGCCCCTTGAGCTTCGTCGGGTTGATGGCACCGCACCTTGCCCATGGTCTCGGTCTTCGCCGGCCCGCCGCCCAGCTTCTGGCCGCCGCCATCATCGGAGCGGCCCTACTGGTCATCGCCGACTGGACGGGGCGTATGATCGCTTTTCCCTATCAGATCCCCGCCGGATTGATCTCGGCTCTTGTGGGAGCCCCAATGCTGCTGATCGTTTTACGAAGGCGGGCGTGAAGGCGTTCGTCTTTGATTGGGGGGCCCGGGACAACGCAGGCCCCATCACCGGCGCACGGCGGGACACCACCGAATGGCGCCCGTCCGGCAGCGGGCTGGCTTCGCTGCAGTGACGCCACGCTACGGAATTCATGCCGAACATCGGGATTTGCGTCCGCAGCGCGGGAACGTCTTCAAGGGAGCGATGATCCGGCCAGAATTTCACGGCACAAATATCCCTGCCGCGGTACGAAGATGCCCGTCTGCAAGGCGAACCGAACAACTCGCTGCGGTGACAACGAACGACTGTCGCCCACCAAGCCATGGAGGCCTGGTGGGCGACAGGATGATCGGTAATCAAGGTCGGGCCTAACCGCCCGTTCATCTCAACCGCAAAGCTTACCACCGATACTTCAGGGTGCCGGTCATGTTCCTGCCCTGGCCGAGATAGCAGAAGCCCTCTTCGCAGACTGTCTCGCGCTCATCGCCGATGTTGCGGATGTTGAAGGCTGCCGTCATGCCCTCGTATTTCTTGTCGACCGCGCCAAAATCATAGGAGGCCGATGCATCGACATAGAAAGTCGCGGGATTTTTCGAGGTGTTGGCAACATCCGTCCAGGTCTCGCCGATGTAGCGCACGCCGGCGCCAACCGACAGACCGTTGAAGGGATTGCTTTCCTGGAAAGTGTAGTTCGCCCACAGGCTCGCAATGTGGGTCGGGGTGACGGCCGGAGTCTTTCCGACGTTGTCGCCGCCGGTCACTTCGGAGTCGTTGTAGGTGTAAGCTGCAATGATATCGAGACCGTCGGCGATTGCCGCCCGGGCTTCGAGCTCGATACCCTTTCCGGTCACTTCCCCTTGCGAGTCGTAGGCAAAGGTCAGCGGGTCGGCGAGCCTCGGCTTATTTTGCTCGACGATGTGATAGGCGACGGCCGATAGCAGGATGTCGGAGCCGGGAGGCTGGTACTTCACGCCGACTTCGTATTGCTCGCCCTTCGTCGGCGGAAGAATTGTGTTGGCTGCCGATCGGTTGGTGACCGGATCAAAGGAGGTCGCGTAGGAGACGAACGGCGCGATGCCGTTGTCGAATAGGTAGAGTGCGCCGGCCTGTACGGAGAAGGCATTCTTGTCGACATCCTCCGAGCTGACCGTAGGCAAGGTCGAATCGCGTGTCTGGTTCACCCAGGTCTGCCGGCCGCCGAGGTTGAAGCGCCAGTTCCCGACCTCGATCTGGTCCATGGCGTAGATGCCAACCTGCCGCATATCGGCATCGGAAGCCAAGACATTATCGTCCGGCGTAGCGCCCGAGACTCCATAGGTCGGATTGGCGATATCGAAGTCAAATGCCGGATCGGCCGCTCCGGCGCCATAGCCAAAGCTCGACTTGAGATTGGTGTAGTCGAGCCCGAACAGCATCGTATGCGCAAGCGGGCCCGTATCGAATTTCGCCTCGAGCTGATTGTCGACCTGGAAAACGTTCATCTCGTCCCGGATCGCATTTGTGCCGCGATGCGCGACGGTGCCGGTCCAGCCGGTAACCTCGAGATAACGGGCCTTCAGATCGAGATGCGAATAGCGCAGGTTCTGCCGGAAGGTCAGGCCGTTGTCGAATTCATGCTCGAACTGATAGCCGACCTGCTGCTGCTTGACCTTCTGGTAGTCGTAGTCGGGATCGCTCTGCCTGATGTCGCGGATCCTGCCGTCCAAGGTCGTGATCGCGCCGACATTGGAGTCGGTCTCATCCGCCTGCGCCAGGCCGTATACCGTCAAGGACGTGCCCTCGTCGGGCTTCCAAGTAAAGGATGGCGCCAGCAGATAACGATCGTCGGTAATATCGAAATTGGTGTCGCCGCGGCGGGCGACGCCGACGATGCGATAGAGGAAATCGTCGTTGTCTTCGCTGATCGGCCCGCCGAAATCAAACATCCCCTGCACCCGGTCCTTGGTGCCGTAACTCATGCCGACTTCGCGTATCGGCTCCTCAGTCGGAAGCTTCGAGATCTTGTTGACGAGGCCACCCGGCGATCCCGAGCCGTAGAGAACGGATACCGGTCCCTTGATCACCTCGACGCGCTGCAGCTGATACGGATCGGTGCGGAACATGCCGTAATTGATGTAGGGTTGGCGCAATCCGTCACGATAGTCGCCGACCGTCGTGGCGTTGTAGCCGCGAATGTAGATCTGGTCGAAACGTGGATCGAAGCCGCTCGTTCCTGTAGTCACGCCGGCCGTATAGCGCACCGCCTCGATGACCGTCTGGGCGCCGCGCTGCTCGATTTCCTTCTCCGTAGTGACCGAGACCGAACGCGGCGTCTCGACGAGCGGCGTGCTGATCTTGGTCGCGCCGGCGCTGTTCTTGGCGGTCACCGATGTCCGATCAGTCTTGCTATCAGAGGCTGCACCCTGAATAACGATCGGTTCCAGCGTCGTCGCGGTATCGCTTGTGGCGGCACTCTGCGCAACGGCCGGCGACGCTGCCATGCCGATCAGAATGACCGCCGTCGTAGCAAACAGGCCCTCTCGATAAATTCGCGGTAGATTATTAGAAACATTCAAAAAAACAAGCGCCATCACTTGGTCCCTACGTCACAGATGCGCGCGGAACCTATGGAGCGAATTTGGCCTTGTCAACATAAGATGATTATTTTAGTCATCTTTAAGCGATGGGCCTGCGCGTGCGACCCTCGCGAATAGGTTGCAGGCAGTATCACGCTCAGCGACGGATGGCCCGCCGCCGAGACGGCGAGGGAATAGACAGCGCTTCAGCCGGACGGCGAACGTCATTTATGAATCCAATGGGTCGACTGATGGAGAGAGATGCGTGTCGGAGCTTTGAGTATTAGCGACAGCACCGAGCGCCCTGCAAAGCGGGAAATTGCGTCACACGATGGCCTGGGCACCGCGGGACCGACTGCCCCACGACCGAGTGTTCCGCTTTCCGACCGATGCGACTGGCGGCGCTCGTAACCGACGACCGGCCTGCACTCCCTCACCTGCCCGGCCGCACAAGCAACGGCGCGATATCGATGGTGTCGTCAAGCGGGGCGGTCGGATCCTCGCGGTTCCGGGCGACACCGAGGCCAATCTTGAAATTATTACTGGGTACCTTCGTCAACTTGAAACCGGGGTTCGGCAGATCCTGCGTCCATTCCGGCACCAAGTTGATGCCAAGCCCACCAGATTGTAAATAGACACCCGCAAAGATAACATTCAAGATCTCGGTCGTTTAGGGTGCGGTACCGTTGATCTAACGACAGCCAAGCAATCCGCGTCTGCCAAGAGCGATCTTGCCGTGGCCGGCAGCATGGCCATATAAGGCGCGATGACGTCTGATTCAAAGATTTTCGTTGGCCTGAGACCAACGCGAAATAAGCCGGCCGAACATCGGGACACAAACGGCCCGAGATGCCAATGGGATGGATGCGACAAACAAGGCGTCCATCGCGCCCCAGTGGGAGCGGATGCCGAGGGGCTATTCCTGCTGTTTTGTCGTAACCACGCAAAAGAATACGGCGAAGGCTACAATTATGTGACGAAACTGTCGAACCCCGTCACGGCCCGCTATCAGAGGGAAGCGGCAAGTGGCAGCCGCCCCAGCTGGGGCGTTAGAGTCGATCACTCTTCAGAAACTCCCCTTCCCTCCTCAATTCGCTCCGGGACCGCGAAGACGCTCAATGCGCGAAAAAGCGCTGCACAAAGCCAAGCAGCCAAAGCTGCCTTTCAATCCCGCAAACTTAAAGTGCTGGAAGCAAAAGCATTCGAAACGCTTGATCTTTCGCCAAACGCTACGCCGGACGAAATCAGAAGCCGTTACAAGCAGAGACTCAAGATGCACCATCCCGACGCAAACGATGGAGACCGCACGGCCGAGTCGGCTCTTCGGGCGACGATTGACGCTCATAAAATCCTAAAGCTCAACGGCTTCTGCTAGTTGCGATACGCGCTGGAAGCCTTAGTGGGAATGGAACCCACGGCCCCGCGGTCATGACAGTCAACTAGCACCGCAAATTCAGCGAAAATTGCGGCTCTTGATCTTCGAGGTATCGATATGAAGGTCCGGCACCTATCCCGAACTCGAATTTATGCGGAGGCAGTTTAGACCTTCAAACGAGTCGCTGTCGATGGCGACTGTTCGAAAATAGCTGCGGTACGCTCAAGAGGCGTCGTGGAAAACGCAATAGCGAAAAAATAAGCTGCTGTGTCGATCAGGTTGTCGGATCGTCGACGGTTGGTGCGTCATATGTTCATTAGGTCACTCTCGATCTGAAGAATAACCACCAGGAGGACGCGATGTCTAAGAACAACATTTGTCTGTGGTACAACAAGGACGCCGAGGAAGCGGCCCGCTTCTACGCCAACACCTTCCCAGACAGCAACGTCGGAGCCATCATCCGGGCGCCGGGAAATTATCCCAGTGGAGAAGAGGGGGACGTCCTCGTCGTCGAGTTCACCGTGGCAGGTGTTTCCTGCATCGGATTGAACGGCGGCCCGATATTCAAGCACAGCGAAGCGTTCTCATTCCAGATCAGCACCGCGGCGAATGCGGTTGGTGCAAGGATAAATGGGGTCTGTCCTGGCAAATCACACCTCGCACCCTCACCGACGCGCTCGCAGCAGGCGGCGCAGAAGCCAAGCGTGCGTTCGACGCAATGATGACCATGAGGAAAATCGACGTTGCGGTGATCGATGCAGCACGCCGAGGGAATACCGCACCATGATCAAAGGGTAAGCGCGATTTTCGATGCGCATTGACGGCTGCGGCACCGCTGAACCGCCCTCGTATCGGCAGTGATA
>NZ_LODW01000052.1 GCF_002914525.1 Rhizobium hidalgonense | reverse complement strand
TGAAACATGGGTCAATTCTCAATGGAAATATCTGGCTGCGCCGGGTCAGCTCTCAGTGGAAATCAACAGTGGAGGCGGCATCGACAATATCGATCTCGTTGCTGGTCCTTGGTTGATCAAAAAAAATATTGGTAAGTCCGCGCCATCTGTCCCGGACAGCATTTGCCAATTATTCGGATGACTCAACCATTGGATGACCTTGCTAAAGGACTTGAGAGGGATCTCCATTATGCTCTCGGACGGTGAGTTTTTTCGAGAGCTTGTCCAACGCTTGGTGTCCCTCGGTTACTTCAGCAGCGACGAAGTCGACACACTTCTTGATGAGTTCGGAGGGCTTCAACGAGCAATTCGTCTCAGGCATTATATATCGGCGGCCGAGATTTTGGCATGGAACATGGCTGAGAAGAGCTCTGCACAAGACATGTGCAGCTTTCTTCAAGAATACAACGGCTTGATGGCAGAACATGGAGATTTCATGTATTATTTCGTGCAGGCTATCGTCGATCAGATGTCAGCAATGGGTAATGACGTACGGCCGATTATTGGCGTATCTCCAGAACGTTACCAACAGTTCTTGAAGAGACGGTTCTTAGGGGAATGACCAATCAGTTGCGACTGATTGAATATATGTTCGCGCTAAATTTTGACATATGAACTGACAATTAGAGTCCATCTTAAGAGATTGGAGACCGGCGCGACTCGTCGTGGCTGACACCCAATGGTTACCTTCCAGTTGTTTACGGAGTACCTGTAAAGGCCATGACTGAGCCGATAGGTGAGCGCATCGTCACAGGCTGCCCACCGTATTGAGGCTCTCATATGGACAATGAGAATCGCATCGGCGAACTCCAGCGGCCAAATCTACCAAGTAAGGTGGGTGAGAGAATGTCGGAAGCATCCTTTGTAGATCGTGCTTTGGAGCTTGGCTTGACCAAGGAGTTGCTGGCTATCTTGGAGGGAAACTCGAAATATTCAGATGTGGAGTCTATTGATAGCCTAGATAGACATTCACGCCGACTGCGATCAATGGCGATGATCCATCTGAAATTCATGCTTAGATTCGGATCATCCGAGTCGGAGAGCAAGCAGATTGAGGTCGACGGAAAAATATACAGCAGTTATCCAGAGTATTTTAGCGCATGGAAACTGGCTGGAATTCCAGGGATATTGCCATATCGTTTGGATGCGATGATCAAAGAAGCGGAACTGCTCAAAAACTCTGATTAAGTTACGCTTCAAGCGCAGTCTCTCTGTGGTCAGTGTCATCGATCCGGTTTGCTATGAAGTCGCTATCAGCCGCCAGTTCTTCAACCCGCACCGGGCGGAAAAGACCACCGGGACGGCAGACGTGACTGGAAGCTGTTCCCGCAAGCCGGATTTCGGCATTATGACAATCCTATTCGTCTCGAACGCAGCTGACCTCCCCTCCAATCAATCGCCGTCGGCGGGATTGAAAGCCGGCAATGAAGAGTATCGGAGAAATCAGCATAGCGGCCGCAAGGCGGGATTTCGGGAATCTCGTCACGCCAAGGGCGGAACAAGGGCAGCCGCAGGAGCCTCAGCATAGCGGCCGGCAGGGAGGCGGGACCGACTGCTCCCGCCCGTGCGTTCCGTTTTCTATTTCCCCATCGGAATAGGGGTCAGGACAAGGGCAGTCAAAAATCCTGCGTTAAGCTCTAACGTTTGTCGCGCACCCGCATAATGGTCTGGCGCCTGGTCGCAAGTTTTCCAGCAATGGCTGAAACGCTGATTCCCGCCGCTAGGTCTTCGCATACGTCCTTTTTCTGTTTTTCACTCAGCGTCGAGCGGCTGGGCTTTCATCCACAAAATACGCGTATCACCTTGGATTTCGGATCAGTCACGGATTGGACTGCGGTGCCACTATGGACGAAATTCAAACGCGAAGGCGTATCGGTAGCAACTCGTTCTTCACTTCCATAGTGTCGCGAATCTCCGGGTATTTTCAGCCCCGCAGTAGCAGACGATGGGCCTCCTACAAACTTTTGATATCGAGAGGCACCGCAAGCGTCAGAGGTTGCGCCTGCTGCCGAATTGGGTGATGGCGAGGTTGCACACGAGCTCAAAGAAAATAGTGCTAAAAATACAGGCGTGGTCAGTAAACGTTTCAAGGTTTTCCCCTTTAGGCTGCTAACTATCCAGAACTCTGGCTGGCATCGTGAGGCTATCTACTGCCTCAATAGGTTGCAAGCTGACAATTTCAGGCTCCAAGGTCGGGAAGGATTGGTTGCGGAGGGTTCTCATTAGATCGGCTAACTCAAATCATGAAGTCCCGTCGTAACCGCCGCCCCGATCGAAAACTCCGAAAACCGTACCGTCAAACCACTGCGCTCCGGCGTGCACGCAGCCGGCCCCACCTCATAGCGGTCTGCGGTCGGAAACGGCGCTAACCGCAGCAGCGGCCAATGGCGGCCGTCGCGTGAAGCCTGGATGCGCATGGCGCCGCCTGCGACGGTGACGCGGATATGGAAATCGTCGAGCTCCTTGAAGGGCTGCGACACCGACCAGTCGGATCTGCCGTCGGTGACGACGGTGCTGAGGAAGGGTTCGCCGTCGGTGAATTCGACGCCGGTTTTTACCCAGCGTTTCTCGTCGAGGCGCACCATCAGGCCGGCCTGGTCGTAAAGGGTGCGGAATTCGCCCTGGATGCGGATCTGGGCGGTAAAGCTCTCGGTGGTGGGAAAGCAGAGGAAGTGGCCGTTGTCGCGGGTGAAGCCGTAATGGGTTTCGCGCCAGAAATCGGTTTTCTCGTCGGTCGTCAGGGTGAGGCCGGTTTCGTCTGCGCGCCAGCTGGCCGGTTCGTTCAGCCATTTTCCGTCGTTGAAATCGATGTTCATTCCACCCTCCCACCATCAAAGCTGCGGGGTTGCCGATTCCCCGCCGGGGCATAGTGCACAACCCTGGCGTAGACGGCTAGTGGGCGCGCTTCCCCCCTCCTGATCCTCGTCCCACGATATAATCAGCGGCTTCCGCTTGACACCATCGCTTCATCTCTTATTCTGTTACAAAAAGATGAATTGCATAATAATGGAACTAAACGGGAGCCCACACATGAAAACACTGGTCGCATTCCTGCTCGGCACCGCGCTCGTCGGCCTGCCTTCGACCCTCTCTGCCCAGGAAAAGGGCGGCGTCATCAATGTCGCAACGATCGGCGAGCCGCCGACGCTCGATCCGATGTCGTCGACAGCCGATCTCGTCGGCATCGTCACCCAGCATATTTTCGAAACGCTCTACACTTTCGACAAGAGCTGGAACGTCACGCCGCTTCTGGCCGAAAGCCTGCCCGAGATCAGCGCCGACGGCAAAACCTATACGATCAAGCTCCGGACCGGCATCAAGTTCCACGACAATAGCGACATGACTTCGGAAGATGTCGTCGCCTCGCTTGGCCGCTGGATGAAGATCGCCTCGCGCGGCAAGCAGGTGGCCGGCTTCATCGACAAGGTCACCGCTAGCGATGCTTCCACCGTCACCATCACGCTGAAGCAGCCCTATGCGCCGCTGACGTCGCTGCTTGCCTTCAACAATTCGGCGGCGATCATCATTCCGGCCGAAAAACAGGACGAGCCGATGAAGGAGTTCATCGGCACCGGTCCCTACATGCTGAAGGAGCGCAAGGCCGACCAGTATATCCAGCTCGTCCGTTTCGATGGCTACAAGTCACGTGAGGCCGACAGCAATGGCTACGGCGGCGCCCGTCATCAATATCTCGACGAGATCCGCTTCGTGCCGGTGCCGGATGCGAATACCCGCGTCGAAGCCGCCGTCTCCGGCCAGTATGACTATGTCGATTCGATCGCGGTGGAATCCTACGACAAGCTGAAAGCGTCGACGGCCTCGCAGCCGGTCATGCTGAAGCCCTTCGGTTATCCGGTCTTCGTCTTCAACACGAAGGAGGGCGTCGCTGGAAATGTCGAGATCCGCAAGGCGATCCGCCAGGCGCTGAGCATGGAAGACATGCTGGCCGCAGCTTTCGGCAGCAAGGATTTTTATGCGCTCGATGGCGCCATCTATCCGAAGACCTTCTCCTGGTCGACGGATGCCGGCGTCGAAGGCGCCTATAATGTCGCCGATCCGGAAGGCGCGGCCGCTGCCGCCAAGAAGGCCGGTTATAATGGCGAGCCGATCCGCATCCTGACCAGCCGCCAGTATGAGTTCCATTACAAGATGGCGCAGGTCGCCGCAGAATATCTGAAGCTTGCCGGCTTCACCGTCGATATGCAGGTGGTGGACTGGGCGACGCTGACGCAGCGCCGCACCGATCCGAAGCTCTGGGATATCTACATCACCCACAGCCCCTTCCTGCCGGAGCCGGCCCTCATCGGCTCGCTCTCGACCAGCTCGCCCGGCTGGTGGGATACGCCGGCCCGCAAGGCCGCCGTCGATGCCTTCACCTCCGAGGTCGATCCGAAGAAGCGCGTGGCGCTCTGGGCCGATGTCCAGAAGGCGATTTATACAGACGCGCCCTTCATGAAGATCGGCGATTTCAATGCGGTCTCGGCGAAGTCGGTCAAGCTCGAGGGCGTCGATCCGGCCCCATGGCCGTATTTCTGGAACGCTTCGATCAAGAAGTGATGGAGTGACGTCGGTGGCCTCCACTTGCTCCCTCATTCCCTTCCTCGGGCTTCGCCCGAGGGATGTCACAGGAATCCAGCCACGGCGCGTCCGCGCCGTGATTGACCGTTATCCGGTCACGGAGTCTTTTGCGCCCAAGGACTTGGACGCGCTGGATTCCTGTGACGAGCACAGGAATGAGGGAAGAGGGGCGGCGGATTCCGCCTCGATGCTACATCGACCAAGTACAGGAGCAAAGTTGGGATGATCCGTTACATCCTCCAGCGCCTGTTCGGCATGATCGTCGTGATGTTTCTCGTCGTCACGATCGTCTTCGTCATCGTGCGCGTGACGCCGGGTGATCCGGCGGCCGTCATGCTCGGGCCAGATGCGACGCCGCAGGATGTTGCCGATCTCAGGAGCCGGCTCGGCCTCGATCAGTCGCTCGGCCTGCAATATGTCTATTATATCGGCCAACTGCTGAAAGGTGATCTCGGCCAGTCGATCTTCCTCAACATGCCGGTGACGTCGGCTCTGCTCGACCGCGCCGAGCCGACCTTCTTCCTGACGCTGTTTTCGCTTCTCATCGCCAGCATCATCGCTTTGCCGATCGGCATCTATGCTGCCTATCGGCGCGGCTCCTTCGTCGACCAGGCGGCAACGACGCTGGCGATGTTTGCCGCCAGCATTCCGAGCTTCTGGCTCGGCCTGATCCTGATGCAGGTCTTCGCCGTCCGGTTCAACCTCTTCCCGGTCTCCGGTTATGGCGGCCCCGGCTCGACCTTCCCAGAGCGCATGTATCATCTGACGCTGCCGGCCTTTGCGCTCGGCATCGTCTCTTCGGCGCTGATCCTGCGCTTCACCCGCGCCTCGATGCTCGATGTGCTCGGCGACGATTATATCCGCACGGCGCGCGCCAAGGGGCTGATCGAGCGCAAGGTCATCCTCAAGCACGCGCTGAAGAATGCGCTGATCCCGATCCTGACGGTGCTCGGGCTGACGGCGGCGGTGCTGATTTCAGGCGCCGTCGTCACCGAGACCGTCTTCGGCCTGCCTGGCGTCGGCAACCTCGTCGTCTCGGCGGTGCTGCGCCGCGATTATCCGGTCATCCAGGGGGCGCTGCTCGTCATCGCCGCGCTCTATGTGCTGATCAATTTTGCGATCGACATGCTCTATCTGCTGGTCGATCCGAGGGTGCGCTACTGATGGCCGATATCGCAATCAAATCAGCCGAGCGCGAAAGCAGCAAATTCGTCCGCCGCCTGCTGAAGCGAAAGACGGTGGCCTTCGGCCTGCTGATCCTGACGATCTTCGTGCTGCTCGCGGTCTTTGCGCCTGTCGTGGCACCCTATTCGCCCTCCAAGCTTTCCATCGTCAACCGGCTGAAACCGCCGAGCGAGACCTTCTTTTTCGGCACCGACGAGTTCGGCCGTGATGTTTTCTCGCGCACGATCTTCGCCGGCCGGCTGTCGCTGCTGGTCGGCGCCGCGGTCGTCAGCCTGTCGGCGGTGATCGGCGTTACACTCGGCCTGCTTGCCGGCTTTTTCCAGAAGCTCGACACGCCGATCGCCCGGCTGATCGATGCGATGATGGCCTTTCCGGACATTCTGCTGGCGATCGCCTTGGTCGCCGCCCTCGGCCCGTCCTTGACCACCGTCATCATCGCGCTGTCGATCGTCTATGCGCCGCGCCTTGCCCGTATCGTGCGTGCGTCGACGCTGGTTATTCGCGAGCTGCCTTATGTCGAGGCGGCAAGGGCGCTCGGCATTTCCACTTTCCACATCATGACGCGGCACGTGCTGCGCAATCTGCTCTCGCCGATCCTGGTGCAGGCGACCTTCCTCTTCGCCAGCGCCATGCTTGCCGAAGCCGGCCTGTCTTTCCTCGGCCTCGGCGTCAGCCCGGAGATTCCGACCTGGGGAACGATGATTGCCGCCGGCCGGCAATATATCGGCCAGGCCGACTGGATGACGCTGTTTCCGGGTGTGGCCATCATTCTCTCGGTGCTGTCGTTGCAGATGGTCGGTGACGGCCTCAGAGACATGCTCGATCCAAGACTTCGCAAGGACCTTTAATCCGCCGACCTCTCAATCGGCTCCCAAATTCGCCAATCCAAAATTCGCATGACAGGAGTTTGCGTGAATCAGTTTCCAACCGCCGCCAGCAAGGTCGAGAGCTCGCCTTACCAACGCTTGGCTGCCCTCGGTATCAAGCTTCCGCCGCCGCCGCCGCCGATCGCCAATTTCGTGACGCATGTGGTGGAGGGCAATATGCTCTACCTCTCCGGCCAGGGGCCGCGCGAGGCCGACGGCTTCCTGCATGCGGGCAAGGTCGGAGCCGACGTCGGTGTCGAGGAGGCCTATCGGCATGCGCGGCTGACCGGCATCAACCTGCTCGCCGTCATGCATGATGCGCTCGGCGATCTCTCCCGCGTCAAGCGGGTGGTCAAGCTGCTTGGGATGGTCAATGCCGTGCCGGAGTTCGAGGATCATCCGAGCGTCATCAACGGCTGCTCGGATCTGCTGATCGCGGTTTTCGGCGCGGCCGGCGAACATGCCCGCTCGGCCGTCGGCTTCGGCTCGTTGCCCGGCAACATCACCGTCGAAATCGAGGCGATCGTCGCCTTGAATGGCTGACGAGAGCTTGCATATTTGGAGCAGCGTCCACCCGTGACCCGTTCCTCGCCCCAGACCTCTGGAGACCTTCATGCCCAATGATATCAGACCTTCGCTCGGCCTTCGCCCCGTCATCAATGTGTCCGGCACGATGACCAGCCTCGGCGCCTCGATCGTCGTGCCCGAGGCGATCGAAGCGATGGCATCGATCCTGCCGCATTTTGTCGAGATCAACGACCTGCAGCGCAAGGCCAGCGCCGTCATCGCCCGGCTGACCGGCGGCGAGGCTGGCTTCGTCACTGCCTCCTGCTCGGCCGGCATCTCGCTCGCCGTCGCCGGCGCCATCTCAGGCGACAATCTGCTGGCGATCGAAAAGCTGCCGGATGCCATGCTCGAGAAAAACGAAGTCTTGGTGCAGATGGGCCATGTGGTGAGCTATGGCGCCCCGGTCGATCAGGCGATCCGGCTTGCCGGCGGCAAGGTCGTGCTGGTGGGACAGGCAACCTCGACGCATCGCTTCCACATGGAGCATGCGATCACCGACAAGACGGCCGCCGCCGTCTATGTCGTCTCCCATCATGTCGTCGATTATGGCCTGTTGAACCTGAAGGAATTCGTCGAGATCGCTCACGCCAGGGGCGTGCCGGTTATCGTCGATGCGGCCTCGGAATATGATCTCAGGATTTTCCTGGAGCAGGGGGCCGATATCGCACTTTATTCCGGCCACAAATTCCTCGGCGGCCCGACCTCGGGCATCGTCGCCGGCAGGAAGGAGCTGGTGCGCCATGCCTTCCTGCAGAATATGGGCATCGGCCGCGGCATGAAGGTCGGCAAGGAGAGCATCTTCGGCGTCATGGCGGCACTCGAAGCCTGGGAGCGCCGCGACCATGCCGGCATCCGGGAACGCGAGACCGGCTATCTCAACTTGTGGAAGCGCACGCTTGACGGCCGCCCCGGCGTCACCGCACTGATCGAACCCGATCCGACCCACAATCCGCTCGATCGGCTGCGCCTGATCGTCGATCCCGAAGAGGCGCATATCACCGCCTGGGATCTGGCCGATGCGCTCGCGAGGGGCAACCCGCCGATCATCGTGCGCGATCACGAGGTGGAGCACCGCTATTTCTATCTCGACCCGTGCAACCTGCATCGGGGCCAAGAGACAATCGTCGCCGAGCGCCTGGCTGAGGAACTCGACAAGGCGCGCGCCTCCAATGAGATCATTGCCACGCCGATCGAAAACCGCAGCCGGCATCGTTTCGACGGGCTGTTGCGCTGGCCGGATTGAGCCGCAGGAGAGACGATATGGGCAGCGTTCAAGCACGATCGATCGAGACAGCCAGCACGGTTCTTTCCGTCGAGGGGCTGACGACGTCCTTCCTGGTCGACGGCGCCTGGAAACCGGTCGTGCGCGATGTGTCCTTCACCGTCGCCCCCGCTGAAACCGTGGCGATCGTCGGGGAATCCGGCTCGGGTAAGAGTGTCACCTCGCTCTCGATCATGCGGCTGCTGCAGGCCGACACAAGCCGCGTCGGGGGCAGCGTCATTCTTGGCGGACGCGACCTCCTGGCCTTGCCGGAACATGCCATGCGGCAGGTGCGCGGCAATGAGGTGGCGATGATCTTCCAGGAGCCGATGACATCGCTTAATCCGCTCTTCACCATCGGCGATCAGATTTCCGAAGCGCTGTTATGCCATTCCGAGATGAGCAAGGCCGATGCCAGGGCTGAGACGATCCGACTGCTGGAAAAGGTCCGCATCCCGTCTGCCGCCTCGCGCTTCGGTGAATACCCGCATCGTTTCTCCGGCGGCATGCGTCAGCGGGTGATGATCGCCATGGCGCTCGCCAGCCGGCCGAAGCTCCTGATCGCCGACGAGCCGACGACGGCGCTCGATGTGACGATCCAGGGCCAGATCCTCGATCTGATCAAGATGCTGCAGGAAGAGGAGGGGACCTCCGTTCTCTTCATCACCCATGACATGGGTGTCGTTGCCGAGATCGCCGACCGGACGGTGGTGATGTATCGCGGCGAACAGGTCGAAAGCGGTGCCACAGCCGATATCTTCCACCGCGGCAAACATCCCTATACCCGGGCGCTGCTATCCGCCGTGCCGGTGCTCGGCTCGATGCAGGGCCGGCAGAGGCCGCTGCGTTTTCCGGTGGTCAACACCACGACAGGGGAATCGGACATTCCCTCTGAGGCCGCCGATACCGTAGCAGCGACGCCGGTCCTCGAGGTGAAGAACCTCACCAAGCGTTTCGACATTCATACCGGCCTGTTCGGCCGGCTCACCAGCCGGGTGCACGCGGTCGAAAACGTCTCCTTCGATCTTCATGCCGGCGAGACGCTGTCGCTCGTCGGTGAATCCGGCTGCGGCAAATCGACGACCGGGCGGGCTATCATGCGTCTGATCGAGCCGCAGGCGGGCTCCGTTCTCGTCGAGGGCAGGGAGGTGCTCGGCCTCGACAGGCAGGAGTTGCGCGAGATGCGCAAATCCGTGCAGATGATTTTTCAAGATCCCTTTGCCAGCCTCAATCCGCGCATGACCGTCGGTGCTGCGATCGCCGAGCCCTTTCTCGAACATCGGATGGGCAGTTCGAAACAGGCAAAAGACGTGGTCGCCGATTTGCTGGTGAAGGTCGGCCTGTCTCCTGATATGGCGGCGCGTTTTCCGCATGAATTTTCCGGCGGCCAGCGTCAGCGCATCTGCATCGCCCGGGCGCTCGCCTTGCAGCCGAAGGTCATCGTCGCCGATGAGAGCGTGTCGGCACTCGATGTGTCGATCAAGGCGCAGGTCATCAACCTGATGCTCGATCTGCAGCAGAGCCTCAACCTCGCCTTCCTGTTCATCTCGCACGACATGGCGGTGGTCGAGCGCGTCAGCCACCGGGTGGCGGTGATGTATCTCGGCGAAATCGTCGAGATCGGCCCGCGCGCCGCCGTGTTCGAAAATCCGCAGCATCCCTATACGAAGAAACTCATCGCAGCCGTGCCGGTGCCCGATCCCGATCGCCGCCACGAGAAGCGGATGGTGGTGAATGACGAGATCAAGAGCCCGATGCGTGCCGTCGACTATCAGCCTCCGGCCACCTTCTATCGCGAGGTCGGGCCGGGCCATCTGGTGATGGCCGATCGCTAGGCCTGGCTTGGCCTATTGGCAGTTGCCTAACGGGCCGGCGGCGCATAAAGCAGATGCAGAGACACCTGCCTGGAAAGCCGTATCAATGGACAAGACAGAGTTTTTTTCGAAGCTCGGCGGTTTGCCGCCGCAGACCCAGTTGCTTTCCGGCAGAGCCGTTTTCACCACGGCTTACGCGGTCATCCCCCGCGGCGTCATGAGCGATATCGTCACGAGTTTCCTTCCGCATTGGACGGGAACGCGGGCATGGGTTCTCTCCCGGCCGCTTTCCGGCTTCTCCGAGACCTTCTCGCAATATGTGATGGAAGTTCAGCCGGGCGGTGGCAGCGATCGGCCGGAGCCCGACAAGCGGGCCGAAGCGGTGCTGTTTGTCGTCGAAGGCGGCATGACGGTAGAGCTCGAAGGCGTCAGCCACGCGCTGCGCGCCGGTTCCTTCGTCTATATTCCTGCCGGTTCGGCCTGGCGCCTCAAGAACGACGGTTCGGCCGCAGCGATCTTCCACTGGGTCCGCAAGGCCTTTCAGGAGGTCGACGGGCTGGAGCCCCCGCCGGCGATCGTCACGCATGAGGACGACCATCCGATCCGCGCCATGCCGGATACCGACGGCCGCTGGGGCACCACCCGCTTCATCGATCCGGCCGATGTGCGCTACGACATGCATGTCAACATCGTCACCCTGGAGCCGGGCGCTGTGATCCCCTTCATGGAAACCCATGTCATGGAGCATGGCCTCTATGTGCTGGAAGGCAAGGCGGTCTATCGCCTGAACCAGGATTGGGTCGAGGTCGAGGCCGGCGATTTCATGTGGCTGCGCGCCTTCTGCCCGCAGGCCTGTTATGCCGGCGGGCCCGGCCGGTTCCGCTATCTGCTCTACAAGGACGTCAACCGTCATATGAAGCTCTGGTAGGCCTCGCGAGGCGCGCTGCATGCGGTCGGCAAGCTCCGCCAAAGAGCCTGTCCGGTTGCTTGACAGCTCTGGGGATTGCACCCATCGTCGTTCGATGCGGGATAGGGATTCATGGCTGTCGGAGAAGAAGGATATGAGCCGAAGAAACGCTGCGGAAGCGGTCTTCGAAGATATCCGCACGGCCATTGTCGATCGGAAACTGGCTCTCGGTATTCGTCTTCCCTCGGAGGTACAGCTTGCCGAGCGTTACGGCATCAGCCGGGCTATCGTGCGTGAAGCGCTGCGCTCGCTGCAGACACTGGGGTTCACGCAGACCCGGACCGGCCGGGGCACCTTCGTCGTTTCGGAAAGCCCCGCGCGCCAACTGGGCGGCGGCGCCTATTCCGCCCGCGATCTCATGGAAGCGCGCCCCTGCATCGAAATACCGGCTGCCGGCTGGGCGGCATTGCGTCGCTCGCACGAGCAGTTGACCCTGCTGACATCCTTGTGCGACCGGATGGACGCGGAAGTGGATGTCCAGAAATGGGTGCGGATGGATGCGGCGTTTCATGGAGAAATCGCCGAGGCCTCGGGCAATGCGATCTTCAGGAAAGTCGTCGCTGATGTTCGCGGCGCGCTTTCGACCCAATCGGAGCTCGTCGAGCATGTTCGCGGACGGCGCAAGGCGTCCAATGCGGAGCATCGCCGAATTCTGCAGGCCGTGGCCGCGGGCAGCGAGGAGGATGCGCGCGCAGCCATGGCTGAGCACCTGCTGGAGGTCAAGCGATCCATCATCGGAATTACCGATGAAAGACGAACCGCGTCGAAGCAATGATTTCCAATTTGCGCCCGGGAAGCCGGGCGCGCCGCCGATCGGATGCAAAGCGATGAATGATCTAGAAAGCTGGCTGTCCGACACCGCTGTCCTCAGTCGCAAAAGCGCCTCGGAACTCGTGTTCGAGGAGTTGCGCAGCCTCATCCTTTCCGGCCGGTTTGCTGCCGGTTCGAAGCTGCCGTCAGAAGCGAAGCTGGCGGGAAAATACGGTGTCAGCCGCCCGATCGTGCGGGAAGCGCTACGCTCGCTGCAGATTTTGGGGCTGACGGAGACACGAACGGGCAGCGGTACATACGTGCTTTCGGCCTCCGGCGACGGAGATATCAGTTACGGCGATTATTCGGCGCGTGATCTGATGGAGGCGCGTCCCTATGTCGAGGTATCGGCCGCCGGCTGGGCGGCGCTGCGTCGAAATGACGACGAGCTGTCCCGGCTGCTCAGGCTTTGCGAGCATATGGAGCAGGAGGAAAATACCGAGGCCTGGGTGCGGCTGGATTCGGAGTTTCATGGGCTGATCGCGGCGTCGTCGCAGAATGCTGTCTTCCGCGACATCGTCGATGAGGTTCGCGAGGCGATGGCGCAGCAATCCGGGCTGCTGACGGTGTTGGGGCCGCGGCGTCGGGAGTCGAACGAAGAGCATCGCGCCATCGTCGAGGCCATCCGTACCGGGTCGGAGCTCGAAGCCCGGGCCGCGATGGAAATCCATCTCAAAAAGGTCGAGGCGGCGCTCAATCGCATCATCGGCGCCGAGCCGCGCTAGCAAGCGCTTCACGCAACAGTCTTGTCGAACACTCCCGGTGTCCAGGCATCGGCGACTGCTCGAGCCCCTTCCATATATGCACGCCGTCGAACGAAAGACGCTTGACCGAGGCCCGCTTTTGCATCTATTTCCAAACCTGTCAGACTGCATAGCAGGTGAACATCTTGTTGGCAGCTGCGCGGAGGGGCGGCCGGGAGGTTGCCGAACCTATGGATAGGGAGGAAAATGACAGTGATGGAATCCACCAGAACCGAGGCCGATGGCCAGGTTTTCGCCGAGGAGGACCTCGGTTACAAAAAAGCGTTGAAGCCACGGCAGATCCAGATGATCGCCATCGGCGGAGCCATCGGCACCGGCTTGTTTCTGGGCGCAGGTGGGCGGCTCGCCGCTGCCGGTCCGGCACTCGTGCTGGTCTATGCCTTGTGCGGCTTTTTCGCTTTCCTCGTTCTCAGGGCTCTCGGTGAACTCATCGTGCATCGCCCGACTTCGGGTTCGTTCGTCTCCTATGCCCGTGAATTTTACGGCGAAAAGCTCGCCTTCGCGGTCGGCTGGCTCTATTGGCTGACCTGGGCGATGACGGCGGTCGCTGATGTCACCGCGGTGGCTCTCTACATGAATTTCTTCAAGGCTTATGTCCCCTGGATTGCCATGATCGATCAGTGGGTATTTGCGCTGGTGGCGCTAGTCCTCGTCCTCGCCATGAACCTGCTGTCGGTGAAGGTCTTCGGCGAATTGGAATTCTGGTTCAGCCTCGTCAAGGTTCTCGCTTTGGTCGTCTTCCTCATCGTCGGAGTCTACTTCGTCGTCACCGGCACGCCGATCGACGGTCACGTTCCGGGGCTGAATACCATCACCGACTTCGGCGGCATGTTTCCGAGCGGAATTCTGCCGGCGCTGGTCGTGATACAGGGCGTGGTGTTCGCCTATGCCTCGATCGAGCTGATCGGCACCGCCGCAGGCGAAACCGAAAATGCGCGCAAGGTCATGCCGCGGGCGATCCGGACGGTCGTGCTGCGCCTGGTGGTCTTTTATGTCGGCTCGGTTCTGCTGCTGTCGCTGCTGCTGCCCTATACCGCCTATAAGGGCGGCGAGAGCCCGTTCGTGACCTTCTTCGGCAAGATCGGCATCCAGGGTGCCGACGTCGTCATGAACCTCGTCGTGCTGACCGCCGTCCTGTCGTCGCTCAATGCGGGCCTCTATTCGACCGGCCGCATCCTTCATTCCATGGCGATTTCGGGATCGGCGCCGGCTGCGCTGGCGAAGATGAACAGATCCGGCGTGCCCTATGGCGGCATTGCGGTGACGGCTGTTGTGACCGCCTTTGGCGTCGTGCTGAATGCTGTCGTTCCGGCAGCGGCTTTCGAGATCGGCTTGAATGTTGCCGCGCTCGGCATCATCGCTGCATGGGGCGTCATCATCCTGTGCCAGCTCAAGCTGTGGCACCTGTCGCGCCAAGGCAAGCTGGCAAGGCCCGAATTCCGGATGTTCGGCGCGCCTTATACCGGCGTGCTGACGCTGAGCTTCCTTGCGGTCGTCGTGATCCTGATGGCCCTCGATTATCCGGTCGGTACCTACACGGTTGCCTCTCTGCTGCTGATCATTCCGGCGCTGGTGGTCGGCTGGCTGCTGATGCGTGAGCGCATCCACATGATTGCCGCCGAGCAGGGCGACGATCGCGGCAGTTTCGATCTGGCCTGAGCCGCGCGATAGCAAGGCTTGCCCCGGCGCCGAAGGCTGCCGGGGCGGCGCATGAATGGAGAGAGAAATGATCCCGAGTGAGGATTTCGTCGTCACCGAGCGTGGCGGCATCGTCGAGAACCGTCACCGCGTCCATGCCGCGGTCGTCGATGCAAAAGGCAGGCTGCTTTTTGCGCTGGGAAACCCGACGCGCTTTACGCTTGCCCGGTCTGCCGCCAAGCCGGCCCAAGCGCTTGCCATCCTGGAGGCGAATGGGTTCGAGCCTTACGGGTTCGATGATGCCGACCTGGCACTGATGTGCGCTTCCCACAGCAGCGAGGAGCGGCATATTGCGCGGACGCGGACCATGCTGTCGAAGATTGGGGCCAAGGAGGCCGATCTTCGTTGCGGCGGCCATCCTTCCCTTTCCGAAGCCGTGAACCGCTCCTGGATCAGGCAGGATTATACGCCGACGGCGGTTTGCAGCAATTGTTCGGGAAAGCACGTCGGAATGATGGCCGGATCCCGGGCGATCGGGGCGGGCCTGGAAGGCTACCATCTTCCGGATCACCCGATGCAGGTGGTGGTGAAGCGGACGGTTGCCGAGCTCTGCGATTTGGACATGCAGGACGTCGAATGGGGGGTCGACGGATGCAATCTCCCGACGCCCGCTTTTCCATTGGATCGGCTGGCGCGCATCTATGCCAAGCTCGCTTCGGCGGTGGACCAGGGCGAGGCGCGCGAGGGCGTGTCGACGCGAGACGCGGCGCTGGCTCGCATCTTCCAGGCGATGGCGCGCTACCCGGAAATGGTTGCGGGTGAGGGGCGCTACTGCACGGTGCTCATGCGCGCATTCGACGGTGCCATGATCGGCAAGCTCGGCGCCGACGCCAGCTACGCAATCGGTGTGCAAGCCTCCAATGATACCAGGCGATGGGGAGCGGAAGGGGCGCTCGGCATCTCGGTCAAGATCGAGGATGGCAACATCGAAATCCTCTACGCTGTCGTGACGGAAATCCTCGAGCAGCTCGGTATCGGTTCGCCGGAACGCCGCAAGCCGCTTGCATCATTCCATCATCCCAGCCGTGTGAACACGATGGGTGTCGCGACAGGCGGCGTGTCCTTTCCGTTCATGCTTGGCGGATCGAAATCGGACGCGGACGGTTCTCGTCCTGCAGCTTTGAGCCGATGACGCATTCTGGATGCGGCAATATTGCCGCGTCTCCCCATCATCTTGTCCGGCCTGCTGCCGCAGTTCATGTCCGCAGCGCCGCTTCTCGAAAGTCCAGCCATGACTATCTCTGATATTGCGAAAATCCGCGTCGAGCATGACCTGATCGGCAATCGCGACGTGCCGGCCACGGCCTATTACGGCATCCATACGCTGCGCGCGGTCGAGAATTTCCCGATCACCGGTCAGACCTTGCGTGAATCGGCAGACCTGATTGCGTCACTCGCCGCGATCAAGCAGGCGGCGGCTCAGGCCAATGCAAGCCTCGGCCTTCTGGATCGGGCACGCGCCGACGCCATCATTGCGGCCTGCGTCGAGATCCGTGACGGTGCGCTGCACGACCAGTTCGTCGTTGATCTCATTCAGGGCGGCGCCGGCACCTCGACCAACATGAACGCCAACGAGGTGATTGCAAACAGGGCGCTGGAAATCATGGGATATGGCCGAGGCGATTACCAGCACCTGCATCCGAACGAGCACGTCAATCTCTCGCAATCCACCAACGATGTCTATCCGACGGCGCTGAAGCTCGCCGCATGGATCGGCGTTCACCGTCTCGTCGACGCCATGGCGATCCTGCGCCGGGCATTCGAGGCCAAGGCGATCGAATTTGCCGACGTCCTCAAGATGGGCCGCACCCAGTTGCAGGACGCCGTGCCGATGACGCTGGGGCAGGAATTCGGAACCTATGCGCTGATGCTCGCCGAGGACGAAACGCGCCTCTCCGAAGCGGTCTCGCTGATCCGCGAGATCAACCTTGGCGCAACGGCCATCGGCACCGGCATCACCGCCCATCCTCAATATGCAGCGCTGGTGCGCGAGCGTCTGTCGGATATCGTCGGCGTCGATCTGGTGACCTCACCGGATCTGGTGGAGGCGACGCAGGATTGTGGATCCTTCGTACAGCTTTCGGGCGTCCTCAAGCGCGTGGCGGTCAAGCTGTCCAAGACCTGCAACGACCTGCGGCTTCTGTCCTCGGGGCCGCGCGCCGGATTGAACGAGATCAATCTGCCTGCGCGGCAGGCCGGCTCCTCGATCATGCCCGGCAAGGTGAACCCGGTGATCCCGGAAGTCGTCAACCAGGTCGCTTTCGAAGTGATCGGCAATGATGTGACAATCACCATGGCAGCGGAGGCCGGCCAGCTTCAGTTGAACGCTTTCGAGCCGGTGATCTTCTATTGTCTCTACCGCAGTCTCAGCCACCTGACCAATGCCTGCCTGACACTCGAAGCCAATTGCATTCAAGGCATTACCGCCAACCGTGACCGGTTGCGGCAGACAGTCGAGCAGTCGATCGGCATCGTGACGGCATTAAACCCCTATATCGGCTATCGCAACGCCACGGAGGTCGCGCTTGAAGCGCATCATTCCGGACGGGGCGTCTACGAAATCATTCTCGAACGCGGTCTGATGCAGAAGGAGCACCTCGATGCGGTGCTGCGCCCAGAAACGCTGACCCGGCCGAGCGAGAAGCTTTCCTTCTCGTAAGACGAGCGGCTCATTTAACCCGCGGGCTTCTTGCGGAAGGCGGACCCGGTTGCGTCCGCTATCTGCGCTACAAGGATGTCAACCGGCACATGAAGCTTGGGTCTCGCTTCATGTGCCGGGCAATACTTATCTGCGTATGATCACGCCGCCTTTGCTTTCGGCTTGGCCGCCTTGACATGGGTTATGCTGCGGCGGCCGTCGATGCTGACTGGGACATCGCCGTCGACAGTGGCGCGGCGCACCACCCGGTGCTGGTCGCCATAGTCGTTGACGGCATAGTGCTGGGTCGCACGATTGTCCCAGATCGCGACATCCCCGGCTTTCCAGCGCCAGCGCACGGTATTTTCGGGGGCGGTGACGTAGGATTGGAACACCTCGTAGAGTTTGGCGGAGTCGCCCTTCGACAGCCCGACTAGGCGTTGCACGAAATTGCCGAGCAGCAGCGATCTCTCGCCGGTTTCCGGATGGACACGCACGACCGGATGCTCGGTCTCGTAGATTGTCGAGGTGAAAACCTCTTCGAAGTGCTTTTTCTCTTCGGCGGTGGCGCGAGGGCGTACGGCCGCGTAGTCATAGGCATTGCTGTGAATGGCCCATAAATTATCCACCAGCAATTTGAGCGGCGCCGGTAGACTTTCGTAGGCAGCATGGGTGTTGGACCAGATCGTGTCGCCGCCGGCCGCCGGAATGACGACGCCGCGAAGGACCGAGAATTTGGGGTAGGCATCGACGAAGGTGACGTCGGTGTGCCACTGATCAGCCCGGCCGCCGCCGCGGCTGGAATCGAGGTTGAGGATAGAAGCCGTGCCAGCGACCGGTCCCTGGGTTGGATGAGGCACGAGATCGCCGAGGCGGCGTGCGAAAGCTTCCTGTTCAGAATCCTCAAGATGTCCCTGATCGCGGAAGAAGATGACCTTGTGTTTCAGGAGAAGCTGGTTGATGGCGGCTACTTGCGCGTCCGAAAGATCCCCGCCAAGACGGATCCCTCTGATTTCGGCGCCGACGCGGCCGGTCAGCGGCACGACATCGGACTCGGGAATGATCTGATTGACGAGGACCGGATTGCTCATGGAAATCTCCTGTTGATGTAAAGAAGTCGGCAGGTCATTTGCGCCCGAAGAAGCATTTCCCGGGCGTTTAAGCCTCATCGCTGAAATCGACGGGGCTATGAAACCGTATAATCTATAAAATCAGTAGACAATATTTCTAATTTTGACTGTTTTCCTGAAACACCAGCCTTCGATTTCCTCGCGGGACGGGGAAGGTTGGTGGCCATTGTCGTTTCTTCGTATCTTCCGCCGGCAGTGTCTGATCGCCGGGCAATTTCACCGCGGCGAAGAAAAGATCATGGTGCATCGGCACACCGGAAAGGAAAAATCGATGGCAACAGTCAAACTTCTGTCGGATCAACAGGCCGCAGCCATTCCAGCCGTGCAAGCGGTGTTCGATGACATCAGGGCGACACGCAAGACCGCTTTCATCAACAATTTCTGGCGCGCTCTTGCAAACGATCCGGCAAATCTCAAGCGGGTATGGGAAACGCTCAAATCGGTCATGATGGTCGAGGGCACGATCGATCCGTTGACGCGCGAGATGATCTACATTGCAGTGTCAACGGCCAATGCTTGCCAGTACTGTGTTCAATCTCACACCGCCGCCGCCCGTGTGCGAGGGATGAGCGATGCCCAACACGGCGAACTCCTGACGATCATCGGTCTTGCCGCGCAGACAAATCATCTCGCCCTCGCCATGCAGGTTCCGCCAGATCCCGAGTTTGAGGTGCGATAAGAAACAACGGACTGGTGCGCGCATGCCGCCCGCCACTGCGATCAACGCCATCTGCAATACCCCCTCTTAAGTGCGGGAGGTACAATTTCTGGAAGAAGGTTAATTCAACTTTAAATTGCAAAGTGGCGTAATCTATCTTATGGAACTTATGCCGTTCGTGACGGTGAGCCATCGCGTTGCCCGGTCAACAAAGGAAGATCCACCCAGCAAACTTTCGGAAGGCTGGCGCGTTAATCTCGCGCACCGGCGACGGATAGGAAATGCTGATGACTAAAGGCCTTCGATTTGATCTGCTCGCCAAAGGCGGTTACACCGCGCGCGGTGTCGTATTTCTCCTGATAGCGGGGCTGGCGCTCTTCTCCGGCGTCGCTGGCGGCCGGCCCGAAACGAAATCGGCGCTCTCGACGCTGCTTGCGCAGCCGTTCGGTCGTGTCTGGGTCGGAATCATTGGTCTCGGACTTCTCGGCTTTGTCGCCTGGAGGCTGGCCCAGTCCCTGGCAGATAGCGATGGCCACGGGAAAGACGCAAAGGCATTGGTGATCCGGGCAGCACTCCTTGGCAGCGCCATCACCTATCTCGGGCTTGCCGGATATGCACTGGGTCGTGCCCTGTTCTTCGGCGGAGGCAGCGAAGGTTCCGGCGAGAAGGGTTTTGCGGGATGGATCATGTCGCAGCCGTTCGGGTCCTACCTTGCGATCGCCGTTGGCGCCGGTTTTGTCATCGGCGGCATCGTGACTGTCGCAAAGGGCATCAGCCGGAAGTTTGAGCGCTACGTCAAGATACCGGACAGCAAGGGTATCGTGACATGGATATGCGTTTACGGTCTCGTCGCCCGCGGCATGGTGTTCGCCATCACCGGCGTGCTTTTTGCCTATGCAGGCTTCCGGGTGGATCCGCAACAGGCCGGCAGCATGGGCGACGCCTTGGAATGGGTCCGCCAGCTTCCGTTTGGAGCCTTCCTCTACATCGCCGTTGCCGCTGGATTGGCAGCCTTCGGACTATACAATCTTGTCGAGGCACGATACCGCGTCATTTCGGGCCCATCCTTGGCAGAGGCCAAGCGTTCAATTCCGCTGCCTGGCTCATGATGCCGCGTTTCGGAGGTTGACTCGAACGTGAGAACGACGCTGTAACGGTTTGAATTGCTGATTATTTCTATGCAGCCTGGCTCCCTTGAAAGCCATCGCATGATCCGCGTGGAGCCGCGGATCTACTTTCCGTCAAGCCATTCCTGCAGCTCCGCCTCGGCCCGCTCCAGGGCGCTATAGTTCAGCAGCTTGCGCAGGAAAGCGACCGTGATGGCGCGGGCGCGGAGATTGAAACGACCGTCTTCGTGGTCGTCGCCGGCGCTCTGGTAGACGTCGAGCTTGTCGTAGAGCTGCTGCAGGCGGTTCTGCACGCTGCGCAGCGACAGGCCCCGGCGTTTGGCGATCGCCCGGTCGGTGAGGCCGAGCGCGATATCGACGAGAATCTCGTATTCGGAATCGGTAAAGCCGTTCGTCTGGCCAAGGCTCTTCTGCTGCAGGCCGCGCACCTCGCGGTCGATGACGCACTGGCTCTCGATGAAGATCGAGCGCAGCGCAAGCTTCAGCCGCTCGTCGGAAGCGGATTTCAGCACGTAGCCGTAGGCTGCGCCATCCGGCACGATGCGCGAGACGCCGCGCACATAGGCCTCGTCAGAATAATTCGACCAGAACAGGATGCGGGTCTCCGGCCGCTCCTTCCAGATGGTGCGCGCCGCCTCGATGCCGTTGCGGTTCGCCATCTGCAGGTCCATGACGATATGCGCCGATTTGTGGTCGCGGGCGAGCTTCTCGCCGACTGTTCCGTTCTCGGCCTCGATCACCGTGTCGCATTCCGGCAGGGCCGCGTTGACCGCCTCGTGCAGGTAGGAGCGGTGCAGAGGGTCGTCCTCGACGATCAGAACCTTCATTGCGCCCTTCTCCTCAGTTCGGCTCGTTCGCCGGGTCGTGCGGGTGAAGCGGCAGCACGACCCGCACCACGGTTCCGCGATTGTTGTGGCCTGGCCCGGTCGCAAAGCGCGCCGAGATCAGCCGCGCCCGGGTCTTCATATTGTCGATGCCGCCGCCGATCCGGCCCCGCGCCTTGGCGAGGCCGCTGCCATCGTCGGAAATTTCGATCGACAGCCGCTCGTCGTCGGCCTCGAGCCGTACCGTCACGGTGAGCGGCGCGGCATGGCGCACCGCATTGTTGATGGCCTCCTGGGCAATCCGGAACAGCGCGACGCTGACGGTCGGTTCCAGCCGCTCCAGCGCGCCGTGCGTCTCGTCGACGAGGCCCCATTCGATGGCCGACCCGCTATCGCGGGTCGATCGGTCGAGATGATGCTCGATCGCCTGGGAAAGCCCGAAGAGCTGCAGCACGGAGGGTTTTGCCTGTTCGATGATCTGCCGCAGATCCTGCATGCAATGCTGCAGCGAACGCGAGACCGGCTCCAGCGCCTCGGGCGCCACCTCGCCGTTGCGCGACAGCCGATCGATCCGGCGGGCGAGCCGCGTCAGATCGGCGAGCGTCTGGTCGTGCAGGTCCATGCCGATGCGTTGGCGTTCCTGCTCCAGCGCTTCGGTCAGCTTCAGCGCGCCTTGCCGCAGTCCCTCCTCGCGGGCGCGGGCCTCCGCCTCGACGATGGCCGAGCGTTGCGCCTGCTCGGCCGCCTGCAGCGCGAAGAAATAGGGTGTCAGCAGGTCGGCGATGATGCGGGCGCGTTCGATATCTTCCATTGTATAGACGCCAGCCGTCTGCGACGAACAGGAAAGTGCGGCGATGATCGTGCCCTGCACCTTCATCGGCACATGCAGGCGGCTTCTCAGTGACTGTTCGACGATCGGCCGCTTGAATGCGCCCTCGAAGTGGAAACGCGGATCGGTCATGGCATCGTCCGTCAGCAGAAAGTCCACCTCGCCCCGCAGCAGCGAGCGGATCGGGCTGTTGACGACAGGCGCGCCGGCAATCTCGCCCCAAGCGGTCTCGATGCCGGTCTCATAAGCCGTGTGATAGCTGCCGCCTTCGAGCAGCACGCAGACATCGAGATGGTCGTGCGGGATGATGTGAGCGACCTCGGCCGCGACGGAGCGGATGGCCGAGCGGAAGTCGAGCTGACCCGCGAGCAGCCGGGAAATGCCGAGATAATGGTCGAACAGGGCTGCCGGTGCACGATGCAGCATTGTCAGTTCCTCCCCGTCACGGCAGGCTCCTCAACCCGCCGTGATCGTTTCCCCAGTAAGCGCCCGCAAATGGGTCGCCGTCTTGCGTAAACCCGCAGCTTGTTGCGCAAAACCCGCAAACGACTTGCCGCCTTGCCCCTGTACAGGTCGGCCGATCTCCCGCATCCTGCCCTTACTGAGAGGAGGAAGCTCAGTGCAAGAACAATTTTCATTCGAGGCCGTTTGAGGCGGCAGAGTGAAGCGATCCGCCGACCGGCGCGATCATCAGGGAGGAAGACATGACAATCCGTAAGATGCTTCTGGCATCGGCCGCTATTGCTTGCGCCGCCATGCCCGTTTCTGCCTTTGCCGACACTTCGGCTAAGAAGATCGCCCTTTCCAACAACTATGCCGGAAACTCCTGGCGCCAGGCCATGCTGACGAGCTGGGGCAAGGTGACCGGCGAAGCCGTGAAGGCCGGCACCGTTGCCGCCGCCGATCCTTTCACCACCGCCGAGAACCAGGCGACGGAACAGGCGGCGCAGATCCAGAACATGATCCTGCAGGGCTATGACGCCATCGTGCTGAACGCCGCCTCGCCGACGGCGCTGAACGGCGCGGTCAAGGAAGCCTGCGACGCCGGCATCACCGTCGTCTCATTCGACGGCATCGTGACCGAACCCTGCGCCTGGCGCATTGCCGTCAACTTCAAGGAAATGGGCCGCAGCGAGGTCGAGTACCTGTCGAAGAAACTTCCGGAAGGCGGCAACCTGCTCGAGATCCGCGGCCTTGCCGGTGTCTTCGTCGATGACGAGATCTCGGCCGGCATCCATGACGGCGTCAAGCAGTTCCCGCAGTTCAAGATTGTCGGCTCGGTTCACGGTGACTGGGCGCAGGACGTGGCGCAGAAGGCCGTTGCCGGCATCCTGCCCAGCCTGCCCGACATCGTCGGCGTGGTGACGCAGGGCGGTGACGGTTATGGCGCCGCACAGGCGATCGCCGCGACCGACCGGAAGATGCCGACCATCATCATGGGCAACCGCGAAGACGAGTTGAAGTGGTGGAAGGAGCAGAAGGACGGCAAGGGTTACGAGACCATGTCCGTGTCGATCGCACCGGGCGTCTCGACTCTTGCCTTCTGGGTCGCCCAGCAGATCCTCGACGGCAAAGAGGTGAAGAAGGATCTCGTCGTGCCTTTCCTGCGCATCGACCAGGACAATCTTGAAACGAACCTCGCCAATACTCAGGCCGGCGGCGTCGCCAATGTGGAATACACGCAGGCAGACGCGATCAAGGTCATCGAGTCGGCAAAATAACTCTCCCGGCGACTGTCGCGCGGGCCAAAAATGGCCGCGCGGCAGTCCTTCCGAGCAGATGTGGCGGGCAGCATGAATGAGGTTTTGAAGGCGGTGATTGCCGTCGATGGCGCCAGGGTGAGCTTCGGCGCGGTCAGGGCGCTCGACGGCGTCACGCTTAGTGTCATGCCGGGCGAATGCGTCGGGCTCGTCGGCCACAATGGCGCCGGCAAATCAACGATCGTCAGCGTCATCAACGGCGGCCTCACACCACATGAAGGAAGTGTCGCGAGCGACGGCCAACGGCTGGAGCGCTATGGTATCAACGCGGCGCGCGCCCGCGGCGTGCGCTGCGTCTTCCAGGAGCTTTCGCTCTGTCCCAACCTTTCCATCGTCGAGAACACACGCGTCATGCATCGCCATCTCGGTGGCTTCGGCTGGCGCAGGCGCGCCGCCAATATCATCGAGAAGAGCCTCGACACCGTCTTCCCCGGCCATGGCATCGACAGTGGCCGAGCCGTGGGCGATCTCTCGATCGCCGAGCGGCAGATGGTCGAGATATCAATGGCCTTTTCCAACGCCGGCACGCCGCCGCGGCTGGTGATCCTCGACGAACCGACCTCGTCACTCGATGCGAGCCTTGCCCGGCAGATGCTCGACCATGTCCGCCGCTTCATCGCCGCCGGCGGGGCGGTGATCTTCATCTCGCATATCCTGCACGAGATCCTCGAAACCTCCGACCGCATCGTCGTCATGAAGGACGGCCGCGTCGTCGCCGAACGTCCGGCTGACCGATTTGACCATCACGGCCTCGTCGAAGCGATGGGCACCGTTGCGAAGGAGGAGAGTCGGCCACGCTCGGCGCGCGAACGATCCACCGCCCCGCTCACTCTGTCGCATCCGACGAAAGGTCTTCCTTTCACGGCGCGCAAGGGCGAGATCATCGCGCTGGCGGGGCTGGCCGGCCACGGGCAGACCGAACTGCTGCTCGCTTTGCACGCCGCCCAGTCCGGCAACTGGCTGCCGGAGCGCGATCCGCTCGTCACCTTTGTCGCCGGCGACCGCCGCCTCAACGGCGTCTTCGAACTGTGGAGTATCCTGCGCAACTTCTCCATCGCCTCGCTCGGTGATCTCACGCGCCGAGGCCTCATCCTTGCAGGCGAAGAGGTGACAAAAGGCGCCGACTGGCGGCGGCGGATCGAAATCCGCACGCCCGATATGGCAAACCGCATCCTGTCGCTTTCCGGCGGCAACCAGCAGAAGGTGCTGTTCGCCCGCGCCCTTGCGACGCGCGCGCCTGTCGTGCTGATGGACGATCCGATGCGCGGCGTCGATGTCGGCACCAAGCAGGAGGTCTATGCCATCATCCGCGAGGAAGCGGCGCGCGGCCGCACCTTCATCTGGTACTCGACGGAGATGGACGAGGTCCGCCTCTGCGACCGCGTCTACGTCTTCCGCGAAGGCCGCATCACCGCCGAACTCGCCGGTGATGCCGTCAACGAGACAAGTATCATCGCCGCTTCCTTCGAAGGGGTCGCCGCATGACGTTCCGGCCTTCGTCCGACGCCTTGCGTCTTGCTATTCCCGCTTTGTCGCTGACCCTGCTGCTCGCCGCCGTCTTCTGGCTGCAGCCACGCGCCATGAGCTATGTCGGGCTCAATCTGCTGTTCAATCTGGCAGTGCCGATCGCGCTTGCGACGATCGCCCAAATGCTTGTCATGGCGGTCAACGATCTCGATCTGTCGATGGGCACCTTCGTCAGCTTCGTCGCCTGCGTCACTGCGACCTTTCTGCGGGATGCCCCCGCGATTGGCGTGCTGATCCTTGCCGGTGCGATCGCGATCTATGCGGGCCTCGGCGTCGTCATCCATCTGCGCAACCTGCCGTCCATCGTCGTCACCCTCGGCATGAGCTTCGTCTGGGGCGGCCTTGCCGTGCTGCTGCTACCGGCACCCGGCGGCCAGGCGCCGGATTGGGTGCGTTCTCTGATGACCGTCAAGCCGCCGCTGGCGCCGATGGCGATCGTCGCCAGCGTTGCCATCGCCGTCGTCGCCCATATCCTCGTCATGCGCTCCTCGCTCGGCGTGCTGATCCGCGGCATTGGCGGCAACCAGCGCTCGGTCGAGCGCGCCGGCTGGTCGATTGTCGGAGCGCGGGCCATCGCTTATGGGCTTGCCGGCTTCTTCGCCGTGCTTGCCGGCATCGCCCTCGTCGGCCTGACCACCTCGGCCGATGCCAATATCGCGCTGCGCTACACCCTGCTGTCGATCGCCGGCGTGATCCTCGGCGGCGGCGAGTTCATCGGCGGCCGCGTCTCCCCTGTCGGGGCCGTCATCGGCGCGCTGACGCTGACGCTCGCCGGCTCGTTTCTGTCCTTCCTGCGAATCTCGCCCGACTGGCAGATCGGCGCCCAGGGGGCGATCCTCATCATCGTGCTGGCGCTTCGCCTGATGCTGAACCGCCTGGAGAAGCGGGAGAAACGCCGATGAGCGCGCTGTTTCGCCTTTTCGGGAGACCCTGGATCTGGTCGTGGCTCGCCGCCTTCGTGGTCTGGTTCCTGACGATCATGGTGACGCTCGGGGCGAGCGCGCTCGGCCTGTCGCAGGCAGCCCTCACATTCGCCGCCTTCTCGGTCATCGTCGGCATCGGCCAGATGTTCGTCATCACGCTCGGTCCCGGCAATATCGACCTCTCGGTCCCCGCCACCATGACGCTTTCCGGCACGGTGGCGCTGAAGCTGATGAATGTCGAGAACGGCCTGATCCTGCCCGGCCTTCTCGTCGCCCTCGTCATCGGCCTTGCCGTCGGGCTCGGCAATTATGCGCTGATCAAGGTGCTGCGCATTCCGCCGATCATCGCCACGCTTTCCATGAGTTTCATCGTCCAGTCCGCCGCGATCTGGACGAACCGGGGCTTGCGCATCAAGCCCCCGAGCATGCTTGCGGAGTTCACCACGTCGAACACGCTCGGCGTGCCGAATGTGGCGATCGCCGCACTGCTCATCTCGCTGCTCGCCTGGTTCCTGCTGGAGAAGACGATCTACGGGCGCTGGATCTCGGCGATCGGTCAGAGCATGCCGGCCGCGCGCATGGCCGGCATACCGGTCGACGGCACGCGCTTCGTCACCTACCTGTTTTGCGCCGTGCTCGCGTCGGTCGCAGGCTATCTGCTCGCCTGTTTCTCCGGCGGCGCGGCGCTCAACATGGGTTCGGAATATCTCCTGATGTCGATCGCCGTCGTGGTGATCGGCGGCACGGCGGTCGCCGGCGGTGATTCCAACGTGCCGGGCATCTGGGGCGCCTCGCTCTTTATGTTTTTGGTCGTCTCCATGCTCAACACCTACGGGGTCGGCGCGGGCATCCGCCTGATCATGACCGGCCTCATCATCATCAGTGTCATCATGCTTGCCGGCGGCCGCCGGGCCGGTATGCGATAAACGGGAAGACCGCTATGGCCGAGGCCAGTATCTACGAAATCCATGACCCGCGTTTCCGGCAGATGATCGTGGCGAGCGCCGGTCTCGACGAGCTTTATTCCGGCTGCCGCTGGGCCGAAGGTCCGGTCTGGTTCAACGATGCCAACCAGCTGCTTTGGAGCGATATTCCCAACCAGCGCATGCTGCGATGGACACCGGAGAGCGGCGTCTCCGTCTACCGGCAACCCTCCAATTTCGCCAACGGCCATACGCGCGACCGGCAGGGACGGCTGATCTCCTGCGAACATGGCGGGCGCCGCGTCACCCGCACCGAGGTCGATGGCTCGATCACCGTGCTCGCCGACCGTTTCGAGGGCGTCAGGCTCAATTCGCCGAACGACGTGGTGGTGAAATCGGACGGCGCGATCTGGTTCACCGATCCCACCTACGGCATCATGTCGGACTATGAAGGCTATCGCGCCGTGCCGGAGCAGCCGGCCCGCAATGTCTACCGGCTCGACCCGGCGACCGGGGCGCTTGCGGCTGTCGTCACGGATTTCATCCAGCCGAACGGGCTTGCCTTCTCGCCCGACGAGACAATTCTTTACGTAGCGGATTCGGCGGCAAGCCATGATGAAAGCCTGCCGCGCCACATCCGCGCCTTCGACGTGATCGATGGCAGCAGGCTCACAAACGGCCGGGTCTTCTGCCTGATCGACAATGGCATTCCGGACGGCATCCGCACCGACGTCAACGGAAACCTCTGGTCGAGTGCTGCCGATGGCGTGCATTGCTTCGACCCGACAGGCAAGCTGATCGGCAAGATCCGCGTGCCGCAAACCGTCGCCAACCTCACCTTCGGTGGGCCTAAGCGCAACCGGCTGTTTATCGCGGCGACGCGGTCGCTTTATTCGGTCTATCTCGCAGTCAGCGGTGCTCAGCTGCCGTGAGGTTGGGGTGGTCGGGTTGAGGGGATTCGCCTGTCGGGCAAGCGCCAGCCGCCTTCTTCCTACTGCGCCGGCTCCAGCATCGCGCAATCTTCCCCGTCGGTGCACTCTCCCGAGAGTGTGCGCTGACCGAGCGCAATGATAAGGACGGTCGCGGCCCCGGCCGCCGTAGACACCCAGAATCCGCTCTCGGCACCGTAGCTATCGACCACCCAGCCCGAGACGAAGGCGCCGAGCGCCATGCCGATGCCGATGCCGGTCATCACCCAGGTGACGCCCTCCGTCAGCACCGATTCCGGCACACGACGCTCAATCAGTCCGAAGGCCGTAATAAAGGTCGGCGATATCGCGATGCCGCTGACGAAGACGGCGATAGCAAGCAGGGGCACCGAGCTGCCGGCAACGAGCAGCGGCAGGGAGGTCAGTGCGAGAGTGGCGACAGCGATCAGCAACTGACGGTGCAAGGGGATGCGCAGATTAAGCGCGCCGAGGGTCAAACCCAACAGGAAAGAACCGAGGGCATAGACCCCGATGACCAGGCTTGCCGCATTCGGCTGACCGAGCTCCTTGGTGATGGCGACAACACTCACTTCAGCGGTTGCAAAGATCGCGCCGACGAAGATGAGCGCGAGGGTGATGATCTGCACCGGCCGTTGGCGGATCGCCGAGCCAGCCGAAGCCGCGCCGGCGACATGGCGCACCTTCGGTTCGGTGCCGCGCTGCACGATGAAAGCGGCCGTCCCAAGCGCCAGAAAAGCTGTGCTCACCATCATGCCGGCTTCCGGGAATAGGGCGACGGCCAGCCCAACCGACAACGAGGCGCCGGCGATATAGACCAGTTCGTCCGCGGCACTTTCGAACGCGAAGGCGGTGTTGAGTTCGGGCTGGTTGCGAAAGAGCTCCGTCCAGCGCGCCCGCATCAGTGCCGGAATGCTCGGCATGGCTGCCGCGAGGAAGGCTGAGGCAAAGAGGGTCCACACCGGCCAGTTCTGGTTGGCCGCGGCGATCAGCGCGATGAATGCCAGCACTGACACGATGGTTGCGGGAACGACCACTGCCGTCTGGCCCAGCCGGTCAACCGCTCGCGAAATCTGCGGCGAGATCACTGCATTGGTGAGCGCATAGGTCGCCGACACGGCGCCCGCCAGCCAATATTCGCCACGTGCCTGCGAAAGCATGGCGACGATGCCGATCGGCGCCATGGCAATGGGAAGGCGTGCGAAAAAGCCAGCGACCGAGAAGCCCTTGGCCCCAGGTGCCGCGAATATTTGTCTGTACGGATTTGACATGCGACGATCCTTCCAGCTATCGGATAGAACACTTATATACGGAGCGTATGTGTTTAGATAGGGCATACGTCCCGTATGTCAATGAAAAAGATACGCGGCGTATGCCAATGGAGAAGCCATGCGCAAACCGCGCCAGAAGATGATCGCAGAGACCCGCGGCAAACTTATCGCAGCCGGACGGCGTGCCTTTGGCACGATCGGTTACGCGGAAGCCTCGATGGACGATTTCACCGGCGAAGCGGGATTGACGCGTGGGGCCCTTTATCACCATTTCGGGGACAAGAGGGGCCTGCTAAAGGCCGTGATCATGGAAATCGATGCGGAAATGACCGAACGGCTGAACGAGGTCTCGGCCGCCGCTCCCACGCGCTGGCAGGGTTTTGTCGACGAGTGCTCCGCTTATATCGAAATGGCACTCGAGCCCGAAATCCAGCGTATCATGTTTCGCGATGGCCCGGCTGTCCTCGGCGACATCTCGCAATGGCAGAACACCCCCGGCTGCATCGCCGCCCTCTCCCGCAGCCTCGACCGCCTCAAGGCCGATGGCGAGATCATCGACATCGACACCGAAACCGCCGCCCGCCTGATCAATGGCGCCAGCAGCCATATGGCGCTGTGGATCGCCAATGCGGAGAATCCAGAGGCGGTCTCGAAGCGGGCAGTTGCAGGGTTCAAAGCTATGCTGGGGAGCCTCCGCAGGCAGCAGTGAAGTGTTCGATTTCTCGTTCAGGCGAACGGCCGATCGGCTACGGCGCCCGGACGGGATCCGCACCGCAGCGAATGGAGCCCCTGGCCGACCGCCGAGATCTACGCGCGGATTCGCCTTCCGCTACCCCAGCGCACCATGCTTGTCAGTGCTTGACGGTCCGATCGCCGCGGTCGCCCTCGCCCGGCTTTGCCTTGGTCTTCGCCGTCTGGCGACGATCGGCCGCCAGTGAGCGGCCGACATCGTCGCTTTCCTTGAATTGCCCCTTTTCACTACGGCGGACATAGCGTTTGTCGGTGCCGGTATCGATGAGTTCGCGCTTGGTCATGTCATTCGTTCCTATGGTGCCGTCTGACTAGAACGCGCGTCGCGGCAAAAAGATGCATGGAATCAAGACGATCTCACGCCGGTTCATTCTGGCGGCGCCTATGCCGTAAGTCATTGAATTTTGATTCGTTTCGACGCGGAACAATCCGCCGGTCGATTGGGTTGACTCGCACCGCTTGCCTCAGGAGTATGATGACATGGTCGCCTCGCCAGCGAGTTGGAAAGGCTGCATCAATCTTCGAGAAGAGACTGCAGACCGGTTCGGGAAGGGCAAACATTATTCATGACACGTTCTCGCCGCCCCTCATTGCCCTTCCTCAACGAGTCCAACGCGACGCTGCAGTCCCGTCCGCTCCGCAAGCGTGATCCTGACCAACCAAGCCTGCCGTTCGACCCAATGCCTACAAGGATCGAGCCATGCCTTGCGCTGCTGAAGCCCAATGTGCCGCTGGGGTCGGATTGGCTGTACGAGGTGAAATGGGACGGCTACCGGCTTGCGATCCATATCGAGCCAAAGGGCGTCCGGGTCATCACGCGTGGCGGCCATGACTGGACCGACCGCTTTCCCGCCATCGCTGCGGCAGCAAAAGAACTGGGCGTGACCACCGCCATTCTGGACGGGGAGGCGGTGGTGTTGGACGATCATGGCCGATCGGATTTCGGCGCGTTGCAACGTTCGCTCGGCGGTCGAGGCGGCAAGCGGGCTTCGACCGAGTCCAGACTCTACGTCTTCGATCTTTTGTATCTCGATGGGCATGACCTCACAGGCACCGAGCTCGCCGTGCGCCGCCACCTTCTTGAAGACCTGATACCAGGCGGCGATGGGACGATCCGCTTTTCCGAAGAACTGGATCTGCCGGCCGAAGACCTGCTCGAGCACGCCTGCCATCATCGGCTGGAAGGCATTATCGCCAAGCATCGCGATCGGCCCTACAGCAGCGGCCGCACCGGCGACTGGCTGAAGATCAAATGCATTGAGAGCGAGAGCTTCATGATTGTCGGTTACGAACAATCGGCATCCGCCCGCGGCGGCATCGGCAGTCTGCTGCTCGCTGGCAGGAAGGGTTTCGACTGGATTTACGCTGGGGCGGTTGGGACCGGTTTCACCGCCAGGGATGCCGAGCAGTTGAAAAAGACCCTCGACAAGTTGAAGACGAACCAGCCGGTCGTTACCCTGAAGGGCAAGCGCTTCGTCTTCGTGCAGCCGACCCTCATCGCCGAGATCGAGTTCCGCGGCTGGACCGATGACGGCAGTCTTCGTCACGCCTCGTACAAGGGACTGCGCGAAGTCCAGGACAACGCGGCCGTATTTGACATGAGCGGTTTCGCCGGTTGAGGACAATACGGCGACGGCATCCGGATGGAGGCAATTACCAATATTATCGCCAAATGCCGGCCGAAACAAACGAGCAGCAACGGCCTAATTCAGTAGAATTGAATGCTCGAAATATCGAAATCGTTGGAAGTACTTGCTCGATTTCCGCATCCAACATCTTTAAACCTGTAGGCGCAATCCTTACGTCCTCCATCGTCATGTCTACCAAGGCGACACCGATGTAAGAGCATTCACGACCACGCCGCCCCTTATTGGGGACTCGGGACGCGCGGTCATTTTTCCAGACAATGAGCAGCCCAAGCGTTCGATACACCCTGAGTGCGTCGAGCCAATTAGGCGCGTCATCTCCCCTTCTTATCCAATAACAACCGGGCGGCCACCGGGTGGATGAACCCGTGCGCCCATACGAGAAAAAAGATGGAAAACCTGCAATATCTTGGCCCGATGGGGTGGAGGGTGATCGTTTTCGCCGTCCCGGTCATTGTGGTGGTACTCCTGTTCTGGTGGAGCGGCGTGATCCGCTATATCCCGAACGACCGGCTCGGCATTCTCGAAAAGCTGTGGAGTTTTCGCGGCTCCGTCGAGACCGGCTTCATTGCGCTCTACGGTGAGGCCGGCTTCCAGCCGGAAGTCGTGCGCGGCGGCCTGCATGTCTTCATGCCGTTCCAGTATTCGATGCATCGCGCCAATCTCGTCACCATTCCGCAGGGCCAGATCGGCTATGTCTTCGCCCGTGACGGCGAACCGTTGCCGCCGACCCAGACACTGGCCTCGAATATCGATGCCGATGATTTTCAGGATGTGCGCAGCTTTCTGACCAAGGGTGGCCAAAAAGGGCCACAGCGCAAGATCCTGCGCGAAGGCACCTATGCCATCAATCTCGCGCAGTTCATCGTACTGACCGCGCAATCGACCTATGCCGTCAACTTGAACGCGTTGGAACAAAAGCTGTTTGCCGACATGTCGACTTTGATCAGCGAGCGGAACGGTTTCGAGCCCGTCGTCATCCATGACGCCGAGGACCTGATCGGCATTGTCACCATCCATGACGGTCCGGCGCTGCCGGATGGCGAGATCATCGCGCCGACCGTTTCCAACAACCCGAAAGATCCGAACTTCCACAACAATTTTCAGGATCCGGAGAAGTTTCTCAATGCCGGCGGTTATCGCGGCCGGCAATTGCAGGTGCTTGCTGACGGCAGTTATTTCCTCAACCGCATCTTTGCGACCGTCGAACTTGTGGAGAAGACGATCATCGACGTCGGCACGGTGGGTGTCGTCGTCTCCTATACCGGCCGGCGAAGCGCGGATATTTCAGGCCAGTCCTATCGCCATGGCGAGTTGGTCGAGACGGGCGCACGCGGTGTCTGGTCGACGCCGCTTCTGCCGGGCAAATATGCCTTCAACACCTATGCCGGCAATATCATCATCGTGCCGACCACCAACTTCGTGCTCAAATGGATGAAGGAACAGTTCGGCGAACACAGACTGGACGAAAATCTATCCGAAGTGTCGCTGATCACCAAGGATGCGTTCGAACCCGTGCTGCCGCTCTCGGTCGTCGTGCATATCGACTATATGAAGGCGCCGCTGGTGGTGCAGCGCTTCGGCGATATCAAACGGCTGGTCGAACAGACGCTCGATCCGATGGTCTCGGCCTATTTCAAGAATATCGCCCAGACCAAGACGTTGATCCAACTGCTGCAGGAGCGCAGCGAAATCCAGCGCAAATCCGGCGACGAAATGCGCGAGAAGTTCGGCTCCTACAGCCTCGAGCTGCAGGAGGTGCTGATCGGTACGCCCCGCGCCAGCAATGGCCAGAACAGCATAGAGCAGATCCTGATCCAGTTGCGCGAACGTCAGATCGCCGTTGAAAAGGTCGAGACCTATAAATTGCAGGAAGCGGCTGCGATCCAGGAGCGCACATTGCGCGAGAAGGAAGCGCTGGCCGAACAGCAGGCCAAGATCACGACATCGGCCCTCACCATCGAGATCAGCGAGAACGAAGGTAAGGCGCAGCTCGCCCGCACCCGCCAGCAAGCCGAGACCATTCAGGTCACCGCCAAGGCCGAAGCGGAAAAGGTCCGGCTTGCAGGCCTTGGCGAGGCCGACCGGATCAAGGCGATCGCACTTGCCGATGCCGAGCGTATCAAGGCCACCGGTCTTGCCGATGCCCAGAAGGTGCGCGCCGTCGGTCTGGCGGAAGCCGAGGCCACCGAGAAGAAGGTCGCGGCCTTCGGCGGTCCGGACTATCAGCTGCATTCCCAGGTGCTGATGCGCTTTGCCGAAGCGATCGAAAACGGCAAGTTGCCGCTCGTGCCGCAGATCCAGGTCGGCGGTGCCGGCGGCGAGAAGGGCGGCGCCAACGGCCTGGTGGAAATGATGCTGTCGATGCTGGTCGCCGACCGGCTTGGACGACAGGGTGCCCCGGCTGCGGTGCCGGCGCAGGCCGAATAAGATTGATTGTGGATGGGCCGGTCATGCCGGCCCATTTTTCATCCTGCCTAAAACGCTGGCCGGAAACTCTCCAGAAGAAGCCCAAAAGTGGGGCGCCATTCGAATAGATCGACGCTTCCGTATACACCGGATCGGACGAAGGGATCACCCGCGCTGAACGCCTCGAACTCGGCCAGCGTTTCGACTTCCGCAATTACGACGGCGGGTGAACCCCTACCCTCCATCGGCGGTGCAGACGGGCCGGAAAGCAGGATGCGAATCGCCGCGCCGCGCAGATAGGCCTTGTGTTCCTCCAGCAATCGCGAACGTTCGGCGGCCTTGCCGGGGTCAGATATCGCATAGCGAACAACGATCATTGCCTGCCCTCGACCAGCGTCAGCACGAAATCGAAATCGGAGCGCCAGACCGTCGGACGATCGATACGCTGGAAAGGCGCGACCAGGCTGTTTTTGACACCAAACACCGTATCGGATTCCAGATAGGGATCGTCGCCGACAAAAGTGTGGGTTACGAGCTTCTGATAACCTGGAGCCGTGATCAGATAATGGGTATGGGCGGGACGGTAGGGATGGCGGCCGAGGGAGGCCAACATCTGGCCGACCGGGCCGTCATCCGGGATCGGATAGGAGACCGGTTTGATGCCGACGAAGCTATAGGCGCCATCTGCACCGGTGATGAAAATACCCCGATTGTTCCATTTCGGCTGAATATCCGGCTGCTGGACGTCGTAGAAGCCATCGGCATTATCCGACCATATGTCGATCCGGGCTCCTTCGATCGGATTGCCATCGAGATCCAGCACTCGCCCGATGAAGAGACAAGTCTCGCCCTTGCCGTCGAGCGAGATGTTTTCACCCATCTGCCGGACGGGCGCCCCTTCGACATGGAATGGTCCAAACACCGTATTTTCCGTGGCGCCTGGCGGACGCCGGTTGTTGATCGCATCCACCAGCATTGAGAAACCCAGCGTATCGCTGAGCAGGATAAATTCCTGTCGTTGGTCATGACAGAGATGGCCGGTGCGGGTCAGGAAGCCTATGGCCAGCTCCCATTCCTCCTGGGTCAGGCTGATATCCTTGGCAAAGGCATGCAAATGGTTGACAAGCGACGCCATCACGGCGGCCAGACGTGGATTGATGTCCTGCCCCATCCGCATGTTGACGGATTCCGCGGATTTCTCTTCGCTGAAATATTCAGGCACGCGGCCCTCCTCCTAACGCGTTAACGCGGCCGCGCGCCCTCCCAGGCGCTCTGCAGCAAAGCCCGGATCGCTTTTCCTTCGATCGGGCGCGGGTTCCAGTAGGGATTCCGGGCGGCAAGTTCTGCCGCAAGGTCCAGATCGGCTTCCTTCATACCCAGATCCCGCAGCGCCATCGGGGCACCGATCGAAGCGGCAAAATCATAAAGACCGCTGCCCAGCAAGCCGCCGAAAAGATCGGCAGCGGGCTTGAGCGCATCCAATGCGGCTGCGGCGTTGTAGGCAGCGGAATGGGGCAGAATGACAGCATGGGTTTCTGCATGCGGCAGATCGAAGCTACCGCCCAGCGTATGGCAAAGCTTGTGATGCAGGGCCATTCCAACGGCTCCGAGCACCGTGCCGCACAGCCAAGAGCCGTAAAGCGCTTCGCTTCGGGGTTCGATGTCCCTGGGGGCATTGACGATTTGCGGCAAAGCCTGCTTCAGCGCGCGCAAGCCCTCGAGGGCCATCATCGAAGAAATGGGATTGCGATCCTGCGCATAGAGCCCTTCGACCGCGTGCGCCATGGCATTGAGCCCGCTGCTGACGCTGATGTTGACCGGCAATCCCAAAGTCAATTCGGGGTCGTAGATCACCACTTCCGGCAGGATGCCGGGGCCGCGGACCGTGGTCTTCTGCCCGTTCTCCGTCTGGCCGAGGATCGGTGTTACCTCCGATCCCGCATAGGTCGTCGCCACCACGATCTGGGGTGCGTCGTTGCGGTAGGCGATTGCCTTGCCGAGACCGATCGTCGACCCGCCGCCGATCGCGACCACGCAATCGGCACCGGCCTTCTCGTATGCCGCCATCGCGCGCTCGGTCACATCGATCGGCGTGTGCATGACAGCACCGTCGAATAGTCCCGCCGCAAGCGGGCCGAGGGAAGCGGCGATGCGTTGAGCGTCGGCTTTCTGGTGCGGGGTCGAAAGGATCAGGGCGTGCTTGCCGCCCTGCCCGGCAATCGCATCGGCGAGGCGACTGACCGAGCCGCTCCCGAAGATGACCTGGGCTGCACTGACCGTGTATCTGAAAGGTGCGACCATGTTATCGATCGAGTTTGAACAGGGAAACTGCATTGGTGCGACCGATCTTCAGACGGTCGGCTTCGGAGATGGTGGTGCTGTCGAACCAGTTTGCAGCATGATCGACGTTCTCGAAAGGCCAGTCTGTCGAAAACAGGATTCTGTCCGCGCCGATTTCCAGCATAGCATCGATCAGCGATTGCGTGCGGAAATTGCCCGACGTCGTAATGTAGAAATTCTCGTTGAAATAATCGGCAATCGGGCGTTTGGCCGGGTAGTTCTTTTCCACTTTGACCCACGCATTCCGGTTGTCGATGCGCCACATCATGTACGGCAGTCCCTCTCCCATGTGACCGACGATGATCCGCAAAGCCGGATGCTCGTCAAACAGGCCGGATCCCATCAGGCGCAGCGCATGAACAGCGGTCTCCTGCGCGAACGCCCATGTGGGCCCCATCAGCCAGGAATGGCCAGCATAGATCCGGCTATCCTGCGGCAGCGGGTTGCGCGGGTGCAGATAGAAAGGAACGTTGAGTTTTTCGACTTCGGCCCAGAACGGACGGTATTGCGGCAGGTCGTAATAGAGCGGCGTTGTTCCGTCGCCTTCCTGCGAGAAGCCATTGACCAGTGCGCCGACGAAACCCATCGTCGTCACGCAGCGCTGCAATTCCTGCGCAGCGGCATCCGGATCCTGCAGCGGCAAAGCTGCAAATCCGAGGAAACGGTTCGGGTTTTTAGCGCATTGCTCGGCCAGAAAGTCGTTGGCGCGTCGGGAAATCTCCAGGGCCTTTGCCCTGTCCGGGATCGCCTGCACGGCTGGTGCGTTCAGCGACAGGATCATTTTCTCGATGCCGTGAGCATCCATCAGCCGCAAACGCTTGTCCTGGATATCCAGAAGACGGGCGGACAGTTCCGTCCAGTAGTCGCCCGGCACGAATCCGGCCGAATCCTGCAGCGTCTCGGGAATGGCGAAGTGTTCTTCAAGCGCGATCTTGCCTTGCACGATATGCTCTCTTTCCTGTCTTCAATCGAAATAATGGGGATGGCGGATCAGAATTGTCCCTTGGGCGGAAGACCGAGCAGATGCTGGCCGACCATGGTGCCGACGGCATCCCAGTTCATGGAAATGTGGCGCCCGACGGCATTTGCATCGCGCCATGCCCGCTGCACGGGGTTGGACATCTGGAGGCCGAGGCCGCCGGTCGATGCATTGAGTGCTTCGACAGCCCGAAGCGCTAGGCTGACTGCAAAGGACTGGCTGCGGCGGGCGAGAATCCGATCTTCCGCGGTGATGTCGCCGGTGCCATCCTCGCGTTCCTGGGCCAGTTGCTGCGCCCGGAAAATATCGCGCAGAATGATTTCGCGGGCGGCATCCACGGATGCGGAGGCTTCCGCCACGCGAAGCTGGATCGTCGGAAATTCGGCGATCTTGTTGTTGCCGCCGGCAACCGCACCCCGTGTCACCCTGGTCCCGATGTGGTCGATATAGCTCTCCAACGCGCCCTTCGCCGCGCCAACGGCGGCGCTGCCGAGGCAGAACGGAATTCCCATGAGCAGCGGCATGTTGAAGAGGCCGATACCCTTATGGAAGCGCCCGCCCGGCGTTCTGCCGGAGGTCGCGTCCGGAAAGCTCAGTATGCGATACTGCGGAACGAAGACATCCTTGAGGATCAGGCTTTTTGAGCCGGTGCCGGCGAGGCCGACCACATCCCAGGTCTCGGCAATGGTATAATCGCTGGCGGGAACCAGAAGGAAGGCCGGCATAGGAGGCTCCCCCTCGCCGTTTGGCGGAATGATCGCCGCGCAGAGGGCCCACTGGGCATTTTCGCATCCGCTCGCGAAGGCCCAATCGCCGGATAGACGGAAACCGCCCTCGACGCGTTCAGCCATGCGGACCGGCGCGTAGGAACCGCAGAGCAGTGCATCCGGATTGCTGCCCCACACTTCCTGCTGAACCCTTTCCTCGAACATGGCGAGGAGCCATTGATGCGCGGAAAGGAGGCCGGCAACCCAGCCGGTGGAGGCACAGGCCGACGACAGTTCGATATTTGCATCGACAAGCTCGGCAAACGATCCTTCGTTGCCGCCGAAACGGGCAGGCTTGACGATATCGAAATAGCCGGCGGAGCGTAGCAGATCGATATTGCGCACTGGCACACGGCCGGATTTTTCGGTATCGCGGGCGCCGGCGCGAATTTCGTCCAACACCGGTGCGATGCGATCTGCAAGACATGCGTTCTCGACCCGCGCTGCGGCGGGAAACAGGGCAGCTGTATTGTTCATGGAACGACCTTCAGTTCTGGGATGTGGGAAGCGCGTGCCGTGGCGCGCAATATTTCGAGTTCTCGTACATCAGCGCGATCGTGTCGTCGGAAAGGCGCGTGTCGACCACCTGCCCGATGAAGATCGTGTGCGTTCCATAGGGAACTGCGCCCATGCGACGGCAGACAACCGAGGCATGCGCGGAATCCAGCACCATCATGCCGCGCTCATGGCGAACCCAATCGGCACCCTCGAAGCGGCGCTCTGGCGCAATCTTGCCGCTGAAACCTTCCGATAGGGCGACTTGCCTGTCGGTCAGAATGCTGACTGCAAATTCCGGCACCTCAAGCAGCATGTCATGCAGGTAGGTGCGATTGTTCAGGCAGATGAGGAGAGATGGCGGATCCATCGAAAGTGATGTGACGGCAGTTGCCGTCATGCCATGGTCCGTACCGTTGCGGCAGGCAGAAATGATCGTCACCGTCGCCGGGAAACGGCGCATGGTCGATCGAAACGCGTCGCTGATCGGTGCGGGGGCCGGCACTATGCCGAGAGCAGCAGTGGCAGACATGATTTCCTCCCGTGTTTCCTCGCCGTCAAATTATTGCATTTGCAACTGTTGTCAACGCAAATCTAGAAATCAGGCGGGAAAAATGTTTGATCTCCCCCGCCATTGTCGGCGGCTGAAAGCCAATCATGTTGTCATCACGGTCATTTAGGTGCATGTCGGAGAGAACATTCAGCAAGCGCCCCGAATCCCGCCAGCAGACAGAGATATGTACAAACTTACCGATTCCGTTCCGTATCTTCTCAATCGCGCCGGCGTGCGGATAGCCGAGGTGTTCGCGCAGAGAATTGCCGAAGACGATCTCAGCGTGGCGATGTACCGGGTTCTGGCGATGCTCAAGGAGCGCCGGGAAAGCACCCTGGGGGATCTCGCCGACGTCGTCTCTGTCGAGATTTCGACGCTTTCGCGCCTCGTCGGCACGCTGGCCAAGCGCAAGCTGGTGTCGAGAACACGTCCGGAAGACAATGGCCGTATCGTCATCGTCAGGCTGACCCCGCAAGGCGAAGCGCTGACGGAAAGGCTCATGCCGCTTGCCGTGGAGCTTGAACGCACCGCGGTTCAGGGCATGTCGGCCGAGGAGGTCGCAGCCCTGAAGAATGCGCTGCGCCGCATGCACAGCAACCTGCCGGCCATGTCCGCAAAGGGAAAAGTTGCTAGCTGAGAAGTTTGCAGTTGCAAATATTTTATTCGCAAGTATTTTATAGCGTGTCATCGTTGTCTTGACATCGCCCGCTCGCGGGTGAGTCTGGCGCTGGGAGGAACCACGCCGGCAATGATCCAGGAGGATTTGTACATGGATCGGTGCGGACCTGCCGTTGGCAGGAGCGTACTGCCTGTACGCAATGTATGGGGAGGGAAAATTGGCCATACAAGATCTCGCTATTTTCGACGAACGCGTTCGCAGCCCGAATATCATCATCGCCCTTTGTGGTCTGCTGATCCTGTTCGACGGTTATGATCTCATCGTTTACGGCGCAGTCGCACCGGCTCTGCTCGGTGAAGCAAGCTGGGGCCTGACGCCCGGCATGGTCGGACGGGCTGCCTCCATCACCCTGTTCGGCATGCTGCTCGGCGCGCTCGTTGCGGGAACACTCGCCGACAGGATAGGCCGCCGCAAGGTCATCATAGGCAGCTTGCTGAGCTTCTCGGTTATGATGATCGGCAGCGGTCTTGCACCGAACTTTCTCGTTTTCGAGGCAACCCGCTTTCTAGCCGGTCTGGGGCTCGGCGCTCTTTTTCCGACAGTAACTGCGTTGATCATCGAGTTCTCCCCGCCGAAACGCAAGGCGATCGCCTATTCCTTTGCGCTTCTGGGTTATCTGGCCGGCGGCATCATTTCGGGGATGCTCGGAATGTTGCTGATTCAGAAATACGGATGGCGTCCGCTGATGATCATCGGCGGCGCACCGATCCTGCTACTGCCCTTCTTCATCCGCCTCATCCCCGAGTCCCCCGAATGGCTGGCAACGAAGAACCGTCAGCCCGAAGCCAACCAGATCGCCAACCAGTACGGACTGCCCAATCCCGTAGCCAGGCCGGTGGCGGCACGCCAGGTTGGCATCCCGTCACTATTTTCCGAAGGGCGCCTGCTCCCGACCTTGAACGCATGGGGCATCCACTTCTGTTCGCTCCTGCTGACATTCGGCATGGTCAACTGGCTTCCGACCATTATGAACAAGTTGGGCTACGACCTCGGTTCTGCCCTGCTCTTCTCGGTAACGCTCAATCTCGGAGCCGCGGTCGGCCTGCTGATCGGTGCCAGGATTGCTGACCGCGGAAATGTCAAAATCGTTGTGGCAGGTCTGTTTCTTCTCGGCGCCTGCTCGATCTGGTTGCTGACGCAGGTGGATCAGGGCCTCCAGGTTTACGCTCTCGTCGCGCTTGCCGGTACGGGAACGATCGGCACGCAGATCCTCGCCAACATTCTCGTTGGAAACCTCTATCCAGTCGAGATCCGTGGAACGGGCCTTGGCTTCTCGCTCGGCATCGGCCGCATCGGAGGCATGATAGGACCGGCCATCGGCGGCGCGGTTCTTGGGGCGGGCCTCGCTCCGCAGTGGAACTTCTACATCTTCGCTTCTGTCGGAGCCCTTGGATGCGCCCTCGCACTCATGACGTTGCTGTACCGCAAAAAGGCTGATTGATGGCCGGATTGTCGGCGGGTTCGGCATCGGAGCCTGCCGACAATGCTAATGAACCATTCCAGGCGGTTTCGCCCTGTTGGCAAACTGGTGGACGAGCATGATGCCCTGCTCGAGGAGCAGTTCGGCCGCCCGCAGATTGTGCGGCGCGAGCTCGCCCGAAAGTCCGCGGATCGTATTGGCGATGCAGACGGAGTTGGCGACGAAACGGGCATCGCCCTCCCCTTCGGCCTCCTCGGCGGTTGCTTCCAAGGCATCGGCGACGGTGTCGAGCAGGCTCGACCGTTCAACAAGCGTCATGTCGTTCAGGGTTTTCGAAATGCCGTTCATGATTGTCTCCTCGCGCGAGCCCAGGCCGGGCCGCAGCGCCGATTTTCTCGATGTGCGTCAGATGGCTGTGACTGTCAGATGGAGATGCATGTCTTCAGAAGCAACGCATGGCTGCCGCGCGCTTCACGCATGCGTGCAGCAAGACGGGCGGCCCACATAATCATTTCGCGCCGATCATTCCTGATGCTTCAGGAGATCGGCAAGCATCGGCCGCTGCCCTTTCAACAGCTTTGTTCCGGCGTCGGCCAGGGAAAACCAGCCGGCGCGGTCAACCTCGGGAAAGCTCCTGACCCGGCCCGATTTCGGCGGCCATTCCATTTGAAACTCGGCGCTCCGTATCGCATTCACGTCCAATAACGGATCGGCTTCGATCGACCAGGCGACGACGATCTTGCCGCCAGGCTGTCGGTATTCGCCGAGGGGCGTGGCTATGCCGTCGATTGCTACACCCAGCTCTTCGGCCGTCTCCCTCTTCGCCGCGGCGAGTTCATCCTCTTCCGGCTCGACCAATCCCTTCGGGATCGACCAGGCAGCCTCGTCTTTCCCAGCCCAAAAGGGACCGCCCGGATGGACGAGAAGGACTTCGAGGTCCGCGGACAGGCGCCGATAGATGAGAAGTCCGGCGCTACGGATCGCCATCGCGCCGCGCCCTTCCTGCGTTCATCATGAGGCGAGACATTCCTCGCAGATGCCGCAACCGTCATCATCCATCCATTGACACCGGCGCTGGCAACAAAGGCACGCGCGGCCATCGGGCTGTTCTTTGGTGTCTTCCGGAGGAATGATCTCGATCGCCGCATCGAAAAGAGTGTCAGCCACAAGTTCCATGATCTCGTCGCTCCATCAGTCTGTTCGACATGAGATAGGAGCGGCTACCGATGTCGGCAAGTCTCGACGGCAGTAGCGGCAGGGCGTTCCGGCGCAGCCGGGGTTTGGCGATATCAGTTTCTTGCCGGAATCCGGGCGATGACCTTGATCTCGAAGTCGAAGCCGGCGAGCCAGTTGACGCCGAGCGCAGTCCAGTTCGGATAGGGTGCCTTGCTGAAAATCTCCTGCTTGACGGCCAGGATCGTTCCGAACTGATTTTCAGGATCGGTGTGGAAGCTGGTGACATCGACGATATCGTCCAGCGTGCAACCGGCTGCGCCGAGCGTGGACTTTAAGTTTTCGAACGCCAGCCGCACCTGGCGTTCGAAATCCGGTTCAGCTGTTCCGTCCGAACGGCTACCGACCTGTCCTGAGACAAACAGCAGGTCGCCGGATCGGATCGCGGCGGAATAGCCGTGCTTCTCATAAAGATCATGCCTGCCGGCAGGAAAGATTGCTTCGCGTTGGGTCATTCTGATCTCTCTTTCTTGTTGGAAACCACCGATGAGGGCCAGGTGACGCTTCACAAGCTTGCCCTCGATTTGGTATACGGTACGTATGTGAAATAGCCGACATGCGCGCCGCATGTCAAGTCCGTATACGCTTCGTATGTGAAATGAGGGATCGAATGGCGAAAACTCGCAGCGAAACCATGCAGGAAAACCGTGTCAAACTGATCGCAGCCGCGCGAAAGGCCTTTGCGGAAAAAGGCTACTCGGCAGCATCGATGGACGAGCTGACGGCTGACGCCGGCCTGACACGCGGCGCGCTCTACCACAACTTCGGAGATAAACGCGGGTTGCTGGCGGCGGTGGTCGATCAGCTCGACACGGAAATGGCGGCGCGCGCCAAAGAGATTGGGGCGCAAGCGGGCAATGATTGGCAGGGCCTGCTTGCCGAGGGCGCGGCCTATATCGAGATGGCGCTCAATCCGGAAGTCCAACGCATCGTTCTGCTCGACGGACCCGCGGTGTTGGGTGATCCCTCGCAATGGCCCAGCCAGAACAGCTGTCTGCAGGTGACGAAAATCACCGTGGAGCGCCTGATCGCCCAAGGCGTCCTCAAGCCGCTTGATCCGGAAGCGACGGCCCGATTGCTGAGCGGTGCCGCACTCAATGCGGCTCTCTGGATCGCCGCCAGCGATAATCCGCAAAGCGTGCTGCCGAAAGCGGTCGAGGCCTTTCATGCCTTGGCCGCAGGTCTGCTTTTGCAGCGTTTGTGATCGGCTAATGCATGTCGCCGGGAAGTGTGCAGCGGTTCCCGGACATGCGTAAAAACAAAGAGCTAAAGCACCGGCGGACCGTTGCTGCAGCTCAGGGCCCAAGGCTGCCGGCGGCGGCAATGATCTCGGCCGTCGTCGGGAAGACGGAGAGGCTGTTCGGTCCGTCGAGCGCCTCGATTCGTGCCCAGCCAATGGTGCCGTTCGCATTCACGAGGAAGTGCCCGACGAGCTGGGTACCGTGGTTGGCGAAGATCGCATGGTCGGCTTCGGTAAGCTCGAAGCGGTCGTTGGCATTAAGTATCGTGTTGGCTTCCATCGGATGCAGCGGCTCCGGCAGTTCGCCGGTGGGGTTGATGCGGGCTGCCTGGAACTGCGCCATCGTTACCCTATAGGGCCATTCGGGCTGCTCGTGGCTCCCCTCGGGCAGGAATTCGGCATGCGGCACACCGTAGGCCCGATGCGTGCGGCAGTCCGGATCACAGAGAAGCGTGATCGGCGTCGGCCGGTGGCGGATATAGAGGCGCGCACGTTCCACCGGCGTGTTAATCACGGCCACGATCTCCACCCCGGCGGCGCGCAGGGATGGCTCTACGCTGGCAAGCTGTTCCAGCTGACGCCGGCAGAACGGGCAGTGCAGCCCGCGATAGAAGCCGATCAGGAACGGGCGACCGCTCAAATCGGCGAAAGAGACCGTTCCGTCGAAGTTGGCCGTGGCCAGCGCGAATCCGGGCGCGGCTTCTCCAGGTTGCAGCGGGCGTTTCTGGTCACCCATGGAAAAATTCCTTTTTCGTATCGTACAGGAGGACGACCGAAATCAACTATACCACGTGTCGCCAGAAGGCCCAGTGCTCGACTTGGAGACGCTGACTACGGTTCGGCATGCCATTGCCGCACCACATTCAGCGTCGGTCACTCCTTCACCGCCCCGGTCATCGAGGATACGTAGTAATCCACGAAGAACGAGTAGAGGATGACCACCGGCAGCGAGCCGAACAGGGCTCCCGCCATCAGCGCCCCCCATTCGAAGACATCGCCGCGCACCAGTTCGGTCAGCACGCCGACCGGGATGGTTTTATTCTCAGATGACTGAATGAACGTAAGGGCATAGATGAATTCGTTCCAGGAGAGCGTGAAGGCGAAGATCCCGGCTGAGATCAACCCCGGTACGGCAAGCGGCAAAATGATCTTGGTGAGAATCTGCCACCGGTTGGCGCCGTCCACCAGCGCGCTTTCCTCCAGCTCGAAGGGGATCGAGCGGAAATAACCCATCAGCAGCCAGGTGCAGAAGGGAATGAGGAAGGTCGGATAGGTGAAGATCAGCGCCAGCCGCGAGTCGTAGATGCCGAGCTTGAAAACGATGAAGGCAAGCGGAATGAAGAGGATCGACGGCGGCACGAGATAGGCGAGGAAGATCACCAGGCCGACCGAACGCGAGCCGGTGAAGCGGACGCGCTCGATCGCGTAGGCCCCCAACACCGAAGCCACCAGCGAGAGGAAAGTGGAGCAGACCGCCACCAGCATCGTGTTCCAAAGCCAGCCGGGATAGGAGGTTTCGAGGAACAGGTATTTGATGTGGGCAATCGTCGGTCCCACCACCCAGAAGGGGCTGTAATTGGTATAGTCGGTCAACTGTTCGTTGGGCTTCACCGCGGTGATCGCCATCCAGTAGAACGGGAAGAGCAGCACGAAGACGAAGACCGCCATCGGCAGATAGAGCATGACAATCCGCCGCGGCAGGCGGTTCAGATAGCTCATGCCTTCGGCATTGTCGGTCAGGGCCTGATCGGCGGTGTTGGAATGTGTCGACATCGTCATTCTCCTTAGTCCTGTCCGCCCTGCTGCCATTTGCGCCGCTGCAGGCCGAAGAAGCTGAACATGATTGCACCGAGCAGGAAGGGCACCATGGCGACCGCGATGGCCGCGCCCTCGCCCAGCTGGCCGCCGGGAATGCCGCGCTGGAACGACAGCGTCGCCATCAGATGCGTCGCGTTGACCGGGCCGCCCTTGGTCAGCACGTAGATCAGCTGGAAATCGGTAAAGGTGAAAAGCACCGAGAAGGTCATCACCACGGCGATAATCGGCGTCAGCATCGGCAGCGTCACGTAGCGGAAACGCTGCCAGCTGGTGGCGCCGTCGAGCGAGGCTGCTTCCTGCAGAGATGCCGGGATCGTCTGCAGCCCCGCAAGCAGCGAAATCGCCACAAAGGGAATGCCGCGCCAGACATTGGCGACGATGACCGATATGCGCGCATTGATCGGGTCGCCGAGGAAGTTGATCGGCCCGCTGATCAGCCCCAGCTTCATCAGCGACCAGGAAATGATCGAGAACTGCGAATCGTAGATCCACCAGAATGCCAGCGCCGAAAGCACCGTGGGCACCACCCAGGGCAACAGGACGATGGCCCGGAAGAAGGATTTGTAGGGCAGGTGCTGGTTGAGCAGCATCGCCAGCCAGAGGCCGAGCGCGAATTTCAGCACCGAGGCGACGAACGTGTAGAGAATGGTGTTGAAGACCGACAGCCAGAAGACGGAATCCTCCATCAGGAACTGGTAGTTCTCCAGCCCGATGAAGATGCCGTCGCGGCCGATCCTGGTATCGGTGAAGCCGAGCCAGACGCCGAGCCCCAGCGGATAGGTGAGAAAGCAGACAAGGAACACCGCCGCCGGCAGCATGAACAGGAAGCCGAGCACATTGTTGTTCTGCAGGAGCGAAGAGACCGGCCCACGTCCATCCCCCGAATTTGCCATCGACATTGCTTATCTCCAGATCGCGTTTCGGACTCCCGCAGGAGTTTGCGGCATGCCGAAGGCCGGCACGCCGCTTGCTTTCCGCCTCTTGCTCAGACGCGATAATAGCGGTTTGCCCGCCGTTCAGCTTCCTTCATCGCATCTTCCGGCGACATCTGGCCGGTGACGGCGGCCGCATACATGTCGACCAGAACATAGTCGGCCATGGTTGCCGCCGAGGCATAGCCGAGCGGGCCGGCATAGCCGTTCGGACGCAGTTTTTCCGAGGCGCGCGCATAGGGCGCGTGCACCGGATCGGCGGTCCAGATCGGGTTTTTGGCGAACGCCTTAAGTGGCTGGCAGCAATAGGCGCTGGAGCCCTGGATCCAGGCATTCATCTGGTCGGCTTCCATCATGAACTTGATGTAAGCCTTGGCCGCTTCCGGATATTTGCTGTGCTTGAAGAGCAGCAGCGAGCTCGTCTGGCAAAGTTCGACGCTCTTGCCGACGGGGCCGATCGGGAAGTTCGTCGTGCGGATGTCCTTGGCGATCTCGGCGAGCTTCGGGTCGTTCTTGGCGGTGTAGTAGACCGAAACGCCGTTGGCGATCAGCGAGACCTGGCCGGCGAGGAAAGCACGGTTGTTGTTGACGTCCTGCCAGCTTTCCGTGCCCGGGATGAAGGTCGCATAGAGCTCCTTGGCATAGTTGATCGAAGCCAGCGTTTCCGGGCTGTTGATCGTTACCTTGCCGCTTTCGTCGACCATCATGCCGTTATGGCTCCACAGCAGCCAATGGGCATAGTTGTTGCCGTCGCCGACGGCCTTGCCGTGCGGGAAGCCGGCCGGCGTACCTTTTGCCTTCATCGCCTTGCAGAGTTCGAGGAAGCCTGCGGTATCCTTCGGGAATTCGTTGAAACCGGCAGCCTTCACGTGGCTGTCGCGATAGACGACGGCATTGCCGATCGCCGTTAGTGGCATGGCGATGAAGGTGTCGCCGCGCGTGGCATAACCCTTCACACCGTCGTACCAGCCCTCATACTTGTTGCCGAGATAATTGCCGAGTTCCGTGAGATCGACCAGCTTGTCCGGATACTGGTGGGCATCGTCGAACCAGCACATGATGAGATCGGGACCGGAGCCGACATTGGCGGCAACGGCTGCCTTCGGGCGGATGTCTTCCCAGCTTTCCTTGTCGATGCGCACCTCGACGCCGGTCGCCTCGGTGAACTTCTTGGTGTTGGCAAGCCAGGCTTCCTCGTCGCCCTTGACGAAGGGCGTCCAGCGCAGCAGGCGAAGGCTGGCGCCGCTTTCCGGCGTGTAAGTCGGTTCCGCCTGCGCCAGGGAAGGCCGGATGCCGAAGCCGGCAGCACCGGCGACGGCAGCCGAGGCGGCAAGAAAGTCGCGTCTTCTGATTTTCATGAGATTCCTCCTCAAAAGCGGGTACGAATTCCCCGTCCCTCACCTCCCGCTTGGTGAACGACGATCCTCGCATCCCGTAGGGGGATGCTGCCGGCCCGCGGACGGCGAAAGGGGCTCCTCCGCCCCCGCGCCGCCGCCGGACGGCGTCAGTCGGTCAATCTCCGGCCGCTCTCGGCATCGAAGAGATGAACATGCGCCGCGTCGATCGAAACGCGCAGGATTTCGCCTGGCCGGGCGCTGACGCGTTCGCGGAAGACGCAGCTGAGCTCGCTGCCGCCGAGCTTGAGAATGAGATGCGTCTCGTAGCCGGTCGGCTCGATCACCACGATTTCGCCGGGCAGGCCATTGGCGTCGAGCAGGATATATTCCGGGCGAAGCCCGTAGACGAGGTCGCGGCCAATGGCGCCGGCTGGCGGATTGAAGACCGGCAGCGCCGTGCCGTCGGGTGCCATGAAGCGTGCCGGGTTTTCCGGATCGAGCCTGCCCTTGATCATGTTCATCGCCGGCGAGCCGATGAAGCCGCCGACGAAGAGATTGGCCGGCCTGTCGTAGAGCTCGAGCGGCGTGCCGATCTGCTCGACAACGCCATCATGCATGACGACGATCTTGTCGGCCATGGTCATGGCTTCGATCTGATCGTGGGTGACGTAAACAGTGGTGGTTTTCAGCCGCTGGTGCAGTTCTTTGATCTCGGCGCGCATGGCGACACGCAGCTTGGCATCGAGGTTGGACAGCGGCTCGTCGAACAGGAAGACTTCCGGATCGCGCACGATGGCGCGGCCCATGGCGACACGCTGGCGCTGGCCGCCGGAAAGCTGGCGCGGATAGCGGTCGAGCAGCTTGTCGAGGCCGAGGATGCCGGCGGCATATTTCACCCGCTTTTCCGCCTCCGCCTTCGGCGACTTGTTGAGCATGAGCGAGAAGCCCATGTTCTGCTCCACCGTCATATGCGGATAGAGCGCGTAGTTCTGGAACACCATGGCGATATCGCGATCCTTCGGCGGCAGCGTGTTGACCACCCGCCCGCCAATCTTGATCTCGCCGCCGGAAATGTTCTCAAGTCCCGCCAGCATCCGCAGCAATGTGGATTTGCCGCAACCCGACGGGCCGACCAGGATCACGAACTCACCATCGGCGATGTCGATATCCACGCCTTTGATGACCGGAAATGAACCGAATGATTTCCGCACATCCGCGAATTGAACGCCTGCCATACTCACTCCTCCCAGAAATCGAGCGCTACACGCTATGTCTTCGTCTTGTCGTTATCTCTTCATCGGGACGCACCCGGAGCATCTTCGGAGAGGTAGACCTCGATCAGCTCGTCGACGCTGGTCTCGGCGGTGAACCCCAGTTGGGTCGCACGATCGGGCGCAAAGGATTTCGGCCACCCAGCGACGATCCCTTCAATGACCTCGTCGCGGCGGCGGTCGATCAACTCAGCCGCCGCAGGGCCGGCGACACGGCGCAATGCGGCAATCTGGTCGGCAACGGTGGCGGCAACGCCCGGCATGGTGAGCGTGCGCCGCGCACCCAGCGACGATGTGTCGAGCGTGGCGGCGTGGATCAGAAATTTGATGGCGGAACGCGGGCTTGCCAGCCAATGCTTGACCGTATCCTCCACCGGAAGAACCGCCCGCTGGCCGGCGAGCGGTTCCCGCAAAATTCCGGAAAAGAAGCCCGATGCGGCGGCGTTCGGCGCACCGGGCCGGATGACGATGGTCGGCAACCGAATTCCGACGCCGTCGACGAAGCCGCGGCGCGAATAATCGCCGAGCAGAAGTTCCGATATCGCTTTCTGCACGCCGTAGCTGGTGAGCGGCGCCTGGACGTAATCGTCGGGGATCGGATCGGGAAACGGTGTGCCGTAAACCGCAATTGACGAAGTGAAGACGAAGCGGGGAACATAGGCTTGCCGGCTTCCCTCATGACGGATCGCTTCCAGCAGTGCGCGTGTGCCATCGAGATTGACCCGGTAGCCGAGTTCGAAATTGCGCTCGGCCTCGCCGGAAACGATCGCGGCGAGATGGAAGATTACGTCGGCCCGGCGAGCCGCCAAGGCTTCGGCCGCGCCACCTTCCGAAATATCGGCAGCCAGCGCTTCCACCGAGGCAACGACGCCTGATGGCACCGGCGGCGCCGCGATATCCACCAGCGTCATGCGCGTGATCGTTTGAGCGCCGAGGGAACCGCTGCGCGCCAAGCTGGCGGCAAGCTTACGGCCGATCATTCCTCCCGCCCCGATAATGAGAATATGCATCGTGTTCGTCTCCCTGCGGTCTACGAAAAGAGCAGCTTGGTTGTCGTATAAATGCGGGTTTCGTGGATCGCGAAGGCCGCGCATGCGGCGTCCGGATCGTGCGTCTCCAGACCGGCGAGGATTAACCGGTGATCGGCGATGCTCGTGGCGATCGTCCCGGGCTGCGATACGACGCGCCTGCGGTGGCTGAGAAGATAGGAATAGAGATCGGCGGCCATGTCGGCCAGCACCGCATTGCCGCTGGAACGGTAGATGGCGGTGTGAAACTCCCGGTCGCAGATCAAGAAACGCACGGGATCGTCACAGGCGGCTTCCTGTGCCGTGATCGACTTGCGGAGATAATCAAGCGTCGGCGCTTCGACCTTGACCGCGGCAGCCCTGACCACCTGAGCTTCGATCAGCAGTCGCGCCTCATGAACATTGTCGAGACTATAGGCCGCGATGTCGCGGTAGCGCGCCGCCTGGACAGCCAATTCGCCGACGTCCTCCGATGCCACCACGGTGCGCGTTCCCTGCGCGACAGAGAGAATTCCATGTGTGGCGAGGATGAGGATCGCGCCGCGGACGGTCTCGCGGCTGACCGAGAGCGCGGCAGCCAGTTCACGTTCGCCGGGCAGCGGGTCGCCTGATTTGAGGATGCCGGTGGCGATGAAGGTCGCAATTTTCTGGACGACGAAGTCTTTCATCGACTTCTTCGGCGCTCCCCCAAGCGTCGCAACCTCTTCGAGCATCGCTCGAACATCCACTGCCATGCCCCTCTCCCTGAGGTCTGCTGGTCCGGTAAGTGGACCACTAGACCTCATGGCCGGGGGATTGTCAACGCTCGATCTATGCGATCCGCTTCACTGCTATTTGGAGTAGTTTTGCGAAGGGCAATATGGCACGCAGAGAAAATTCATTCGTGATGTTCAAGCCGCCGCGGATGCTTTGCCGAGGCGTTTGATCGCTTGCTCCAGCGGACGCTCGCCATCGCAGTAATCCTCCCAGGCTGGCGATTTCGACAGCAGTGCCGGCACGGTGCGGATGGTGAAGCGTTTCGGGTCGAGATCCGATTTGACCTGGGTCCAGGTCAGCGGCATCGAGACCGTGGCGCCTGGCCGGGCCCGTGGGGACAAGGGTGCCACGGCCGTCGCCATCCGGTCGTTGCGGAGATAGTCGAGGAAGATGCGGCCGTTCCTCAGGCTCTTGGTCATCTTGATCAGATAAAGATCGGGATTGTCGCGCGCCATCTGCTGGCAGACGTCGTGCGCGAAGCTCTTCGCCTCAGCCCAGGAAAGCGGCTTGCGTTTGTTGATTGCAAGCGGCGTGACAACGTGCAGGCCCTTGCCGCCGGTTGTCTTGCAGAAGCTGATCAGGCCCAGTGCGTCGAGACGATCGCGCATTTCGCGGGCGGCGGAAACGACCGTCGAGAACGGCACGTCGGGGCCGGGGTCGAGGTCGAACACCAGCCGGCCCGGCACCTCCGGCTTGTGCGGTTGGCAATTCCAGGGGTGCAATTCGACAGCGCCGATCTGCGCGACAGCAGCCAGACCCTCGACCCTGTCGATCTGCAGGTAGGGCTTTTTGTCGCCGAAGACCTTGACCAGTTCGAGGAGGTTCGAGGTGCCGGGCATTGCATGGCGCTGGAAGAACTGCTCGCCGCCGAGCCCATCGGGCGCACGGATGATCGAACAGGGACGCCCTTCGATATGCGCGATCATCCAGCCGCCGACGGCTTCATAATAGCGCGCCAGCTCTTCCTTGGTCACCGGCCTGCGGTCATTGGCATCCGGCCACAGCGGCTTGTCCGGATTGGAGATCATCACCCCCATCACCTCGGTTTTGGCGCCTTTACGGCGAGCGGGCCTCGCCTTCACCTCCGCCTCCGCCGCCGGCTCCGGTACCTCGGTCTCAGCGGGGTTGGCCGGCCGTTCGGCCTTGACCTCTCTGGCCGGCTTGTCCTCCCGCAGGCCCTTGAAGGCCGCCTGGCGGACGATGCCGTCGGCGGTCCAGCCTGCGAACTCGATTTCCGCCACCAGCTTGGGCTTCAGCCAGGTGACCTCGGCCTCCTTCTTTGGAGCACCGATGCCGGTGAAGGGCGATTTTGCCGCCTCGAGCGCCTGAAGTTTCGGCAGCAGCGTTTCCACTTTCTTCGCGCCATATCCGGTGCCGACGCGGCCGACATAGACGAAGTGGTCGCCGCGGTAGACGCCGACCAGCAGGGAGCGGAATTTGCCGTTGGTCTTGGCATAGGCGCCGATCACCACTTCGTGGCCGGCGCGGCATTTCGACTTGGCCCAGCTGTCGGCGCGGCCGGATTGATAGGGAGCATCGACCTGTTTGGAGACGATGCCTTCCAGTGAGAGCTTGCAGGCGGAGCGAAGGACCGCGTCGCCGCCGGTCTCGAAATGCTCGACGAAACGGAGCCGAGGGTCATCACCGGCATCCGCCAGCAAGCTTTGAAGCCGGGCCTTGCGCTCCACGACCGGCAACGACCGCAAGTCCTCGCCACCCTCGTAAAGAAGATCGAAGGCGAAATAGACGAGATCGCCGGTCCTGCCTTCCGAAATGGCGGCCTGCAGGGCTGCGAAATCCGGTGCGCCATGGTCGTCGAGAGCACAGATCTCGCCGTCGATAATGGCGTCGGGTAGTGCCGATGCCGCCTCGGCGATCTCCGGATATTTACCGGTCCAGTCGAGCCCCTTCCGCGTCTTCAGCGTCACCTCGCCCTCGAGCGTCCGCATCTGGATCCGGTAGCCATCGAATTTGATCTCGTGAATCCAGCCCTCGCCGGCCGGCGGCCGCTCCAGGGTCTGGCAAAGCTGCGGCGCGATGAAATCCGGGAGGTCGACCCTTGCCGCTTTCGGCTTCCTGCCGGCTCGGCCCGTCTCTTTCCTCTCTTCGGCGGCCAGCCCGTGGTTGCTGTCCCAGACGGCATCGGCCTTGATATCGCCGCCTTTCATCATGAACGGCTTCGGCTTGCGGCCCTTGCCGGCGGCAATCGCCTCCATCGTCCGGCCGGAGGCAACCGAGGTATCGTTGTCCTCCAGGATCGCTTCGCCATTTTCGTCGACCGAGAACGCGTCGTGATGTTTGATCAGCAGCCAGTTGGTCCGTTTGCCGCCGTCGCGATCATTGCGCATGCGCACCAGCACGAAGCTGCCGTGCAGCCGTTCGCCTTCCAGCGTGAACTTGAAGTCGCCCTTGGCAAGCGCCTGCTCCGGGCTCTTCTTTCCCTCGGGCTCCCAATAGCCGCGGTCCCACAACATCACCGTGCCGCCGCCATACTGGCCTTTCGGGATCGTGCCTTCGAAGTCGCCATAATCGAGCGGGTGATCTTCCACCTCGACGGCCAGCCGCTTGTCGTGCGGATCGAGCGACGGGCCTTTGGTGACCGCCCAGGATTTGAAGACGCCGTCGAGTTCGAGCCGCAGGTCGTAATGCAGTCGGGTGGCGTCGTGTTTCTGGATGACGAAGCGACGGCGATTGCTGCGCGCGATCTGCTTGTCGCCGCTCGGCTCCGCCGTCTTTTGAAAATCGCGCTTCGAGCGATATGTCGACAGGTTGTCACTGGCCATGGTCGTTTCCGAATCAACATCCAAGCATGGAATGCCGGCCGGCGGCTGGAAGTTCCATGATGGCCTCCTCCCGCTGAAACATGGGAACAAGTGCGTCTCTGCCAAGCCTCGCCTGCCGGCTTTTCATGCCCATCCGATTGTCGGCGGCAGCAAGCGGCGAGGATCGATGAGAAATTCTCTGGCTCGTCGCATCATTCTCTTGCGTCAAACGTTAATTGCTACCACAGGGATGCAAACATGCGCGTTGATCAATGGCTTTCTCTTCTCGTCATCGCGCTCATGATGGGCGCCTTCGTCTGGGGGCGTTATCGATACGACGTGGTCGCAGTGAGTTCCCTGCTTGTGGCAATCACCGTCGGCATCGTCCCTGCCAAAACCGCCTTTTCCGGTTTTGCCGATGACATCGTCATCATTGTCGGCAGCGCACTGATCGTCAGTGCGGCGATCTCCAGATCGGGGATCATGGATCTCGCATTGCGCCGATTCTCTCCGGAAAGGCGCGGGCCGCGGATGCAACTGATCATCTTGGTTGCCATCGTCGCGGCCCTGTCGGCTTTCGTTAAAAACATCGGCGCGCTGGCGATCATGATTCCGGTTGCCGTGCAGATGGCCCGGAAATCGCGCGTGTCACCGTCGATGTTCCTGATGCCGATGTCTTTCGCCTCTCTGCTCGGCGGGCTGATGACGCAGATCGGCACATCGCCGAATATCATCGTTTCCCGGGTGCGCGAGGAGATCACCGGGCAGCCGTTCACGATGTTCGACTATACGCCTGTCGGCTTGGCGCTCTCGGTCGCCGGCGTTGTCTTTCTGGGGCTGTTCTACAAGCTGCTTCCCGAACGATCGCGGGTAGAAACGTCGATGGACGAGGCGGTGGCGATCAAGAACTACACGACCGAAGCCAAGGTCACCACGCCATCGGCGGCGATCGGCCGGTCCGTCAGCTGGCTGCAGAAACCGGCCGGCGGTGATGCCATGGTGACCGCGATTATCGGCGGCAGCGGCCAAAGACGAACGCCGCTTCCCGACACCGTTCTCAAGGATGGCGACCTTCTGATCATCGAGGGCGAGCAGAGCGCCCTCGACAAGATCGTCAGCGAAGCCAAGCTGCAACTGTCCGATCGTAAACACGAGCCCGAGATCCGCCGGGACATCAGCTCCGTCGAAGCCATCGTCGGCGAACATTCGCGCTTGATCGGCGTCAGCGCAAAAGACGTCGCTCTCTTCCACAATACCGGCCTCAACCTTCTTGCCGTCAGCCGCCGGGACAGGCGCTTCACCGAGCGTCTCGGCGAGATCAAGATCCGCAACGGCGACGTCGTGGTCTTGCAGGGCGACTTGCAGAAACTGCCGGATCTTTTACGCGAATGGGGATGTTTGCCGCTGGTCGAACGGGATCTGAAGCTCGGCAATGCCCGCAACGGCATGATCCCGGTCATTATCCTGCTGGCGACGATGGCGGCGACGGCCTTCGGCGGCATTCCCGTCGCGACGGCATTTTTTGCCGCCGCCTTTCTGATGGTGGTCACCGGATCGGTTCCCTTGCGCGAAGTCTATCATCATCTCGATGCGCCGATTCTGATCATGCTGGCTGCTCTGATCCCGATCAGCGACTCGCTGAGAACCACGGGAACCACCGACATCATCGCGGATCTCCTGTCGCGCACCGCCGAAATGCTTCCGCCCTTCGGCGCTCTGGCTCTCATCCTGGTGGCGGCCATGGCCGTGACGCCGTTTTTGAACAACGCGGCGACCGTTCTGGTCATGGCGCCGATCGCCGCGACCTTTGCCGCCAAGCTGGGCTTCCGGCCCGATGCGTTTCTGATGGCGGTGGCAATCGGCGCCGGCTGTGATTTCCTCACCCCGATCGGCCACCAGTGCAACACGCTGGTCATGGGCCCGGGCGGATATCGATTTGGCGACTATGCGCGATTGGGCCTGCCGCTTTCGCTGATTGTCGTGCTCGTCAGTGTGCCAGCGCTGCTGGCAGTCTGGCCGATCTGACTTAAGCCATTCTTCGTTCGAGATGCCAGATCTTGGCGACGATCCGCCAGCTATCCGTGCCTTTCACAAAACACAGATGATCGATGAAAATATTCTCGTGAATGCGCAAACGGACTTTGATGGTAGCGGAAGCATCCGAGAGCCAGTCGATCAGGATAATTTCGTCTTGACGCGGCTGCGAACGGCTGGAAGGCGAAATTCGCTTGGCGATGACCTCGCGGTAGGCTGCGATTGGATCAACGACAATTGCGCCTTCGTCAGCATCAAACAGGCTGCAGGCCGGATGGAAAACCCTGTCGAACAGCTCCAGGTCGCAGGCATAAAGGGCATCGAAATAGGTCTGGATGGCACTTAGCAATTCTGTATCCCGTGACATGGTCTCTCCTATGACAAACACTTGACGAGATCGCATGGCCGGCAGCCGCGTTGCCAGTGGCGGAATTGCCAGATAGCATGGCATTCATGCCAAATTTCAGACATACGCCATCTCAAGAACCAAACAGACGCGTCGTCAGCCTCGTCTATGACGGCCTGTGCACCTTCGAGTTTGGGATCACTGCCGAAATTTTCGGTCTCTCGCGGCCTGAGGCTGGGCCGAACTGGTATCGATTCGAGTCCGTCGCCCTCGAAGACAAATCCCTTCGCGCCTGCGGTGGTCTGATGGTCGCCGCGACCGGTTCGGCAGAGGATTTGCACCAGGCCGGAACGGTGATCGTCCCGGGGTGGCGCGGCGCCGAGGCGCCCGTACCGCAGCGAATCTGCGACGAACTTGTCCTTGCGCATAAGAGAGGTGCCCGCATCGTGTCGATATGCGGCGGCGCTTTCGTCCTCGCGGCGGCGGGCCTTCTGGATGGCCGCAGGGCGACAACCCACTGGCAATTTGCGAAAACCTTGGCCGAGCGTCATCCGGCAATCGAAGTCGAGGCGGATCGCCTCTACATCGACGACGGAGACATCCTGACCTCGGCGGGCAGCTCAGCGGGCATTGACCTATGCCTGCATATCGTGCGCTCCGATTTCGGAGCGAGGATTGCAAACTCGGTCGCACGCCGGCTGGTCATGTACAGCCATCGGCAGGGCGGCCAAGCCCAGTTCGTCGAACAACCGATTCCGGCCGAATACGAAGCGCACCGCTTGTCGTCCTTGTTGGATCATGTCCGGGCCGACCTCGCAGCGTCGCATAGCATAGCGTCGCTTGCCGGCAAGGCAGGAATGAGCCTACGCACTTTCCAACGCCGTTTTCGCTCCCTGACCGGATTGCCGCCATTGAAGTGGATATTGAAGGAGCGCCTCGAATGTTCGCGCATGTTGCTCGAAACCAGCAATGCGCCGCTAGACGGGATCGCTCTTGCGACTGGCTTGGGCAGTGCCGAGAATCTCCGATTGCAGTTCGTTCAAACCTATGGCGTCAGTCCGCTGAATTACCGGAAGCAGTTCGCGACGCCTGGAATGCGACTGATCGCAGGAAGTGGCGGATGATCATCGCGACGGCGACACCGATGCGAAGTCCGCGGGCCTTTTCCCCGCGCAAGGCAAGTCAGGCTGCGCCGGCGGCGCAGCCTGACAGCTTTACTTCCACTGCGTCCCGTCGCCGGCAGCGCAGCCATAGGGTGGCAGCGAGCTGGCAAAGGTGCTCCTCAGCTTGGCGCAGCCCCAGCTGTTGATCGGACCGGGCATAAAATTGTTGAGGGTGATGCCGATTTCATCATAGGGGCTGTCGGTGTTGGAGACATAGCGATACCAACGGAAACCGGTAAAAACGACGACGGCAAGAGCGATCGTCAGCAGCAGGCGGATCAATTTTTTCACGATATTTCCTTTACATGCAAACGGTGCCGTTTAGCACTGCGATGCGGATGCGGAAAGCTCCAGCCAGATGCAAGACGCGGGCCGTGGCGACAATCGAAAATTTTGGGCGCAATCAATTGTTTGACGGGATCTGCAATGACCATAGAAGCAGGACGTAATTCGCATCCCATTCACTTCATCGGCGCTTTTGCCACGGGCGGGCTCCTCACCTTCATGGTCCATCTGAACGGGGAATTGGCACGTTACGGCAACCCCCTGTTCTCATCCTGGACCGCTCACGGCACAGGCATGATCGCCGCCGTCATTCTGCTTTTGGCGATGTACCGCCGGCATACGCCGGGGAAGACTGCCAGAGCGCCCTTGTGGGCCTATCTCGGCGGGGTGTCCGGCGCCGCAACCGTCATTTTGACCTCGACCGCGGTCAACTCGCCGCTCGGGCTCTCCGGTACCCTGGCTCTGGGCCTGGCAGGCCAGGTCGCCTTCAGCCTGGCGGCCGACCGGTGGGGACTGTTCGGTCTGCCGAAGCGGCGCCCGGATCTCCGCGACATCGCCGCGCTCGGCCTGGTCGTCACCGGCGGCGCACTCATCATCCTCTTTGGGCGAGGTGGGGCGTGACGCTGTTCATTCTTCTCGCTTGCCTGGGCGGCGTGCTCGTCGGCCTCAGCCGTCAGCTCAATGGGCGGTTGAGCATATCGACCACGCCGCTGATCGCATCCTTCTGGAATCATGCGGTCGGCTTTGCCGTCCTCACCTGCCTTGGTCTTGGTGTCGGAGGCCTGCTGCCTGCAGGTGCTGCCGAGGCGCCCTGGTATATCTATCTGGGCGGTCCGATCGGCGTCGTTTTCGTGGCGGCGGGCAGTTGGGCGATTGCGCGCATAGGCGCCGTCAATACGGCGCTGCTGATCATCGGCGGCCAGATGGTAACCGGGGTGGCGTTGGATTATGTCAGCGACGTTCCGACGTCATTCTGGGCGAACGCGACCGGAATTATTCTCATCGTCGGCGGAATGATGGTCAGCCGGAGACGACGCAAGGCCGGCGGCTCGCGATAATCGACGCCGTGCATGTCGAACAGCACAAAAGTATCGGCTCGTTCATTCGTCCAAGGTGGAGAGAGCATCCTGCAGTCTGAGCGCCGCAAGCGCCTTCGTCGCCTCATCGGAAGACCATCCGGCTTCCAGTGCCGCAGCCAGCACCAGCGATTCGGTTTGAAGCTCGAGTTTCTCGTAAAGCGGCTCGATGGCTTCGCGCGCAGTTACGAGGTGCTGGTCAGGCGGCGTGATGGGTGTCGCGGCAACCGTAGGCATGAAATGCTCCTCCTTTGAACGCTAAGGTTCGAAACCAATGACGGACATGCTTGTTCCGTTCAGATCGCCTTGGGCCCTGGAAAAAATACAATGAGAGCCACGTATCCTTGTCGCCCGACCTTGGTCCTTCGTGGGGCCGTCTTTGGTGTCGGAGCAATCTTTCGCTCGAAAAAACCGGCGCGAAAAATGATGATACCACAGATGACGAAATTTCCTCCACCTTAGAAATGCACGAATGATGATTGCCGGCGGAATCTTCCTGTGGTCGCCGACAGTGCCCTGCTTGGTGACCGCTGCGTTCGGATTGAGCAGAAACGCAACGGGGGTAATTGGGGGCTTGACCTCACCGGGCCGGCCGCAGACGGGCGGGCGGAAATGCTCTTCCCGCCCGCACATCCGTTCAAGCCACGGCCTTCTCAGGCGAGGTATTTCGTAAACCAGTCGACCGTTCGCTGCCAGGCGAGCTTGGCGGCCGCTTCGTCGTAGCGCGGCGTCGAATCATTGTGGAAGCCGTGATTGACGTCGGGATAGACATAGGCCTCGTAGGTTTTTCCGGACGATTTCAGTGCGGCCTCATAGGCCGGCCAGCCTTCGTTGATGCCCTTGTCCAGCCCGGCATAATGGAGAAGCAAGGGCGCCTTGATCTTCGGCACATCCTCGGCGCGCGGCTGCCTGCCGTAGAAAGGCACGGCGGCGGCAAGTTCGGGATAGGCGACTGCCGCGGCATTGGCGACGCCGCCGCCGTAGCAGAAGCCGGTGATGCCGACCTTGCCTGTGGTGAGGTCGCTCTTCATCAGAAACTCGACGGCCGCGAAGAAGTCGTTCATCAGCTTCTCCGGGTCGACCTTCTGCTGCAGCTCCTTGCCTTTTTCGTCATTGCCCGGGTAACCGCCGACCGAGGTCAGGCCATCCGGCGCCAGTGCGATGAAACCCGCCTTCGCCACGCGCCGCGCCACATCCTCGATATAGGGGTTGAGCCCCCTGTTCTCGTGAACGACGACGACCGCCCCGACCTTGCCGGCGGCTTTGGCGGGGCGGACGAGATAGGCGCGGACGTCGCCATTTCCTTTCGGCGAGGGATAGGTGATGTATTCGGCTGATATGTCGGGATCGGTGAATTCGACCTGGGTCGCCAGCGCATAATCGGGGCTGAGCGAGGCCAGTATGGCGGCTGCCGTCACGCCGCCGACGGCGAATTTGCCGGCCCGGTCGAGAAACTCGCGCTTGGTGATCCTCCCGTGCGCGTAATAATCATAGAGTTCGAGAAGTTCCTGCGGGAAATCCTTGGCTGTCATGCGGGTCATGATGGCTCCTCCTGGCCTCGGGTTCTCGCATCATCCTACACACGTAAACTCGCGGTTCTTTTCAACATTTCGCGAGATTAACGTGAGGCCCGAATTCGCCTCCCACCTCAGGCGCGTGTCAGCACTTTCATCCTGCAATCGACGTCCGGCCGCTCGCGGCGCGCAATCGGCAGCCGCCTACCGATCTATGAAAATTAATTTCATACTCCTGCCGCGAGGCCCGTTTTCTATTGACGCCCCTCGTTTTTTGTCCCAACTTAAAGAAAATAAATTACCTAATTTGGGAACTTGATCGGCATGAAAGTGGGAATCATCGGGCTCGGATTCCGGCTCGGCTATCTCGGCTATGTCTTTAAAGCGATCGATAGCAGCTTCGACATTGTCGGCTATGTGGATCCGGAACCTGCCGGGCTTCCCGGATTGACGGAAAAGGGAATTTCGGTCGGCAAGGCCTATGGGTCGCCGGAGGAACTGCTTGCCTCCGAAAAGCTCGATCTCTTGATGATCGGCTCCCCCAATCACCTGCATCTCGACCATATCAGGCTCGGACTGCAAGCTGGTCTCAAGGTCTTCTGCGAAAAGCCGATCGTCACGACCATTGCAGAAAGCATCGAGCTTGCGCATCTGATGGCGAAGTTCGGCCATGAGCGGCTGATGGTCGGTCTGGTGCTGCGTTATTCCCCTCTTTACAAGGATCTGCGCGCCGTCCAGGCCGAGGGCAAGCTCGGTCAGATCGTCTCAATCGAGGCTTCCGAACATATCGAGCCCTATCACGGCGCCTTCTTCATGCGCGACTGGCGCCGTTACGAGCGTTATTCCGGCAGTTTCATGCTGGAGAAATGCTGCCACGACCTCGACCTTTATAATGGCGTCGTCGGCGCGCGGCCCGAGCGTGTCGCCAGTTTCGGTGGCCGCAAGAGCTTCACTCCGGCCAACGACCCGGCGCGCGAAGGCATCAACGATCTCGAGATGTTCCATCGCAAGCCGAGTGGATGGATGGGATCGGACAAGGTCTTCGACAGCGATGCCGATATCATCGATTATCAGGTAGCGATCGTCGAATATGAAAATGGCGTCGGCATGAACTTCCACACCAATCTGAACGTGCCCGACCAGTTCCGCCGTTTCGCCATCATGGGCTCGCGCGGCATGGCCGAAGGCGATTTCGTGCGCGGCTATCTCGACGTGCACGAGCAGCTGACCGGCAACAAGGTGGTCGAAAACAAATACGCCGCCACCGAACTCTCCCAGCATTACGGCGCCGACGAACAGATGGCGAGCGACCTGCTGGAAAGCGTGCGCACCGGGCTCGAACTTCCGGTTTCCACGCTGAATGCGCTCGAAGCCGGCATTCTGGCGCTGGCTATGGACGAAGCGAGGATGAAGAAGACGGTCGTCGACCTCAGACCCATCTGGGACCGCTTCGACGAAGCCCTTCACGCAAGAGCGGCTTGAGGAGGGCGGCAGGATGAGTGTTCAACGAGGCACGGTCATCTTTGCCTGGATCCTTCTCCTTCCGGCCGTCCTCTATGTTCTCGCCATCGTCGCCTATCCCCTTGTCGATACCTTCATTCTTTCCTTCACCGACGCATCGCTGAAGAAGACCACCAACTGGGTCGGTTGGGTCAATTACCAGAAGATCTTCAACGCCACCTTTGCGGAGGTCATCTTCCGCACCTTCATCTGGACCTTCTTCTCCGTCGCCCTGAAAATGGTGATCGGCACTTTCGGCGCGACCATGCTGAATGCCGCCGTGCCCGGCCGCTCGCTGTTCCGGCTTTTGACCATGCCGCCATGGATCGTGCCGATGGCGATCGGCATCTTCATGTGGGGCTGGATGTATAATGGCCAGTTCGGGATGATATCGGGCGTCTTGCAGCGCTTCGGCCTTGTCGACGGTCCGGTCGCCTTTCTTGCCTATGGCAGCACCGCCTTCTGGGCAACTGTAATCACCGATGTATGGATCGGCGTGCCCCTGGTGACGATCTACTTCCTGGCGGCGATCCAATCCATTCCCAAGGATCTCTACGAGGCCGCCTGGACCGACGGCGCCGGCCGCTGGTACCGCTTCCGCCGCATCACCCTGCCGCTGATGGTGCCCGCCATCATCACCATGTCGATGCTGTCGCTGATCGCCACCTTCAACTCGTTCGACATCATCTGGATCCTGACGCAGGGTGGGCCGAGCGGCGAGACGACGACGATGATCATCGATACCTATCAGACGGCGATCGGCTCGAAGAAATACGGCGAAGGGGCGGCGCGCGCCGTTCTGATCTGCATCTTCCTGTCGCTCTTCTGCTTTGCCTATTTCCGCGTCACCCGCCGCCTCAACCCGGAGAAACGCGCATGAGCAGCCCCGCCATGATCGACCGTTACCGCTGGTGGGAAATCATCCTGATCTATTGCGGCATCGCTGTGTTTCTGTTCTTCGTGCTGGCGCCCTTCTTCGAAGGCTTCATGGTATCACTGAAGCCGCTCAGCCAGCTCTTCTCTTCACCCTACCGCTTCTGGCCGGAAAACGGCTCGTTCGAGGCCTACCGGACGATGTGGGTCAGCGTTCCGGGTTTCGGACGCTATATCTTCAACTCGTTCTTCATCTCGATCATCGTTACGCTGATCGTGCTCTGCCTGGTCATTCCGGCGGCCTATGCCTTCGCGAAGTTCGAATTCAAGGGCATGGGGATCCTGCTCGGCGCCTTCCTGACGGTGAACATGTTCTCCGGCGCCGTGCTGCTCATCCCGCTCTTCCGGCTGATGCGCAGCATGGGGGTGCTCAACACCTATCTCGCCATGATCGTGCCGGGCGTCGCCTTCCTGATCCCATCGGCGATCTGGCTGCTGCGCACCTATATGATCCGTATTCCGCAGGAACTCAACGAAGCGGCCTACATGGATGGCGCCAGCCACTTCTATACGCTGCGCCGCGTCATCCTGCCCATTGCGATGCCGGGGATCATCGTCGTCGCCATTACCACCTTCATCGGCGCTTACGCCCAGCAATTCATCTTCGCGCTGACCTTCAACTCGAAGACCGAATACATGCCCCTGCCGGTGGGTCTCTTTGCTTACTTCGGTAAGCAGGAGGTCATCTGGAACGAACTGATGGCGGCTTCCTTCGTCGGCATCGCGCCGGCGATGGTCGTCATCTTCTTCCTTCAGCGCTACCTTGTCGGCGGGCTGACCGCCGGTGCGGTGAAACAATAAGAGCAAAAAACGAGTGAACAGCTAACACAAGAACGGGAGTCACGACGTGAGCATAACAATCAAGACAGGCCTTATGGCGCTCGCCTTGCTCGGTTCGACGGCATTGACCGCGGTCACTGCCCAGGCGGCCGACAAGGAAATCAGCTGGATCTATTGCGGCGATACGATCGACCCGGTCCACACCAAATACATCAAGCAGTGGGAAGAAAAGAATACGGGCTGGAAGATCACCCCCGAGGTCGTCGGCTGGGCGCAGTGCCAGGACAAGGCGACGACGCTGGCCGCCGCCGGCACGCCGGTCGCCATGGCCTATGTCGGCTCGCGCACGCTGAAGGAATTCGCGCAGAACGACCTCATCGTCCCGGTGCCGATGACCGATGACGAGAAGAAGGCCTACTACCCCCATATCGTCGATACGGTAACCTTCGAGGGTAACCAGTGGGGCGTTCCGATCGCCTTCTCCACCAAGGCGCTTTACTGGAACAAGGATCTCTTCAAGCAGGCCGGCCTTGACCCTGAGAAGCCGCCGAAGACCTGGGCCGAAGAAATCGAGATGGCAAAGACCATCAAGGAAAAGACCGGCATTCCGGGCTTCGGTCTTTCCGCCAAGACCTTCGACAACACGATGCACCAGTTCATGCATTGGGTTTACACCAACAACGGTGCGGTGACGGATGCCGAAGGCAAGGTCACGCTCGACAGCCCGCAGATTCTTGCCGCGCTGAAGGCCTATAAGGACATCGTCCCCTACTCCGAGGAAGGCCCGACGGCCTATGAGCAGAACGAAGTCCGCGCCATCTTCCTCGACGGCAAGGTGGCGATGATCCAGGCAGGCTCGGGTGCCGCCGACCGCCTGAAGAAGACGCAGATCAGCTGGGGCATCACGACGCTGCCGCTCGGCCCCGACGCCAAGGGTCCGGGCACGCTCTTGATCACCGACAGCCTGGCGGTCTTCAAGGGCTCGGGCGTCGAGGACAAGGCGACCGAATTTGCCAAGTTCATCACCTCTCCGGATGTCCAGTCGGAATACGAGCTGCAGGGCGGCGCCGGGCTCACCCCGTTGCGTCCTTCGGCCAAGGTCGACGAGTTCGTCGCCAAGGATCCCTATTGGAAGCCGCTCATCGACGGCATCAGCTATGGTGGCCCGGAACCGCTCTTCACTGACTATAAGGGCTTCCAGAACTCGATGATTGAGATGATCCAGTCGGTGGTGACGGGTAAGGCCGAACCGGAAGCCGCGCTGAAGAAGGCTGCCGGCGAAATCGAAGCCTTCAAGTAACCCCCTTGAGGCTTCTTGGGGTCGCGGCGGGATGGCCGCGGCCCCTCCCCTTATGACGATCGAATGTGCGACGAAGGCCGCCGGCGGAGACAGATTTTTGGGACAGCTCCTTCTCAACAAAGTTCAGAAATTCTACGGCGACTACGAAGTTCTGAAGGGCGTGCAGCTCGAGGTGAAGAATGGCGAGTTCGTCGTCTTCGTCGGCCCGTCTGGCTGCGGCAAGTCCACCCTGCTGCGGATGATCGCCGGTCTTGACGCGACGACGGCGGGTGACATCGTCATCAACGGCATCAGGGTCAACGACCTGCCTCCGGTCAAGCGCGGCATCGCCATGGTGTTCCAGTCCTATGCGCTCTATCCGCATATGTCGGTGTTCGAAAACATCGCCTTCCCGCTTCGGGTCGAGAAGATGGAAGAGTCAAAGCTCAAGGCCAAGGTGGAAAATGCCGCGCGCATCCTTCACTTGGAACAGCGGCTGCAGCAGAAACCCGGCATGCTGTCCGGCGGCCAGCGCCAGCGCGTCGCGATCGGCCGCGCCATCGTGCGCGAACCAAAGATTTTTCTGTTCGACGAGCCGCTCTCCAATCTCGACGCCGCACTTCGCGCCGATATGCGCATCGAGCTTGCCAAGCTGCACAGGGCGTTGAAGGCGACGATGATCTATGTGACGCACGACCAGGTCGAAGCGATGACCATGGCCGACCGTATCGTCGTGCTCGACGCCGGCAATATCTCCCAGACGGGCGCGCCATTGGAGCTTTATCATAAGCCCGCCAACCAGTTCGTCGCCGGCTTCATAGGCAATCCGAAAATGAATTTTCTGCCCGTGACCTGCAAGGCCGTCGGCGCTCATGGCGTCGAGGTGGATTATAACGGCCAGACCGCCATTCTGCCGGTGACCCCGCGCGACGGCATATCAGGCAAGACCCTGACGCTCGGCATCCGCCCGGAGCATATCCAGCTCAACGGCGGCGATATCGTCTTCACCGTGACCCCGACCGTCATCGAACGCCTCGGCGCCAATACCGTCGCCTACGCATCCCTCAACGGCGAGGCCGAAAATTTCTGCGCCATGCTGCCCGGCAGCGTCGGCATCCGCGCCGACGCGCCTGTATCAACCGGCATCAATGCTGCGGATTGCCATCTCTTCGACGAGGCGGGGATTGCCTTCGAGCGGCGGGTGGAACTGACGGAGATCGATATGAACGTGATTAATCCGACGGCGGCTTGAGCTGACTGCTGTATATCCAACACTTAGGCTGACATGCCCCCCAAGTGCGGAGATCCGCTTTCGGCCCTCAGCGGACATGTGGCGCGAGTTCGAACAAATAGTTGAGTTGTTTTGCTCCGTCCCAGTCCGGCGGCATACGCGACCGGATGCCGGACCACACTGGCACTCCATTCCAGGCACTCCGATATCTTCTCAGTGACTCCCGTATGTCTGGGCGTGCCTCGCCGCTGGCGGCAGGGTCATCATCGAACCCTGGCTCCCACAGGCAACAAGCGCAAATGGTGGAACCAATGAGCCCACCAACTGCGTCGTACGCCGGCCCCGACGTGTATTCTGGGAATCCGCAGGCCGGGCACAGATAATGCCCACTCGGGTCCACAATGTTGAAGTGTCTCGCGCCAGCCATCCACGAAACCTAGCTCTTATTTCGATATGTGTGCACGATGACCGCTGTTGGCGCGAAGCGGAAGACCTCAGTCGGCCCAATGGCGGACGTCGATCACGCCTGTGACCAAACCACTACCTTCGCCGCCTGGATTAAGAAAAAGACGAGCGCTAGAGTAATTCCAGAAGGACCTAAAAGCTCGCGGAGCCCATGTCTTTTCGTCTTTCGCACCCTCATCTTGAGCACAATCAGAAGTATGACGCATACCGAAATGTCGGCAACCTGAAGTAACGTCTGACTGTCATCTGTCATGCAGTCCTGCTCACCCTCAACGCGTCCGCACGATCAAGATACTCATAAAAACAATGACCGCAATTGGCGCGAAGCGGAAGATGTCAACCTGCCCGAAGCGATCATGGGGCAATCGTGAGATCAGGTTGGGTGAGAGGACTCGTTGAAAGCTTGCGTTAAACCTCGTCCCCCGTTTGACAGCAGCTTTTTCTTATAGCCCATGCTCTGCATAGGTGGACAGTCAAGGACAGCTTGGACGAAAACTGCGGGCGGGCTGTACCAATGCGTGGCGATGTAGTGAGCGACGCCCACTGGGGCAACATAAATGCAGCCTCGGCCAGGGACGTACAGTTGACCTTTGAAAGGTACGCCATCATATTGGCAAAGATCGCAATGATGAAATCCGGCGGTTGCAAAAGGTTGCCAAGGGTTTCGGCACAGCTCGGTCAGCTTCTCGTAGAAGTTCGGTGCAACCTTTCCCGTCGCATAGTTCATATCTCGATTAAGCCAACCGATGCCGAGCAATACCGTGTCATCGCTCGGGGTGGCCAGGCGCTTAAGGTCGCGAAAATTTACCATTCTGCTTAGTTCCCTCGGAGTGTCTTCGCAATTATTGTTCGCGATCAATGCGAAGCGTGCCCTCGTCCGAGCAGATTTACAAGGAATGAGAAACGTCCGCGATTGGCGCGTTGCGGAAGTCGGCCTGCTTCCGCTGTCGGCTTATTCGCGACGGAAGTCGATTTCTGCTCGACACTTTGAGCGACGTGTTTGTTGGGGGATGCAGATAGTCAGCTTATTGTTGGAGGTTCCACAAAGCAGCCAGTGGGTGGTGCGACCTCACCTGTGAGCTCACTCATGCGCTCCGTCTTGACCCCCGAGCAGAGCGGTCCTACAAGATTGGCTATGGCAACAAACCTTTGATTGGCCGCGCCCAGCGGCATTGAGCGAAGCGCAGTCCTGCACAGTACCCAGGGCCACGTCCACTTGCCAAGCCAAAAATCAGAGATTTTCGATGCCCACGCTCTATCTCACTTGCGGTCTTCCCGGTTCAGGGAAGTCGTCGCTCGCCAAGATAATCGAACAAGAAGCATCTGCCCTCCGTCTGACCGGAGACGAGTGGATGCACAAGCTTTACCCCGGCATCTCCACTTCAGAAGCCGAAACCGGCCCGTGCCGAGGTAGAGTCGAGAGCCTGCAATGGCAAATTGCTCTGCGTGCCATCAGGCTTCAGTGTAACGTTGTGGTGGATTGGGGAGTGTGGTCACGGGCAGAGCGGGACGCCTGCCGGGACGAAGCTCGCGCAGTTGGTGCCAGCGTCGTCCTTTGCTTCCTCGACGTTCCCTTCGATGAGCTTTGGGACCGGGTCTCCCGAAGAAACGCCGAGCTTCCGGTCGGCACGTTCGATATCTCGCGGGCCGACCTCTTTAGGTGGTCGAAGCTGTTCGACCCGCCAACCGCCGAGGAGTTGGCACTTTACGATCGGCAAATTCTGCGTAGAGGCTAACTCCGCCGTTCGCGCAGCGAAGGCGTCTGCTGCGTGCATTTCGCCCTCAAACGAAGCCGCCCTCTACCAGACAAGGCCGCGGGCCGCGACTTGCTCGACGCGGGTCACGACGCCACCCCGATGGAAAACCATCGTATCGAACAGGTTGGACACCACGCAGGTGTGGTTCGGGATGATGAAGAGCTTCTCGCCGATCTGCGGGCGGGGGCCGGTGCAGTTCGACAGATCGATCACGCCGTGCTCTTCCGAGAGGCTGCTGATCCGCGCCTGGGGATAGCCGACGATCAGGCCGTAGTCGATAAAACCCTGGAGATCCGAGGTCAGGGCTTTCGAGCCGGCATCGATGACGGCGCGGTCGGGGGTTGGGCGGGAGACGACGGTTGCCAGCACATGCATGGCGCAATCGTCCTCGGTGCAATGGCCCATGCGCAGCATCTGGCGGTCGTTGTAGATATACGTGCCGGCGCGGTGTTCGGTGGCCGAGGGGACGAGATGCGCTTCGAACAGGCTCGGCGTTCCGCCATTGCTGACGATCGGGCAGTCTATGCCGTCGGATGTGAGGCGTTGCAGCACCTCGGTGATAAAGGCTTCGACGGCGGCGGCTGATTGCGGCTTCGGATAGGTGACGATGCCGCCGAAGGTCAGGCCGTCGGCGGCAGCAATGCGCTTGGCGAGCGAGGCGGCTTCGTCCGGCGTCTGCAGGCCGCAGCGGCCGCCGCCGGTGTCGCATTCGACAAGCACGGTCAGCGGCTTGTGGCCGGAGAAATGCGCGGCGAGCCCGTCGACCGTCGTTTCGCTGTCGGCGACGACCTTGAGGGCCGGGATTTTCTCGTTCAATCTCGCCAGCCGCTCAAGCTTCTGCTGCCCGAGGATGTTGAAGGTGATGAGGATGTCGCCGAAGCCGGCTTCGGCAAAGACTTCGGCCTCCGTCACCTTCTGGCAGTTGATGCCCTTGGCGCCGGCGGCGACCTGCGCGACGGCCAGCGCCGGGATCTTGTGCGTCTTGATATGCGGGCGGAAATTCAGCCCGTGATCATCCATATAGGATTGAACGCGCTTTATGTTGGCAGCCAGCCTGTCTTCGTCGATGACCGGACGCGGCGTCGAGAGATCGGCGATCCTGTCTCCTGCCCTGGCGACGACGGCAAAGCTGGCATCATGCATTTAGGCGGCTCCGCGTTGTAACCCGTGTGGATCGGCGACGATCGGCCAGATCGTCTTCGGCGCCCGCCGATAGGGCGTGGTCGCCGGATTATTGGGATAGGGCGTTCCGGCCGAGCAGTAAAGGATCTCGGCGGCGATCCTGGAGAAGGAGGCGAAGAAGTGATTGGTGGATTTGATCACCAGGATCTTCTGCTTTGTCGGATCGATGCCCATCACCGAAAACAGGCTGGGATCGAAGCTCTGGGCGCGCGTTGAATTGAGGATGATGTCGATGCCATCGAGCACGATATGGGCGGCATCGCCGAAAGGCGCGAGACTCTCGCCGAACTGCATCTCGGCATTCCTCACCAGCCTGACGACCCTGACGGTGCCGTCGATGGGATTGCCGGTGCCGGGCGCCGATTTGGCGCCGAAGCGCAGCGGGATATCGGCTCCCTCGCCCGCCGCAAAACAGATCTGCACGGCGACCGGATCCCAGATGGTGCCGATCGCCGCACTGGTGACGCCGCGGGCCATCAGTTCGGCGAGAATAACCGTCGCATCGCCTGCCGTGCCGCCGCCCGGATTGTCCCAGACATCGGCGATGACGACGGGCCATGCGGTGGCATCAATCGCCCGCGCGACGGCTTGCCTTTCATCGATCTGCGGCACCATGAAGGTGCCGCGTTTGGAAAACAGTTCGAGGCCGAGTTCGCGGGCCAGGGCCGCGCCCTTTTCCAGCTTGTGGTCGGTGACGACGAGCAGCTTCGTTCCCATTTCGGGAACGTCGCCGACCATGAAGCCATGGATCACCGAGATCGACAGGATATCGGCATCATCCTTCTCGATCTGCATGATCTTGTCGACGAAGGAGCGCATCGGCTCGCGCGATGTCGGAAAGACGTCGATCATCCGGCAGTCGAATACCGAGAGAGCAGGCTTGACCCGGCCTTCGAGCGTATCCACGGCGATGCGCCAGAGGTCCTCGGCGCGGTCGACGAAGTCGGTATGCGGAAATTCCTTGAAATAGACGGCGAAATCGAGTGCCGCGACGCGTTTTGCCGTCAGATGGCTGTGCGGGTCGAGTTCAGCGCAGATGAGCACATCAGGCCCGACGATCTCGCGCATGCGCTGGAGGAGATCGCCTTCCGTATCCTCGTATCCGGCCGCGACCATGGCGCCATGCAGGCCCATGACGATGGCATCGACCGGCATTGCAGCGCTGAGCTGGCCGAGGATTTCATCCCGCAATTCTTCATAGGTCGCCCGGTTGACCAGGCCTGCTGGGTCGGCCCAGGTCGCCGTTCCCTCGATCAGTTCCCAGCCCTTTTCTCTGGTCACGCGCCTGCCGACGGTGATCGGCGCGGTGCAGAGCGTCGGCGTTTCCGGATGCTGGCCGGGGGGCGCATAAAGAGAGGCTTCGAATGCGCGGCGATCCACGCAGATCGGGGAAAAAGTATTGGTCTCGGTCGCCAATGCTGCGGTGAAAATGCGCAAGAAAGTGGCCTTCGTGTTGTCGGCCCCGCTTTACCCCATCGGGTTCGGCAGGTAGCCGGTGAAACCTGAGATCTTCCAGCGTCCCTGGTGAAGCCTGCAATAATAAAGCGTCTGCCATTGCAGCAGGTCGCGGCTGCCGTCGGACTTGGTAATGCCGCCGTCAAATTTCTTGCGAACCAGCGCCATGTCGCCTTCGATCTCGATATCTTCGAGCGTCGTCGTGGTGAAGATCGCCGTGCGCGCATCTTCGGCGAAACTCTGCTCGGCGAAATCCTGCGCCTGCCTCAGCCATTCCTGGCGATAGGCGGCGAGCGTCGGGAAAGCCAGGCGCCACCTGTCGGGGCTGACCTGCTTCTGGGCATCGATGCCGATGAAACCGTCTTCGACGAAGTCCTCTTTCACCTTCGACCAGTCGGCAGCGAGAAAAGCATCGATATCGCGCAGAACGAGCATTTCCCAGATGGCGTGCCGGGCGCTGCCTGCGGGGAAAGGATTCAGGAAAGGATCGCGCATATCAGCCCCGGATTGAAATTCTTTTCATAATTCTTGTTTTTCACTGGTCAAATTCTGCTTTCTGTGGTCATTTGTCAACTTATCAAGAAAATAATTTGCAAGGACTTCAGCATGCCCATCAAGCGCTATGGCACTGTTCAAACGGGCGCCGGCGGCAAGGCGCTGCCTTTCGCGCGTGCGGCCGAAGCCGATGGATGGCTCTATGTTTCCGGCCAGGTTGCGATGGAGGATGGCGAGATCATCGACGGCAACATCATCGCCCAGACCCATAAGACCATCGCCAACGTCCTGGCGATCCTCGATGAGGCTGGATACGGCGTCGAGGATGTCGTGCGCGTCGGCGTCTGGCTCGACGATCCCCGTGACTTCTGGACCTTCAACAAGATCTATCAGGATTATTTCGGCGAACATCCGCCGGCACGCGCCTGTGTGCAATCGTCGATGATGGTCGATTGCAAGGTTGAGATCGACTGCGTGGCCTATAAGAAGAAGGATTGATGGAGCGGGGAGGACGGGTTTGGATATCTTTTCGACATTGCAGGAAGACAAGAGCCGGCTCTCTCCCTCCGAAAGCCGCATCGCCGAGATCATCGTCAACGATTTCGAGTTTGCCGTGAACGCCTCGATCATCGAGCTTGCCGAACGCGCCGAGGTCTCGCCGCCGACCGTCACACGCTTCTGCCGGCGGCTGGGCTGCGAGAGTTTTTCCGATTTCAAGGTGCAGCTTGCCCGCACCGCCCATATCGGCGTGCGTTATCTGAAGCCGGAATCGAAAAGCACCGATCCGGCCGATGTCGCCCAGGATATCATCACCAAGGCCCAGAACGCGCTCTTTCTGCTGCACCGCTCGCTCGATCTGGCGGCGATCGAGGCCGCCGTTTCCCATATCGCCAAGGCCGATATGATCTATGCCTTCGGCTCGGGCGGCAATTCATCGATGATCGCCGACGAGCTGCAGAACCGCCTGTTCCGTCTCGGGCTTCGCATTACCGCCAGTTCCGATCACAGCATGCAGCTGATGATGGCGGCCGCGGCAAGGCCGGGCGACGTGCTGATCGGCTCGTCCTTCTCCGGGCGCAATATGGAGTTGGTGCGGGCCTTCGAGCTTGCCCGCGACACCAAGGTGAAGACGATCGCGCTGACCCAGACGGAAAGCCCGGTTGCCAAGGCCGCCGAAATCGTCGTGCCGATCGATCTTCCCGAAGGCAACAACATCTATCGCCCGACCTCGACGCGCATCGCCTACCTCGCGACCGTCGATATTCTGTCGAGCCTCGTTGCCTATGCCGTTCAGCCGAAGGCGACGACCACGCTTCGGCGCATCAAGCAGCAGCTCGTCATTCACCGCGACGGTGACGACCGGCAATTGCTGGGCGATTGAAAGTCAAGAGATTGAAAATATGAGCGGGAGCGCGGGAAAATGACCCAATCGGCAGCCATCGTCACCGGTGCGGCGGGCGATATCGGTGCTGCGATCGCCGCACGGCTTGCCGATGACCATGACGTCGTCTTTCTCGCCGATATCGATGCTGCTGCGGCGGCTGTCACGGCGTCGAAACTCGGGCCGGACAATCGTTTCGTCGCCGCCGGATGTGACGTGACCAGCGAGGCAAGCATTGCCGAACTGGTAGGGCGTGCCGCCGGCGCCGGCGTGGTTCGAACGCTGGTCAACAATGCCGGTGCGGCGCGCGCGACCAGCCTGCACGAGACGACGCCCGAAATCTGGCGGGCGGACATGGCGCTCAATCTCGAAGCGGCGTTCCTATGTTTCCGCGCCTTCGAGCCGATGTTGAAGGCGTCGAAAGGGTCGGTCGTCAACATCGCCTCGGTCAACGGCATGCATGTCTTCGGCCACCCGGCCTATAGCGCCGCCAAGGCCGGTCTTCTGCATTTCACCCGGCTGGTGGCGGTGGAATACGGCAAGTTCGGCATCCGCTCCAATGCGGTCGCCCCCGGCACGGTGAAGACCCAGGCCTGGGAGGCGCGCGCGGCCGCCAATCCGAATGTCTTCGAGGAAGCGCGCCGCTGGTATCCGCTGCAGCGCGTGGTCGATCCCAAGGATGTCGCCAATGCCGTCGCCTTCCTTGCCGGTCCGCTTGCCGCGGCCATCACGGGCGTCTGCCTGCCCGTCGATTGCGGCCTGACGGCCGGCCAGGCCGAGCTGGCGCGCACCTTCTCGCAATCGGAACATTATTGACATTCAGGGCTCCGATTTCCGAGCCGAAACGATAGCATGAGATGACCTCCGGGACTGCCCCCCGCGGCCGCGCCTGCCGATTTCCCTGATGATTGATGACCCCATGAGCCGCCTCTTCCCCGACGTCTTCCGCAATCCGGCGATCCGCGCCAGCATGATCGCCATTTTCACCTTCGGCATGGCGGGGGCGATGACGGCACCCTATCGTTCCATCATTGGCATCCGTGAGCTGGGGTTGAGCGACGGTCTCTATTCCTTCCTCGCCTTCGCCTCGGCGGCGGTGAACGTCGTGATCAGCATCCTGCTCGGAAATCTCGCCGATCGGCTCGGCGAATACCGTTCGGCGATGATCGGCGCCTGCCTCTTCGGCATTGTCGGTTACGGCATGGTCTACGCCTTTCCCACAGCGGCGATCTTCATCATCAGCGGCTTGCTGCCGCTGCCGATCTTCGGGGCGCTGAACTCGCTGCTGTTTGCCAATGCGCGCGCGGCGATGCACGGCATGAACCGCAGCGACATGGTGACGGCCAACTCCGGCGTGCGCGCCATGATCTCGCTCTCCTGGGTGCTGATTCCGGGGATCACGGGCCTTGCGCTCTCCGGCGCATCGAGCATGCTGCCCGCCTATCTCTTTGCCGCCATCGCATGTGTCTTATGCCAGGGCATGATCCTCTTCGCCCTGCCGAAGCGGGTGGCAACGGAGATAACAGCGGTTCATCATCTCAGCTATCTCGGCGCGCTGCGGCAGGTGATTTCGCCGCGGATTTCGGCGCATGTCGCCGGCGTGGCGCTCATCACCAGCACGCTGCATCTGAACGACGCCCTTCTGCCGTTGATTGCCACTGGTGCCGCCCATGGGACGCTCAGCGACGTCGGCATCCTCGTCGGCATCGTCGCCTTGCTGGAGATCGTCTTCATCATCGTCTGGTCGCGGATTGCGCGGGAGGCTGGCCAGATGGTGGCGCTTGCCGCCGGCACCATCATCTATGCGGTGTTCCTCAGCCTTCTCGGCTTTGCCTCGCAGCCGTGGCACCTCTATGCGCTGACCCTGCTTGCCGGCATTGGTGCTGCGGCGATCATCAGCATTCCGATCACCTATCTGCAGGATCTCATCGCCGATCGGCCGGGGCTCGGCAGCGCACTGATCTCCGTCAATATCTTTGCGAGCGCGGGGATCGGCGCCCTGGTCTTTGCCGCCGGCACTTATATGACAGGTTATTCCGGGACCGCCATCATGAGCGCCGTCACCGGCCTGTCGGGCATTGCGATCCTCGGCCTGCTGCAGAGACGAAATGCCGTTGCGTCCGTTGACGCCGGGGTTCAATAAAAGCTGGCGAAGAATGTGGCTTTCATCACTATCCGTCTTGTGACAAGGGTGGGGCACCATTTCCTTTGAAGGCGACATGAAGGCGATCTCCGGCACGAATCTCGAGCAGGCCAAGTCTCACAACCGGCGTGTGGTGATCGAGGCGGTGCGAACCCACGGTCCCCTGTCGCGCGCGGCGATTGCCCGGATGACGGCGCTGACCGCCCAAACCGTGTCGAATATCGTCGAGGAGTTGGAGAAGTCGCATCTTCTCGTGCCGGCCGAGGCGCAGAAGCTGGCACGCGGCCAGCCGATCATCCCCTATTCGATCAATCCCGCCGGCGCCTATTCGATCGGCCTCGAACTCGGCCGCCAGCGCGCCAGCGGGGTTCTGACGGATCTCTCCGGCGCTGTGCGCGCCCGCATCGAGCGCCATGTCGAACATCCCGATCCGCAAAGGGCGATGCCGGCGCTGCAATCGATCGTCGAAGATCTGCAGCAGGCCTTCGCCTTCGACCGAAGCCGGCTGCTCGGCGTCGGCATGGCCCTGCCCGGCCGCTATGCCGATGGCGGCACCACCTCGCTCAGCCCGCAGAACCTGCCCGGCTGGCAGGATTTTCCCGTCGGCCATGAGCTGGAGCAGAGGGTCAAAGTGCCGGTGCTGGTCGAAAACGATGCGACATCAGCCGCAATCGGCGAGCGCCTTCACGGCGTCGCCCGCGGCCTCAGCAGCTTCGTCTATCTGTTTCTGGCCGGCGGCGGCGGCATCGGTGCCGGCATGTTCCTCGACGGCCATCTCTACAAGGGCAGCCGCAACAATGCCGGCGAGATTGGCCACATCATCGTCGAGCCTCATGGCAAGCTCTGCAGCTGCGGCAAGCGCGGCTGCCTCGACCGCTACGTCTCGCCTGCTGTCGCCTATGAATTCATGGGCATTGCCAATGCCGAGGAGCTGTCGCCAGACGATCTCGACGCGCTGATCGCCAGGGGCGGAGAAGGCCTGGATGCCTGGCTCGACCAGGCCGTCCAACCGCTGCGCCAGACCCTCGACTTCCTCGAACTTGCCTTCGATCCGCAGACCATCGTGCTCGGCGGCAGCATATCGACATCGCTGATGGCCCGGCTCGCAGAGCGGCTGGAGCCGTTGCACACCCCGATCGACCCCGACGGCAAGCGCAGCGTGCCCCGCGCCATGATCGGCATGACCGGCAAGGATACGGCCATCCTCGGCGCTGCCGCCCTGCCGATCTTTTCCGAAACCAATCCGCGCTTCGACGTCCTGCAAAAGCCGGTCGTCTGACCCTCATTCGGCTGCCGGCAGCCTCGCCTCGACTTGCGGCGCGCGACGGGCTGGAGTCCGCGCAAAGATGACCACGTTGCCGAGAAGCGTCAGCGCCAGACCGATGAGGCCGAGACCGCTCCAGTGGTAACCCTCGAAGACCGTCGACAATGACAGGGCGACGATCGGGAACAGGACGGTGGCATAGGCCGCGCGCGAGGAGCCGATACGGGATACCAGCATCAGGTAGGTGGTGAAGCCGATCACCGATCCGATTGCCGCGAGATAGAGCAGTGCGGCAAGATACCTGATGTCAGGCGGCGTCACGATCGGCGTTTGCGTCACGGCAATCAGCAGGAGCAGGACGACCGTGCCATAGGTCATGCCCCAGGCATTGGCGGTCAGCGGTGAGATTCCGGCCGCGCTGTTTCGACGCGACGCCATATTGCCAAGCGAGAAGAACAGCGTGCCAAGCGCTGCGAGCCCGATCCCTTTCAACGTGTCCAGATTGAAATCGACGACGACCTCCTCTGCGAACAACAGGAGAAGGCCGGTGGCGCCGAGCGCGGCTGCGAGAAGCGTGCGGCCGGTAATGCGATCGCCGAAGAACAGGCGCGCATTGACGGCATTGTAGATCGTTGCCAGCGAGAAGATCACCGAGATCAGCCCTGACGGGATAAAGCCGGCAGCATTGTAGAAGCAGATGAAATTGAGGCTGAACAGGCAGAGCGCTTGCGCAAGAATGAAAGGTTGATCGCGCAAGGCAGGCACCTTAAGCTGCCGCATGACAGCCAGGATGGCGACGAGGATCACGGCTGCGAGCGCAAATCTGTAAAACACCGAGACCAGGACCGGCACGGGACCGACCTGCATCGCAATGGCGATCCAGGTCGTCCCCCATATCAGGACGGTCGAGATGAAGAGAGCGGCGTTTGCCATGGAGTGATCCTCGTTTTCTCGATCGATAGGCCAACCGTGAGCCGGCCTCTTGCAGATTCTTGCTGCGAAATTTTATTGCCCTGGACTTCCTGCTCGCCACGCGGACCGTCCACCGGTATCATTCGCGAGGACGTCATACGTGTGGGAAAGAATAGTGAAAGATAGCCGCCTTTCGGTTTACAGCTTTTTGTCCGCATCCCCCTCTGCCCGGGTGTCGCAGTCGATCGATCTGGGGTTCGGACGATCAGCGGCCCTCTGGAGCAATGGCAGCGACAGGATGAGCTATGAACGGCCGGACGGACATACGTTCAGTCTCTATCTCACCGGCGGCGCCGGAACGCGACGTCTGGATGGCAGCCCCGCCGCGCAGGGCCGGCCCGGAGCCTTGTGCGTCATGCCGCAGGGGCACTCGTCCGAATGGGAAATCACCGACCCCTTCGAATTCGTCCATCTCTATGTTCCGGACGATCAGATGCGCCGGATGTTTGCCGAGACCTTTGACCGCGATTCCAGGCTCATGGTGCTTCCCGAAGCGACTTTCGCCGATGCACCCGCTTTGGCGCGCGCGCTTCGGCAGATGACGCAAGCGATGTCGGCGGGCGATCATCTGCTGGCTGAAGAAGCGATGACGCAGACGATCAACGATTTCTTCGTTGATCCGCGTTATGGCGGGATGCGTTCCCGCGCCATCAGCGGCGGGCTCGCTCCCCATATCCGGCGCCGGATCGTGGACTATATCGAGGCCCATCTCGATGAGACGATCCGCTTGCAGGATCTGGCGGCGATCGGACAGCTCAGCGCCTTTCATTTTCAGCGGATGTTCCGGGCAAGCTACGGTGTGTCCCCGCATGGCTGGGTGGCCCACCGGCGTGTCGAGCGCGCCAAATCGATGTTATCAGGCATGGACCCGATCGCGCAGATCGCCTCGGCCTGCGGCTTCAGCAGCCAGAGCCACATGACCCGGGCGTTCAAGGCGGGCACAGGTGTCACACCCTCTGCCTACCGGCAGCGGCAGTGACGCGCCTTCTCTCGCGAAATATCTGTTCGGCGCAGGCTGACGGGACGGCAGCCTTGATCCTGGCATAGGGATGCCAGCCCACCGGCTATTCGAAAAGAATAAGACTTGCTGGCGTTGGCGGCATCGGTTTGACTGTGACGCCGGTAAGACCGGCCAGTCTTGCCATCTCCGTCAGCTCACTTTGCGAATAAGCCTGGCCCGCCGGCGTGCTGGCCAGCATCTCCCAGGAGAAGGCCGCGGGGAAAGGCGGCGACACGCCATCTTCGTTCGGCACGAAATCGACCGCGACGATCCGACCATTCGCTGCCAGGCTCGCGATGACCTTTCGCAACAGCTGAGCGCATGTCGGCATATCGAAGTGGTGCAGGAAATTTGGAAGCAGGACGAGATCATAACCCGTGCCCCAGTCGACATCGAAGGCACTGCCGGCGATCGTCCGATACCTCGCAGCGACGCCGGCTTTTTCCGCGTTCTGCCGCGACAACTCCAAGACCGCGGCCCAGTCGACAGCGACGATTTCTGCTGCTGGAAAGGCTTTCGCAATTTCGATCCCGAAAATGCCCGGACCTGCAGCGATGTCCAGAACCTTTTTAAGAGACCTCCGCCAGCCGGAGATTTCGCCAGCCAATATTTTGGCGCTGAGCCCGGTAAAGGAGCCCATGCCGCGCGCAAATTTCACCCAGACGGGATTGTCGGACGACATGTTGGCAAGCCCGGCCGAACCGCCGTTTCGTACGACGGCGGCCGGATCGCGCAGAAAATTGTCCAGTATTTCGGGTGCCGCGACGAACTCCACGGCGGAGCCCATATAGGCCGGCGAATTGCGATCGAGGAACATCCTGGTCGAGGGCGTCATCCGGTACTGTCCGCTTTCCTTTGTCAGGAAACCATGGACCACGAGGTAGTCGCACAGGATGCGCACCCCACGCTCCGAGGCGCTTGTTGCCGACGCCAGCAAGGCCGCCGTTTTGCCCTCGGCGATATGCGTAAAGAGATCGAGCTCGATGGCCGCCCTGATCGCTGCCGTCTTTCGGCAGGCAAACAGTGCATCGACCACGAGTTCGGGCGACACGACGCCGGTATTGGCGTCCTCGACGATTGTTTCCATTGGGATCCCCAAGAGCGCTCGATCGGTCTTGCCTGGCAGCGCCGGCCGCCGAAATTATGCGTACATTCGCATATTCCACAATACTTACCGCGCTAACCCGATCGGGTGCCCCAATGGCGGTCGGGACCGTTCTATCACGGTCCCGATCCGAGCCTTACGACTGTTGCAGCCCGTAGAGCAGCGGCATCAGCCCGGCGAGCGCCTTGAAGCGTTCCCATGACTTCGACGACGGCTTGATCCAGCCGGTTTCGGCAAGTCCTGATATACGCGGGAAGACGAGGCGGTCGAAAACGGCGCGATCCGTCATCGGTTCGGACCAGATGCAGGCCTGGATGCCGAGCAGTTTCTGTTTCTGGCCCGCTGTCCAGCCGCCGACCGGATCGAAATTATAGAGCTTTTCCGCGTCCGAGGTTCCCGCCCAGCTGGCGCCGGGCTCGTCCCAGTCCGGCCTCAGCGCCATGTCGAGGTAATAAACCTGTCCGGGGCAGACGACCATCTCATAGCCGCGTTCGGCAAGTTCGGCCGAGACCTCGACATTGCGCCAGCTGCAGAGATAGCTCTTCGATTTGTCGATGACATCGCCATGCGCAGCCTCCTCCCAGCCGCCGGTGATGCAGCCCTTGCCGGCCAGGAAGCGTTGGACGCGTTCGAGGAACTCCGCCTGCAGGATGGCCGCACCCGAGCCGTGGATATCGTCGGCGCCATGCGTATTGGTGACGACGTTCAGCCGCTTGGCATGAGCATCGGCAACCGCGTCGCCGGCAACGGTGCGCAGGCGCTTGAGCGCCTCCGGTGATCCGGACCACGCGCCGAGCGGAACTTCGTCGGCGCCGAGATGGATCGTCTTGAACGGGAAGAGTTCGATGAGTTCGGTCAGGATGGTCTCGACGATCTCGTAGGTCTTCTCAAGCGCCGGATTGATGCAATTGTCGGGAAAGCCTTGAACCGAATAGTAGCTGCCGGTTTCATCAGGGTCGCGCAGTTCGGGTATCGCCTGCTGCATGGCGTAGCAATGGCCGGGCATGTCGATCTCCGGCACGATCTCGACACCGAAGCTCTTTGCCTGGGCGACGATCTCGCGGATGACGGCCTTGGGATAATAACCGCCGGTGCGGGCCGGGCTCGAACCGAGCAGCGGCGGGACGGCAAGGCCGTGGCCGCGCCAGGCGCCGATTTCGGTCAGCGCGGGATAGGCGTCGATCTCGACGCGCCAGGCCTCGTCGTCGGAAAGGTGCCAGTGGAAGCGGTTGAGCTTGTTCCAGGCCAGCACCGCGATCAGCTTCTTGACTTCGGCCGCGCCATAGAACTGGCGGGCGACATCGAGATGCAGGCCGCGCCAGCCCATCGCCGGCTCGTCGACGATCTCGCCGGACGCCGGAAACTGGAAGGCCCCGGGATGCAGCCTGGCGCCGCGCCAGATCTGCCCGAGGGTGACGAGGCCGTAGAGAAAGCCGGTCCGGCTGCTTGCCTCGACCGTCAATGTCTCCTCGTCGAAGCTCAGCCGATAGGCCTCGGGACCGAAGCCCGCGGCATCCTTCAGGACGACCGGGACTGCGCCTTCCGCCTCGCTACGCACGATGCCTTCGACGGCAAAGAGTTGCTCCACCAGCGCCGCAAAACCTTGCGCCGCCGCCTCCCCTTCGCCGCTCTGCGGCTGCGGCGCAAAACCGGCCGGCAATGGACGGCGGGAGGTGACGGCCACATGGTTCGGCCAGGGAATGATCGACACCTGAACGGGCGCATGGACGGGCACGGGATAGATCTCGGCGCCACGCTTCAGCGGCGCATTGCTGACCGAAGAACGCGTCGGCTCGATGCCGAGCACGATGGTGCGGCCATCGGAAAGTGCGAGATAGGCGCTGGTCGCGCCGTCCGTCCAATGGCGGAACTGCCAGCTCAGCGCATAGACGGAGATCGTCCAGGTCTCGCCGGCGCCGAGCACGAAATCGGCCGGCGGCTGGAATTCGGTGAAATTGGAAAGCCGCTTCGAGACCGTCGCACCTTCGACCCGCCCGGCCGGGTCGACACGGCCCGGGCCGCTGACGCAGAGGGAGAAATGCGACAGCGGCTCGCTGCCGAGATTTTTGAGGCGCAGGACATAGGAAAACTCCTTGCCGTCGGCGGGCGGGTTCCAAAGGGTTTCAAGCCGCAGGGCTTTCGGTCGCGATGTGGACATGGTCACTTTTCCTCTTGAAGGTCGGGCCTTTTGAAAATCAGCTCTTGGGTCTTTCGGCGCTGGAGACGCCGAGCGCGCGGATGAAATGGTTGGGACCGACCTGTTCGATCACTGATGATTCCGGGCGGCTCAGCGAACGCACCTTTTCCGCCTGTTCGAGGAAACGCGCGCTTCCGCCGGTCACGAACGGCCTGCTGCCGTCCGGAACGGCGGAAAGCAGCAATCGCGTATAGGGATGGCTGGGATCGGAGAGAACCTTATCGGTGTCGCCCCATTCGACCATCTGGCCGGAAAACATCACGACGATCTCCTCGGCCACATGCGCTGCCGTTGCAATGTCGTGGGTGATATAGAGCATGGCAAGGTCGTTTTCCCGTTTCACCGTGGCGAGCAGATCGAGAATATCCTTGCGGATCGAGACGTCGAGCATCGAGGTCGGCTCGTCGGCGACCAGCACACTTGGCGCGACGGCAAGGGCGCGGGCGATGTTGACGCGCTGCCGCTGGCCTCCCGAAAGTTCATGCGGGAATTTCTGCCTGGTCAGATCGGGCTCCAGCCCGACGCTTGCCAGCAGCCGGGTCATCTCCTCGGCGAGATCAGCCTTGGAGCCGCTCGGCCGATGCAGTTGCAGCGGCCGCGCCAGATGATGGCTGACGGTGAAGGCCGGATTGAGCGAGGAGAACGGATCCTGGAAGACCATCTGCACCTCACGGCGGTAGCGATGCTCGTCCCCGGTCTCGCTGCGGGCGGTCAGTTCCTGCCCGCGGAAAAACAGCCTGCCGCCGGTCGGTTTATCCAGGCGGGCGATGATGCGGGCGCAGGTCGTCTTGCCGCAGCCGGATTCGCCGACGAGCGCCAATGCCCGGCCGGGAAAGAGCGAGAAGGATACGCCTTTCAGCGCCCGGACCGAACCGAAATTACGCGTGATGTCTTCGAGCCGGATCACGGCTTCAGCGATAACGGGATTAACCTCCGCTTTCATGCCACGACCTCCGATAGATGCCGATGATCGGGAAGCTGCGGAATGGCATTCCAGAGCTTGCGGGTATATTCGTGCCGAGGCGCATGGGCGACCTGGCCGACGTCGCCGACTTCGACGAGTTCGCCCTTGAGCATGACGCCGATGCGCCGGCAGAGCTGCGCCATCAGGTGCAGGTCATGGGTGATGAACAGCACCGAGAAGCCGTGGGTCCGCTGCAGATCGACGACCTGTTCGAGGATCTCGCGCTGCACGACCACGTCGAGCGCCGTCGTCGGCTCGTCCATGATGATCAGCTCGGGTCTGAGCGCCAGGCAGATGGCGATGACGATGCGCTGGCGCATGCCGCCGGAGAACTGGTGCGGGTAATCGCCGATGCGATGCGTGGGAATGCCGACGAGGCGGAACATTTCTTCGGCCCGAGCCCGGGATTCCTCATGCGAGCAGCCGGTGTGCCGGCGCAGAACGTCGTGGAACTGCGCCTCGACCCGCATCAGCGGATTGAGCGAATTCATCGCGCTCTGGAAGACCATGCCGATGCGCTTCCAGCGGATTTTCTGCAGCTCGCGTTCCGGCAGCGTCAAGAGATCCTGCCCGGTGAGCCGGATGCTGCCGCCGCTGATCCAGGCGGGCGCCTTGGAAAGACGGGTGATGGCATAGGCGATCGTGCTCTTGCCGCAGCCGGATTCACCGGCGAGCCCGAAAATCTCGCCGCGGCCGATGGTGAAGGAGACCTCCTTGACGGCGCGGAACTCTCCCCTGTCGACGAGGTAATCGACATTGAGCCTTTCTATTTCCAGAAGATTGTCGCTCATCGGCCAAGCTCCAGTTCCCTGTTGCGGGCGCGGTTGAGGCGGAACCAGCGGGTCAGCGCCGGGCCGGAGCGGAGCTGCGGATTGGCGATCTCGTCGAAGGTGAAATTCAACAGCGCAAGGCCGAGGCCGGTCAACGCTATGCCGAGCGCCGGCACCCCGATGTCCCACCAGGCGCCGACCATGATCGCCGAGGAGTTCTGGGCGTTGTAGAGCATGGTGCCCCAGGAGACTTTCAGCGGATCGCCGAAGCCGAGATATTCGAGCGTCGTCTGGGCAACGATGGCGTAGATGATGCTGCCGACGAGATTGATCCCGATCAGCGTCGTCAGATTCGGCAGGATTTCCACGAAGATGATGCGCCAGGCCGGCTCGCCGATCATCTTCGAAGCCGTGACGAAATCGCGATTGCGCAGCGCCATCGTCTGCGATCGCGTCATCCGGGCGCCCCACGGCCAGGAGGTCAGCGCGATGATCGTCATGATCGTCATCGGCCCCACCGTGCCGGCGAAGGAGGCGAGCAGGATCAAGAGCGGCATGTTCGGGATGACGAGCACGGCATTCGTCGCCAGGTCGAGCCACGCATCCGTCCTGCCGCCGGCATAACCGGCGATAAGCCCGATGGCCGTGCCGAGAACGGTGATGGCAATGCCCGTGGCAAAACCGACCGAGAGAGAGCTGCGCGCGCCCCAGACGAACTGGCGATAGACGTCCCGCCCCATTTTCGTGGTGCCGAGAACATGTTCGATCGACGGCGGCTGGTGCGAACGTCCGACACGCGCTCCGGGCTCGCCGGGGGCAACGAGCGGCGCAAACAGCGCCATCGACCACAGGACGGCGATGATGATCAGGCCGGCCAGGGCCTTCTTCTGCTTGAGGATGGGCCATAGCGTAAAATTCATCACGCAGCCTCCCGCAATCTCGGGTCGACGAGCCCGTAAATCATGTCGACCAGGAAGTTGGCGCCGAGGGTTGCGAGCGTCATCAGCAGCAGCTGCCCCTGGATGACCGGGTAATCGCGGGCGATGCTGGCGGTATAAAGCGTCAGTCCGAGGCCGGGATAGTTGAAGACGATCTCGGTGACGATCGAGCCGCCGAAGACGGCGCCGAGCATCAGCGCCAGATTGGTCAGCACCGGAAGCATGGCATTGCGGGCGCCGTAGCCGAACATGACAGTGAGGTGGCACAGCCCCTTGGCGCGGCCCATGGTCACATAATCCTCGCCGAGCACCGAGATCATCGACGAACGCATCGTCGTCTGGAACTCACCGATCAGAAACGGCGAAAGCGTCAGCACCGGCAGGATCGCATGGGCGAAGACGCTGCCGACGAAAGTGAAATTGAAGGCAGGGTCGAGATTGGGATCATAGGCATAGCCGACGGGAAACCAGCGCAGCGAAACCGCGAAGACGAAAAGCGTCGTCAGCGCCACGATGACGGGCGGCACCGAAATCATGATCACCGACAGCGGCGAGACGATCGTGTCGAAACGCCCGCCGCGGCGCCAGGCCGAGATTGCGCCCAGCACGACACCGACGCAGAGCGAGAAGATGATCGCTGTCGTCACCAGGAAGACGGTCCAGAGCGTCGAACGGCCGAGAACCTGAACGACGGTCTGGGGGTAATATTTGACCGAGACGCCGAGATCGAGGGTGACAAGCCCCTTCAGGTAATCGGCGAATTGCCAGAGCATCGGCTGGTCGACCGCGCCGAAGCGCGCCTTGATCGCCTCGACGGCGGCGGGTGTCGCCCGCGGCCCGAGCTGGGCGACCATGGCATCAACCGGGCTCCCCGGCATCAGCCGGGGAAGAATGAAGTTCACGACGATGGCGAAGGCCAGGGCGACCGCATAGACGCCGAGGCGCCGGCTCGAAATGCGCATGTCCGCTCCCTGCGAGGCTTAACTGACGGGCTTCAGACGGAGCAGATGCATCAGGCGCATGCGGTTATTGTCATGATCCTCCGGATTCATGATCGGATCCTTGTCTGTGACCCAGCCGGTGAAACGTTTGCTGGAGAACTGATACCAGGTCGGGCCGTTGAAGACGGGCACAGCGGGGAAGTCATCGGCAACAAGCAGCTGGATGTCGTTGAAGATCTTCTTGTGATCGTCCTCCGACGTCGCCTTCAGATACTGATCGAAAAGCGCATCCAGCTTGGGGTTCGAATAACGCGAGGGTGCGCCGGTGATGCGCCCGCCATAGGCGGTCGACAGGCTCTGGTAATAGCCGCGGAACGGCGTCGCGCCGTCGGCGCGGGAGTTCATGACGACCTCGAAGCTGCCGTCGATGATCTGCTTGCGCCATTGTTCATATTCCGGGGTGGCGACCGAGGCATTGATGCCGGCGGCGCGCAGGCCTTCGACGGCAATCTGCACCGCATCGATCCAGTCCGTCCAGCCGTTCGGAACGATGATCGGGAAGGCGATCGGCTTGCCGCTCGGCGTCGTGCGGAAGCCGTCGGCGCCTTTCTTGTAGCCGGCATCGTCGAGGACCTTGTTGGCCTTCTCGGTATCGAAGCCCATGAAGGCGTCCTTGTCGCCCTCCGCCGCCTTGTTGCGCCAGGTCTCGAAGCGCGGCGGCAGGCCGGTCGCATGCTCGTTGACGACGGGATAGCCGAAGCCGGCAATATCGACCATCGACTTGCGATCCATGGCCAGGCTGAAGGCGTGGCGGAAGTTCAGGTCCTTATAGGCCTCGAGGTTGCCGTCATTGCCGCTCTTGAAGTTCATTTGGAAGGCGACAGTTTCGGCCGGCGGCTGCCAATAGCCGTTGTGGTCGGCATCGAGCGCCACGAAGGTCTTGTCGATCTGCGGAATGAAGGAGCCGATCCAGTCCATATTGCCCTCCGGCAGGATGGCGAGCATCTGGTCGTTGCCTGATATTTGCGGCAGCCTCAGGCAATCGACATGCAACGATGCGGCGTCCCAGTAGTTCGGGTTGCGGCACTGCTCGTAGACCTGCGGCGTGAAGCGACGCAGTTCGGTCATCGGGCCGGAACCGACCGGCTTCTCGTTCTTGAAGGCGACAGGATCGGAAACGTCCTTCCAGATATGCTCGGGAACGACGGCAAGATCGGCAAGCGTTTCCGGGAAATCGGAGTTGACGGCCTTGAGATCGATCTTCACCTCGGTTGCCGACGGCGTCTCGACCGAGGCAACGGTTTCGCCGACGCCGACCGTGTCGAGGGCGGCGTTCTTCAGCATCAGATCGATCGTATATTTCACGTCAGCCGAGGTCAGCGGCTGGCCGTCCGACCATTTCAGATCGGGCCGCAGCGTATAGGTGACCGATTTCATATCCTCGGAGAATTTATAGCCGGTTGCCAGGCGGAAGACCGGCTTGCCGCCATCCTCGGCATTGAAGATCACCAGCGGCTCGTAGATGAAATCCATCGTGCTCTGCCGGCGGCCGGCCAGATCGAACGGATTGAAGTTCTGAACCCAGCTGGTCTGCTCCTCTATGTGCATCGTCAGCACCGATTCAGCGGCGGCACCGCCTGCCCCGAAAGCGACGAGCGCCGTCAGGGCGGTCGCCGCCGCCCAGCCGGCACGCACGGAAATTCTGCGGAATAGGCTTTTGCTCGATCTCATTCCAATGCTCCCCTCATTATATTTTTGGAGTCAATCAAATTGATTTAATATTGATAGTCAGTTTCCCGCAGGCCCGTCAATTGCCGATCTCAAATTTTTGCGGGCGTATCCGAAGCCGTCGAGCCTGGCCTTCCCGGTCGGGCTCGATTGCATTCGGTGATGCTTTTGCCCTGATATGCCGGTTGACATGTCAATCGTCTGGATCACAAACATGATCGCTATTCTCAACCGGGGCAGAAATGCCGCGCGCGCGGGGCCATCGCATGAAACGAGTTGAGCCTGCCCATCCCGACGCAAACCCCGCCATCGTATGGCTCGGCTTCATTGCCATGTGCGTCGGCATGTTCATGGCGATCCTCGATGTCCAGGTGGTGGCGACATCGCTGCCGACCATCCAGTCGGCGCTGGATATCGGCCCGGATCAGATGAGCTGGATCCAGACGGCCTATCTCATCGCCGAAGTGGTGGCGATCCCACTGACCGGCCTGTTGACGCGGCTGCTGACGATGCGATGGCTGTTCGTCACCGCCATCGGTCTGTTTGTGACGGCTTCGGCCGGTTGCGCGGCCAGCAGCAGCTTCGGCGAGCTGGTGGCCTGGCGGGTGCTGCAGGGCTTTTCCGGCGGAACCCTGATCCCCTCGGTGTTTTCAGCCGTGTTCATCCTGTTCCCCAATGAGCGGCAGGCGCTGGCAACGACAATCGCCGGCGTGCTGGCAGTGCTGGCGCCGACCGTCGGGCCGATCGTCGGCGGATGGCTGACCGAGACCTATTCCTGGCACTGGCTGTTCCTAATCAACATCCCTCCGGGCATCGCCTCGGCCATCCTGGCGGCACGCTTCCTGCCGAGGCAGGCCGTCGATCCCTCCGAACTCCGGCATCTCGACGGTCTGTCGCTTCTGTTGATGGCAACCGCACTGACGAGCCTGGAGCTCAGCCTGAAAGAGGCGCCGACCAGCGGCTGGACCTCGGCCTATGTGCTGAGCCTGCTGGCGATCTGCCTGGCATCGGGCGGTATATTCATCGCACGATCGCTGCGCCGGCGCCGGCCGATTGTCGATCTCGGCAATTTCGCCGATCGGAATTTTCTCGTCGGCTCGACCTTAAGCTTCGTGCTCGGCATCGGCCTGTTCGGCTCGGTCTATCTGATGCCGGTTTTTCTCGCTTTCGTCAGAGGCCATGACGCGCTCGAAATCGGCATGACGATGCTGGTCACCGGCATCGCCCAACTGGTCACGGCACCGGTCGCGGTGGCGCTGGAGAAGCGCATGGATGCGCGGCTGCTGTCGGCTATCGGTTTTGCCCTGTTTGCGATCGGCGTCGGCATGAGCGCCTTTCAGGATCCGCGTTCGGATTATGACGCGATGTTCTGGCCGCAGATCGTGCGCGGCGTCGCCATCATGTTCTGCCTGCTGCCGCCGACGCGGCTGGCGCTCGGCACGCTTCCGCCAGACCGCATTCCCGATGCCAGCGGCCTTTTCAATCTGATGCGCAATCTCGGTGGCGCGATCGGCATCGCGCTCATCGACACCATCATCTACACCCGTTCGGAACCACTCGGCCAAAACCTCTGGGCACGTCTTCAAGCCGGCGACCTCGGTACTGCGGCATTTGTCGGCGCGCCGGCGGAGATCGTCTCAAGTCATAGCGGCAGCTTCGATGCCGATGCGACGGCGATGCTTGACCCTCTCGTCCAGACCGCGGCAAGCGTTCAGGCGATCAACGAGGCCTGGCTGGTCGTCGCCATTCTGACTGGCTGCGCCCTGCTTTGCATACCCTTCGCGAAGCGGCCGGCATTGACGTGAAACCCGTCGCGACAGCTTGCCGATCTCCGGATCGCCGCTAAGATTTCTCTCAATCATTTGCGTCATCCTCCAGTTCCCCTTTGAAACGAATCCACGAGATATCAATGGTCCCGGACCTCAAGCGCAGTTTTCAAATGCCCCGACGCGAACAGCTTGGCCTGTTGACGATCGCCAACGGTTCCGGCCTGTCGATATCGGCCCTGCCGAACGGCACGCTGTTTGCGATCGAATATGCCGACGACAAGGGGTCGGTGCAGATCAACCAGATCCAGGGTTCGCCCTTGTTCGGCGGCATCGGCCGGCTTTATCTGCGCGTCGGTGGCAAAAGGCCCGATGTCGTCGAAATTGTCGGGCCGGGCGCCGATGGCGGCTTCGGGCATGACGCGACGAGCTTTTCCTGGAGCGGCGAAGCCGGCGATATCGGCTACAACGTCCGACTGGCGCTGCATCCCTCCGAGACTGCTTGGTTCTGGCGTGTCTCGATCCAGCATCTCAAGGAGGTAGCGGTACCGGTGGATCTGGTGCTGGTCCAGGATGTCGGTCTTGGCGATCGCGGCTTCCTGATGAACAGCGAGGCCTATGCCTCGCAATATGTCGATCACCACATCGCTAATCACCGGATATTCGGCCCCGTGGTGATGAACCGGCAAAATCTCAAGCAGGGCGGCGGCCGCAATCCTTGGCTCGTTCAGGGTTGCCTCGATGGTGCGGCTGCCTATGCCACGGATGCAATCCAGCTGGTGCAGGCAAAAGACCGCCACGGCGACCTGCTGGTCGGCCCTTACGGCACCAGCCTGCCGAGCGAACGGCGGCAGCAGGAGACGGCCTGTCCCGCCATCCAGTCGCGATCGCTCTCCGATCCGGCAAGCGGCGCGACGGCGACCTTCTTCGCCATCTTCGCCACCGATCACCCCGAAGCGTCTGATGATGACGACCTGTCAAGGCTCGACGGGCTTGCGGGCCTGGAGAGCGCAGCTGACGATCTCGCAGAGACGGCGCCTGTCCGCAGCCTGCTCCAGGATGCTGCCTTGCTGAAGGTCGAGGCGCTGGACAAAAAGGCAATCGGCCAGCTCTATCCCGAGCGGAGCCTGGAAGAGCGCGCCGACGGAAAGCTGCTGTCGTTTTTCGTGCCGGATGGCGCCCTGAACCGCCACGTCGTCCTGCGCGAAAAGGAACTTTTGGTGGCGCGCCGCCACGGCGCGATCGTGCGCAGCGGCCAGAACATGCTGCTCGACGATAGGACACTTGCCGCGACCTGCTGGATGCAGGGCATTTTCGCCGCGCAACTGACGATCGGCAACACCTCCTTCCACAAGCTCTTTTCCGTCTCCCGCGACCCCTACAACCTGACGCGCGCCAGCGGCTTGCGCATCATGGCCGATGTCGGCGCCGGCTGGCAGCTGCTGGCGGTGCCGTCGGCTTTCGAAATGGGCCTCAGCGACTGCCGCTGGATCTACAAGTGCGCGGACCGCACGATCACCGTAACGGCGGTCGTCTCCGGCGAGGATGCGGCGATGCATTGGACCGTGTCCGTCGAGGGTAAGGCGTGCCGCTTCCTGGTGTTCGGTAATGTCGTGCTCGGCGAGCGCGAATATGATGCCGGCGGGCAGATCGAATTCGATAGATCAGGCAAACGCATCCATTTCCGGCCGGATCCTGCCTGGCTCTGGGGCGAGCGTTATCCCGATGCCGGCTATTGGCTGGTGAGTTCGACGCCCGATGCCATCGAAGAGATCGGCGGTGACGAACTGCTTTATACCGACGGCATTGCTCGCGACGGCGCCTTCGTCGCCCTGCGTTCCCGGCCGACGCAGGCGCTCTCTTTTGCCGTTGTCGGCTCGATGACCGATGCTGAAGAAGCCGAGCGGCTGGCAGAGCGTTATGAAGCCGGTGTGACCGATGCAGCAATGCTTGCGCCGGCATCGACATTCTGGCGCAACGCCGTGCGCGGTCTGACGATCGACAGCACTTCGCCCGACCTTACCGCGCAGACGGCCCTCCTGCCCTGGCTAGCGCATGATGCGATCGTGCATCTGAGCGTGCCGCACGGTCTGGAGCAATATACGGGTGCAGCCTGGGGTACACGCGATGCCTGCCAGGGCCCGATCGAATTCCTGCTCGCCTATGAGCATGATCGCGAGGCCAAAGAGGTGCTGAAAACCGTCTTCAGCGAACAATATCTGAAAGACGGCGACTGGCCGCAATGGTTCATGCTGGAGCCCTATGCCAATATCCGGGCGGGCGACAGCCATGGCGATATCGTCGTCTGGCCGCTGAAGGCGCTCTGCGACTATATCGAAGCGACCGGCGATCTCGCCGTCCTCGACGAGAGGGTCTCGTGGCGCGACGAAAAGACTATGCAGAAGTCCGAGAAGGCGAGCACCATCGCCATCCATGTGGAAAAGCTGCTCGATACCGTCCGCGAACGCTTCATCCCGGGAACGCATCTGATCCGCTATGGCGAGGGAGACTGGAACGATTCCCTGCAGCCGGCCGATCCGCATCTGCGCGACTGGATGGTCAGCAGCTGGACCGTTGCCCTGCTCTACGAGCAGATCGTCCGTTATTCCGCAATCCAGCGCCGCCTCGGCCACGGCGATAAGGCCAAGGCCCTCCGGAAGGTCGCCACGGCGATGCGCCGGGATTTCAACCGTCATCTCATCCGGGACGGCGTTGTTGCCGGCTACGGCATCTTCGATCCCGCCCATGACGGCGTCGAATTGCTGTTGCACCCGAGCGACCGGCGCACCAGCCTCTCTTTCTCGCTGATCTCGATGACGCAGGCGATGCTCGGCCGGCTATTCACGCCGGCGCAGAGACAGGATCATATGAAGTTGATCAAGAAGCATCTGCTCTTTCCAGACGGCGTGCGGCTGATGGAAAAGCCCGCGACCTATGCCGGTGGACCCGAGACGCTGTTTCGCCGCGCCGAATCCTCATCCTTCTTCGGCCGTGAGATCGGGCTGATGTATGTGCATGCCCATCTGCGCTACTGCGAAACGCTGGCCCTCGATGCCGAGGCGGATGAGCTCTGGAAGGCGATATCAGTCGTCAACCCGATTGCCGTCACCAATGCGCTGCCGAATGCTTCGCTGCGCCAGCGCAACACCTATTTCAGCAGCAGCGACGCGGCTTTCCCTGACCGCTATCAGGCCGCTGCCGATTGGAAGCGCGTCAAGGCGGGGAAGATCGCGGTCGACGGCGGATGGCGCATCTATTCAAGCGGCCCCGGGCTTTTCACCAGAAGCTTCCTCGAAAATATCCTGGGCTTCAAACGGCGCTTCGGCCGGCGCCAGCGCAAACCGCTTCTGCCAGCGGTTCACGCCTCCGTCGATCTGCAGACGGATCACGCCGGCTGGAGACGGCTGCTGCGGCCGAAGGCCAAGTCGTAACGGTTCAGGACGAAATACTGGCGTCGCGCAGCTCTTCGAAGCGGGCGGCGCTCTTCGACAGGTGGCTGCGGATGGCGCGGCGCGCCGCAGCCTCGTCACTGTTGCGGATCGCCGTGAATATGGCGTGATGTTCCCGGCGCATGCGCGCCGCATGGCGCTTGCGCTCGGCCGATGTCATCTTGTCCAGGCGGGCCCATTGCCGCGGCACCATGATATCGCCGAACGTATCGAACAGGCGGCTGTAATAGGAATTCTGCGTCGCGACCAGAATGGACCGGTGAAAGGCGCAATCCTCCTGTGCGCCGTATCCGCCCTCTTCGAGCGCCTTGTCGAGGGCATCGAGGCGATCCTGCATGCGGTCGAGATCTTCCTGCCTGCGCCGCAGCGCGGCAAGACCGGCGGCTTCGTATTCGACCCCCATGCGCAGCTCCAGCACGCGCAAGACCTCGTCGATCGACTGCAGGTCGTTCGGAATGATCGAGAAGGATCTCGCGGTCGGATCGTTCGAGACGAAGGCTCCAAGACCTTGCCGCGTGGTGATCAGCCCCTTGGCGCGCAGCGTCGCAAGCGCTTCGCGAACGATCGTCCGGCTGACGCCGGTCGCCCGCATGATCGCCAGCTCGGTCGGCAGGCGCTGGCCGGGCTTCAGGTCGCCGGACTCGATCTGCGCCGTCAACATATCGGCAAGGCCGCTGCGCAGGTTCGGTGGCTGCCGAGTGGTGGTGACCGCCTTGTCTCTGTCCGTCATCCCTGTCTGATCCCGCCTGTCGATGCGGCTGCGCCGGCCGCTATGCTTTTGCTAACGCATGCCGGCGGCAAAGGCAAAATGATGTCGGTCATGGCAGCTCACTGCGACAGCGCCGCGCGTCTCTTCAGAGGTGCGGCGCTGATTTATTCAGTCGTCGGTCGGGGCCGCATCACCGCGCCAGCCAGCCGCCGTCGACCGGCAGCACCGTTCCATGCACGTAGTCGGAGGCCGACGAGGCCAGGAACACGGCGGCGCCGCCGAGTTCGGCAGGCGTGCCCCAGCGCCCGGCCGGAATACGAGCAAGGATGGCGGCATTGCGGTCGGCATCCTCACGCAACGCCGTGGTGTTGTTTGTGACGAAATAACCCGGCGCAATGGCGTTCACGTTGACGCCCTTGCCGGCCCATTCGCAGGCAAGCAGCTTGGTCAGTCCGGCAAGCCCGCTTTTCGAGGCGGTATAGGACGGGATGCGGATGCCGCCTTGGAAGGAGAGCAGCGAGGCGATGTTGATGATCTTGCCCCTGCCCTTCTCGACCATGTGGCGGCCGGCCGCCTGCGACAGGAAAAAGGCCGTCTTCAGGTTGACGTCGATCACAGCGTCCCAGTCTTCCTCGGTGAAGTCGAGCGCATCGGCGCGGCGGATGATGCCGGCATTGTTGACGAGGATGTCGAGGCCGCCGAAGGTCTGGATCGTCTCGTCGACGATCCCCTTGACCGGCTCGATGGTGGCGAGATCGGCCTTGACGACATGAAAGCGGCTTCCCGCCTCCTTCACCAGCGCCTCGGTTTCGTCCATTGAGGAGCGCCCGACGGCGACGATAGCGGCGCCGGCTTCGGCCAGCGCCGCCGCAATCGCCTGGCCGATGCCGGTATTGGCGCCGGTGACGACGGCGGTTTTTCCGCAAAGGTCGAAGGGATTTGCCACGGGGCTCACCTCAGATCCGCAATGGCGATATGATCCATGTCGGTGAAGCTCTTATTGTCGCCGGCCATCGCCCAGATGAAGCTGTAATTTTTGGTGCCGGCGCCCGAATGGATCGACCAGGGCGGCGAGATAACCGCCTGCTCGTTGGCGACAAGCATATGCCGGGTCTGTTGCGGCTCGCCCATGAAGTGGAAGACACGCTGGTCGGCTTCGAGATCGAAATAGAGATAGGCTTCCATGCGCCGGTCATGCGTATGGGCCGGCATGGTGTTCCAGACGCTGCCGGGCTCGATCATGGTGAAACCAAGGGTGAGCTGGCAGGACTGGCAGACTTCCGGGTGGATGAACTGGTAGATCGACCGCTTGTTGGCCGTCGCAGCTTCGCCCGGCGTCAGGTGACGGGCCTTTTCGCGGGTGAGCAGCACGGTCGGATGCGTCTGATGCGCCGGCGTCGAAACCAGATAGAACTTTGCCGGATTGGCGGCATCGGCGCTCTCGAAGCTGATGTCCTTGGCGCCCCTACCGACATAGAGGCAATCATATTTGGCAAGATCGTAACTGGTGCCGTCGACGATGATGCGGCCGGCGCCGCCGATGTTCAGCGCCCCGAGTTCACGCTCGGCAAGAAAGGTTTCCTGGCCGATCGCCGTCGGCGCCGTCAGCGTCAGGCCGGGGCCGAGCGGCGTGGCGCCGCCGATGACCATGCGGTCGTAATGGGAATAGGTCAGCCGGATCTCGCCGCCCGCAAAGATGGTCTCGACCAGAAAGTGACGCCGCAGCGTTTCGGTGTCGAAATTGCGCACAGCCTCGGGATGGGAGGCGTGTCTCACGTCGATCTGCATGGCGAATTTCCTCAGTTTTCGTTGTCGTCAGGCGTTGTCGCTGTCGCGGCGCTGGCTCGGTTCGACCGTCCCTTCCGCTCGATAATGAACCATATGGTTACATAGTTGTACGACAAGTTCGAAGTCAATATGTTTCTGCAGGTTCGTTCGCGCCAAGCAGCGTGTCTAAAAATTACCAATAAAATCAATAGCAAACAGGGAAGCTGTGTTCTCCAAGTGCGATGGATTGCAGTGGCTTTCTCGGCCCGATGGAAATTTCTATCGGCCAAAACGAAAAAGCCTGCCGCGGGAGGAGGTGCGGCAGGCTTTCGTAAAAAACCGAACGACAGCTGGGAGGAGGAGTGCTGCCGTTCCCGCAGACGACCCTGGGAGGAGGATGGGCGCCTGCATATCGAAGGGATGCGGGAGGAGGTGCATCGCTTCGATCATACTTATTTCCTGCTCAGTTGGTAGGCATTTCTTTGCAGGGCAGCTATGCGTTATGCGAAAAGCGGGAGGCTCTCTCCATCGTTGGCCTATCCGCCACAAGCACAAAAGCAAAGCGCCCGCTTCAGAGAAAGCAGGCGCTGGCCAAGTCTTCGATAGTACTGAGTCTGCGGGCCGTTAGCGGGCGATGGCAGCGCGAGCGATGCTGTGGATGTCGCCGCGGCCGATGCCGAGGTCGTTCAATTCGCGCGTGGACATACGGCCCAGTTCAGCGACCGTCTGACGGTACTTGCGCCAGTTATTAAAAGAGCGTGCTACGTTCATGATGATCCCCTTTCCGTGGGCTTCGAAGCCTAGCTGCCAGTCCTTGGCGCTTCGTTCGCTTCGATGAGTTGTATATAGTACGAGCCCTTCGAATGTTGCAGCGCCAATGCATCACTGCACCTATGCAACACTTGCATGGGTCATCTATTTGGGGAGTTGTTTCCGGTCAGGATCCGAGCCGCTACGCGCTCAGGATTTGAAACGGTCGAAGGCCGTCAGCCGCGCGATCGGCGGCTCCGCCTCTTTCCACCGGTAAATCTCCGAGCGCAGATAGGAGAGTTCGTCGTCGAGATCGTCTTCGCCGACTTCGACCCACCAGGACTTCAGGCGGCCGTCGCTGCCATCCGACCAGCGATAACCCCTCGCCTTCAAATGGTCCTTCATCTCGAACGGGCTGTGTTCGGCAAAGATGCGGACGCGTGAGCGTTGGCTGGCGCGGTAAAGCTCGGCAAATGGGCTTTCACCGTCGCGCGGCTCCCGATCGAGGATTTCCAGCAGCGCGTGGCAGTCGTCGACGGCGCGATGGCCGTCATGGAAATAACCGGCCTGGCCGACGAGATAGCCGAGCTTGGTGCCTTCGAAACCGCGGGCGCTCCAGTCGATCTCCGAATTCGAGCATGCCCAGGCCTTGCCGGCGAAGATCTTCGAGAAGGCCTCGCAGAACGGCCGGTCGAAACCGGCATTATGGGCGATGATCAGATCCGCCGGCTCGATCAGGGCGCTCAGCGGCCTGGTGTCGATGACCTGTCCTTCGACCATCGCATCGGTGATGCCGGTCAGCCGGGTAATCTCGGGCGGGATCGGCCGCGATGGCTGCTGCAGGCCGCCATAGATGCCGACGACATCGCCGACCGCGCCATCATCGTCGAATGTGAAGGCGACGGCGCCGATTTCGATAATCTCGTCGCTGCGGTGGTTGAGACCCGTCGTCTCGGTGTCGAGAATGATCCCGAGCCGCGAGAATTCCGGCCGTCTGACTGACGCAATCGGCCGGGCGATCAGTTTTCTCAAGATGCGATAGTTGCCGCTCTCCTCGAGTGCGCGCGCCATCTGTTCTTCAGACCTGGCGGCCGGCTGCGACGGCGACCGGGGCATCGGAGCACGCGACTTGGCGACCGCCAGCGATGGCTTGGCAAACATGTCGAGTTGCGAATCTCTGTTCACGCTCATTCGACCTGTATGTCACGCAGAGGCGTTTTAATCCATCGCAGGCGGCGTGCTATCCGCTTGCGTTTCGCGGACATGGCAGCTTAGCTGAGCGGCGAGCGGTCAAAGGAGAACACATGCCTGGTAACAACGGCAAGGGCGCCGACGAAGACGTCGTCATTATCGGCGCCGGCGCCGCCGGCATTGCCGCTGCCCGTCGCCTCCAGGCCATTCGCCCGGATCTTTCCATCCTGCTGCTTGAAGCTGGCGATCGTCTCGGCGGCCGTGCCTGGACCGTGGGGCTGCCTGATGCCGGCGATATCGGGCTCGATCTCGGTTGCGGCTGGCTGCATGGGGCGCGGACCAATGCCTGGACGGCGATTGCTGACGAGGTCGGACTGACGGTCGATCGCACACCGGCGCCCTGGAACGGCGGTCAGCGGCTGCAGCGGGACGATGCCGAGACCCACGCCGCGCAAGAGGCGATCGGCGACTATTTCGAACGTCTCGAGAGCCATGAAGGCGATGACACCGACCTGGCCGAGATGCTCGAACCCGGCAATGCCTGGAACGGCCAGATCCGGGCGATCGGCACCTATATCACCGGCGCCGAATTGGAACGCGCATCGGTGATCGACTACAACAGATACGATCCCGGCCCCGGTCCCGATTGGCGGGTGCGTGAGGGTTATGGAACATTGATCAGCCGCTACGGCAGGCCGGTTCCGGCAAGGCTCGGCACCGAGGTGACCCGCATCGACCACCGCCATGCCGGCCGTATCGACATTCGGACGAACCAGGGCAGGCTCACTACCCGTGCGGTGCTGGTGACCGTCTCGACCAATGTGCTTGCCGCCGGCAGGATCGCCTTCCACCCTGCCCTGCCGGAGAAGATCGAGGCGGCGGCGCGTTTGCCGCTCGGGCTCGCCGACAAGCTGTTCCTCCGGCTCGCACATCCGCAGGCGCTGCCGGCCGATACCCATATGCTCGGCTCCAACAGCCGTGGCGCAACCGGCACCTATCAGCTCCGGCCGTTCGGCGCTCCCGTCGTCGAGGCCTATTTTGCCGGCGACCTCGCGCATGATCTGGAGCGGGAGGGTGGAGAGGCCGCCTTTTCCTTCGCCGCCGATGAACTGGCGGCACAATTCGGCGCCGATATCCGCAGAGAATTGTCGGTTGCGGCGATCTCGGCCTGGGCCGCGGCACCCCATATCGGCGGCTCCTATTCCTATGCCGAGCCCGGTGCTTCCGATCTGCGCGCGGTGCTCGCCGCGCCGCATGACGGGCGGGTCTTCTTTGCCGGCGAAGCCTGCTCGCGCTCGCGTTATTCGACGGCGCACGGCGCCTACGAGACCGGCGTTGCCGCCGCCGATTTGATCGCCGGTTCGCTGTCGCAAAATCCATAACCTCGCCGGCCGCAGCGGCGGGTGGGAATATTTTTTCCCACTTGTGGCAGAGGCGGGATTGGTTATGCTGCCCTCGCCCCTGAGCCGAATGAGCCCAGGGCGCCATACGTCATCCTGGCGGCAAGCGGCCGCCTCAAGCTCGATATTGTCATTGATTGCGGAAGCCCCGGCTTCTCCCCCGGCGATTTTGCGCGCCGGCTGCGGGTGTCCGCATAAGGAGGAAGAAATGGATTATCGCAAGCTCGGTCCCAGCGGGACCGTTGTTACCGCCTATTGCCTTGGAACCATGACCTTCGGCGCGGAGGCCGACGAAGCGGCCTCGCACAGGCTGCTCGACGATTATTTCGCCTGGGGCGGCAATTTCATCGATACCGCCGATGTCTACAGCGCTGGCAAGTCGGAAGAGATCATCGGACGCTGGCTGAAGGCGCGCCCGACCGAGGCCCGCCAGGCGATCGTCGCTACCAAGGGCCGTTTTCCGATGGGCAATGGTCCCAATGATATCGGCCTGTCGCGCCGGCATCTCGGCCAGGCGCTCGACGACTCGCTCCGCCGCCTCGGCCTCGAGCAGATCGACCTCTACCAGATGCATGCCTGGGACGCGCTGACGCCGATCGAGGAGACGCTGCGCTTCCTCGACGACGCGGTTGCCTCCGGCAAGATTGGCTATTACGGCTTCTCGAACTATGTCGGCTGGCACATCGCCAAGGCTTCGGAGATCGCCAAGGCGCGGGGCTATACACGCCCGGTGACATTGCAGCCGCAATATAATCTGCTGATGCGCGACATCGAACTCGAAATCGTCGCGGCCTGCCAGGATGCCGGCATGGGCCTGTTGCCGTGGTCGCCGCTCGGTGGCGGCTGGCTGACCGGCAAGTACAAGCGCGACGAGATGCCGACCGGCGCCACCCGCCTCGGCGAAAACCCCAACCGCGGCGGCGAATCCTACGCGCCGCGCAATGCGCAGGAACGCACCTGGGCCATCATCGGCACGGTCGAGGAGATCGCCAAAGCGCGTGGCGTCAGCATGGCACAGGTGGCGCTCGCCTGGACGGCGGCGCGGCCGGCGATCACCTCGGTCATCCTCGGCGCCCGCACGCCGGAGCAACTGGCCGACAATCTCGGCGCCATGAAGGTTGTGCTCTCCGAAGAGGAAATGGGAAGACTCAACGAGGTGAGTGCTCCCCAACCTTTGGACTATCCTTACGGCAAGGGCGGCACCAACCAGCGCCACCGCAAGATCGAAGGCGGCCGCTGAGCCTTTCGGCTTCCAGTGAGCGAAGCCTGTCTGCTTCACGCCGAAGTGGACAGGCTGTCCGGGCCGAGGCCTATCGACTTGTGCTTTGGGCCGGTCGGTCGCCCGTGTTGCCGAATGTCTTCAGGTAGATCGACAAAAGCTGCGTCTGCGAGGAGATGCCGAGCTTGCGGTAGACGTTGCGGCGATGAACCTTCACCGTGCCCGTCGAGATGTTGAGCCTGAGGCCGATCGATTCCGAGGAATGTCCCTGCAATACCAGGTCGACGATCGCGGTTTCGCGGCTCGTCAGCTTGAGGTCGCGCCAGACAGTGTCGGCCGGCTGCAGCGCCTGCGCCGCCGCACCGCGCTTCCTCCCCGTTCTCAAGCCGGCATCGCGTTGCGCGTCGAAGCGGGCACCGAGCCCCGGCCAGAAATGCCGGACAAGGTTCGCCACCAGAGGTTCGGCCTTTTTCAGGAGCGCGAATTCAGCCGGCGGAAACGGGCCGGTCTTTTCCCGGCGCATCAGCGACAGCACGACGGTGATGTCGTCGTCGAGTGTCACGAAGAAGCCGATCTCCTCGGCAAGTCCGGTCTGGACATAATAGCTCCGGTAATATTCGCTGGAGAAGAAGCGGTCGGGCGCCAGCTCGCGCATGCGGAAGACACCTGGGCGGCGCGCGCGGGCGGTATGGTAGAACGGATCGAGTAGATAGGGACCGACCTGGTAGAGTGTGACGAAAACCACGTTCTCGTCGGGATCGAAGGTGCTGTAGAGATCGATCGGCCGCTCCTTGCCGCGATAGGCAAAAACCACGACATAATCGAAGCGCACCAGCGCCGCCATCATCCGGCGGAACGTCTCTCCAAACTCCGCATCCGCCATGGCGGGCTTTCCGACGGTGACGTCGAAAGCCTGAAACAGCGCCTCGAGATCAATGCTCATCGATAGCCTCCCCAAACCGCCTCAGCAGAGATACGCTCTGAGTTTCATATACACCTTCCACGAAGAGATTTGAGGTAAAATACCTCCTTCGGGGTATATACCGCACAGAGGGGTCAGGCTTAGTCTTTCCCCAACGACGGTGGCAAAAAGGCAGCGCTAGACTGCCCTTACCAACCAACCGCAGGGAACAGACGCGTGGCATCCGCTTCGACGAACGATATCGAATTCCGTTCGGTCACCAAGAATTATGGCGCGGTGACCGCCGTGACAGACATAAACCTGAATGTACCGAAAGGTGCTTTCCTCGCTTTGCTCGGCCCTTCCGGCTGCGGCAAGACCACGTGTCTCCGCATGATGGGCGGCTTCGAGCAGCCGAGCGAGGGCGCCGTGCTGATCGACGGGCGGGAGATGAACGGCGTTCCGGCCTATCGCCGCCCCGTCAACATGGTCTTCCAGCATTATGCTCTGTTTCCGCATTTCAACGTCGAACAGAACGTCGCCTATGGCTTGCGGCAGATGCGGCCGAGGATTGCGGCTGCCGAGATCAATCGCCGCGCGGCAGAGGCGCTCGAGATGGTGCGGCTCGGCGGTTTCGCCAAGCGGCGCATCCACGAGATGTCCGGCGGCCAGCAGCAGCGGGTGGCCTTGGCGCGGGCGATCGTCAACCGGCCTTCGGTGCTACTTCTTGACGAGCCGCTGGCCGCGCTCGACAAGAAGCTGCGCTCGGCCATGCAGATCGAATTGCAGACGCTGCAGCGCGAGCTCGGCATCACCTTCGTACTCGTCACCCACGATCAGGAAGAAGCGCTGTCGATGGCCGACCTCGTCTGCGTCATGAGCGCGGGGCGCATTCGTCAGCTCGGCACGCCGCAGGAGGTCTACGACCGCCCGGCCGATCTTTTCGTCGCCGATTTCGTCGGCAAGACCAACCGGATCGGTGCGACGATGGAAGCCGGTGGCACGAGGCTGCGCCTTGGCGACGGTTCGGCGCTTGCGGCCAATGCCCGGCCTGGCCTTGCGACGGGCGACGTCATCGTTGCGATCCGTCCCGAGGCGATCCGGCTGACGCGGGCTGCGGTCGGCAGCGCGTCCTTTGCCGGCACGGTCACGCACCGCATCTTCCTCGGCTCCTCGGCCGAATATGCGGTCACCGTCCCGGGTCTCGGCGATTTCCTCGTCACCGCCGACCGGCGTGGCATGAATGAGAGCGATCTGGTCGAGCCGGGCGAAGCAATCTTCCTCGGCTTCGATCCCGACATGGCCCACGTCTTTCCAGCCCAGGTTTCTTCGGCCCAAGTTTTTTCAGCATCGAATGCATAAACCAGAACAAGGGAACAGCATCATGAGCAAGGACTACAAGGATCATCTGCCTATTACCCCTGAAGGCTTCATGGACGAGTTCATGCGCCTGAAGCGTGGCTCCGTCAGCCGCCGTCACTTCCTCGGCGTCACCGGCCTCGGGCTTGCGACCGCCGTGCTGTCGCGTTTCCCCGGTGCGCTGTCGACGCCCGCCTACGCCGAGGATCTCGGCACCCAGATGTCGATCGCCACCTGGCCGAATTACCACGACCCTGCGACCTTCGAGAATTTCAAGGCGGCGACCGGCGTTGCCGTCGAGGTCAACGTCTTCGGCTCCAACGAGGAAATGCTGGCCAAGCTCCAGGCGGGCGCCTCCGGCTGGTCACTCTTCGTGCCGACCAACTATACGATCTCCACTCACCACAAGCTCGGCCTGATCGACGAACTCGATCTCTCCAAGATCCCGAATTTCAGCCAGGCGACGGAAAATCCGCGCTTCACCAAGGAAGGCATGATCGATGGCAAGACCTATGCCGTGCCGAAGAACTGGGGTACGACCGGGTTCTCGGTCAATACCTCGAAGATCAAGACCAAACTTTCGACCTGGAAGGACTTCTTCGAAATCGCCCAGACGGAAGCCGACGGCCGCGCCATGGTGCATGATTACCAGCTGACGACGATCGGCAGCGCGCTGGTCTCGCTCGGCTACGGCTTCAATTCGATCAAGGCGGACGAACTCGCCAAGGCCGAGGAACTGCTGATCAAAGTCAAACCGCACCTTTTCGCCATCAACAGCGACTACCAACCGGCCATGCGCGCCACCGACGCCTGGCTCACCATGTGCTGGACCAATGACGGGGCGCAGCTCAACCGCGACGTTCCCGAGATCGCCTATGTGCTTGGTGCCGACGGCGGCGAGATCTGGACCGACTATTACGCCATCCCGAAGGATGCGCCGAACAAGGCGGCAGGTTACGCGCTGCTCAACTACCTCATGGATCCGACCAATGCCGTCAAGGAGCACATCGCCAATGGTGCGCCGACGACCGACAGCCGGGTCATCGCGCTGCTGCCGAAGGAGATCACCGCGAACAAGATCGTCTATCCCGACGAGGCATCATTGACGCCGCTGGAATTCGGCGCGGCAGTGACGCTGACCGATCCCGGCCGGGCGGAACTGATGGCGCGTTTCAAGTCGGCCTGATCGCCCTTCCCAACTCCGGCCCCGCCGCCTGGCGCGAGGGGGCCGGCCTCGTGCTGAGAACCGGCGGATAAAGAACCTTCGATGCCTTTTACTCCTGCCACCAAACGGCGCCTTGTCACCGCGGCTCTTGTCGGTCCGGCCAGCATCTGGCTGTTCGTGTTCCTGGTGCTGCCGTTCATCGCCATCATCGTCTTTGCCTTCGGCGAGCGGGCTCCCGAAGGCGGTTATCAGGCGGCTTTCACCTTTGCGCAGTTTGCCAATCTCGGTTCGCGCGCCGCAGCCTTCAAGAACACGCTGATCCTTGCGCCGATCGGCGCCTTCGCCTGCCTGCTCGTCGCCTATCCGGTTGCCTATTACCTGGCCGTCAAGGCGAGCGCCAAATACCGGCTGCTGCTGGTCTCCCTCGTCGTCGTGCCTTTCTGGACAAGCCTTCTCGTACGCACCTATGCCTGGATGTACATCTTGGGCGCCCGCGGCATTCCGCATCTCTTGGAGATGGTCGGCATCGAAAATGTCAGATTGCTGAACACACCCGGCGCCGTGCTGCTCGGTATCGTCTACGGCTATCTGCCGCTGATGATCATGCCGATCTATGTCAGCCTCGAAAAGCTCGACTTCCGCCTTCTGGAGGCCTCCGCGGATCTCGGCGCGCGGCCGCTTTCGACCTTTTTCGGCATCACGCTGCCGCTGTCGCTTCCAGGCGTGATGACCGGCATCGCCCTCGTCACCATTCTGCTACTCGGCGAATATCTGATCCCGCAGTTGCTTGGCGGCGGCAAAGTCTTCTTCATCGGCAATGCGCTGGTCGACCTCTTCCTACAGTCGCGCAACTGGCCGTTCGGCTCTGCAATCGCCGTCACCCTCGTCGTTGTCGTCGTCATCGTGCTGTTGATCGCCATGCGCATCGCCTGGCGCGTTGCCGGTACCCGCCAGGTGGATCTCGTCTGATGCGCGCGCTGGTCACCGCAGTCTACCTGTTCCTCTACACGCCGATCGCGCTTGTCGTGCTGTTCTCCTTTAATGCCGGCCGCAATGCCAGCGAGTTCACCGGCTTCTCGACGCAATGGTATGGCAAGGCACTTGGCAACACCTTCCTGATGGAAGCGCTGCAGAACAGCCTGACCATCGCCTTTACCAGCGCCGGGCTGGCGGCCATTTTCGGCACAATGGCGGCGATCGGCATGGAGCGGCTCGGCGCCCGGGCGCGCGCGGTCTTTGACGGGCTGTTTGCTGCGGCGATCGTCGTTCCCGGCGTCGTCATCGGCATCGCGACGCTGGTGGCGCTGGTCGAGGTCTTCGGCTTCGTCAATCCGCTGATCGCCGCCATCTGGCCAGGCGAACAGGCGCCGAAGCTTTCGCTCGGCTACGGCTCGATCATCGCCGCCCACGGCCTCTTCACCATGGCGCTGGTGACAATGATCGTCAAAGCACGCATCGCCGGCCTCGGCCGTGACATCGTCGAGGCGTCGAGCGATCTCTACGCCACACCCTTCACCACCTTTCGTCAGATTGTGCTGCCGCAGATCCTGCCGTCGATCCTCGCCGGTTTCCTGCTCGCCTTCACCTTCTCCTTCGACGACTTCATCATCGCCTTCTTCGTCGCAGGTTCGAACACCACTCTGCCGATCTATGTCTTCGCCTCGATCCGACGTGGCGTGACGCCGGAGATCAACGCCATCGCCACGATGGTGCTTGTCGCATCGCTGGGACTGATCCTCATCGCACGCTTTCTGATGCGTGAGAAAACAACAAAATGAACGGGAAACACTGATGATTCTTGAAAATCGCGTCGCGATCGTCACCGGAGCGGGGTCGGGCATCGGCCAGGCCGGCGCGCTGATCATGGCAGGAGAAGGTGCGTTCGTCGTCGTGGCCGATCTGAATGCCGCCAATGCCGCCGAAACCGTCGGCCGGATTGAGGCCGCGGGCGGCAGGGCAGAGAGCCTTATTCTCGACGTCACCGACGACACGGCACTCGAAGCCGGCATCGCCGCGGTCGCCGAACGACACGGCCGGATCGACATCCTCCACAATCATGCCGGCGCACAGGTGGCGGGCGATCTGGAACAGGTGGCCGTCGAGGGTTTCGACAGGTCGTGGAGCCTGAATGTCCGAGCGCATTTCATGGCGGCTCGCTTCGTCATGCCGTTGATGAAGAAGGCCGGCCGCGGTGTCATCCTCAACACGTCTTCCTCGTCGGGCGTGCTCTACGATCGCGAGATGATCGCCTACACGACGACGAAACATGCGGTCATCGCGATGACCCGGCAGATGGCGGGCGACTACGCCAGGTTCGGCATTCGTGTCAACGCGCTCTGCCCGGGCTGGGTGGATACGCCGTTCAACGAACCGTTCATCGCCCAGATGGGCGGGCGCGGCGCAATCGAGGCCTATGTCGCCGAAAAGGTGCCGCTCGGACGCTGGGCTGATGTCTCCGAAATCGCCGAGCCCATTCTCTTTCTGGTCTCGGACCGCTCATCCTACATGACCGGGCAGATCCTCGTCGTCGACGGCGGCGAGACCGTTGTCTGATGGTGGAACGGTATTGCCCTCGATGAGCGCATGAAAAAGCCACCATGTTGCCATGGCGGCTTTTTTGCTTGCGAGGCACTTTAAGCTGGAAGCTGGAAGATCACGTTGGCGATCAGGACGATCGCCAGGCCGCCGGCGAGCGCCAGATAGGGCAGCATGCCGGCTTTCTTGACGCCGAGATCCTGGCCTATGAGGCCGAGATCTTCCATCGCACCGGCCGGGAATTTGCCGCCGTCACGTACATAGTGGCGATAGGCAAAGACCGGCAAGATCAGGGCGGCGAAAATGAAGCCGACCCAGAGCGCATTGGAATAACCCCAGACCTTGGCGCCGGCGCCAAGGAACAGCGCGTTGACGAAGGCCAGCACGGTGTTGAGGCCGATCAGCCAGGTCGGCGCCTTCCAGGGGCGTTCGATGTGGCCGGAATCCATTCGGTGGATCCAGCCGGAATTGAGGTTCAGGAAGTTGAAGATGATGTAGCCGACATTCGAGACGGCGAGGACGAAGAAATAGCCGCCGACATCCGAGGCAATTGCCAGCAGGAAGAGGTTGAAGGCGAAATCCGTCCACATCGCCCGTGTCGGCGCGCCATTTTCGTTGACGTGGTCGAGATATTTCGGCAGCCAGCCGTCTTTCGAGCCCTGGTAAAGCGTGCGCGACGAGCCGGCCATTGCCGTCATGATGGCGAGGAAGAGTGCCATGATCATCAACACGACGAGCAACTGGGTGACGATCCGGCCGGCGCCGATCAGGCCGCCGAGGGCTTCGGCAACACCGGTGCCATCGACGATGCCGGGGGCCAGCATGCCCGCATGGCCGAGAACGCCCTGGAAGGCGAAGGGCACGAGGAAGAAGAACAGGCAGCAGGCAAGGCCGGAATAAAAGATCGCCTTGAAGGTGTCGGTTTTCGGATCCTTGAGCTCGCGGGTATAACAGACCGCCGTCTCGAAGCCATAGGTCGACCAGGCGGCGATATAGAGGCCGCCGAGGAAGAGCGTCCAGCCGCCATTGCTCCAGGTGCCGTCGGCCGCGGCATAGGCGGCTGTCGGCGGCACCAGGCCGGTGACATTGGTGGCAAGGATCTGGCCGCTGACGATTGGATAGAGGCCGATGATCAGCAGCGGTACCAGCACGATGATTGCCAGCCACTTCTGCACGCTTGCCGTTTCCGAGATGCCGCGATGCTGGATCGCGAAGATGATCAGCATCAGCGTGCCGCCGATGAAGAAGGTGGCGTTGATGTTGGCGGTGGCCAGGAAGGGAATGTTGAAGCTCAAGAGCGACCAACTGCGGATCGCCGGCGTCAGTGCGGCAATACCGTCGGTGCTGAGCAACGCCTTGATGGCGTCTTCAGGCGTGGTGCCGGCATGGGCTGCAATATATTCGGCGACGCGGGGGCTGTCGGCCGTGATGGAAGCGGCATGCGCCGAGATCCAGTCGAGGACCATCTGCGAATCCGCCGCCGGAATCGGATAGAATGCATTGAGGATGTAACCGGCGGCGATGGCGCAGCCGAGCGACAGCACCGGCGACCAGGCAAACCAGTTGCACCAGACCGACAGCGGCGCAATGAATTTGGAATAGCGCAGCCAGGCGGTGGCGCCATAGACCGAGGCGCCGCCGGATTTGTTGGCGAACATGCCGGCAATCTCGGCATAGGTGAAGGATTGCAGGAAACCCATCACCATCGAGATGATCCAGACGACGAAGGCAAGCTTGCCCGTCGTGCCTGCGATGCCGCCAATGGAGAAAAGAACGAGCGGCGGCACGCCCGCGGCCACCCAGAATGCGCCCTTCCAGTCGAGCGCGCGTACAAGCTTACCTTCGGTGCCGGAGGAAATTCCGGCCTCCACAATATCTGTCATCGGTAAAATTCCCCATATCTATCTGTTCCGGACGTCTCTTTGTACGTCTCCCCGAACGTGTCTCCCTGACAGTCTCAAGTCCGCCCGGATGATTTTGGCGATCCGCGCTCCCGACGGATTCCCGAGTCTGAACTCTTTATGCATAGTGAAGATATTTTCTTTTTAGTCAACATGCCTTTACTTTCCCGAGCCATTTTGTAACCTGTATGGGTGTGTGCCGCATGGCATGCCGATCGCCCATGAGGGTAGAATGCGAGAACTTCATCCTGCTGTGACGGGCCTGCGGACGGTCGCTCCAAGCCTCGTGCATTATCCGGGCATTCCCACCCTGCCGGAGGGAGCCGAACGGTACCGGGTAAAGGGCGGTGGATCGGTCGTCGTCCGCGTCGAGGCGGGTGACCGCGTCAGTGTTATCGACAGCGAGGGCGGCCAGGTCTGCGAAATCTCTTTCCTCGACGAGAAAGGGCGCTTCCAAGCGGCCGGTCTTGGAACGGCTTTCAGCAATTCAGCCGAGGGCTTGAAGGCCATTCTTCAAGCAGAGGATGAAAGCGCGGCCCGCACTCGAACGGCGCTTCAGCGTCGCGGCGCCGACCTTGCGGCGGCCGGAGCCCTGCGTCTCTTCGGGACCGGATCGACCCCGGGCAGCCAGGCGGATTTCACCGTTAGCATGAAAGGTCTGTTGATCGTCGCAGCACCGGCGGCTGCCATGTCGCCGGAGGCGCAGGATACGGCGACGCCGATCGAGGTCAAGATCAAGCGCAGCCTGCTGATCCGTGATTATGCCGCCGCCCTGCCGGAACCGGCCGCCGATCCGATCGAGGATATCCGCATCCGGGCGGCGACCGCTGCGGCCTATTTCGTGCGCGCCGGCGAATTCATCCAGATCATCGACGTCTACGGACGTCAGTGCACCGATTTCCAGGCCTTCGCCGCCCGCAAGGTCGACAAGGGCCTCGACCTGGCGCTCGATTCAACGGTCACTCGCACGCTGCTCGGCCGCAGCTATCCGATGCCGGGCCTTCCCTCCAAGGCTTTCGACCGGGATTTCGAGCCCCTGGTCGAAATCGTCCAGGATACGGTCGGGCGCCACGACGCTTTCGCGACCGCCTGCAATGCGCGCTATTACGACGACATGGGCTATCCCGGCCATAGCAACTGCACGGACAATTTCAACGCGGCGCTGGCGCCTTACGGCATTGCCGGCCGCAAGGGCTGGGAAGCGCTGAACTATTTCTACAACACCAATATCGACCACAACAACCAGCTCTACCTCGACGAGCCGTGGTCGCGCCCTGGTGATTATGTGCTGATGCGGGCCCTGACCGATCTCGTCTGCGTCTCCTCGTCCTGCCCGGACGATATCGATGCGGCGAACGGCTGGGATCCGACGGATATCCATGTCCGCACCTTTTCCGGAAACGAGAAATTCTCAAGAGCGGTGGCCTATCGCATGACCCCAGATGCCGACGCCGAACTGACGCGCGAAACCGCCTTCCATCCCCGTCTCTCCGCGCTGACGCGGGACTACACCGAATATCGCGGCTACTGGCTGCCGAACCGCTTTTCCAGCGAAGGCCCGGTCGAGGAGTACTGGGCCTGCCGCGAGCGCGCCGCCGTCATCGATCTCTCGCCGCTGCGGAAGTTCGAGGTGACCGGGCCGGATGCCGAGGCACTGCTTCAATATTGCCTGACGCGCGACGTGCGAAAACTGTCGACCGGCCAGGTGGTCTATTCCGCCATGTGCTACGAAAACGGCGGCATGATCGATGACGGCACGCTCTTCCGCCTCGGCGACCAGAATTTCCGCTGGATCGGCGGCGATGATTTCAGCGGCATCTGGCTGCGTCAGCAGGCCGAGAAGAAGGGCTTCAAGGCCTGGGTCCGCTCCTCGACCGACCAACTGCACAATATCGCCCTGCAGGGTCCCAGGAGCCGCGATATCCTGAAGGAGATCATCTGGACGGCGCCGCGCCAGCCAGATATCGGCGAGCTCGAATGGTTCCGTTTCACAATCGGCCGCATCGGCGGCTTCGAAGGGGCGCCAATCGTCGTCTCGCGCACGGGTTATACCGGCGAGCTCGGCTACGAGATCTTCTGTCATCCCAAGGATGCGCTGACGGTGTTCGACGCCGTCTGGGAGGCAGGGCAGCCGCATGGACTGAAGCCGATGGGGTTGGAGGCACTCGACATGGTCCGCATCGAGGCGGGCCTGATCTTCGCCCATCACGAATTCACCGACCAGACGGATCCGTTCGAAGCCGGCATCGGCTTCACCGTGCCGCTGAAATCCAAACAGGATGATTTCATCGGCCGCGAGGCGCTGATCCGGCGCAAGGAGCATCCGCGCCACCTGCTCGTCGGGCTCGATATCAAGGCCAATGAGGCGGTCGGCCACGGCGACGGCGTCCATTTCGGCCGGGCACAGGTGGGCGTTGTCACCAGCGCCACGCGCTCGCCTGTGCTCGGCAAGACGATCGCGCTCGCCCGCATCGATGTGATGCACGCAAGTCCCGGCACCGAGGTCGAAATTGGCAAGCTCGATGGCCACCAGAAACGCCTGCCGGCGACGGTCGTGCCGCTCTCGCATTATAACCCGCAGAAGACGCGGCCGCGCTCGTAACGCATGCATTTGAGACCTGGACGCGTCGCCTACGGGCGACGATGTGTAAGACGGCCCGTATGCAACCACATAGAGAATTGAGAGTTTCAAAAAACTAAAAGTTGACAAATCCGCGTTCGATGATTATATCAGGATTGTCGATATTGCTTGTTTGACTTTTGTTATTGCACGCTGGCAACGTGCCCTGGACGAACTTCCCTCTTCAAAATCGAGATCATCATCCGCCGTGCTATCGCACGTGCGGTCTGTCAATTGCTATGAAAGGGTTTGTTATGACCACTGGCACAGTTAAATGGTTCAATTCCACCAAGGGCTTCGGCTTCATTCAGCCTGATGACGGCGGCGCTGACGCCTTCGTTCACATCTCTGCTGTCGAGCGCGCCGGCATGCGCGAAATCGTCGAAGGCCAGAAGATCGGCTACGAGCTTGAGCGCGATAACAAGTCGGGCAAAATGTCCGCTTGCAATCTTCAAGCTGCCTAAATTGATATCTGCTTTCCTTTGACCACGGATGTACTGGCACTGTCGAAAGCGTGATACCGGCAAGGTCAGGCAGGTTGCCTGGCCTTTTTGTTGCGCGCCGAGCGCGCCACTGCGTCATTCCTTTCATCGGAATCGATTTAAGGAATTATGCAGCATTCAAGGTGTTGCGGCGCCTTTTGCGCGTCCGAAATGCCGCGCGTCGCCCTAGAAAATCCAGGACAAAAATGACAGAGACACACAGCAAATCACGCCAGCGGGCGGAGATCGCCTTCGGTAACGCACAATCGCAATTCCTGGCGCGCAGCCGTGCAGTGGAAGAGATTGATCAGACGGTGCGCGCCCGTGAGGAAAAGACCTTGAGATTGCGCGAAGCCCGTGAGGCCAAGGAATTGCAGGATCGCTTGATGGCGGAAAATGCCCCGGCTACGAAGCGAAAAAAGAAAATGTGATTTTAGTCTGGATGATTTTACGTCGGATTGGCATAATATCATTTAGATCCAAATCGAACAGATAGAGCATAGGGTCTTCCGAAAATCGCGCAGTTTTCGGCATCGTGCTCTAGTCTCGAAATCAAACAGTCAGGTAACAGATTTGAAACACGCCAGAAACAACGAGCTTTCCGATCGTCGCAGCGCCGCTGCCGAAGCCAAGGCAGCTCTCCTCAATGCGTATCGTACCGCCAAGGATACGGCCGAACCGACTCGGCTGGCAAAGCAGGCGGAGCGTCAAGCTGTCGCCGCGGCCAGGGAAGAACGGCGCGCCGAGCGGGAACGGGTGAAGCGCGAGGAACTGGAACGGGCTCAGGCCGCGGAAGCAGAGCGCCAGGCAGCCGCCGAGGCTGCAGCACGCGCCGACGCCGACGCGCGCGAAGCGGCCGACAAAGACCGGATCGCTCGCGTAATTGCCGACGAAGCTGCCCGAAAGGCCGCACGCGACTTGCGTTACGCCAATCGCAAAGCCCGGAAGTCGTGACTTCGAGCGCTGCCTGTCGTGACGACAGGCAGCGCCTCGTTTTAAGCGGCCTGCACGGCCGCATTCAGCGGAATTTCGACATCGATCTCAAGCGTCGAAACGAACTCGTTGCGATCGATCGTCACCTGTACCTTGTCGTGGTCGAGCTGCACATGTTTTGCGATCACCGCAAGGATTTCCTCGCGCAGCAGCGAGACGAGGTCCGAACCCGCCGAGGAGCGCTCGTGGGCAAGAAGCACCTGCAGGCGCTCACGGGCGGCAGGTGCGGTTCTCTGCTTGTTGAATAGCCGGAAAATATTCATGCCGCCCTCCGTCCGAAGATCTTGCCGAAAATATTCCGCTTTTCCTCAGGGATTGCCATCGGTACTACTTCGCCGGCGAGCCGGCGCGCGGCGTCGAAATAGGCCATCGCAGCCGGGCTGCGGCTTTCAGAAAGCGTCACCGGCGCACCGATGTTGGATGCCCGCAGCACATCCATGCTTTCGGGCACGATGCCGAGCAGCGGGATGGACAGGATCTCCAGCACGTCGTCGACCTTGAGCATGTCGCCGCGTTCGGCGCGGTTGGCATCGTAGCGGGTCAGCAGCAGGTGCTTTTCCATCCGCTCGCCGCGTTCGGCTTTGGCAGTTTTGGCATCGAGCAGGCCTATGATGCGATCGGAATCGCGGACCGACGAGACTTCCGGATTGGTAACGACAACGGCAACATCGGCATGGCGCATGGCAAGCGTCGCACCGCGCTCGATCCCGGCCGGGCTGTCGCAGATGATCCAGTCGAAATAGCGCTTCAGATCGGTGATGACGCGCTCGACGCCCTCGGCCGTCAGATTGTCCTTGTCGCGCGTCTGCGAGGCCGGCAGCAGGAACAGCGTCTCCAGCCGCTTGTCGCGGATCAGCGCCTGGGTCAGCTTGGCGTCGCCCTGGATGACATTGATCAGGTCGTATACGACCCGGCGCTCGGCGCCCATCACCAGGTCGAGATTACGCAAGCCGACGTCGAAATCGACGACGACGACCTTTTCATTGCGTTGCGCCAGCGCCGCTCCCAATGCGGCGGTCGAGGTTGTCTTGCCAACCCCGCCCTTGCCTGACGTGACGACGATCACTTTCCCCATTTCTCTCTCCTTTGCCGCAGTAATTCAAAGTGTTACAGCGTCCTTTGCGCGTCTGAAAAGACGCGCGGCGCTGTCGTCAGATCAGTTTTTCCGCCATGATCGCATCGTCTTCGAGCCAGAGCTGAACTGCCTGTCCGCGAAGATTGGGGGCCATGTCTTCTGCCATTTTGTAGATGCCGTCGATTGCCACCAGCTCGGCCTCGAGCTTGCGGCAAAAAATCTGCGCCGATGCGTTTCCGATGGAGCCCGCCATGGCTCGGCCGCGTAGCGCGCCGTAAATATGGACCGATCCCCCGGCGATCACCTCGGCGCCGGACGCGACCGATCCGATGATGGTGACGTCACCTTCCGGAAAGATCACCGACTGTCCCGAGCGCACCGGTTCCCGGATGACGATCGATTGCATGGCAGCACGGGTCTCGGCGGCTGCCGCTTTGACCGGCGGATCGGCGGTCTCCTTGGCGGGAACCTCGATATCGGAAACCGACCGGCCGCCCTTGAGTGCCGGAGGCATGCCCGAGCCGAGGATCGAAGGCCGCGCGCCTTCGATACCCATGATGCTGACATTGCGCTTGGCAAGTTCGGCAATCAGCTCTTTGAGCTGCGGCCGGTCGATTTGCAGGTCCGTCAGGTCGAGCACAACAGGCCGTCCGAGGAAGAAGCCGGCCGAACGCGCGGCCAGATCGTCCAGCCGGGTCAACCAATCGTCGATCGGGAGGTCCGGGGACAGCATGACCGCCAGGAAAGAGCGGCCCTTGATGCGGATAGAGCGAGCGTCTGTTAGCACTTTGGTCATCTATGTGAAGAAATCGTTGACCATGTGTAGCGCTGCTATGGTTAACAAAAAGTTAACGCGGCCTGAATATTCCTCGTAACAGCGCGAGATTCCTGTCCAGCGGAATTACAACAAGCTATTGAAGAATATATGCAATTTTTGAGAACGCCGCAGGTTAACAACGCGGGCGTTCTGCGTCGGCGCCAATGCTCAGCCTTGCGCCTTGCGTTGCGCGTCGGAAATGGCGCGGGCGGCCTCTTCGGAGGAGTTGGCAAGCGTGCGCATTTCGGCGGCAAGCACGGCAAAACCCGATCCGGCCGTGCCGGCGCGGGCCGCCTCGATGCCGGCATTGACGGCGAGCAGCTTGAGGTAGCGCAGCGATTGCAGGATCTCGTTGGTCTTCGAGGCGGTGACGCGCATGTCGGCGGTCTGTTCGTCGATTCGCTGGTAGAGTGATTCGATGTTGATGATGCTACCCTCGAGATAGAGAAGCTCACCCTTCTCGTCCCAGAGGCCGCCGCCGGTCTCGGTCACCCAGATGAGATGGCCCATGGCGTGGCGGATGCGGTATTCCATCGTCCAGTCCGCGCGTTTCTCCAGCGCCCGTCCGACGACCTCGTCCATCAACGGCACGTCTTCCTCGTACATGATCGAGGTAAAGGTGCGGGTGCGATTGCCGACGATCTCGTCGACTGGATAACCGAAGATGCGCTCGATGCCGTTGGTCATCTCCAGCATCGTATAGTTTTCATCGGCGCGGCAGCGGTAGAGAAAACCGTTCATGCGCCCGAGAATGCTTGTCTGAAAATCCATGAAGGCCACGTCCGAAGAGATGAGTTGCAGAGGGATTTATGCCGTCTTCTTTGTGCTAAGCATGTCGTGATCGCAAAACCGCTGCACACTTTTGCGCGACACGCTTCAAGGGCCGGCTGCAATTGCCGGAACAGGGTGGACAGGCACCCTGCTCCGGCAATGCGGCCCGCCTCGTCAGTTGCGCAGATATTCCTCCATGGAATCGTCGAGCGCCTCGACCCAGGGCGTGTGGTGCGTCGGCGACATGTTGCCGGTCATCAGCGATCGATAGGCATGATCGCGGAAGCCCATGATGTTGTGGGCCTTGTGATGTTCCCACTCCATGAAGGTCTTGTTGGTGCCTTCGATGTCGAAGGAAGGATAATCGGTTTCGGCAAGCAGTTCCTTCACATAGTCGCCCTGATACCAGATCATCTGCTCGGCATCTTCGAGCGTCTCCTCGCGGGCACGCCACATGTCGAAATTGGCTTTCAGCTCCTCTTCCGGCGGCAAGGTGATGCGCCCCATCATCACGTCTCGCGCCCACCAGGCCTGCACGTCGAACATGTTGAAGGTGTAGAACTGATCCTGCATGCCGATATAGAAGAGCTGCGGGTTTCTGTCGAAGATCACGCCCTTGTAGAGGCTGTCGGCCCAGAGCCGGTTGGCGGTCTTCAGCCTGAGATCGTCAGGCAGGAAGGGGAAATGGTGCTGGTATCCGGTGCAGAGGATCACCGCATCGACCTCCTTGGTCGAGCCGTCGAGGAAATGCGCCGTGCGATTTTCCAGCCGGGTCAGCAGCGGACGTTCCTCGAAATTCTCCGGCCATTTGAAGCCCATCGGCTTTGACCGGTAACTCGTCGTCACCGATTTTGCGCCGTATTTCCAGCATTGCGAGCCGATGTCCTCGGCCGAATAGCTACGGCCGACAAGCAGGATATCCTTGCCCTTGAACTCCAGCGCGTCGCGGAAGTCGTGGGCGTGCAGCACCCGCCCGTTGAAGGTCTTGACGCCCTCGAAATAGGGCACGTTCGGCGTCGAGAAATGACCGGAGGCCACGACGACATAGTCGAATTCCTCGTCATACATACGGTCCTCGATGCGGTTATGCGCCGTCACCGTGAATTTCTTGGTCTGCTCGTCGAAACGCACCATGCGCACCGGCGTGCTGAAGCGCACCCAATGGCGAACATTCGCCTTCTCGACGCGGCCCTTGATATAGTCCCAGAGCACGGCGCGCGGCGGATAGGAGGCGATCGGCTTGCCGAAATGCTCTTCGAAGGAATAATCGGCGAATTCGAGGCATTCCTTCGGGCCGTTCGACCAGAGGTAACGATACATGCTGCCGTGCACCGGCTCGCCATATTCGTCGAGGCCAGTGCGCCAGGTATAGTTCCAGAGCCCGCCCCAATCCGACTGCTTTTCGAAGCAGACGATCTCCGGGATTTCGGCGCCCTTCTGGGCGGCCGATTGAAAGGCGCGCAGCTGCGCCAGCCCGGAAGGACCGGCACCGATGACGGCTACTCTAGTCATGAAGCATTCCCCTCTTGATTATGCAGCAATTCGAAGTGTTACAGCGCGCTTTGCGCCTCAGTCCGGATAAATGCCGGGGCTGGTCGGCGCCCCATCGTCATATTTGGAAAGCCAGTCGATCGTCGTCTCGCGGAAGCGGGTGAGGCCCTTGTAGTCGATCAGCTCCGGCGGCAGCGTCTTCAGCACCCGCGGCAAGCGCCGCGCCCATTTCGGCACGGTGGCGAGTTCTTCCATGTTCATCAGGTAGCAGCGGATGACGAAGAGGATGGCGTTCGAGCGCGGCAGGCGCCACAGGCTCTGCAGCTCGACACGCAGATGCACCTTCTCGCCGACATTCTCAGGCGTTACTGTCGTGCGGTCAGGACCCCATTTGTGATAATTCTCCGGGCTGGTGTCGAGCCGCGGGTTGATCGTCATCGTCCAGTTGAAACGCCGCGTCGGCTTGCCCTGCTGGAGGTTCAGCAGGAATTTCAAGGCCCGGTCGAAGACGCCGATCTGATGGGCGAGCGGCACCGGCCCGTGCCATTCCATGAAGTTCATGCCGATATCGAAATCGAGCGACCAGTCGGCCTGCGTCGTCACCATGCCGGCATCCATCCACAGATTGCCGTCGCGCTGGTCGACGATGCAGAAATCGCCTTGGGCCTGGCGGGTGATATATTCGAAGGGCTCGTAGGGCAGCGTCGAAGCATCGCCGAAGGTAAAGCTGTCGTCGATGCCGAGCGGACGGTTGATCCAGCGCCATTGGTCGCCGTTGCGGATCAAGGTGAAATGGTCGGGGTAGCCCGCCGCCTGTTCTTCCATCAGCAGTTCGAGCGTATCCCACTGCGCGCTCATCATGTGCGGCAGCGCCTGATAGCGCAGCGGATCTTCCTTCAGCACCAGCGCCCGGTCATGCATCTCGGCGACGTAATGTTCGTCGACGTCGATCAGGCTTTCGTAGACGGTCCCCGCCCGCCCGTGCACATGCGGCTCCATATTGACCGAATACATGTATTCGTCGCGGTCGAAGGGAAACGGGAAACGCCGGATATTCTCAGGGCTGTTCCGGTAGCTGAAATCGTTCCGGAAAGTTTCCTGCTTAAAGACGATTGCCATATCAGGTCTCCTTGTTCCGCTTTATCAGATGCCGCTAGAGATCAAGATGCAGCGTCTTTCCCTCGAAGCGGGAAACGCAGATCATCACCTTGCGGCCGGATGATTTTTCTTCGCTGGTCAGATAGACGTCATTGTGCAGCAGCTTGCCGTCGCAGGTGACGACCCCGGTTTCGCATTGACCGCAGGCGCCGCCGCGACAGAGGAAGGGCGCGTCGACGCCCGCCGCCTCGATCGCCTCCAGCATGCTTTCGTGATGGCCGACCTTCACGGTCTTGCCGGACCGAAGGAGTTCGATCGCGAAGGGCTTGCCGGGCAACGACGACAGGAACCGTTCCGAGTGCAGGTTCTGCTCCGGCCATCCGGCATTGAGGCCTGTTTTCAGCACGCCGTCGATCATGCCGGAGGGGCCGCAGACATAAAGATGCGTGCCGAGCGGCTGGCTCTCGAGCAGACGCGTCAAGGGGATGGCGCCGCCTTCGGCGTCGCAATGGATCTTGATGCGATGCTGGCCGTAGCGTTCAAGCAACTCCCGCCAGTAGGCGCCGCGGTCGCGCGTGCGGATGGCATAGTGCAGTTCGAAATTGGCGCCTTCGCGGGAAAACTGCTCCATCATCGCAATGAAGGGAGTAATGCCGATGCCGCCGGCGACCAGAAGATGTTTGCGTCCGCGCCAATCCGGTTGGAAAAGATTGACGGGATAACTGACTTTCAGCTCGTCGCCTTCGCTCACCTTCTCATGCATGAAGGTGGAGCCGCCGCGTGAATCCTCGACATGCAACACGCTGATCTCATAGGCCACACAATCATGCGGCGGCGACATCAGCGAATAGGCGTTGCGGCGCATATGGCCGCCATCGTTCATCGAGACGATGATATGCGAGCCGCCGGAGAAATAGGGCATCGGCTTGCCGTCGAGGCGCTCGAAGCGGAAGCGCTTGACGCGTTCCGCAATCGGGGTGATCCGCGCCACACGGACGGGAATTTCTGTACCACCGCTCAAAGGAACAACTCCTCCGGATTGGGCGCGCTGCCGGGCTCTTCCGCGTCGATATTGACGCCCTGGAAGGCGGCGAGCCGGCGCGAATAATGGTCACGCACCAGAAGCGGCAGCGCGCAGTGGCTGCAGGCAAAGGGGCTAGTCGTGACGTCGTCGGTGATGCCCTTGCAATGGACGCATTGCACGCGCCTCGCCAGCGAGCCGCGGTGCTCGGTAATGACGGAGGCGTGGTCCATGCCGTATTCGAGCGCGACCAGCATCGCCTGCCCGATAAAGCCTTCCGTGCCTGATATATAAAGCCGCGTGCCCATATGGGCGGTGCCGAGCGACCCCTTCAATCGGAAGAGCAGCGTTGCGATCGTCGGCGCGGTGAAGAACATGTCGGCGCCGAGGCCGCGCAGCGCATCGTCCAACCCAGTGCCTTGCGAGCCGCGGGCGACATAGAGGATCTCGCTACGGGAAAGAGCGGTTTCGTCAAGCGCTGCCCGCCGGTCGAGGAGAGCCTGGGCGCCCTCCCCTTCGAGCGCGAAAATGTGCCGCCGGGCGTTCGGCTGGATGGTCAGACCTTGATAGACTGGTCGGCTTTTGATGCCTGCAACGAGCATTGGCGTGCTCCTTAACCCACGGCAATCCTCTTCTTCTTCTCCGGATCGTCGAAGGGAAGCGTGTGGGCCGTGGCACTGGCCTTCACGGTCTTGCCGCGGACTTCGAGTTTCGTCCCATGCACCGCCTTGTCAACATCGAGACGGGCGATCGCCATGGATTTCTTCGTCAGCGACGAATAGCTCGGGCAGGTGATGACGCCGACCTTTTTGCCGTCGGCAAAGACTTCGTCGCCGAGATCGGCCGGTCCGTCGGCATCGATCAGCATGCCGAAGATCCTGAAGCGTTCCTTGCCTTTCAGCCGGGCATGTTCCTCGGCGCCGCGGAAACCGGTCTTGCCGGGGCTGACGGTGAAGTCGAGGCCGAGTTCCCAGAGGCTGTCGCCGGGCGGCTGGTCGGCGAAAGGATACATCTGCGAATTGTCGTAGGGATAGAACAGCAGGTAGCTTTCGACGCGCAGCATGTCGAGCACCGAGAAGCAGCAGGGAATGATGCCCATCTCCTTGCCTTCCTCGACGATCCGGTCCCAGACCATGACGGCGTCCTGGCCGCGCACGAAGAGTTCGTAACCGCGTTCGCCGGTGTAGCCAGTGCGTGAGATCATCACCGGCGCACCGAACAGCGTCGTCTGCATGTGGTGGAAATATTTGAGGTCGCGGATGCCGGGCACGTATTTGGCGAGATAATCGACCGCGAGCGGGCCCTGCAGCGACAGATCGTGCAGGTCGTCGTCGAAGAGCACGGCGCAGTTTCGGCCGGCTGCCTGCCGGACGACTTCCTCGTGGCCGGAGCCGGAGCCATGCACCAGCATCCAGGAATTCGGCCCTGTTCGATAGACGATGCAGTCGTCGGTAAAGTGGCCGCGCTCGTTCAGCATGGTCGCGTAGACCGAGCGGCCGGGGTAGATCTTCGTCAGGTCGCGGGTGGTGATGTAATCGAGCACGGCGATGGCGTGCGGGCCGACCAGATGCACTTTCTTCAGGCCGGAGACATCCATGATGCCGGCCTTTGTTCGGACGGCGACATGCTCTTCCGACATGTCCTTGTCGTAGGTCCAGGCGGTCCCCATGCCGCTCCAGTCCTCAAGCTTCGATCCCAGAGCGCGATGCCGATCCGCCAACACGGAGAAACGCCATGATAATGCCATTACCGTTCCCTCTTATTTCCTCTACGGAATATTTATTTCCTGACTATATAAGCCTTTCGCGTCGTGGCAAGCCCATCCGACGTGCATTTCCCAAAACTTCGATAGCATCTGCCCGCCACCGGTGACCCTCTTACCCCATCCGCTCGGAAGCGTAGCTGCCGGGGCTGGCCGGGAAGACGACGGTTCGATTGCCGTTGATGAAGGTGCGGTGGTGGATATGGGCGTGGATGGCGCGCGCCAGCACCTGGCTTTCGACATCGCGGCCGATCGAGACATAATCATCCGGCGACTGCGCATGGGTGATGCGCGCCGTGTCCTGCTCGATGATCGGGCCTTCGTCGAGATCGGCGGTGACGTAATGGGCGGTCGCGCCGATCAGCTTGACGCCTCGGCCGTAGGCCTGCTTGTAAGGATTGGCGCCCTTGAAGCTCGGCAGGAAAGAGTGGTGGATGTTGATGATCTTGCCCGACATCTTCTGGCACATCTCATCCGACAGGATCTGCATGTAG
>NZ_LODW01000051.1 GCF_002914525.1 Rhizobium hidalgonense | reverse complement strand
TTGAAACATGGGTCAATTCTCAATGGAAATATCTGGCTGCGCCGGGTCAGCTCTCAGTGGAAATCAACAATTTAAGCCACGTGTCGGGTTTAAGCTCGACGCTCTGGAAGCAATCGCGAATGATGTGTTGGCTGCTGGTTTTAACGTTGTCGAACTCGACACGCGTTTCCTACCGGTCAATCGCGCTCACTTAGCCCAACTACGTGAGATTGCTGCGCGAATCGCGGATAAGCAATGGTCCGGCCGTTCTGGGCGGCTCTCTTTAAATTTCACCCTCCCAACGCCCGTGTTGTTAGAAGAGATCCAAGCGTTTTGTGAGCAGATCCCTGCACCTGTAGTTGCCAAAATAGACGGAGGGCTGAATGGTATTGATTCTATCCAAAGCGTGCGCCGCGCTAAGATAATAGATCAACAGGGCCAACCCCCTATTATAACATGCTACCCCCTGTTGCGTAACGCACTTTCGAACTATGTCCCGCCGGATAAAGTGCTAGATGCTCTGATTTTGTCTGGAGCCGACGTAATTTACCCTGGGGGCCGGCCGGATATTGGCCATATGAAAAGGTCCTTAGATTCCAGTGTTCAAAATAGCTTTGTGCAGGCGGTCCAGCGTTATCGCGACCTCGTCCAGCGTCAGGAAGCGATGCCCACGATAGCCGGGGGAATCTATGCAGGCCAACTTCACGCATATTACGAGTTGCTTGGCCCAGATGTCGGGTGGGTGCTCGGAGGTGGGGTTACTTTGCATCGAGACGGACCAAAGGCGGGCGCGGAACTTTGCGTTGACGTTGCGCGAGCAGCTGCCGAACTAAGACAAAAAGCGGGCCGATCATGGTCCGCCAACCTTAGCAAGCGCTTGGTCACCAGGTGTTCCGAAGCGTATCTGGGAACGTCCCAACTGTCGAATAGCGAGTTGACTTATTTCTCTCCATCAGAGAATCTCAACATCGCTCGATTGGCCCCATTTGAAGTGAAAAAATAGTTTGGTTATAGATATATGGTGCGCGCTTAACTCCTCATTTGGAGGCCCTCTCCTCGCAATTGTCACAGTTGGTGGCGGCATATCTTTTGGAAAGTCGATCATCTCTTTTCCCAGAAAGTTCGATACCGCGAATGTCGCTGAGCGCAACCAAAGAAACACCTTTAGATTCTGGACACTTGTATTTGGCTTGCTCACCTTTCTCGGTGCGGTCGGCAATGTCGTTTTGTACCTATACGCGTATGCCCTCCTGAGATCTGGCGCCACCGCATGCCCGATCAGTCCGGCGTCTGATGTTGCCTTTACCGCGCTTTACGGTTTTTATGCAGGTATCGCGTCGACTTGCCTGTTTGGAGTTGTTTACTCGTTCCGCATGGCCAAAATGGCGACTTTTCGATAGTTCGTGCTACCGTTCAAGCTTGTAGTCACCAGAGTCGAGCGCGATGGCACTCACCGCCTTCTCCCCACCACTCACCCCACCCCACTAAAATCCGCCGCCAGCACCGCATCCTTCAGCGCCCGCGAATACTCATGCTGCGGATCATCCAGCACCGTCCGCGCCCGCCCGCGCTCGACGATCTCACCTTTGCGCATGATGATGATGTTGTCGCTGACGTAATAGGCGGTCGCCAGGTCATGGGTGATGTAGATGATCGAAAGACCGAGCTCGCTTTTCAGCCGGCCGAAGAGGTTGACGATGGCCATGCGCAGCGACGCGTCGACCATCGAGACCGGTTCGTCGGCCACCAGCAGGCGCGGTTGCGGGATCAGCGCCCGGGCGATGGCGACCCGCTGCAACTGGCCGCCGGAGAGTTCGTGGGGAAAGCGGCCCTTCACCTCTTCCAGCGTCAGGCCGACGTGGTGGAGGGCGGCGTCGGCCATCTTCTCCGCCTGCTGCCGATCCGGCCGTTTTCCCGCGGAGAAGTTTCGGGCGGTCTCGAAGAGATAGCGGTCGACCCGCTTTAGCGGGTTGAAGGCTTCGAAGGGGTTTTGCAGCACCGGCTGCACCTCCTTCATGAAAGCCGTGCGTTCGGCCCGGCTGTGGATGGCGACGGTCTTGCCAGCAAATTGCAGCGCGCCTTCGCTCGGCTCGGTCTGGCCGAGGATCATCGCCGCCACCGTCGATTTGCCCGAGCCGGATTCGCCGACGATCGAGAGGATCTCCGGCTCGTCGCCGAGCTCGAAGCTGACATCGTTGACCGCGGTGATCAGCCGCCGGCCGAGCATGCCGCCCTGGCGGTAGATTTTCGTCACATGCGAGAGGCTAAGCAGAGTCACACCTGATCCCCCGTAACCGCAAAACACGCCACCCGCCGCTCCGGCGCGACGGTGACCAAGGGCGGAACCTTCTGTGAGCAGATCTCCATGCGTTTCGGGCAGCGCGGATGAAACCGGCAGCCTTCCGGCGGCATGGCAAGGTTCGGCGGCCGCCCCTCCAGCGAGGGCCGGGTGCTGGGGTCGCCGATCTTCGGCAGGCTGCCGACAAGGTGCTGGGTATAGGGGTGGAGCGGCATATTGAAGAGCTTGGCGGTCGGCGCCTCCTCAACCAGCCGCCCGGCATAGACGATGCCGATGCGGTCGGAGACGGTCGCATGCACGCCCATATCATGGGTGACGAACAGGAAGGACGAGCCCATCTCGCGCTGGATGTCGCGGATCATCGTCAGCACGTCGCGCTGCACGATCACGTCGAGCGCCGTCGTCGGCTCGTCGGCGATGATGAATTCCGGCGTCAGGATGGTGGCGAGCGCAATGGTCATGCGCTGGCGCATGCCGCCGGAGAGTTCGTGCGGATAGGCGTCGAGCAGATGCGGATCGAGCTTCAGCCGCTGCAGATGGACGGCAACCTTTTCGAAGAAGATTGCCTTGCTCACCTTCATGTGGCGAAAGGCGAAGTCGGTGAAGGAATGGCGGATCCGGCGCACCGGATTGAGCACATTCATCGAGCCCTGCATGATATAGGAGAGATGCTTCCAGCGCAGCGCCATGCGCTCCTCCGGCTTCATCGCGTAGATATCCTGGGTGCCGCCGCCGAAGTGGAATTTGACGTTGCCCGAGACGACCCTCAGCGGCGGCCGGATGGCGCCGGCAATGGTCTTGATCAGCGTCGTCTTGCCGCTGCTCGATTCGCCTGCAAGGCCATAGACCTCGCCGCGGCCGATCGTCAGGCTGATATCGTCGACGGCGCGCACCTCGCGATCGACGCCATAAAGGAAGGCGCGGTAATAGGCTTTCAGGTTCTGGATTTCGACCAAATTCTCCATGCTAACTTCCCATCCGGTTCAGCCGGCTGCGCGGATCATTGTATTCGTTCATCGACATGGAGAGCAGGAAGAGCGCCAGGAAGAGAATGACGATGACGGCGACGGGGGCGGCCACCCACCACCATATGCCCGAAATCAGCGCCGAATGCGCATTGGCCCAGTAGATCATCATGCCCATGGTCGGCGTCTCGATATCGGTGAAGCCGAGCACCGAAAGGGTGATCTCCATGCCGATCGACCAGATCATGTTGTTCATCGTCGTGGCAAAGACGATCGGCAGCACATAGGGCAGGTGCTCCTCGACCAGGATCTTGCGCATCGTCATGCCGGAATAGACGCTCTGGGTGGTAAATGGCCTGCTCTTCAGGCCGATCGCCACCGAGCGGATCAGGCGGGCGTCATAGGACCAGCCGAGCGAAGCCATGATGACGATCAGCGCCGTCCAGGTCATGCTGTCCTTCAGCACGACATAAAACAGGATCAGCAGGGGAAATTGCGGGATGACCATGACGCTGTCGTTGATCGCCATCAGCACCCGGTCGACTGCGCCGCCAGCGTAACCGGCCACCAGGCCGACAACAAGCGAGATGATGCGCGAGAGAAAGGCGACGCCGATGCCGAAGAACAGGGTGTTGCGCAGCGCCGTCGTCAGCTGCCAGAAAACGTCCTGGCCGCGCGATGTGGTGCCCAGCCAATATTCGCCGTCCGGCGGCATGTCGGGCGGCAGGAGATAGATGTCGGTCGCGCCGTAGGGCGAAAAATACGACAGGATGACGAAGCCGACGATGACGGCAAAGAGCAGCAGGCCACAGAGGAATTCCATGTTCTGGCGGGCGAGGTCGCGGATGATGGTAAACATGGCCTATTCCACCTTGATGCGCGGATCGATCAGCGGGCTCAGAATGTCGATGATGAACACGGCGGCGGCAACGCCGACGATCGACAGGGCGCTGAGGCCGAGCACCAGGCTGTAGTCGCCGGCATGCACCGCTTCGATCAGCAGATTGCCGATGCCCGGATAGCCGAAGACGATTTCGGTGATGACGGTGCCGTTGAAGATCGCGCCGAGCGACATGGCGAGCCCGGTGAACTGCGGCACCATGGCATTGCGGGCGATGTAGGAGCGCAGGATCTTGCGCTTCGGCACGCCGCCAAGCTCGGCGAAGACAACATAATCGTCGGTGATGATGTTGGAAACCAGCGCCCGCATGCCGATCAGCCAGCTGCCGGCTCCCACAAGGATCAGCGACAGGGCCGGCAGGATGGAGTGTTTGAGGATATCGAAGACCAGGGCAAAGGAGAGGTCCAGATTGGCGTTCATCTCGTAGCCGCCATTGATCGGCAGCACCGGCCAGATAAAGCCGAAGACGATCAGCAGCACGAAGGCCAGGATATAATAGGGAATGGGCAGCAGGGCGATGAAGACGAGGCTGACGGCCTTCAGCACCATGTCCTTGCGGTAATAGCCGGCGAGCGCGCCGATCGCATTGCCGAGCACGAAGGTGATCAGCGTCGACACCGTCATCAGCCCGATCGTCCACGGCAGTGAGCGCAGGATGATGGTGGAGACGGGTGTGGGAAAAGCCGAGAGCGAGGGGCCGAGATCGCCGGTCGCCAGCCGCAGCCAGAAATGCACATATTGCTGCCAGATCGAGCCCTGCATGCCGTAGAGCTCGCGCAGCGACTGGCGCATCAGCTCGATCGCATTCGGATCGGACTGGCCCATCTGGGTGATGGCGCCTATGCTTTCTTCGACCGGATCGATCGGGGTCAGATGGGTGACGAAGAAGGTGATCGTCACACCGAGAAAGACGACAAGCAGAAACTGACCGAACCGCTTCAGCACAAAGATCAGATAGGACGTCATAAGGCAGTGGTTCCTCTCTGGTTCCCTTCTGGAAAGGATCGACGAGCATGGGCTGGGCCGCATGCCCGTCGATTAGGGGGCCGGCGCGCAACACTCGCGCCGGCGTTGGGAGGATTATTTCGGTTGAGCCGGCTTCAGCTTGACCATCATCAGCCTCGAATTCGCCCAGTTCGGCACCGGATCGGTATAGGGGTCTGCGATCGTCGGATAGCCGGTCCAGTAGGTCGTATCCATCGAGGTGAAGACGTTATAGGACATCAGCGGGATCGTCGGCATTTCGCGGGCGACGAGCTTCAGATAATCCTTGCCGAGCTCCATGCCCTTCGGATCGTCGGCGCTGATGCCGCGGATGCTCTCGATGATCTTGTCGAGCTCCGGGTTGGACCAGCGTTGCCAGTTGCGCGGCGGCTGAACCTCACCCTTCTTGGCGACGAACTGTGAGTGCCAGCTGTCGAGGAAGAAGGAAAGGTCGGGATCGCCGCCCCAGGTTTCGACGCTCCAGGCGATCGCCACCTGGAAATCGCCGGGCTGCAGCGCCGTCTGCCAAAGCTTCGCGGCCGGCACCGCCTTGGCGTCGATGCCGAAGGCGGCCCATTGCTGGGCAATCAGCGTGCCGGCGCGGGTGAAGACCGAGCGTGTGTCGCCTTCCACCGTCATCCGGATCTTGAAGGGCTGTCCATCCGGGGTCAGCCATTTGCCGCCGGATTTCTTGAAGCCGGCCTTCTCAAGCAGTTCGCCGGCCGCTTTCGGGTCCGGTTTCCACCAGCCGTAGCCGAAGGCACCAGTGATCGCCTGCGGATCGGTCGGGATCTGGTCCTTGAACTTCGGCTGCTTGCGCAGGATATCGGCGATCTGCTGCCCGACCGTCGGGTCATAGGGCTTGATCTTGCTCTTGCCGGTATCGATCTCGAAATCCTTCAGCCAGTCCTGCATCGGCGCCTGATAGTCTTTCATCGTCGCCGCCGTCGGCGGCACGCCGAGCGCCGAAAGCGTCGCCGCCCCGCGGTAGCTCGCCATGTCGACGGCCTTGATGTCGATCAGCAGGGCCAGCGCCCAGCGCACATCGGCATTGTCGAACGGCGGATTCTGGTTGTTGAAGATGACCGCCGGCAGCGTCGGATCCGGATGGGCGAAGGGGAAGCCCGGGAACCAGGTCTCGATCGTCTTCGACTTCTCCTTGAGGGTGAACATGCCCTCCGGCGTGTTGTCGTGGATGATATCGAGATTGTGCTCGAGCTGGGCGATGGTGCGTTTATCCGGCGGGCCGGGATCGGTATAGGTCACATATTTCGGGGCAGGCTCGCCGAAGCGGGCAAGCGAGGTCCGCTGCCAGTCGTCGCGCTTTTCCCAGGTATACCATTTGCCCTGCGGATCGTAGGACTTCAGCTTGTAGGCGCCGAGCGAAACGGGATTGGCGAAATCATAACGAAGCGGATCTTCGACTTTCTCGAAGACGTGCTTGGGCATGATCCAGGCGCCGTTCCAGCGCACGGTGAAGATGGCGTGGAAGCGCGAATTCGGCTTCTTCAGCTTGAACACCACGGTCTGGGGGTCGGTCGCCTCGACGCTTGCCACCTGCACCGAGAAGGCCGCACTCCAGACCATGCCGGGATGGTCCATCTGCGTCTTGACGGTATAGACGACGTCATCGGCCGTAAACTCGACGCCGTCGCTCCAGAAGAGCCCCTTGCGCAGTTTCACGGTCATCTCGGTAAAGTCGGCATTATATTGCGGCTTGTCGGCGGCGAGCGAATTGTCCCAGCTCGCGCCGCCAAGCCCTTGTTCGGGGTCGATATACCAGAGCGTATCCATGGTCAGCTGCTGCAGGCCGGTGGAAACACCGCCGCCGCCATTGACCCAGATGTTGAACCAGCCGGGATTTTTGATCGTCCCCTCCGGATTTTCGACGATAAGCGTCTCCTTGCGCGGCAAGGAGGTGTAGTCATCGGCCCTCGCCGTCGCGGCCAGGCCGAGCGTGGCCAGCACGAAGCCGAATGCAAACCTCTTCCACTGTTGCATGAACTCCTCCCAAGTAAGCGACGATACGGCGGCCGCTGGGGCGCGCATGGGCATGTCGCGGTTGTCGATTCGCAGAAGCATCAGGGCTTTAAGCCCGGAGCTTCAGCGAACCATCCTCCGGCCCGCCTGCCTCCTCGCAGTGGGCCGATTTTCTCAGCCGGGCCCTATATCGAGTTTGCCCGGCGGCGGCTGTCACACCGACAGCCGGATGACGTTGTAGGACAGCGGTTTCAGCGCCGCCCGCACCCGTCCATCTTCGATCTTGGCGCTCTCGACGCTGACCGGAGCGACCGTTTGCGGCCGCTGCGCCGTGTTGACGGCTTCGAGATCGCCATGGGTCATTTCCACCTGCTCGATCAGGCGGGCGCCGGCAAAACCTTCCAGCCGCACGTCGAGATCAAGCGCCGTGTCCGGATGGCGGTTAACGGCAAAGAAGGTCAGCGTCTTGCCCTCTTCGGAATGCACCGCCGAGACGTCGAGATAGGGAACTTCGTTTTCCTCGTCGCTGTCATAGGTCGGGCCGTCGACGACGAGCTGCAGCGCCGTGCCGCGGCCATATCGGGAGGCGTAGTAGAAGGGGTAATAGATCGTCTGGCGCCAGGCCGCACCGCCATCCTCGGTCATGATAGGGGCGATGACGTTGACGAGCTGGGCGATGCAGGCGATGCGCACCCGGTCGGAGCGGCGAATGAAGGTGTTCAGGATACCGCCGACCTGTAGCACGTCCTCGAAATTATAGATATCTTCCAGGAGATGCGGCGCATCCGGCCATTCGTCGCGCGCCAGGATCTCCTTGTCCTGCTGGTTGGAATGATACCAGACGTTCCATTCGTCGAAGGAAATGCCGATCGTCTTCTTCGAGCGCTTTTTCGCCTTGATGTAGTCGATGACGCCGCCGATCGTGGTGATGTAACGGTCGAGCTTGGTGGCGCGGGAGAGATAGTTGAGTGTGTTCTTCTCGCGATTGGCGAAATACATATGCAGCGAAATATGGTCGGCGCTGTCATAGCACTGCTCGAGCACTTGGGCTTCCCAATCGGGATAGGTCTTCATCTCGGAATTGGACGAGCCGCAGACCACGAGTTCGAGCGACTTGTCGAAGCCGCGCATCGCCTTTGCCGTCTCATCCGCCAGCCGGCCATATTCATAGGCTGATTTGTGACCGACCTGCCAGGGGCCATCCATCTCATTGCCGAGACACCACAATTTGACATCGTGCGGATCGGCCCAGCCATGCTTGCGGCGCAGATCGGAATAATAGGTACCGCCGGGGTGATTGCAATATTCCAGGAAATTGCGGGCCGCATCCAGGCCGCGTGAGCCGAGATTGACGGCGAGCATCGGCTTGGTGTTGGCCTTCTTGCACCAGTCGACGAATTCGTTGACGCCGATCTGGTTGGCTTCGCGGGTGCGCCAGGCAAGATCGAGGCGCACCGGCCGCTCCGAACGGGGGCCGACGCCGTCTTCCCAATTATAGGCCGAGACGAAATTGCCGCCGGGATAACGGCAGTAGGGCGTATCGAGATCACGCACCAGATCCAGCACGTCGCGGCGGAAGCCGTCCTCATCGGCTGTCGGATGTCCGGGCTCGTAAATGCCGCCGTAGATCGCCCTGCCGAGATGCTCGAGAAATGAGCTGTAGAGCCTGGAATCGATGGTCGCGATGCGGAAATCGCGGTGAACCACAACGTTCGTCTTCAACGGATCCTCCCGTTTATATATCAGATATTTTGTTTTCTTGCTCCTAACTTGATATCAGGAATGCCGATCTGTCAACCGAGTCCCGGATTTAATCATACTTATGGCTTGTTGATAGAAAATCATTTATATACAGTATGTTACAAATATTTAGCAGCCACTAAAACTCAAAATAATCGGCATTTATAAATCAGGATATCCGATACTGAAAAATTCAGACGTGCAGCCGCATGATGATGTCGCGACCGTGATTGCCGAAGCCGCGGCCAAAAATATTGACGCCGCCGGTATGGCCGGCATTTTCGGCGATGCCGACCCTGAGCCGGATGGAGGAATGCTGGCCGAGCGCCAGATCGCTCAGCGTCACATTCGAGGCGGCGACGCCGTCGATGAAGGTCCCGCGCGTCGAAATCCGCCAGGTCTTCATCATCCCGTACTGTGAGCCTTCGAGTTTCCACCAGGCTGGCGTGAAGGCGCCGCGCTTGTCGCCGTAGTCGCCGGGCGACGTCCAGGTGCCGATCGCCATGCCATTGACCCAGAGGGTTATATCCGAGGGCCAGTCCGCATTGGTGCCGGGCACTTCCGACGACAGTTCCAGCGAAAACTCGATGGCGCGGATGTCCTTGTTCAATACCTTGGCATTGTTGGGGAATTTGTATTCCACATAGCCCCTGCCGAACCACACAAGCCCGGCCTGCATGCGCTGCGGATCGAGGAAATAGTCGGGCACATCAAGCGGTCCGATGACGCTTTCGCTGGAGCAGAGACCGCAGGGCGCATGCACGTCGCAGCTGGTGTAGAGCCCGACCGGCATCTCGACTTCGATGATGTTATTGGCCCGCTGCGCGGCACTTTCCTCGAAGCTGATCAGGATTTCGCTATAGGTCGCCGAGCAGATTTTCTGGTTTCCCTTGCGGGCCTTGGCCAGCCGCGAATCCACCAGCCCGGCCTCTTCCAGGATCTGAATGCCGGTTGCGACGGTGGATTGGGGGAGGGACAGCGCCTGGGCAATATCGTTGATGTTAAGCGGGCCCTTGGCGCAGAGCAGCTTCAGAATCTCGATCCGCGCCGGCGCCGAAAGCGCCCGTATCGCCTCATGATTCTCGCCCGCGGCAATCGTCAAAAACGAACGTTCCATCATTCCCCCACTATTTCCGATGGAATGATGTATATCGGAAATTATGATACGGCAAGTGGAGTAATTCCGAATGGTGTCCGTATCCCGCGTCAAAGTCCGGCTGTGACGGTCAAGAACGCCAGACGTCGCGCGTAGTGTAAATCGACCTCAGTCTCAAGGACTGACAGGCTGTCGCTGAAGGAAGGTGAGCCGCTTTAACCGCAGCGCACGCTTTTCCAGGAGATGCCACGAAAGCCAGCCAAGCAACCACGCTGTCGGCAGGGAAAGGGCAAGGACCGCCCACCACGTGCTATATTGGCCGAGGGCATGGTTCATCACCTGCTCGACTGGCCAGCCATAGAGATAGGTCCCGTAGGAGACGTCGCCCAATCGTTCGAGAGTCGGCATGCGTATGGTTTGCGAGGTCGCGATGTAGACAAGCGGATAGGCGAACAACATGGGTCCGTAAAGATAGGCGGGCCAGAAGACGAGGCAGAGCACACCGAGCGCCGCGAAGATCGATGCCAGGGCTAAATTGGGCTGCCGCTTTTCCGTCACGAACCACAGAAGCGAACCGCAGAAGAAGTAGGGGGCGATAAAAGTGAAATCCGTCAGGAATCGTGTGTTTGGCCACGGATGATCGAAGAAAAGCTGCCAGGTCACCCCCACGGCGAGAGCAAGTGCCATGAGCGGGGCGCGCAGAAGTCCGGTTACCATCAATCCCGCGACGATCACGTAGCAGAAGATTTCCTGCCCGATCGTCCAGAGAGAGCCGTTGACGAAGGTGGCAAGCCAGGAGATTGCGGGATCATAAAACTGCACATGCGGCAGGGTCATGCCAAAGCTCGGGTCGAGCACCGCATGCACCGTCGTCTTCACATGAAGCGACTTGAGCAGGTAACCACTGATGCCCAACGGGCTGAACAAGGCGCCCAAGACATAGACGCTGAGCAGCGTACAGACGATAAACGCCGGATATATTCTCAGCGCCCGCCGCCAGAGAAAAGCGCCTGCGTTGCCGAACTGCGCGCTCTGAGTGACGAGGAAGCCGCTCGTGACGAAAAACGCATAGACGCCGAAGAGGCCAAGGATCTTGCCCTCGCCGAGCAGACGGTGGATGGGCTCGTTCGCCGAGGTCTTTTCCGAGATCAGGAATGCATGCGAGAAGATCACCGTGGAGGCTGCGACGAGCCTGATCATGTTGAAGTTCGGGTAAAATGCCTTCTTGATCTCGCCCCCGTGCATGCGAACCTCCCGTGCTTCTAAGCTTAACAAACCATTAAGGTTAGTTTCGAATGTTGTCACGAGTCGGTGTGGAAACGGGGTTAAGTCGAGTTAATCTCCGAACTGCCAAATTGCGCCTCTGTCAAACCCTTGTTGTTCTACGAATAATCTTTCCTGCCTGGCGGCGGGTGCTGCATTATCTTTGGCGGGGGGCGGCTCGCCGTCATTGGCAACCGCATTCCGGCCTTCGTCATCTCGCCCTTTGCCAAGGCCGGCACGGTCGACCACACCCAATACGACACGACCTCGATCATCCGCCTGATCACCGCGCGCTACGACCTGCCGGTTCTGCCCGCATCGTCGCCCGCGACACGGCGTTGCGCGCCAATGGCCAGCGGCCGATGGGCAACCTCATAGCCGCGCTCGACCTGACACCTCGACCGATTGCACGCGGCCCCGATTTCGACCGGGCCGCGTGCCGCCTCCAGGCTGTTCTTCATCGGCGCAGCAACGGCCGCAAGGCGGCCTGCGTTTCCTTCAGCAGCGGCAGGTACTGCGCCTTCATCTCGGCAGCCGGGACGAGGGCGGCCGGCGCGCCGATATTGATTGCCGCGACCGTTTCGCCGCGATCGTTTTCAATAGGCACGGCGATCGAGCAGAGGCCGATCTCCAGCTCCTGATCGATGATGGCGTAGCCCTCGGCGCGCACGCGGCGGAATTCCTCGATCAGTTCGTTCGGGTCGGTCCTGGTCTTTGCCGTATTCTGCTTCAGCTCGCTGCGGGCGAGGATGGCGCGCGCCTCCGCCTCGGAAAGCGCTGCGAGCAGCACCCGGCCCATCGAGGCGCAATAGGCCGGCAGGCGGCTGCCGGGGGTGAGATTGATCGACATCACCCGGCGCTGCGCGGCCCGGGCGATATAGACGATCTCGGTGCCGTCGAGCACCGAGGCCGAGGCGCTCTGGCCGGCCTGTTCCGAGAGATGATCGAGATGCGGCTGCAACAGCGCCGGCAGCGGTGTGGCCTCGAGATAGGCATGGCCGAGCCGCAAGATCTTCGGCGTCAGCGTAAAGAACTTGCCGTCGTAATCGGCATAACCGAGCTCGGCGAGCGTCAGCAGCGAGCGGCGCACGGTGGCGCGGTCGAGCGCCGTCAGCCTGGCGGCCTCGGCAATCGACAGCCGCTGCCGCGTTTCACCGAAGGCTTCGATCACTTTCAGGCCGCGGGCAAAGCCGCTGACAAAATCCGTTTCGCGCATAGGTTCCGGTCTCCAATCTGACTACGATTTTGTGCGATATATGAACAAATGTCAAATATCGCACAAACCATCTTGCCCCAGCGTCGGCCGCCCTTTATTTCTGAGGCTGAAGCGGAGGAGATCCCAATGGACAAAACAGTCGCGAGCACGGCGGAAGCCGTCTCCGAAATCGGCGACGGGGCAACCGTCATGATCGGTGGTTTCGGCGGCTCCGGCGCGCCGATCGAGCTGATCCATGCCTTGATCGACAAGGCTCCAAAAAACTTGACTGTGATCAACAACAATGCCGGCAACGGCCGCATCGGCATCGCCGCAATGATTGACGCCGGCTTGGTCCGGAAAATGATCTGCTCCTTCCCGCGCTCGTCCGATCCACGCGCCTTCACCGACAAATACCTGGCCGGCGAGATCGAACTCGAGCTGGTGCCGCAGGGAACGCTGGCCGAACGCATCCGCGCCGGCGGCGCCGGCATTCCGGCGTTCTACACGCCGACCGGCTATGGCACCGAACTGGCCGAAGGCAAGGTCATCGCCGAATTCGACGGCCGCCATTATGTGCAGGAGCGCTGGCTGAAGGCCGATTTCGCCATCGTCAAAGCGCAGATCGGCGATATCCAGGGCAACCTCACCTACAACAAGGCCGGCCGCAACTTCAATCCGCTGATGTGCATGGCGGCGGCCAAGACTATCGCCCAGGTCTCCTCCATCGTACCGGCCGGCGGCATCGATCCCGAGCATGTGGTGACCCCCGGCATCTTCGTCGACCGCGTCGTCACCGTTCCCAATCCCCAGCAGGAAGAAGAGCTCATCCGAGCCGGAGTGGCCTACATATGACCATCGATATCAGGGATGACATCAAACTTTCCAATGCGCAGATCGCCTGGCGCGCCGCCCAGGACATCGCCGACGGCGCCTATGTGAACCTCGGCATCGGCTTTCCCGAAATGGTCGCCCGCTACCAGCCGCCCGGCCGTCAGGCGATCTTCCATACCGAGAACGGTATCCTGAATTTCGGCGAGCCGCCGGCCGCCGGCGAGGAGGACTGGGACCTGATCAATGCCGGCAAGAAGGCAGTGACGCTGAAGCCGGGGGCTGCCTTCTTCCACCATGCCGACAGTTTCGCCATGGTGCGTGGCGGCCATCTCGACGTCGCGATCCTCGGCGCCTATCAGGTCGCCCAGAGCGGCGATCTCGCCAATTGGCGGGTCGGCAGCAGGGGCGTGCCGGCCGTCGGCGGCGCCATGGATCTGGTGCATGGCGCCAAGCAGGTCTGCGTCATCACCGAGCACGTCACCAAGACCGGCGAGCCGAAGCTGGTGGAGAAATGCACCTTCCCGCTGACCGGCGTCGCCTGCATCACCCGCATCTATACCAGCCATGCCGTCATCGACATCGTCGACGGGCACTTCGTCCTGCGCGAAAAGCTGGCCGCCATGTCGCTCGAGGAGTTGCAGGCGATGACCGGCGCGGCCCTCCATGTCGAGGGTCCGGTCGCCGACCTCGTCGTCCCGAAACTCTGAGGAAAAGTCATGACCGAAGCCTTTATCTGCGACTATATCAGGACGCCGATCGGCCGCTTCGCCGGCTCGCTCTCCTCGGTGCGCGCCGACGATCTCGGCGCCATCCCGCTGAAGGCGCTGATGGAGCGCAACGGCGGCGTCGATTGGGAAGCCGTCGACGACGTGATCTTCGGCTGCGCCAACCAGGCGGGCGAGGACAACCGCAATGTCGCGCGCATGTCGGCGCTCTTGGCCGGCCTGCCGATCGCGGTGCCGGGCACGACGATCAACCGGCTCTGCGGCTCCGGCATGGATGCGGTGATCACTGCGGCCCGCGCCATCCGCGCCGGCGAGGCGGAACTGATGATTGCTGGCGGCGTCGAAAGCATGTCGCGGGCGCCCTTCGTCATGCCGAAGGCCGAGACGGCCTTTTCGCGGGCGGCGGAAATTCACGACACGACGATCGGCTGGCGCTTCGTCAATCCGCTGATGAAGAAACAGTACGGCGTCGATTCCATGCCGGAGACCGGCGAGAACGTCGCCGAGGAATATCACGTCAGCCGCGAAGACCAGGATGCCTTTGCGGTGCACAGCCAAGCGAAGGCCGCCGCTGCCCAGACGAGCGGGCGGCTGGCGAAGGAAATTACCCCTGTGACCATTCCGCAGCGCAAAGGCGATCCCGTCATCGTCGACAAGGATGAACATCCGCGCGCAACGACGATCGAGACGCTGGCGAAACTCGGCACGCCCTTCAAGAAGGAGGGCGGGACGGTGACGGCGGGCAATGCCTCCGGCGTCAATGACGGCGCTGCGGCGCTGATCATCGCTTCCGAAGCCGCCGCACGGAAATATGGCCTGACGCCGATCGCCCGCATCCTCGGTGGCGCTGCGGCCGCGGTTCCGCCGCGGGTGATGGGGGTGGGGCCTATCCCGGCCTCGCGCAAGCTGATGGCCCGGCTCGGCATGACCCAGGAGCAGTTCGACGTGATCGAACTCAACGAGGCCTTCGCCAGCCAGGGGCTGGCGGTGCTGCGGGCGCTGGGCATTGCCGATGACGATCAGCGGGTGAACCGCAACGGCGGCGCGATCGCGCTCGGCCATCCGCTTGGGATGTCGGGCGCCCGCATCACCGGCACGGCGGCGCTGGAGCTTGCCGAGACCGGCGGCAGATATTCGCTGTCGACCATGTGCATCGGCGTCGGGCAGGGGATTGCGGTCGCGCTCGAAAGGGTCTGAGCACGCTCGAGCCGTTGCGCGCCGTGCCCGGCTTCTGTAGAAATCGGGCATGCTGATCCGCCCCGCAGACAATGACGACCGAAACGCCATCTGGAGGATCATCGGCCCGACGATCCGCGCCGGCGAGACCTATGCGCTCGACCGCGATCTCTCCGAAGCCGATGCACTTGCCTACTGGATGGGGCCGGATCGCGAGACATTCGTCGCCGCGGAGGATGGGGTCATCCTCGGCACCTACTACATCAAGGCCAATCAGGCCGGCGGCGGGCGGCATGTCTGCAATTGCGGTTACATGACCGATCCCGCCGCGGCCGGCCGCGGCGTTGCCCGCCTTATGCATGAACATTCGCTGGAGCATGCCCGCGCCAGCGGCTTTCACGCCATGCAGTTCAATTTCGTCGTCAGCAGCAACCGGCGCGCCGTTCAGCTGTGGCAGTCCCTCGGCTTCGAAATCGTCGGCCGGCTTCCCGGCGTTTTCCTCCATCCCAGCGAGGGTTATGTCGACGCATTGGTGATGTTTCGCACTCTGTAGGGCTTCCAGGCGAAAAAGATGGGAGGGCGCTGTCGAAATCGCAGCGGCTCAAACGTCTTGAGATTGCGGGGCGCAGGCGTCGCGATCACTCTATCGGCATGGAGGTATGAAGCCATGGGTGTTTCCTATCGTTGGGTCATCGTCGCTGTGGGCGCATTGATGTCGTGCGTTGCCATCGGCGCGATGTTCTCGCTGGCGATTTTCCAGGAACCGATCGCCACCGCGACCGGATGGTCGCATGTCGGCATCGCCAGCGCGATGACACTGAATTTCATCGTCATGGGCTTCGGCGGCTTTCTCTGGGGTGCGGCCAGCGACCGCTTCGGCCCGCGCATCGTGGTGCTGATCGGCTCCGTGCTGCTCGGACTGGCGCTGGTGCTCGCAAGCCGCGCCGAAACGCTCACGCAGTTCCAACTGACCTACGGCATCCTCGTCGGCCTCGCCGCCAGCGCCTTCTTCGCGCCGATGATTGCGGCAACGACCGCCTGGTTCGACGAAAACCGCGGACTTGCCGTGTCGCTCGTTTCGGCCGGCATGGGTGTGGCGCCGATGACGATCTCGCCTTTCGCGCGCTGGCTGATCTCGGCCTATGAATGGCGGCCGGCGATGTTGATCATCGGCATTGCCACCTGGGTGCTGCTGGTGCCGGCGGCCTTTCTCGTCCGGCGCCGGCCGGCCGAAGCCGACGATATCGGCACCGATTTCGCGGCTGGCGGCGCCCGGCCACAGCTGTCGAAAGTCTTCCGGTCGCCGCAGTTCATCGTGCTCGGCCTGACTTTTTTTGCCTGCTGTGCGGCCCATTCCGGGCCGATCTTCCATATGGTCAACTATGCACCGATCTGCGGCGTCGCGCCGATGGCGGCCGTCAGCATCTACAGCGTCGAGGGTCTTGCCGGCCTCGGCGGCCGGCTGCTCTATGGCACCCTTGCCGACCGGATCGGCGTAAAGCCGGTGCTGGTCGCCGGCCTCTTGGTGCAGGCGGGCGCTCTCGCGACTTATCTCTTCGTCAGCCAACTCGGCGAGTTCTATGCGCTCGCCATCGTCTTCGGCAGCGCCTATGGCGGCGTCATGCCGCTCTATGCGGTGCTGGCGCGGGAGTATTTCGGCCAGCGCATCATCGGCACCGTCTTGGGCGCGGCGACGATGCTCTCCAGCCTCGGCATGGCCTTCGGCCCTCTGATCGGCGGCTGGATATTCGACACCTTCGCCAATTATTCCTGGCTTTTCATCGGCTCGGCGATGATTGGCCTCGGCGCGGCGGCGATCGCGCTGGCATTTCCGCCACTCGTGCGCCAGAAGCCGCAGCCGATCTTCGGAGCGACGTCGTGATGAGGTGACCTTAACGGCCTCATTTGCCGTACGGACACACACCGTACGGTTGCTACTTGCATAAATGTGTTTCAGAGTGGTCAGGATCGCTATGTCCGGCTGATGGAGAATCCATTGAGACGCGCGCTCCTGAAGCTCTTGTTCGCAGGTTCCTTTGTGCTTTCGGCGTCGCTCGGCGAGGCAGGTGTCTCACCTTCAAACCAGAGTGAAGCGGCAATAAGGTTTGAAGCGGTGGATGACCTTGCGCGCCAGACCCGTGCGCAAGGGGATTTGCCGCGCTGGTCAAATCCCGATCACGCCGAAATTCTCGCACGGTTTTGGGACGCAAAGGCGACGCTCGGCACGCCGCCCTATATCTCGGCCGATCTGCCGGCACTTCTTGCAACCGCCGATCGGGCAGGCGCCCTTTACAAGACCTATGTTTTGTTCGCGCCGCAATCCGGAGCGGTGCCTGATATGTCCGCCAATACCTCCAAATATCAGGATGAAATCGCGCGAGCTGCCGCCTATCTGCTGCGTGTGCAGGCCGCCGAGTTCGAGGCCATCGCAGATTTCGTTAAAACGCTTCCGGCCGCCGAAATGACGGAGCCGCGCCGGGCGGGACTGCAGCAGATGCGGCTTGGCATTAATGAGATGGTCACTGGTGCCGTCTTGATGTTGCGTTCGCCGGGCCTGTATACGGCCAATCGCAATATTCTCTTGAATAGCCTCGCTGACATCGCCGTAACCATGTCGGCGTCGACGCCGCCGGCGGACAGGGTAGCTATGATCGCGCAAATCGAGGCGGTGTTGCCTATCCTGGCGGGGCCAGAGCGGGAGAATGCGCTTGCGTTCAAATCAGCGTTCGAGCGCAAAGAGTGTACAGGACTGTGCGCCGTGGAAGGGCAGTAGCGATCAAGGGATGCTGCAGCTTTGGGCCGTCCCTTGTCTATCGGCACAACCTGTTGGGTGGTCCGGATGCAGTGTCAAAACTGAATGAGAGCAAGTTTCACTTATGGAAAACACGTCTGCCTCCGCCAGCAATACCGATTGGACGCTGGCCGATTTTCTGAGCACGTATCGCTATTGGGCTCTCTTTTTGTCCTCGCTTCTTTTGGCGATCGGTGGGCAAGGTCTTAGTACAGTCCTTCCCATGATTTCACGAATGATGGGCAGCAGCGCTCAGACTATCGGGATCTTCTATTTCGGATCCACTCTCGGCTGGGGTGTCGGTGCCTTCCTGGCGTTTGTCGTCGCGAGCCGGCGTGCGCGGTCGGCTTTAATTTACCCGCTTGTCATCTGCGCCGTGGTCGCCTTCAGTTTTCTGCCCGCGCCCGCGCTTTGGGGCTCGCCGGCGTTTCTGTTTCTATTTGGTTTGGCATTGGGCACGGTTCGGGCCGTTTTTCCTCTCGCGATCGCCATCCTCCTGGTAAGCGGGCGGCCGGGCAAAATCGACTTCGGCTGCGCTCTCGCTCTCATGTCAACGACGATCCTGATCTCGGCCGTCGCGCCGATCGGCGCTTCGTGGTTGACCGAATTCGATCCAGGTGGTCTGCCCGTCGTTTTGGGTTTCCTGGCTTGCCTGCTCCTCGCTGTCATATTGCTGCTGCCGGCCGGGCACCTAACCTTCGATGAACCTCCGCGTCCGCGACACCGGCCGCTTACGCCACGCCGGCGATCACCTCTCCTGGTCGCTCTCATCCTGAGCATCCCGCCGATCCTCGGCTTTCTAATGGGTCTTGGCATCTATCTGTTTCAGGCGAATGGTTTCGACGTCATTTCTTCCTCCGTCACCTTGCTTCCAGCACTTCTCGTCCTCGGTATTGCTGTCGCCGTCTTTATCTATTTTGCCTTCTGGGTCTATCGTATCCACGGGGAGCTGGCGGGTGCGGCGCAGTCTCAGCGTCTGGTCACGCCGCTTGCGGCCATGCTCATTGCTATCCTTGTGCCGCTTGGATTGGCGGTTCTGGTGATGACCCTCGGCGATCTCCTTAACGATCGCTCACGCAATGCAGACCAAAGACCGTTGGTTTCCATTGTCTGGCTCGGGATCTGGAGCATCATCTTTCCGCCGATCGCCATTGCAATGATCCAGAATGCCGCCAACGACAGCCATGTCGTGGGTTCCAAGGATCTTCACGCCGGTTCCCACGCCCGAACTGAAGAACGATGAGCAGATCTTCCAGATCTGCTACGACAAGACGGCCGTGAAGAGCCACGTGAACCCGGTGCTACCCAAAGCGCAGGCCGCCAAATGCAAACTGGATTTCACCGACATGGGTGACTTGGCCTATGAGGCGAGCTGCAAGGACGGCGATCATCGGCTGCGCATTTCGGAACCTGCGGACGGCTTGTGGCGCGGGACCTACCGCTTCGTCGGAAAGAAGGACGACGTCACTCTGGAGCCCGCTGTCGAATTGAAGAAAATCGCGGAAACCTGCGACTAGAATTTTTCGACCTGCGGCCGTGCATTTGCGCGGGTTGCCAGCCAAAGCGCGCCGCATCAAATTTTGTTCCATGCCACCCGTTTTAGCCCTTTTGTGTTTACGCATGTCGTTATTCCGAAATCGCCCTTTCGTGCATTGCCCTTCGCCGATTTCGGCTGATAGACTTCCCCCGTCTGTTTCATCACCTATGTCCTTAATTTTTCGGGAGGCTTCTTAGCCATGGTAGAACTTGCGCAATCGCTTGCATCCATCAAACTGCCGGATCTCTCGGGCAAGGCTGTGCTGATCACCGGCGCCTCGACCGGGATCGGGGCGGCGCTTGCCCGCGCTTTTGCGGCGCAAGGGGCCAAGGTCGGCGTGCATTACAATGCCAGCCGCGAACCGGCGGAAGCACTCGCCGAGGAAATCCGGGCAGCCGGCGGCGCCGTGCATCTGATCCAAGGCGACGTGTCGCGGGAAGGCGAGACGGAGCGGGTCGTCGAGGAGACCGCGAAGACGTTCGGCCATCTCGACGGGCTCATCAACAATGCCGGTGGCATGCTGGGCCGCAAGCCGACCTCGGAATACACAGACGCGCATTATGCCGCGGTCATGGACCTCAACGCCCGCTCGGTGCTGGCGGCGACGCGGGCGGCCCATCCATGGCTGAAGAAGCAGGGCGGTTTCATCATCAACACCACCTCGATCGCTGCCCGCAACGGCGGCGGCAACGGCGCGATTCTCTATGCAGCCTCTAAAGGCTTCGTCTCGACGATCACCCGCGGCCATGCCAAGGAATTCGTCGCCGATAGGATCCGCGTCAATGCGGTGGCGCCCGGTGTCATCGCCACGCCCTTCCACGAGCGTTATACCAATGACGAGCAGATGGAACTGCAGCGCAAGTCGATCCCGATGGGTTTCGTCGGCACATCGGAGGATTGCGTCGGCGCCTATCTCTTCCTCGCCTCGCCGACACTGTCGGGCTACATCACCGGCCAGATCATCGAGGTCAATGGCGGCCAACTGATGCCGTAGAGGCCTCGGCGAGCCCGCATCGTTGGCTTTTCCCGTCAAGGACGGAACTTTCGAACCGCCGTGACGTTTCCCGCTTGGCCATCTCACCAAGCGGGGCATCATGAGCTTTTCATTTTCGGAACTCGACTTCCTCAAGCCTGAGCTGGGGGCGGAGTATACGGGTTCCGGGACGCATTTCGCTGTCTTCTCGGCTCATGCGGAACAGATAGAGCTCTGCCTCTTCTCACCTGACGGAAAAGATGAAATTGCCCGGCTGCCCCTGCCGAAACGCGAGGGCGACATCTGGTCTGGGTATATCGCCGGCATCGGGCCGGGCACCGTTTACGGTTATCGCGCCCATGGGCCCTACGACCCCAACGCCGGCCACCGCTTCAACGCAAACAAGCTGCTGCTCGACCCCTATGCCAAACAGGTGACGGGGGAGCTGAAATGGCACGATGCACTGTTCGGCTATCGGATCGGCGAGGACGACCTTTCCTTCGACGAACGCGACAGCGCGCCGTTCACGGTCAAGGGCGTGGTTCAGGATCCGGATTTCGATTGGGCGGGTGAAGAGGCGATCCGCCGCCCCTGGCCGGACACCATTATCTATGAGGCGCATGTGCGCGGCCTGACGATGACCCATCCGAAGGTGCCTGACCGGCTGCGCGGCACCTTCCTCGGCATGTGCAGTGATCCGATCATCGATCATCTCGTCAAGCTTGGCATCTCGGCCATCGAGCTCCTGCCGATCCAATATTTTCTCGACGATCGTTATCTTCTGGAAAACAACCTGAGGAACTACTGGGGCTACCAGACGCTTGGTTTCTTCGCGCCGCAATCGCGCTACATGTCGAGCGACAAGATCACCGAGATCAAGACCATGGTGCGGAAGTTCCATGCCGCCGGCATCGAGGTTTTTATGGATGTGGTCTATAACCACACGGCTGAGGGCAGCGAGAAAGGCCCGACGCTCTCCTTCCGCGGGCTCGACAATGCAAGCTATTACATCCTCTCGCCCGACGATCCCCGCCACACCTTCGATACGACGGGGACCGGCAATACGCTGAATGTCGCCCATCCGATGGTGATGCGCATGGTGCTGGACAGCCTGCGTTACTGGGTGGGCGTCATGCATATCGACGGCTTCCGCTTCGATCTCGCCAGCACGCTCGGCAGGCAGGATCTGGAATTCGACCGTCAGGGCCTGTTCTTCGGGGCGATCCGCCAGGATCCGATCCTTGCCGGCGTCAAGCTGATCGCCGAACCCTGGGATATAGGCGAGGGCGGTTATCAGGTCGGCGGTTTCCCGCACCCTTTCCGCGAGTGGAACGACAAGTTTCGCGACGACGTGCGCCGTTTCTGGAAGGGCGACGGCGGCATGGTGTCGGAGGTGGCGGCCCGCGTCACCGGCTCGGCACTGCAATTCAACCATTCAGACCGGGGCGCCACATCCTCTATCAATCTTCTGTCCGCCCATGACGGTTTCACCCTGATGGATACGGTCTCGTTCGACGGCAAGCACAACGAGGCGAACGGCGAGGATAACCGGGACGGCCATTCGGATAACCATTCCGACAATATGGGCGCCGAGGGCGCCACCGATAATGCCGATATCAATGCCGCCCGCGCCCGGCGCCGGCGCAACATGATGGCGACGCTGATGCTTTCCCAGGGCGTGCCGATGATCCTGGCCGGCGACGAGCTCGGCAACAGCCAAGGCGGCAACAACAATGCCTATTGCCAGGACAACGAAATCGGCTGGACGAATTGGGATGGGCTCGACGATCCCTTCCTCGATTTCTGCCGGCAGGCCGTCGCCTTCCGCAAGGCTCATCCCGTCCTCAGGCAGGAGCGGTTCCTGACCGGCGAGACCAGCGAGGACGGGCGTATCGAGATCGCCTGGTACAAGCCGGACGGTAGCTTCATGGATGACGGCGCCTGGAACGACGACGGATTGCAGGTGCTCGGCGTCTATATCTCGAAAAGCGTGCACGCGCCGGATACCGAGAAGATGGACGACCTTTTCCTCGTCCTCAACGCTGGCGGCGACTGTCAGATCCACCTGCCTGTCGTCAACGGGCTGAAACAATGGTCGAGGATCCTCGACACCGGAACGGAGACGGAAGCCTTCGCGGTGCACGATCAGGACAATCCGGTCATCGTCTATGCCCAAAGTGTCGCAGTCTTTGCGCCGACAGGCCAGACGCAGCCGCCGGAGGGGGCGACCAAGGCCCAGCGCCGCCGCTGGTTCCAGTTCGGCCGACGCAGCAAGTAGCAGGTCAACCAGAGCATGAATGCCGAAGCCATTACCGAACTTGGTCTTGTTTATGTCAGCGATACAGACCCGGGCATCCGCAGGCGAAGGAAAGGCAAGGGCTTCAGCTATGTCATGCCGGACGGCACGACGCTTGCCGATGAATTGCAACGGGCGCGCATCGGCGCGCTCGGACTGCCGCCGGCCTATGAAAATGTCTGGATCTGCCTCTATGAAAACGGCCACCTGCAGGCGACGGGCTATGACGCGCGTGGGCGAAAGCAGTACCGCTATCACAAGGATTGGCAATCCTTCCGCAGCGCCGGCAAATTCCACCAGCTGATCGAATTCGGCCGGGCATTGCCGAGGATACGCCGCACCGTGCTGCGCCACCTCGACACCGGTACGGAGGATATCGACGGCGTGCTTGCGGCGCTGACGACTCTGCTCGACGAGGCGCACTTGCGCGTTGGCAACCAGGCCTATGTCAGGGAGAACGGCACCTATGGCGCAACGACGCTGCTGAAGCGGCACCTGAAGATTGTCGACGGGCAGATCGAGCTGAAATTCCGCGCCAAGGGCGGTAAACGCGTCCAGCGCAGTCTCAAACATCCCAGGCTGCAGAAGATCCTGGAGGAAATCGCCGACCTGCCCGGCCGTCAGCTCTTCGTCTGGAAAGATGACAGCGGGACGCTGAAACCGGTCGATTCCGGCCGGTTGAACGCCTATCTGGCCGAGATATCAGGTATTCCCATTTCCGCGAAGACCTTCCGCACCTGGGCCGGATCACTGGCGGCTTTCGGAGCGGCGCGCGAAAAGATCGTTGGTGGCGGCCGGCCGACGGTGAAGGAAATGTCGGAGGCGGCAGCCGAAGCACTGCACAACACGCCGGCAATCTCACGCTCGAGCTACATCCATCCGGCGATCATCGCGCTTGCCGGCAACGATCATCCGTTGATCGAAAGTGGCACCGAACCGCTGCGGGGCTTGCGGGCCGAGGAAAACAGGCTACTTGATTTCCTCACACGCGAGATCAAGGAATGAGCCCGAAAAATCCACCCGCATCGGAGGTCGTGCTAACCCATCCCGACCGTCTCTACTGGCCGGACGAGGGCGTGAGCAAGCAGGGGCTGGCAGATTATTATGCCGCGGTCTGGCCGTTCATGGCGCCTTATCTTGTCAATCGACCCTTGGCGCTGCTGCGTTTGCCGGACGGTATAAAAAGCCATCAGCGGTTTTTCCAGAAACATGCCTGGAAGGGCATGAACCCCCATATCGAGGAGATCGCCGATCCGCAGGAAACGGATGGCGAAAGGTTGCTACGCATCGTCGATTTCAACGGCCTTACGGCGCTGGTGCAATCGGCAGTGCTCGAAATTCATCCCTGGGGCACGACCACCGACAATTGGGAGAAGCCGGACCTGATCACCATGGATCTCGATCCCGGCGAGGACGTGGCCTGGAGTGCGGTGATTTCGGCCGCGCTCGACGTCAAGGCGCGGCTGGAAACCCGCGGCCTTGCCGCCTTCGTCAAGACCTCGGGCGGCAAGGGGCTGCATGTGGTGACGCCGCTGGCGCCGAAGGCCGGCTGGGCCGAGGTGAAGGATTTCGCCCATTCGCTTGCCGAAAGCATGTCGACGGAGGCGCCGGACAAATATCTGTCGACCGCGACCAAGGCCAAACGCGGCGGCCATATCTATATCGATTATCTCCGCAACGGCCGCGGCAACACCGCGGTCGCCGCCTATTCGACGCGGGCACGGCCGGGTGCGCCGGTTTCGATGCCGCTCGATTGGTCTGAATTGAACGAGGTCAGCGGCCCGGCCGCCTTCACGCTCGCCAACGTGCCTCAGCGATTGAAAACCCGTCCGAGCGATCCATGGGGAGGTTTCTTCGATGCGGCCGTACCGCTGCAATAAACCGCTTTAGTTACTCCGCGCTGTCGAGTTCGGGATAATGCCGGAAAATCCCGTCCTCGTTGAAGGCAAGGCGGCGTGGGGAGGCGAGATAACGGGCAATGTTCGGGCGTTTCGCCACCCGGTCATGCAGGGCGAGCAGGGTGGGATATTCCCCCTTGCGCTTCGCCATGGCTTTCGGAAAGGCGTAGGTGAGGCCTTCGATCACCTGGAAGAGCGAGAGATCGACATAGGTGAGGCCATTGCCGACGATGTGCTGAGGGCCGCTCGGGTTCTGCCGCAGCACACGCTCGAAATAACCGAGGAATTTCGGAATGCGATCGCGGATGAAGGCAGCCGAGCGGGCTTTCGCTTCCGGCTTCTGGTCCTCGTAATAAAGCGATGTGTCGATCGGGTGATGCGTATCATGCACCTCGGCGACGAAATCGGTGATGGTCAGCTGCAGGCCGTTGGCGACATGGCGAAGGCCTTCATCTTCAGGCGCAAGGCCGAGCTTCGGACCGAGATAAAACAGAATGTTGGCGACATGCGGGATGATCAGTTCATTATCCCTAAGGAAGGGCGGAGCAAAGGGAATGTGCGGTTCGCTTTCACTCTTCATAAGGGCGAACATGGCGTCCGTACCGCGACCGGGCTCACGGGTGACGTCGACATAATCGGCGCCGGATTCCTCAAGCGCCAACCGCACGAATTCGCCGCGGCCTTGGAGGCCGTCCCAATAATAGAGCTCGTATGCCATATCTGCTTAACCCTTCGGTTGACGACCGAAGTCTTTTCGCAGCTCGTCCTTGGCCTTTTCAAGGGTGCCGCGCCGCTTTTTTGTCAGCTGGTCGCCGGCGCGATTGATGTAGAAGGTCAGCATCGACATGGCAGCCCGGAACGGGCTCGACTTGCGGTGATCGCTCTCCTCGGCCGAGTGCTTGACCGAGCGGGCGATCTTTTTCGGATCGTCCGATTTGAACACGCCTTCCTTCAGATCCATCGCATCGCTGTGGTCGGTGACATCTTGCGACCATTTCTTCTTCGATTTGGCCATCTCTGAAAATCCTTTGTCGGATGCGGCCGGCGGCAAATGACCGCCATTCGGACCTGTTGCTAGTGGTGGCTGTGATGTTCATTGCGTTTGCGCGTTGCGGCCGCTTTCTTCGCCGAAGCGGAGCGTTCCGCTTTCGAGCGTGCGGCGGATGCGGCACCGCCGGCACGGCCGCCCTTTTCGGAGGATTCATGCGTATCCTTCTTGCCGCGGCCGGAACCGGATTTGTTGCCGCCGCCGCTTTCCTTGTTCACCGTCGCCCAGGCGCGCCGTTCGGCCTCTTTCTCGGAGACCCCGCGATCCTCGTAACCCTCCTCGATATGCTCGGCCTTGCGCTTCTGCTTGTCGGTATAGTCGGATTTGTCACCTCTCGGCATCGTCGCCTCCTCTGGTGTGCAAAGGGATCAAACTGGTGCCGGGGTCGAAAGTTCCGGCCTTGGGATCACTGATCCGGATTTCGGAACGAAAGCCGCTTTCGATGCCGCAAACTTTCTTGAGCCACGGTTGAACTGATGGCAAGTGACGGCAGCTGCAACAGCGAGGTGTATCTGATGCGGAAATATCCCGATTTGGACAGTGCGCGGGTGCGGGATAAGGATAGGCAACAGCCGCGCTCTTGACTGCGCCGCGCTGCTATTTCCGATAAAGCTTTTGCGACGCAACAAAGGCGCGGCCGATGTCGAAAAATGACGGCTGCACCGGCGCGCGAGGGTCACGGAAAACCAACCCGACGAGATTGTCGACGACGAGGATAACGCCGAGCGCGAGGCCGAGATAAATCAGGGCGGCGATGGCAAGCAGCAACATCTCCATCCCCTAGACGACCGTAATCGAAGCGCGGCCGCCGGCTGCGACAAGCGAGACGGAAAAGATGTTCGGACGGCCGTCGTTCATGGCAACTTCCCCGGTTTCGCCATAAACAGCCAGCGTAGATTCTTGTTCCCGGTTGCCGGGCGAAGGCTCAACTTTTTTAAGAAGCCTCAAAGCTTGCAGCGTCATTCCGGCCTCTGTCACCCCCGAATGGAAGCCCGTCCTCCGGAAATTCGATAACGTACAACTAATTCAAGCTTATGACAAAAAGCATCAAAGGGCGCCGCGACGACGCCCTTTTTTGATCCAGTTGGGTGATTTCGGGCTTCAGAGCGCCGTCTTGCGGCTCGCCGTCCGTTTTGGTGCCGGTGTCACGACGCCGTTCGTCTTGCTGCCGGCGACGCTGCGTTTCGCCTTGGGTTTGACTTCCTTGCCGCCGGAAGAACCAGCAGAGCCGTCGAGCGCTTCGCGCTCGTGGCGTGCCTGTTCCCAATGGATGGATTCTCGCCCTGTCGGATAACCCTCTTCTTCCCAGAGGGCGTATGCACGTTTTTTGATCCACTCGTCCCGAGTTTCTGCCATCGCTTGATCTCCAGTCACATGATGCCGTCGTTCGAACGCGATACTGCCTGGATGGTTCCAGAGGAGGGGAGTTCTTTCAAGCGAAATCGCCCATGCAACCGGAAATATTTCGCATTGCAGCATATCAGGGTTGAGAATCGCCATTCATTCGGGCCGAAACCCCGCCGCCTTGTGCAGATCTGACACGAAATCCAGACGCAGCCGTTGCTGCTCCGCCTCGTCGCGGATGCGCAGGAGGTAGGAAGGGTGGATGGTGACGAGGACAGGCGGGTGGTTTGCCGGATACAGGATATGGCCGCGCTCCGGCGTCAGCTTCAACTTTGGCCCGAGCAGCGCATAGAGCGCGCTTGCGCCGAGGGTGACGACGAGTTTCGGCTTGATGATATTGATCTCTGCGCCGAGCCACCAGGCGCAACGCCGGATCTCGCCGGCATTGGGTTTTGCATGCAGCCGCCGTTTGCCGCGCGCCGTGAACTTGAAGTGCTTGACCGCATTGGTGACATAGCAGCGCCGGCGATCGAGACCGGCCTCATCAAGGCAGTGATCGAGCAACCGGCCTGCCGGGCCGACAAAGGGCCTGCCGGTCACATCCTCCTGATCGCCAGGTTGTTCGCCGACGAGGACGATCTCGACGTTCCCAGGCCCTTCGCCGAAGACGATTTGCGTGGCATTCCTGTAGAGATCGCAGCGGGTGCAGCCTTCAGCCTGATGCCGCAGTTCGGCCATGCTTTCCGCCTCCGCGACGTCAAGCGCCAGGGCGGGACCGACATTTGCGATGATGTTCATGATCGCGATCCTCGTCTCTTCGGGCTCAATCGATGTGGGCGGCGATTGTTCCGGTGCCGGCGCAGGCGGCAAAATGATCACGGCGAAAAATTTCGCGTCATGGGAGAGCGGTGGCGCGATTGAACGTCGCCGTTTCCCGGCTATATTTGCCAGCGATGTTCTATCTTCTGTCGACCTATTGGCCGCATATCCTCTTTGTCGTTTCGATCGCCATGGGGGCCGCGGCGGCGATCCATGCCGCCATGACCAAGGAGGAGGTGCGCGCCGCGATCGGCTGGGTCGGCGTCATCATCCTGTCTCCGATCATCGGCGCGGTGCTCTATGCGATTGCCGGCATCAACCGCATCCGCCGGAAATCGCTGAGCATTCGTCGCGACGCGCTGCTGCCTTCTGCCGAATTCGACGAGTTGGAGACCTTCGACGCCGAGGCCGAGACGGTGATCAGCCAGTTCGGCCGCCGCTTTGCGGCGCTGCAGACGCTCGGCGACCGGGTGACGCGCAACCCGCTGACCTCGGGCAATTCGATCGATGTGCTGGAGACCGGCGACGAGGCCTATGCGGCGATGAAGTCGATCATCGATGAGGCGGAGCGCAGCATTCTGCTCGAAACCTATATTTTCGACCGCGACGCGATCGGCCTTCGCGTCGCCGACGCGCTGATTGCCGCGGTCAAGCGCGGCGTCGAGGTCCGGGTGCTGATCGATGCGGTCGGCGCACGTTATTCGGTGCCGAGCATTCTCGGCCATCTCCGGGATGGCGGCGTCACCGTTTCCGTCTTCAACGGCAATGTCATCATGGGCTTGCGGCTGCCCTATGCCAATCTGCGCACCCACCGCAAGATCCTGATCGTTGACGGGAAGATCGCGCTGACGGGCGGAATGAACATCCGCGCGGGTTTCAGCGAGGAGGCGACGGGCGAGAGCTTCGCCCATGACACGCATTTCAGCGTCACCGGCCCTGTTGTCGCCGACCTCTTCGACCTTGCCGCCGAGGATTGGCGCTTCTCCACCCAGGAGCTGCTGAACGGCGAGGCCTGGCGCATCGAACCGCCACAGCGCAGCCCCGGCGATCCCATCCTGATGCGCGTCGTCGCCTCCGGACCGGATCGCAGCGTCGAAACCAACCACAAGATGCTGATGGGCGCCTTTTCCGTGGCGCGCCAGTCAATCCGCATCATGTCGCCCTATTTCCTGCCGGACCGCGAACTGATCAGTGCGCTGGTGACGGCCGCACGGCGCGGCGTCGAAGTCGATATCGTCGTGCCCGCGGTCAACAACCTGGTGCTGGTCGACCGGGCGATGACGGCCCAATTCGACCAGATCCTCAAGGGTTACTGTCGGATCTGGCGCTCGACCGGCAGCTTCAGCCATTCGAAGCTTTTGACGATCGACGGCACCTGGGCCTATGTCGGATCCTCCAATCTCGACCCGCGTTCGCTGCGGCTGAATTTCGAAGTCGATCTTGAAGTTCTGAACGAGGGCTTTGCCGGCGAGATCGACGAACATATCGAGGAAACCCTGAAATCGGCATCGCCGGTGACGCTGGACGGCTTACGCGCCCGGCCCTTTCCGGTGCGGCTGCTCGAAAAGGTGCTGTGGCTGGGTTCGCCCTATCTCTGAAGGATTTTTTGGCGTTTGGGCGTGGCAAGTTCGGCTTGCCCTCCTATACTGCCGAGAGAAGCCTTTTTTTGATCAACGGAACAACTGCACCTTCCGATGCACGCCAGAAAACACAATCTTCCCGCCAGCATCCTTGCCTCGATCAGGAGCAGGAAAAAGCGGCTCGACCCAGCCTATACGGAGACGAGGCCGCGCAGCGCCGGAACGTTGATCGCTTCCTATAACGTGCACAAATGCGTCGGCACCGACCGCCGCTTCGATCCGGAGCGCACCAGCCGGGTGATCCATGAAATCGGCGCCGACGTCATTGCGCTGCAGGAGGCGGATACGCGCTTCGGCGAGCGCACCGGCATTCTCGACCTCGGCCGGCTGGAGCGGGAAACCGGACTGATCCCGGTGCCGGTTGCCGGCATGGCCAAGGCGCATGGCTGGCATGGCAATGTCGTGCTCTTCAAGAAGGGGCTGGTGCATGACGTGCATCAGGTCAAGCTGCCGGGACTGGAACCGCGCGGCGCCCTCGTCACCGAGATCGAACTTGAGCAGGGCGGGGTGCTGCGCATCATCGCCGCGCATTTCGGCCTGCTGCGCCACAACCGAGCCCAGCAGGCCCGCATGCTGGTCGACCTCATCAACGACAGACGGGAAATGCCGACCATCCTGCTCGGCGACCTCAACGAATGGCGGCTCGGCGACCGCTCCTCGCTCAACACCTTCCAATCCGCCTTCGGCGAACTGCCGCCCGCCGTCCCGAGCTTCCCCGCCGGCCTACCGCTCCTGGCCCTCGACCGCATCATCGCCAACCGTAAAGGGATCATCTCGGAGGTGGAGGCGCATGATACGCCGCTGGCGCGGGTCGCCTCGGATCATCTGCCGATCAAGGCGCTTGTCGATCTGGAGCCGGTGGCCGGTTAGAACCTCACCTCGAGCGCAAAAAGCTCACGAGACGGCGAAACCCTTGCGCCCACAGCTGCGGATCGATCGTTTCAGATGAGGAAGGTGCGGTCAGCCGCTCGAGGCGAGGCAGGAGAAAAGCAGCCCAGTCGTCAAGATCGCTTTTGCTGAAGTAAGGCAGCCAGACGTCGGCGGGACCGACCCACTGCCGAGAATTTGCTCGCGGGAGATCGCCGAGCTTCACCAATACGGTCCCGCCGTTATCTCCGACGACTTCAATCTCAGGATCAGGATCCGGCCTGCGCAGGCGCGCGATGATGCTTTCTTCCAGAGCTTTGCCAATCGCACGATCTGCCTCGTTCAGTCGAAAAAGTATTCTCGTATCGCTGGTGGGGCCGGAGCCCTCGGACATGTTAATCGTAAATCTGGCGCCCATGACGCTGTTCGAATATTGCGATACCTGCAGCCAAAAGACCCTCGCGCCCCGGGCAAAGCTGCACTTGCCGGCCGTTTGCGATTCCCATCCGAGCTCCTGAAATCGCGGAGCCAGCCGCGAACGCATATGCCGATGGAAATCTTTGCTTTTCACATAGTCGCGCATGCTTCAGAGCCGGTTCCCAGGGTCTTATGTCCAGAGCATCTCATGGTACTCGAAGGTATAATGCAGGCTTGCGTCATAGCAAGCGTTCTCAGGGCGAACCGCTGGCTACGGAGGTTTCGGGAAGCTACTGCGGTATAGCCTTGTACCATCTCCGCCAATCAATTTTCGCTCCTGTTGCCAAGACCGCTTGACGTCTTTCCATCTTTGAGAAATGCTAAGATGTCAGACCAATTTGAAAGCCTGACTGCCTGATAAGAAAATGGGGAACCATGAAGGCAAATCGTAGCGACAGGCCGATGATCCGGCCGCTTCCGGTCATGGACCGCGCGCGTCAGGTGACCGATGCGCTGGCGGATTATGTCGAAGAAGCGCGGTTGCAGGCGGGGGACCGGCTGCCGGCCGAGCGCGAGCTGATGGCGGCGCTTGCCGTCGGCCGCTCGACCATTCGCGAGGCGATCCGGCATTTTCAGGCGCTCGGGGTGATCGAGACGCGCAAGGGCAGCGGCACTTATCTGTTGAAGCCGGTGTCGAGGGCGACGATCCATATGCCGCTGTCGTTCGATACCGCCCATCTGCGCGACGTGCTGCTGCAGACGCTGGAGGTCCGCCGCGGCATCGAATGCGAGGCGGGCATGGTGGCGGCCCGGCGGCGCACGGCAAAAGACCTCGTCGTCATCGAGGAGAAGCTCAACGAGATGGAGCGGGTGCATCTTGAGAAGGGCACCTCTGGGCCAGAAGATCTGGCTTTCCATCTCGCCGTCTACGATGCCACCCACAATCCGCTGTTTCGTCAGCTTCTCGAGCAGATGCGCGAAACCTTCGAGCGTTTTTGGGAGCATCCCTTCGAACGGCAGGATTTTGCCCGCCGCTCCTTTCCGTTTCACCGAACGCTTTTCAATGCGATCGCCGCCCGTGACCCGGAGGCGGCGCGCGCGGAAACGCTGAAAATTCTCGACATCGTCGAGGAAGACATCAAGGAAATGTCCAAATGAGCAACGGTGCCGACCCGTTCGATCTTGCTTCCATCATCACCGCCCACGACGACGGCAACTTCGCTGACGCGGTCGTGCCGCCGATCTTCCAGACCTCGCTTTTCACTTTTTCCGATTATGACGAGATGATCACCGTCTATCGCGGCGAGAAGGTGCGGCCGACCTATACGCGGGGGCTGAACCCGACGGTGCGCGCCTTCGAGGAAATGCTGGCGAAGCTCGAAGGTGCCGAGGACGCGCTGGGTTTTGCGAGCGGCATGGCGGCGATCTCGTCTTCCGTGCTGAGTTTCGTCGAGCCGGGCGACCGCATCGTCGCAGTCCGGCACGTCTATCCCGATGCCTTCCGCCTGTTCGGCACCGTCCTGAAGCGGATGAAGGTCGAGGTGACCTATGTCGACGGGCGCGACGAAGAGGCGGTCGCGCGCGCGCTGCCCGGCGCCAAGCTTCTGTACCTGGAAAGCCCGACGAGCTGGGTGATGGAGGCCCATGATGTCGGGGCGCTCGCAGCCCTCGCCAGGCAACACGGCGTCGTCTCGATGATCGACAATAGCTGGGCGAGCCCGTTCTTCCAGCGGCCGCTGACGCTCGGCGTCGATCTCGTCATCCATTCGGCCTCGAAATATCTCGGCGGCCACAGCGATGTGGTGGCGGGGGTCGTTGCCGGCTCGCAGGCGATGATTGCGCGCATCAAGGCCGAGGCCTATCCTTATCTCGGTGGAAAGCTTTCGCCCTTCGACGCCTGGCTGTTGATCCGCGGCCTGCGCACGCTGCCGCTGCGCATGAAAGCCCATGAGGCATCGGCACTTGAAATCGCCAGGCGCCTGAAGAAGCTCGACGTGGTGGAGACGGTCTGCCATCCCGGGCTTGCCAACCGTTTGCCCGCCGGTCTTAACGGCACCTCGGGCCTGTTTTCGTTCATCTTCCGCGAAGGCGTCGATATCCGCGCTTTCGCCGATCACCTCAAGCTCTTCAAACTGGGAGTGAGCTGGGGTGGACATGAAAGCCTGATCGTACCGGGCGAGGTGGTGCTGCAGCAGAAGGCACAGCCGAATTCCGCGCAAACCTTCGGCATCCATGCGCGATCCGTACGCCTCCATGTCGGCCTCGAAGGAACCGAAGCCCTGTGGAGAGACATCGAGGAAGCGCTCGCCGCCGCCTCACAATCCTGAAACCTGAGAGAAACCTATCAAGGGGGAACTGAGCCATGAAAAAACTAATAATCTCAACACTCTTTGCTTCAATGATGGCGGGCACGGCCTTTGCCGATACGACGCTGAAGCTCGTCGAAGTCATCACCAGCCCGGAGCGGACCGAAACGCTGAAATCGATCGTCGGCAAATTCGAGGCCGCCAATCCCGGCACCAAGGTCGACATCATCTCGCTGCCCTGGAACGAAGCCTTCCAGAAGTTCGCGACCATGGTCTCGGCCGGCGACGTGCCCGACGTGATGGAGATGCCCGATACCTGGCTGTCGCTCTATGCCAATAATGGCATGCTCGAAAGCCTCGAGCCCTATCTCGCAAAGTGGGAGCATACCAAGGAGCTGACGCCGCGCGCGCTCGAACTCGGCCGCGACGTCAAGAACACCGCCTATATGCTGCCCTACGGCTTCTATTTGAGAGCGATGTTCTACAACAAGAAACTGCTTTCGGAAGCCGGTGTCTCAGCACCACCGAAGACGCTGGAGGAATTCACTGCCGCGTCGGAAAAAGTCTCCAAACTGCCTGGCAAATACGGTTACTGCATGCGCGGCGGCGCGGGCGGCCTCAACGGCTGGATGATCTTCGCCGCCTCCATGGCCGGCGACAACAAGTACTTCAAGGAAGACGGCACCTCGACGATGAACAGCCCCGGCTGGGCCAAGGGCATCGAATGGATGGTCGATCTCTACAAGAAGGGCTATGCCCCGAAGGACAGCGTCAACTGGGGCTTCAACGAGGTCGTCGCCGGCTTCTATTCCGGCACCTGCGCCTTCCTCGATCAGGATCCGGATGCGCTGATCGCCATTGCCGAACGCATGAAGAAGGAAGACTTCGGTGTCATGCCGCTGCCGAAGGGCCCGGACGGCAAGTCCTTCCCGACCATCGGCTATGGCGGCTGGTCGATGTTTTCGACCAGCGGCAACAAGGAGCTCTCGTGGAAGCTGATCGCCACCCTCGAAGGGCCGGAAGGCAATATCGAGTGGAACAAGCGCATCGGCGCCCTGCCGGCCTATACGGCGGCCGAAAAGGATCCCTTCTATGCCGGTGACCAGTTCAAGGGCTGGTTCGAGGAGCTGGCGGACCCGAACACGGTGCCGACTGTCATGCCGACCTACCTTGAGGAATTCGCCTTCTTCAAGGATTCGCTGGCGATCAAGACCTCGCAGCAGGCACTGCTCGGCGATATCTCGGCAAAGGATCTGGCCGATCAGTGGGCGGACTATCTGACCAAGGCGCAGCAGAAGTTTCTGTCGAAGAAGTAGTGGAAAAGGGGGCTTCGAGCTGGAGGCCCCCTCATCCGCCTGCCGCCACCTTCACCTGGGTCGAGCCACTGGTCTCGACCCGTCCTTCGGACCCCCGGCTAGGGAGAAGGGAAAATGCTGCAACGCCTCCGTTCCCTTCTCCCTAGCGGGGAGGAGGTAGCCCGTAGGGTCGGTTGAGGGGGCTGCACGCGCATTCGAAGCCTTGACTCGCACATTTGGAAACCGCAATCCGATGACCATTTCCGCCGATACGCTCGACATGCGTCGCGACCGCAGACCATGGCTGCGTCGTCTTGCCGATGCTTCCGAGCCCTATCTCTACAGCGCCCCGTCGCTGATCCTGATCATCGCCGTGATGCTGGTGCCGCTGACACTCGGGCTGTCCTATGCCTTCCGCGATATCCAACTGCTCAATCCGTTTTCCGGCGGCTTCATCGGGCTCGATCATTTCCGCGAGCTTGCAGGCGATGCCGCCTTCTATGGCGCGCTGCGCAATACGCTCTGGTGGACCGGCGCCTCCGTCGTCCTTCAATTCGCATTCGGGCTCATTCTGGCGCTGCTGCTCGACAAGCCGTTCCCGGGGCGGGCGATCGCGCAGGCGCTGGTTTTCCTGCCCTGGGCCGTGCCGTCCTTTCTCGCTGGCCTCAACTGGGCCTGGCTGTTCAATCCGGTCATCGGGCCGATCCCGCATTGGCTCTTCGGGCTCGGGCTGATGCATGAGCCGGGCAATATTCTTTCCGATCCCAATTATGCGATGTGGGGGCCGATCGCCGCCAATGTCTGGTGGGGCATTCCCTTCTTTGCGATCACCCTGCTGGCCGCCCTCCAAGCCATCCCGCGCGATCTCTATGAGGCGGCCTCGATCGACGGCGCCGGCTGGTTCCAGCGCTTCCGCTCGATCACCCTGCCGTTTCTGGCGCCGACGATCGCCATCACTGTGCTGCTGCGCACCGTCTGGATTTCCAATTTCGCCGATCTCATTGTCGTCATGACAAATGGCGGGCCGGCCGATCGCACGCAGATCGTTGCGAGCTACATCTTCACCACGGCCTTCAAGCGGCTCGATTTCGGTTATGCCTCGGCGATCGCGCTGGTGCTGCTGGTGCTGCTGCTTGCCTATTCGATGCTGATCATCCTGCTGCGGCAGACGCTGCTGAACAAGGATTGAGCCCATGAGACGATCCGTCATTCCCACGATCGTGCACCGCCTGGCGATCCTCTGCTATATCGCCTTCGCGCTTTTCCCGCTGTTCTGGCTGCTCAAGGTCTCGGTGACGCCGAACGACCTGCTCTATAGCGAAGGCGTGCGCATGTGGCCGTCGCGCACGACCTGGGATCACTATGCCTTCGTGCTGCAGCACAGCGCCTTCCCGACTTTCTTCAAGAACAGCCTGATCGTCTCGGCCTCGACGGCGGTGACCGTGACGATCTGCGCCTCGCTCTCCGGCTACGCGCTGTCACGCTTCAAATTCAGGGCAAAATACTGGATCGTCGCGCTGATGCTGCTGACCCAGATGTTCCCGCTGGTCATGCTGGTGGCGCCGATCTTCAAGATGCTGTCGCCCTTGCATCTGACCAACAGCCTGACCGGGCTCGTCGTCGTCTACACCGCCTTCAACGTGCCTTTCGCCACCTTCCTGATGCAGTCCTTCTTCGACGGCATTCCCAAGGATTTGGAAGAGGCGGCGATGATCGACGGGGCGACACAGTTCACCGCGTTTCGCCAGATCATCCTGCCGCTGACGCTGCCGGGTATTGCCGCGACGCTCGGCTTCGTCTTCACCGCCGCCTGGAGCGAGTTGCTCTTCGCGCTGATGCTGATCAACGGTAATGACGCGGCGACCTTCCCGGTCGGGCTTCTCACCTTCGTTTCGAAATTCTCGGTGGATTTCGGGCAGATGATGGCGGCGGGCGTCATGGCGCTCATCCCGGCCGGCCTCTTCTTCCTGCTCATCCAGCGTTATCTCGTCCAGGGCCTGACGGCCGGCGCGGTCAAGGGTTAAACAGAATGGCATCGATCGATATCCAGAATATCCGCAAAGCCTATGGCCATGTGCAGGTGCTGCACGGCGTCGACCTCGAAATCCAGGACGGCGAATTCGTCGTGCTCGTCGGCCCGTCCGGCTGCGGCAAGTCCACGCTGCTGCGGATGATTGCCGGGCTGGAGGACGTCACATCAGGCGAGATCCGCATTGCAGGCGCCAGAGTGAACGAGTTGCATCCCAAGGATCGCGACATCGCCATGGTATTCCAGTCCTATGCGCTCTACCCCCATATGAACGTCGCCGGCAATATGAGCTACAGCCTGAAACTCAGGAAGACGGCCAAGGAAAAGATCACCAGCGCCGTCTCCGCTGCCGCGGCCAAGCTCGGCCTCGATCCGCTGCTCGAACGGCGGCCGAAGGCGCTTTCCGGCGGCCAGCGCCAGCGTGTCGCCATGGGCCGCGCCATCGTGCGCCAGCCGAAGGCCTTCCTGTTCGACGAACCGCTCTCCAACCTCGATGCGCGCCTGCGCGAACAGATGCGCGCCGAGATCAAGAAGCTGCACGGCGAGCTGAAGGCGACCTCGATCTATGTCACCCATGACCAGATCGAGGCGATGACGCTGGCGGACCGTATCGTCGCCATGCATGGCGGCGTGGTGCAGCAGGTCGGCAGCCCGCTGGAACTCTATGACCGTCCCGCCAATCTCTTTGTCGCCGGCTTCATCGGCTCGCCTGGAATGAATTTCCTCGAGGCGAGCTATGTCACAGGCGGCCTCAAGCTGAAGGACGGCACGATCGTGCCGCTGGCAAAGCCGCTGCCTCTCGAAGACGGCGCAAAGGTGACGCTCGGCATTCGGCCGGAGCATGTGGTGATGACGACTGACGGCGCAGGCCTTCCCACCGATGTGGAACTGGTCGAGCCGACAGGCTTCGGTATCATCCTGCATCTTGCTCTGCACGGCCTGCCGTTCAAGATCTTCACGCTGGACCGCGAGGCGCTGAAGGCGGGTCCGAAGGTCAATGTGGCCTTCCCCGCGCAATATCTGCATGTGTTCGACGGCGAGGGAAAACGCTTGGATTGAACGGCCGATCCTCGCGCGTCGCGAGCGGAAAAAACTTTTGCCGCATCGCCCGCAAGGGTTATATCCCCTGCGTGATCTTGCCCGTGATCTTGCTGGAGTGGATGCCATGACCGACGCTGTTCTCGACCGCTTTCTCCGCTATGTCGTTATCGACACTCAATCCGATCCCTCCTCGTCGACGCAGCCGACCACCGAGAAGCAGAAGGATCTCGGACGAGTTCTCGTCGATGAGCTGCTCAAGATCGGCCTTGCGGATGCGCATCTCGATGAGCACGGTTATGTCTATGCGACCGTTCCCGGAAATAGCGACAAGGTCGTGCCGGTCATCTGCTTCTGCTCGCACATGGATACGGCGCCCGATTTCAGCGGCACCGGCGTCAAGCCGCAGATCATCCGCAATTACGCCGGCGGGGATATCACGCTTGTCGGCGATCCCAGCCGGGTGATCCGTGTTTCCGAACATCCCGAGCTGAACAACCAGATCGGCAACGACATCGTCACCACCGACGGAACGACATTGCTCGGCGCCGACGACAAGGCGGGGCTGGCGGAGATCATGACCGCGGCCCAGATCCTCGTCGCCAATCCCGAGATCAAGCACGGGACGATCAAGATCCTGTTCACCCCCGACGAGGAGGTCGGGCGCGGGGTCAACAAGGTCGACCTGAAAAAACTCGGCGCCGACTTCGCCTATACGATGGACGGCGAAACATCAGGCCACATCGAGGATGAGACCTTTTCGGCCGATGGCGTCGAGATCGCCATCTCAGGCGTGGCGATCCATCCGGGTTTTGCCAAGGACCGCATGGAAAACGCCATCAAGATCGCCGGCGCCATCATCGACCGGCTGCCGAAAGAGATTGCGCCGGAGACCACCGAGGGCAAGCAGGGCTTCATCCATCCGGTAGGGGTGACCGGCTCGATGGAGAAGGCGTCGCTGAGCCTCATCATCCGCGACTTCACCGACGAGGGGCTGGTGGAAAAGGAGACCTTGCTCGAGGCCATCGTCAAGGACGTCATGGCTGGCTATCCCGGCTCGACCTACCATTTCCAGGTCAGGGAACAGTACCGCAACATGAAGGTGGTGCTCGATCGGCACCCGGAGATCGTCGACAACGCCATCGAAGCCGTGCGGCGGGCCGGCATGACGCCGGTGCGCGGCAGCATCCGCGGCGGTACGGATGGCTCTCGCCTTTCCTTCATGGGCCTGCCATGCCCGAACATCTTCGCCGGCGGCCATGCCTTCCACTCGCCGCTCGAATGGGTCAGCCGCCAGGATATGGAAAAGGCCGCCCAGACGATCGTGGAGCTTGCAAGGGTCTGGGAAGAGCGCGCTTAAGGCGCGCTTTTACCTCATGCAAACCGTAACGGCTTAACCCCCGGTCGCTGCGACGCTCCCGCGCAGCATCACGCTGTCATAGGCGGGGCGGGGAATGGGGATCGCGATCGGCATTCCCGGTTCGGGCTCGATCGAGGTGGCCGGCGAGGCCACCGGCGCTGTCGCTGGCGTAATCACTGGCGCGGTCACTGGCGCTGTGATCTGCATCTGCGCCGTGCTCGCCGTCGCCATCGGGTCGGGAGCCGGTAGAGGAACGGGAACCGCCGAGGGAATCAGCGCCTCGAATTGCGGCGGCAGCATGCTTTCGCCTGGCACATAGTTCATTGCCACTTCATAAGCGGGCAGCGGCGGCGGTGTTTGGAGCATGCCATTGGCGTCGCGCTTCTCGTAGAAGGCGTTGCCGCCGGCAACCGTGACATAATGCATGTTGTTATAAGGGAATTTCAGCCCGTCGGTGTGGAAGAACATCGCATCCTTGACCGCAGGATGGCGTGCGCCCTTCAGCAGAATCGCATCGGCAGCGGTCGCAAGCTCGGTCTCGGCCTGCGGCTTGACTTCGCGCGTCATCACGCCCGGCGCAAACTGCTTCTCCTGGGCGACGACGCCGCAGATCGATGGAGGATAGGCGCCTGACGTGAGCCTGTTCATGACGACGGTGCCGACGGCGAGATAACCATCCTCATCCGAGTGCTGCGATTCGAAATACATCGCGCGCTGCAGGCAGTCTCGGTCCTTTTTCGTATAGTTGAAGGTAACTTTCGCCGGTTGAACCTGCTTTGTCTTCGCCGCCGTTGCCGCCGGTTTCGGTGTCGTCGTGCAGCCTGTGGCCGCCAGCCCTACGAACAAAATCCCGATCAGGGATTTTCCAAAGGAAATCTCCGCCCTCAACGCAAGGTGCCTCCTGTGGGATTAGTCCTACTTATTACCGTGAAAATCTTTTACTCGTCATATGACTGAATTACAAACAACCTTAGATAACAAAAAGCATGATGAACTCTCGCCATATGCGATTCCGGTCAATCGTCGTTCGGAACGAGCGATCTCCATCAGCTGCGGAACAGCTTCCAGCGGGTTGGTTTGAAGGCCACGCGGTTGCGGTCGAGCCTGTCGGCCTCGCTCGGGGGCAGCTCGATCTCGATATGCGGACGGTCGTTGCCGATATCCAGTTCGATGTGACGGGTGCCGGCGACGCGGCGGCTGGAGACCGGCTGGCCGGCGATGCAGTTTTCAGCTGATTCGCAGAGCCTGACGTCGTGCGGGCGGAAGTAGAGCTGCGCCGGGCCGTCCGGCTCGCCCTCGGCATTGAGGCCGAGCGAGCGCCCTTCGAACCGGATGTCGCCATCTGAGATGTCGACCTGCAGGCAATTCGACTGGCCGATGAAGCCGTAGACGAAGGGCGAATTCGGATTGTCGTAGACCTCATCCGGCGTGCCGACCTGCTCGATCGCACCCTGGCTCATGACGACGACTCGATCGGCCAGCTCCAGCGCCTCGTCCTGGTCGTGGGTGACGAAGACGGTTGTGTGCCCGGTGCGGTCGTGGATCTCGCGCAGCCATTTGCGCAGGTCCTTGCGTACCTGGGCGTCGAGCGCGCCGAAGGGTTCGTCGAGCAGCAGCACGTTCGGCTCGACGGCCATGGCGCGAGCGAGCGCCACACGCTGGCGCTGGCCGCCGGAAAGCTGCGCCGGGTAGCGTTTTTCCAGGCCGGAGAGTTGGACGAGCTCGAGCAGTTCCAGCGCCCGCTTACGAATGTCGGCTTTTGCAGGACGCCGCGCACCCTTTCTGACCCTCAGGCCGAAGGAGACGTTATCGAGCACCGTCATGTAGCGGAACAGAGCATAATGCTGGAAGACGAAGCCGATATTGCGCTGCTGCACTGATTTCTTCGAGGCATCCTCGTCACCGAAGAAGATCTGCCCCTCCGTCGGGCTTTCCAAGCCGGCGATCAGTCGCAGTAATGTCGTCTTGCCCGAGCCCGAAGGGCCGAGCAGTGCGATCAGCTCGCCGGAGCGGATACCGAGCGAGACGTCGTGCAGCGCCGGAAAACGATCGAATTCCTTGCGGATGTTTTGAACGCGTACTTCCATTCCAAATCCTTCAGTGCCGCCGGCTGGCGGAGATCTCAGCGCTATAGCGCATTTCCAGCAGCGTCTTCAAAACAAGAGTGACGAGCGCCAGCAAGGCCAAAAGCGTGGCGACGGCAAACGCGCCGGTGAAATTATACTCGTTATAGAGGATCTCCACCTGCAGCGGCATTGTGTTCGTCTGGCCGCGAATATGGCCGGAGACCACCGAGACGGCGCCGAATTCGCCCATGGCGCGGGCATTGCAGAGCAGCACACCGTAGAGCAGGCCCCATTTGATATTCGGCAGCGTCACGTGCCAGAAAGTCTGCCAGCCGCTGGCGCCGAGCGAAAGGGCTGCCTCTTCATCGGCCGTTCCCTGTTCCTGCATCAGCGGGATCAGCTCGCGGGCGACGAAGGGGAAGGTGACGAACATCGTCGCCAGGATCAGCCCCGGCACGGCAAACAGGATCTTGATGTCGTGGGCGCTCAGCCATTGACCGAGCCAGGTATTGGCGCCGAAGAGCAGCACGAAGACCAGGCCGGATATAACAGGCGAGACCGAGAAGGGCAGGTCGATCAGCGTCGTCAAGAAGGCTTTGCCCTTGAACTCGAACTTGGCGATCGCCCAGGCGGCGGCAACCCCGAAGGCGAGATTGAGCGGCACGCTGACACCGGCAACGATCAGCGTCAGCCGGATCGCCGAGAAGGTTTCGAGATCACCGAGGGCCTGGATGAAGGGGCCAGGTCCCTTGCGGAAGGCCTCGACGAAGACGGCGGCCAGCGGCAAAAGCAGGATGAGCAGCAGGAAGACCAGCGAGAGGGCGATCAGGCTGAAGCGGGCGATCCGGTGTTCGGTGGTCACCGAACGCAGCTTGACGGGTTGAACGGTTGTATCAAGCGCCATAACCGTACCTCCGCCTGCTCCAGCTCTGGATGAGGTTGATGACGAGCAGCAGGGCAAACGAGATGATCAGCATGATCGCCGCAATGCCCGTCGCTGCCGCGTAATTATACTCTTCGAGTTTGATGACGATCAGCAGCGGTGCGATCTCCGATTTGAACGGCAGGTTGCCGGCGATGAAGATGACCGAACCGTATTCGCCGACGCCGCGGGCAAAGGCGAGCGCAAAACCGGTGAGCACGGCGGGCGCCAGCCCCGGCAGCAGCACGCGGAAAATCGTCTGGAAGCGGTTGGCGCCGAGCGTTGCCGCCGCCTCCTCCACTTCCTTGTCGATTTCCTCCATGACCGGCTGCACGGTTCGCACCACGAAGGGCAGGCCGACGAAGATCAGTGCCACGACGATACCGGCCGGGGTGAAAGCGATCTTGATGCCGAGCGGCGTCAGGAACTGGCCGATCCAGCCGTTCGGCGCATAAAGCGTCGTCAGCGCGATGCCGGCGACGGCCGTCGGCAGCGCGAAGGGCAGGTCGACCATGGCATCGATGATGCGCTTGCCGGGGAAACGGTAGCGTACCAGCACCCAGGCGAGGATGATGCCGAAGACGGCATTGACGATGGCGGCAATGAAGGCGGTGCCGAAGCTGATGCGCAATGCATTCAAGGTGCGCGGATCGAACGCGATCGACCAGAATTTCTCCCAGCCGAGCGCGCTCGACCGGACGGCAAGACCGGAGAGCGGGATGAGGATCAGAAGGGTGAGCCAGGTCAAGGTAAGGCCGAGCGCCATTCCGAAACCCGGAATGACGCTCGGCCGTCTGAACCGCCACCGCGTGGGGCTATGTGCTTTCATGAAGTCTATTATTGGGCCGGCTTGTAGATCTGGTCAAATACCCCGCCGTCGCCGAAGAATTTCGGCTGCGCTTCTTTCCATCCGCCGAAGTCGTCGATGGTGGCGAGCGTCAGCTTCGGGAAGCGGGCGATGTCGGCCGGATCGGCGGCCTCAGGCTTGATCGGGCGATAGAAGTGCTTGGCGGCGATCTTCTGGCCCTCGTCCGAATAGAGATAGTTGAGATAGGCTTCGGCGACCTTGCGCGTGCCCTTCTTGTCGACATTGCCGTCGACGACGGCGACCGGCGGGTCGGCGCGGATGGAGAGGGTCGGCGTTACGATCTCGAACTGGTCGGGACCGAGTTCCTCAAGCGAAAGATAGGCTTCGTTTTCCCAGGCCAGCAGTACGTCGCCGAGGCCGCGCTGAACGAAGGTCGTCGTCGCGCCGCGCGCGCCGGTATCGAGAACCGGAACGTGCTGCAGCAGTTTCGTCACATATTCCTGCGCTTTGGCGTCGTCGCCGCCATTGGCTTTTTTGGCCCATGCCCAGGCGGCCAGGAAGTTCCAGCGGGCACCGCCCGAGGTCTTCGGGTTCGGGGTGATGACCTGGACGTCGTCCTTGACCAGATCGCCCCAGTCCTTGATGCCCTTCGGGTTGCCTTTGCGGACCAGGAAGACGATCGTCGACGTATAGGGCGTCGAATTGTTGGGCAATTTGCTCTTCCAGTCCGCCGGGATCTTGGCGGTCTTCTTGGCGATGGCGTCGATATCGCCTTCGAGCGCCAGGGTGACCACGTCGGCGTCGAGGCCGTCGATAACGGAGCGGGCCTGGGCGCCGGAGCCGCCATGCGATGCCTGGATCGTCACGGCTTCACCGGTATCCTTCTGCCACTTGGCGGCAAAAGCGGCGTTGAAATCCTTATACAATTCGCGGGTCGGATCGTAGGAAACGTTCAGAAGCGTCTGATCCGCGTATGCGGGAGCGATGCTCCCGATGGCGAAGCTGCCTGCCATGACCGCGGCTGCGATGAGCCGGGTGAGTCTTTGTATCTGCATTGGGGAACCCTCCGTGTGTGTCTAAACTCTATCAAGTCAGTCGTATAATGAAACAAAGGTTCTTCCGGTTTCGGGACTGCCGTTAGAATGTCATTCCATTTAACGGGCAATTTGGAAATGGACGTGCCGAAGTTGGCCGCGGCCAATTGGTCCAGCCGCCGGCTGTGCCGCAGGACCGTGTTTTTTCGGCCACAGTTCTTCCACGAAAGCGCCATGACCATGCTGATTTCTGCCAAGATTTTGCCGCGATGACACTTGCGGATTCCTATATCGCCACCGTGCGGTCGTCTTCTCCGACCGCTACGCGGGGGCATCCCTTGAAATGTGCCTCGCATTCCAAACCTGTTAGGGCCATTCAAAATGAATATCAGAACGATCCTTTTTGCCTCCGTTGCCGCCCTTGCCGCGGCATCCGGAGCCCGCGCTGCCGACGCCATCGTGGCGGCGGAACCCGAGCCCGTGGAATATGTTCGCGTTTGCGACGCCTACGGGACCGGCTATTTTTATATTCCGGGGACGGAAACATGCCTTTCCATCGGCGGCTATATCCGTACCGAAGTGCGCTTCGGTGACCAGATCTCCGGCGATTCCGACGTAAACTTCTGGACTCGCGGTCAGGTCACCTTCCAGACCAAGAACGACACCGAGTACGGCACGCTCACCGGCGTCATCACGCTGCGTTACAATGCCGACAATGCCTCCGATCAGGAAGCTCTGCTTGATGAAGGCTATATCGACATTGCCGGCTTCCGCGTCGGTAAGCTTTACAGCTGGTGGGATGACGACATGAGCGGCGAGACCGATACGCTCGCCAGCAACGAAACGACGCATAACTCGATCCGGTATCAGTACGAGAACGGCGCTTTCGCGGCCGGCATCTCGGTCGACGAACTGGAAGAAGACTACGCCACCAAGCCGGGCGAAGGCCCGAACAACTTCGGTGTCGCAGGCCAGGTCTCCTACAAGGCCGGCGCCGTCAGCGCTTACCTGCTTGCCGGTTATGACACCGACACCAGCGAAGTCGCTGTCCGCGGCATCGTCTATGCCGATATCGGTCCGGGCACGCTCGGCATTGCCGGCGTTTGGGCAAGCGGCGCCAACTATTACTACGAAGAGTCCGAATGGACGATCGCAGCAGAGTACGCCTTGAAGATCAACGAAAAGTGGAAGATCACCCCCGGCTTCCAGTACTTCGAAAACATCGCTCTCGAAGCTGACGGCAATGGTTTCACCGGCGGCAGCGCTTACACGACTGGCGTCACGATCGACTATCAGATCGTCGAAGACCTGCGTTCGAAGCTCAGCGTGCAATATCACGATGAGGACGAAGGCGACGACGAAGTGTTCGGCTTCCTGCGCTTCCAGCGCGATTTCTAAGATCCTCTGAACCAAGACGGGAGGGCGCGGCCTTCGGGCCGCGCCCTTTATAATGTTCTTTACACCCGTGAATCGGCGATGAAATCGGAATAGAATTCGTCGACCGTTTTTGCCTTGCGCATGGCGGCAAGCGTGCCGTCCGATTGCAGCCGCCGGGCGATTGCCGACAGCACGTTGAGATATTCGCCGCGATTGTTTTCCCCGAAGAGCAGCACGAAAGCGATGTCGGTCGGTATATCGTCGATCGCCTCGAAATCCAGCGGCTGGGCGAAGCGCAGGAGTAGGCCGCGGGGGCTGGTCATGCCGTCGATCGCCGCGTGTGGAATGGCAATGCCGTTGCCGATGCCGGTGGAGCCGAGCTTCTCACGCTCTTCAAGCGCTTTCAGAATGGTCTGGCCGTCGGCGGAGAAAGCTTTGGCGGCCTTGTCCGCTATACCCTGCAGCGCGCGCCATTTCGTCGGCGCCGACACGCCGATGAAAGTGTGTTCCGGCCGGATGATGTTGGGAAGGTTCATGTCATTCTCAATGCTGTTGGGCTCAATGCTGTTGGGCTCGATACTGTACGGGCAGCGGGAGGGAAGGGCGGTCAGTCCGCTTCCCTGAGCCGGTAGCCGACGCCGGTCTCTGTGGTGATATAGTGCGGCTGGTCGGGAATCTGCTCGACCTTTTGCCGCAGCTGCCTGACGTAGACGCGCAGATACTGCACATCCGCTGCCGGCCCCCAAACCTGCTTCAAAAGAAACTGGTGTGTCAGCACCTTGCCGGCGTGCTGGGCGAGCACACGCAGGATGTCGTATTCCTTCGGCGATAATTTAATGTCTCGACCGTCGACCTTGACGATGCGCTTGACGAGATCGATCGACAGTCCGCCGGTCTGGAAGATCGCCTTTTCGCCCTGCTGCTGCAGGCGGTGGCGAAGCGCCACGCGGATGCGGGCGCCGAGTTCGTTGACGCCGAAGGGTTTGGTGACATAGTCGTCGGCGCCGCCTTCCAGCGCCTTGACGATGCCGGCCTCGTCGGTACGGCTGGACAGGATGACGATGGGCAGGGAAAGCCCTTGGTCGCGCCACTCCTCAAGCAAGTCATGGCCTGAGGTATCGGGCAGGCCGAGATCGAGCACGATGAGATCGGGCATGGCCTCAGTGACCGACTGGCGGGCGCCGGCGGCGTTCGGCGCCTCCTGCACCTCGTAGCCCTGCGCGCTCAGGCCGACGCGGAGCAGCTTGCGGATCGGCGGTTCGTCGTCGACGACGAGGATTTTGACGGCTGAACCGGTCATCTCAATCATCCAGTTTCGGAATGTCGTTGGGTTTCGGCAGGCGGATGGTGAAGACGGCGCCGGGGCGGCCCGTGCGGTTGCCGGCCGCGATCGTGCCGCCCATTGCCTCGATGAAGCCGCGGCAGATGGAAAGGCCGAGGCCGGTGCCGGCGCGCACCTGATCGCCCTTGCGCACCCGGTAGAAGGTGTCGAAGACGCAGGTAAGGTCGGCCGGCGGGATGCCCGGGCCTTCGTCCAAGACCTGCAGGACGATGTGGTCGGCATCGGCCCAGGCCTCGATGTGGACCACCGAGCCCTCGGGCGCGTATTTCGCGGCATTGTCGAAGAGGTTGAAGATCACCTGCTCGAACAGCACCGGATCGACGCGCACCATCGGCAGGTCGGCGGGAATGCGCATCTCCGTCCTGTGGTGTTCGAGGATCTTGGCGGCGCGGCGCAGTGCGCTGCCGACGATGTCGCCGGCATAATGCAGCGCAGAATTCGGCTCCATCGCGCCGGATTCGATCTTGGTCATGTCGAGCAGGTTGGCGATGAAGCGGTTGAGGCGCTCGGATTCGTCGACGACGGTTGAAAGCAGGTCGATGCGATCCTCCTCCGGCATGGCGGCGAAATAGTCGCGTAGCGTGCCGGCGGCGCCGAGGATGGCGGCAAGCGGCGTCTTCAGGTCGTGCGAGATCGACGTCAGCAGGGCCGAACGCAGCCGGTCGGCTTCGGCCGCAAGCCTTGCCCGGTCGACATCGGCGACGAGCTGGATGCGTTCGATGGCAAGGGCCGCCTGGTCGGCCAGCGCATCGAGCAGCCGCTGCTGTTCGGGCGTCAGCAGCGGCCCGTCGCGGCGATCACTGTCGAGGCCGATGACGCCGACGGCGGTGCGTCCGGTTCTGAGCGGCACGTAGAGGCGCTTGGCGCCGGGCAGCGTATCGGCGCCGCGGCCGGCGGCGTGATTGTGCTCCCAGGCCCAGCGGGCAGCGGCGATATCGGCATCGTCGAGCGTGTCGTCGGGCGGATAGCCGGCCTTGACGGCGATGCTGCCGTCTTCCGGCAGCAGTAGAACGACGCGGACCTTCAGCATCGAGGCGAGCTGGAAGGCGGTTGCCCAGAGCACGTCGTCGAGCGTGCCGGTGCCGGCGAGTTTCTTGGAGAAGAGATAGAGATCCTCGGTCGTGCGCGCCCGCTGCCGGGCCGCGGCGGCCTGGCGCTGCACGGTCGCGGTCAGATTGCTGGCGATGATGGCGACACCGAGGAAGAAGAAAAAGGCAAGCACGCTTTCCGGATCGCTGATCGTCAGCGTGTAGCGCGGCGGCAGGAAGAAGAAGTTGAAGGACAGCGCGCCGAGGATGCAGCTGTAAAGCGCCGGCCGCAGGCCGTGCAGGACGGCGGAGGTCAGCACCGCCATCAGGAAGACGAGGGCGAGGTTGCGCACGTCGAGCACCTGGTCGAGCACGATACTGACGCCGAGCGCGATGGCGACATAACCGGTTGCCAGCAGATAGGCTCTGAAATCCAGCTGCGGCGGCGTGGCGGCCGCCTTGATGCCGCGCGCGGTGGTGCCGTCCTTCTCCGTACCGGAGATGACATGGACGCTGATCTCGCCGGTCTTGCGGATCAGCTCGTCGGTAATCGAGCGGCTCCACCAGTCGCGCCAGCTCGGCTTTTTCGGGGCGCCGATGACGATATGGGTGACGTTATTGGCGCTGGCATGGCGGACGAGCTCTTCGGCCACCTCGCGGCCGGGAATGGTCAGCGCCTCACCGCCGAGCTGCTCGGCAAGCCGCAGCGTGGCGGCAATGGTATCGCGTTCGGTTTCCGTCAGATTGATCGAACGGTTGGTCTCGATATAGACGGCGGCCCAGGGCGCGCGCAGGCGCGAGGCCATGCGGGCGGCATAGCGCACCAGCGACGCCGAGCGCGGGTGATGGTCGACCGAGACGAGGACGCGTTCGCCCGCCGCCCAGGGACCCGAGATGGCATGGGCCTGCATATGGGTGAGCAACTGGTCGTCGACGCGCTGGGCGGTCTTGCGCAGCGCCAGCTCCCTGAGCGCCGTCAGGTTGCCCGGCGTGAAATAGTTGGTCAGCGCCCGCTCGGCGGTGCGCGGCATGTAGACCTTGCCGTCATGCAGGCGCTTGATCAGATCGTCCGGCGTCAGGTCGATGATCTCGACGTCGTCGGCAAGGTCGATGATCGAGTCCGGTACCGTCTCGCGCACCCGGATGCGGGTAATCTGCGAGACGACGTCGTTGAGGCTCTCGACATGCTGGATGTTCAGCGTCGAATAGACGTCGATGCCGCGATCGAGCAATTCCTTGACGTCGAGATAGCGCTTCGGATGGCGGCTGCCCACGGCATTAGTGTGGGCGAGTTCGTCGACCAGCACCAGGTCAGGCCGGCGGGCGAGGATGCCGTCGAGGTCCATTTCCTCGAGCGGCCGGCCCTTGTAGTCGATTTCGACGCGGGGAATGATCTCGAAGCCGGCAAGCAGCGCCTCGGTCTCCTTGCGGCCATGGGTCTCGACGACGCCAATGACGACATCGACACCATCGGCGATCTTGGCGCGGCCGGAGATCAGCATCTCGTATGTCTTGCCGACCCCGGGGGCGGCGCCGAGAAAGATCTTCAGACGGCCCCGCGTTTCCGCCCGGGCTTTTTCGAGAAGCGCATCGGGCGATGGCCTGCCGGCCTGGTCGCGGTTGTCGTCTGGCATGCGTGTGGTCTTTCTGCGAATGGCTACTGAGAATGCGTTACGTCCGCCCCACCCTCCGTCATGCTCGGCCTTGAGCCGAGCATCCCCACGGCACCCACCGGTAGCTGTGGCATGGATCCTCGGGTCGCGCCCGAGGGGTTGGCCTTGTCGCCAAACCCACATTGAACCCGCCAAATTCACTCAGTCATAGAAGCATCAAGGCTCTGGTTCAACGCCAGAACATTGACGGTCGGCTCGCCCAATATGCCGAGTTCGCGGTCGTGAACCGCGCCGTCGACCAGCGCCTTGACCTTGGCCTCCTCCACACCTCGTGCCTTGGCGACGCGGGGCACCTGGAAATAGGCGGCCTCCGGCGAAATATCGGGATCGAGGCCGCTGCCAGACGCGGTGACGAGGTCGGCGGGCACCTCGGCATTCGGGTTCGTCGCCTTGGCGGCTTCATAGTCGGCCTTGACGCGGTCGATCAGCTTCTGGCTGGTCGGGCCGAGGTTGGAGCCGCTGGAGGCGGCGGCATTGTAGCCGTCGCCGGCAGCCGAGGGGCGGCCGTGGAAATATTTGTCTGTGGTGAAGGCCTGGCCGATCAGCGTCGAGCCGATCACCTGGCCATTCTTCTCGATCAGGCTGCCACTCGCCTGGTTGGGAAAGAGCGCCTGGGCAGCACCCGTCATGGCGAGCGGATAAAGAAGGCCGGTGATTGCAGTGGTGGCGACGATCATGACGATCGCCGGGCGAAATTCTCTAAACATTGCTCTTGCTCCTTGCGTATTCAGGCGAGGCCGAGGGCTGCGACGGTCATGTCGATCGCCTTGATGCCGATGAAGGGGACGATGATGCCGCCGAGGCCGTAAATCAGCAGGTTGCGCGACAGAAGCGCGCCGGCGCCGATCGGCCGGTAGCGCACGCCCTTCAGCGACAGCGGGATCAGCGCGATGATGATCAGCGCGTTGAAGATGATCGCCGAGAGAATGGCGCTTTGCGGCGTCGACAGCCCCATGACGTTGAGCACGCCGAGCTGCGGGTAAAAGGTCAGGAACATCGCCGGGATGATGGCGAAATATTTGGCGATGTCGTTGGCGATCGAAAAGGTCGTCAGCGCGCCACGTGTCATCAACAACTGCTTGCCGATCTCGACGATCTCGATCAGCTTCGTCGGGTCGCTATCGAGGTCGACCATGTTGCCGGCCTCGCGGGCGGCGACCGTGCCGGTATTCATGGCGACGCCGACATCGGCCTGGGCCAGCGCCGGCGCATCGTTGGTGCCATCGCCGCACATGGCGACGAGCTTGCCCTTGGACTGTTCCTCGCGCATCAGCGCCAGCTTCATCTCCGGCGTCGCCTGGGCGAGGAAATCGTCGACGCCGGCTTCGGCGGCGATGGCGGCTGCCGTCAGCGGATTGTCGCCGGTGATCATCACCGTGCGGATGCCCATGCGGCGAAGCTCGGTGAAGCGCTCGCGGATGCCGCCCTTGACGATATCCTTCAGCTGGATGACGCCGAGCAGCCTGCCGTCGCGGGCGACCGCCAGCGGTGTGCCGCCTGATTTGGCGACCTCGTCCGATATCGACTGCAACTCGCGCACGACCTCGCTGCCGTTCTTCGAGGATGCGTCGCCGTTGACATAGGCGAGCACCGCATCGACCGCACCCTTGCGGATCGAGGCGCCTTCGAGATCGACGCCGCTCATGCGGGTTTGGGCGGCGAAGGGCACGAAGGTGGCCTTGAGGCTCGCCATGTCGCGGCCGCGGATGGCATATTTCTCCTTGGCGAGCACGACGATGGAGCGTCCCTCAGGCGTTTCGTCGGCAAGCGAGGCGAGCTGGGCGGCATCGGCGAGGTCTTGTTCGGAAATGCCGCGCACCGGCCGGAAACTCGTCGCCTGGCGATTGCCGAGGGTGATCGTGCCCGTCTTGTCGAGCAGCAGCGTGTCGACGTCGCCGGCGGCTTCGACGGCGCGGCCGGACATGGCGAGCACGTTGAAGCGAACGAGGCGGTCCATGCCGGCAATGCCGATCGCCGACAGCAGCGCACCGATCGTCGTCGGGATCAGCGTGACGAAGAGGGCAACCAGCACGATGATCGGGATCGAACCGCCGGCATAACTGGCAAAACTCGGGATCGTCGCGGTGGCGAGCACGAAGATCAGCGTCATGCCGGCGAGCAGGATGTTGAGCGCGATCTCGTTCGGCGTCTTCTGGCGTTCGGCGCCTTCGACGAGCGAGATCATCCGGTCGAGGAAGGTGGAACCGGCCGCCGCCGTGATGCGCACCCGGATCCAGTCGGACAGCACCTGCGTACCGCCGGTGACCGCCGAGCGGTCGCCGCCGGATTCGCGGATGACCGGGGCGGATTCACCGGTGATTGCCGCTTCGTTGACCGAGGCCACCCCTTCGATGACCTCGCCGTCCGAGGGAATGATATCGCCGGCCTCGACGAACACGATGTCACCGACCTTGAGGCTGGTGCCCGGCACCATGCGGTAGTCGCGGCCATTGTGGGCGGTCAGCAGTTTGGCCTGAGTTTCGGTGCGCGCCCTGCGCAGCGAATCGGCCTGCGCCTTGCCGCGGCCTTCGGCGACGGCTTCGGCGAAATTGGCAAAGAGCACGGTGAACCAGAGCCAGAGATTGATCTGGAAGGAAAAGCCGAGATCGCCGTTGCCGACCACGAGATCGCGCAGGAAGAGCACGGTGGTCAGCACCGAGACCGTAGCGACCACGAACATGACCGGGTTTCTGGCAAGGGCGCGCGGATCGAGCTTCTTGAAGGCGGCGCCGACGGCCGGAAGGAGGATGCGACTATCGATGATACTCGCGGATTTTGCCTGGCTCATAAGAGACTCCAGCTTTGAAACGAGGATGGCGGAGGAAACTTGTGACGGAGCGTCAAGGCGTCGCCTCAGAAGGTCTGGCCGGCGATCATGACCAGGTGCTCGACGATGGGGCCGAGCGCCAGGGCCGGAAAGAAGGTCAGGCCGCCGACGATCAGGATCGTGCCGACGAGCAGGCCGACGAAGAGCGGCCCGTCGGTCGGGAAGGTGCCCGCCGAGGCCGGAACCGCTTTCTTGGCAATCAGCGAGCCGGCGATGGCAAGGGCAGGGATGATCACCAGGAAGCGGCCCATCAGCATGCCGATGCCGAGCGTCACGTTGTACCAGGGCGTATTGCCGGTCAGGCCGCCGAAAGCCGAGCCGTTATTGGCCGCAGCCGAGGTATAGGCATAGAGGATTTCGGAGAAGCCGTGCGGGCCGGCGGTGCTGACCGAAGCGACGGCGCGCGGAAGGACGCTTGCGATTGCGGTAAAGACCAGCATGGCGAGCGGCAGGCAGAGGATGGCGAGAACGGCCATCTTCATCTCTTTCGCCTCGATCTTCTTGCCGAGATATTCCGGGGTGCGGCCGACCATCAGACCGGCAACGAAGACGGCGACGATGATGAACAGCAGGATGCCGTAGAAACCCGCGCCGACACCGCCGACGATGATTTCGCCGAGCTGCATGTTGATCAGCGGGATCAGGCCGCCAAGCGCGGTGAACGAGCCGTGCATCGCGTTGACCGCGCCGCAGGAGGCCGCCGTGGTGATGACCGCAAACAGCGAGGACAGGGCGACGCCGAAGCGGACTTCCTTGCCTTCCATATTGCCGCCGCCAAGGCCGAAGGCATGCATCAGCGGGCTGCCGGCGGCCTCCGCCCAGTAGGTGACGATGACACCGGCAAGAAACAGGACGCCCATCGTCGCGAGGATCGCCCAGCCCTGGCGCTGGTTGCCGACCATGCGGCCGAAGACGTTGGTCAAAGCCGCGCCGATCGCGAAGATCGAGACCATCTGGATGAGATTGGAGATCGCATCGGGGTTTTCGAACGGATGGGCGGAATTGGCGTTGAAGAAGCCGCCGCCATTGGTGCCGAGCATCTTGATCGCCAGCTGCGAGGCGACGGGGCCGACCGCAATCGTCTGCTTGGCGCCTTCCAGCGTCGTGGCATCGACATAGGGTCCGAGCGTCTGCGGTACGCCGAGATAGACGAAGACCAGCGTCAGCACGATGCAGATCGGCAGCAGGATGTAGAGTGTGCCGCGGATCATATCGACCCAGAAATTGCCGATCGCCTTGCCGGATGCGCGCGCGAAGGCACGGATGAAGGCGACGGCGATGGCCATGCCGGTGGCGGCCGAGAGGAAGTTCTGCACCGTGAAGCCGGCCATCTGGGAGAGATACGACATGGTGCTTTCGCCGCCGTAATTCTGCCAGTTGGTATTTGTGGGAAAGCTGACGGCGGTATTAAAGGCAAGCTCCGGCGGGACGGCGGCCATGCCGGCCGGATTATAGGGCAGGATATCCTGCAGCCGAAGGAGCGCGTAGAGGACGAGAACGCCGAGCAGGTTGAACATCAACATGGCGAAGGCATAGGAGGTCCAATGCTGATCCTCGCCTTCGCTAGTGCCGGCAATGGCATAAAGTCCGCGTTCGATCGGAACGAGGACCGGTGAGAGGAAAGTGCGCTCGCCGCTATAGACACGCGTCATGTAACCGCCGAGCGGCTTGACGAGCGCGAGGACGATCCCGCAGTAAAGCAGGATCTGAAGCCATCCGTTGAGGGTCATTGGGGTAACTTTCAATAGCCGGCTGCTTCCGGGTCGCGCCTGCGCGACCTCGGAAGCGCCAGTTCTTTTCAGAAGCGTTCTGGACGCAGCAGAGCGTAGGTGAGGTAGACGGTGAGAAACACGGTCACGGCACCGCTCAGGACATAGTCGAGGGTCATCGTCGTTTCCTTGTCAAAGCCTGTCGCAGACGCGGGTGTAGGCAAAGCACAGCGCGAAGAATATGATCGCCGTGCCGAGTAGGATGATATCCATCATGATCGACTCCGGTTGTTTTCTGGGAGTCAGACAAGACAAAGGGCGCGCACCCTGCCTGGGTGTCGTCATTCATGCTTTCTGGCGTGGAGATGATCTTGTCGATCTCTCGGAGGTCAATATGGAGCCGAAGCGCATAAAGGTTCGAGACGGCCGGAACCGCATCAATATAAAAATCTTATAAATGCTTTTATGCCGCCGAAGCGCGAAGGCTAGGGATCGACCCGGAACTGGTACTGACCTTCGGCGCTACGGCCGTCCATCGAGTGCACGCGCCAGTCGAGCGTATAGAGGCCTGGCGGCATTGAGGGATCGAGTGGGATCTTGAACACGGATCCTTCATCGCCGGAGAGAAATGGCTTGCCTGTGGGAAGCGCCGTCCCTTCAGCATCCAGCAGGATGGCCGTCGAGCGGGCAAGATCGACAGGCCCGGGGAAGGTGAGTTCGAGATTGGCCGGCACCAGCTTTTCTGCCTGCTGCTGCGGCGGGAGCGATGCCAGTTCGAGGGCCGCAGACGCCTCGTTTGCCGCGAAGAGAAGGGATGCGAACAGGCAGAACGACACGATCGACTTCATGATGGTCTTCCTTATCTCGCCGATCCGCATGGTACCCGGTGCCGTCATGCTTCCGTAACGCCATGCCGGCGCATCCAGAGCAATTCCAGGAAAAGTGTGAAGCGGTTTTCCGTCCGGAATTGCGTAAAAACAAAACTTAGAGCGGTTCAGCGCTTCCGTGAAAACCTGAACCGCTCTAATAACGCTGCCGAGGGTGATTTCGATCCCTTGTCTTTATGGTTACGCGTACCGGCGTTGGCTGACTGTCTCTCGGGAGCGCGGCGATCGGCTTCACGAGCCGGTGCCAGAAGTCCCGGAATAACCTTGCTATCGTCGGACCGTAAGACCGATTTCCGCCAACATCGTCACGATCGTTCTTCATCTCTTTGCCTGTCCTCATTGCCAGGGAACTCGCAATAAGAATGTACTCCCCGACGACTTCGGCTGAAATCATACAGAGGTCTAGGAATGAAAATCTTTCGGGTTATGGAAAATGGGCATTTCATCATATGTCGAGCAAAAGCCTGCATGATGCAATTGAACTGCCACCCCTGACGGTCTTATAGTCGCTTCAACGGCGCTCGATGAATTGCCGGGGCCATAGGGAGGAAACCGATCATGACCAAAGTCCGTGCACTGGTGCTGGAACGCCAGCATGAGCTAACCCTTCGCGATATCGATCTGCCGCTTGAAACCGGCCCCGGCGAGGTGAAGATCAGGATTCACACAGTCGGCGTCTGCGGCTCCGATGTGCATTATTATACGCACGGCAAGATCGGCCCCTTCGTCGTCAACGCGCCGATGGTGCTCGGCCATGAGGCGGCCGGCACGGTGGTCGAGATCGGGGCCGGCGTCACCCATTTGAACGTCGGCGACCGCGTCTGCATGGAACCCGGCATTCCCGATCCGAATTCTAAGGCAAGCCGGCTCGGCCTCTACAATATCGATCCAGCGGTCACCTTTTGGGCGACGCCGCCGATCCACGGCGTGCTGACGCCGGAGGTGGTGCATCCCGCCAATTATACGTTCAAGCTGCCCGACAATGTCAGCTTTGCCGAAGGCGCCATGGTCGAACCTTTCGCCGTCGGCATGCAGGCGGCGAGCAAGGCGAAGATAACGCCCGGTGATACCGCCGTCGTCCTCGGCGCCGGGCCGATCGGCACGATGGTGGCGATCGCCGCCCTTGCCGGCGGCTGCGCCCGCGCGATCGTTGCCGATCTCGCCCAGCCGAAGCTCGATATATCAGCGCAGTACCAGGGCGTCATTCCGGTCAATATCCGCGAGACGAACCTGGTCGAAGAAGTGGGCAGGTTGACCGACGGTTGGGGCGCCGATGTCGTCTTCGAATGCTCCGGTTCGCCGAAAGCCTGGGAAACGATCATGGCGCTGCCGCGCCCGGGCGGTGTCATCGTGGTCGTCGGCCTGCCGGTCAACCCGATCGGCTTCGACGTCTCGACGGCGTCCACCAAGGAGATCCGCATCGAGACGGTGTTCCGCTACGCGCACCAGTATGAACGCTCGATCGCGCTTTTGGCATCGGGTCGCGTCGATCTGAAGCCGCTAATATCGGAGACCTTCAAATTCGAGGAATCGATCCAAGCATTCGATCGCGCGGTCGAAGCGCGGCCGAGCGATGTGAAGCTGCAGATCGTGATGGAATAGGCGAGCCGCTTGGCTCTAGGAGGGCCCGGTGCTCGGTTTCATCATTTTGCGAAAGGCAAGAGCCGCGGCTGCGACGACCGCTGCGGCTCCGACGGCGATCAGCAGATGGCGGTGAAGGGGAAGGTGGCCCAATGTCTGCTGGATGCCGTGTCCGAAGAGGTAACCGAGCGCCGTGAACAATTGCCCCCAGATCAGCGCGGCAACGGCGTTCAAGACGACGAATTTTCCGGTCGGTATGCGCGTCGTCCCGATGACAACAGGGCTGATCGTCCGCAGCCCCACCAGAAACCGAAAGGCCAGGATGAAGCCTGTGGGATAGGTTTCCAGAAGGTGGGTTACGCGTGCCAACGCCGGCTTTTCCATCAGCCGGCGGACAAAGCCCCATTGCGCGGCATACCGGCCGGCGAAAAACCACATCTGGTCGCCGGCAAAGGAGCCTGCGGTGGCCGCAAGCGCGGCCGACCAATAGGTGAGCAGCCCCCGATGGGCAATCACGCCGCCCAGGAAGGCGGCCGTTTCGCCTTCGAAGGCGGCGCCCAGAAAGATCGCCAGCAGGCCGTAATTCTCGATCAGCAGTTCGATAGACACCAGCGGTCTCCGGCCTCGACTCTTGGAGCGTCAATGCGCAACTAAACTGGCTTCAAATCCCCAAGCAGCGTCGGGATCAGCTCCGATACCGTCGGATGGATTGGCACCGACCATTTGAGCGCGGGGTAGGTCGTTCCCGCATTCATCGCATCGATAAGACCGTGGATCACCTCGTCGCCCTCGATGCCCAATATCGCCGCGCCAAGGATTTCCTGGGTCTCGGCATCGGCAATCACCTTCATGAAGCCCTTGGTCTCGCCGCGTTCGTTGGCCCGGCCGACGCGGCTCATCGGTCGGGTCGAGACCATGATCCTGCGGCCTGAGGCACGCGCCTGCTTCTCCGTCATCCCGACGCGGCCGAGCGGCGGATCAATGTAGAGCGCATAGGCGGGGATGCGGCTCGAGAGTTTGCGGTCTTCGCCGTCGATGAGGTTGGCGGCGGCGATCTCGAAATCATTATAGGAGGTGTGGGTGAAGGCGCCGTGGCCATTGCAGTCGCCGAGCGCCCAGATGCCCTCGACATTGGTGGCGAGCCTGTCGTCAACGGTGATGAAACCGCGTTTATCGGTGGCGACGCCGGCGGCATCGAGGCCGAGATCGTCGGTATTCGGCTTGCGGCCGGTGGCGATCAGCACGTGGCTCGCATCGATCGTCGCCGAGCCGGCAGCGACGCTGACCCCGCGGCCATTGTGCGCAAAGGCGATGTTGCCGGCATCGGTGTGGACGTTGATGCCTTCGGCGCGCAGGATGTCGGCGATCGCATCGGATATATCCTCGTCTTCGCGCGATGCGAGCTTCGGGCCGTGCTCGACGACGCTGACGTCGGCGCCGAAGCGGCGATACATCTGCGCGAATTCTAGTCCGATGTAGCTGCCGCCGATCACCGCCAGATGCCGCGGCAGCGTGTCGAGATGGATGATCGAGGTGCTGGTGAGGTAGTCGATATCATCGATACCAGGCAGTTCCGGGATGACGGGTCGCGCGCCGACATTGAGGAAGATGCGCGGCGCGCTTAGCATCTCGCCGTTGACGCTGACGGTCTTCGGGCCCTCGAAACGGGCATGGCCATAGATCACGCTCATGCCGTCCATGCCGCCGAGCCAGCCGATCAGGCCATTGCGGGCATTCATCGTCACCGTTTCGGCCCGGGCTCTCACCACCTTCATGTCGATGGTGATCTCGCCGGGGATATTGACGCCGTAAGCTGCGCCGCTTCTCGCGACATGGGCGGCGCGGGCGCTGGCCACCAGCGTCTTCGTCGGCATGCAGCCGGCATTGACGCAGGTGCCGCCGAGGAATTTGCGCTCGATCAGCGCCACGTTCATGCCCTTTTCGACCATGCGCGCGGCAAGCGACGGGCCGGCCTGGCCGGCGCCGATGACGATGGCGTCGAAGCTCTTCATGACACGGCTCCCACGATCAGCAGCGCGCCGATGACGGCGACGGCATCCTCGATGAGAGCGGCCGGCAGATCCCTGCCGAATGAGCCGGCAAGCCTGGCGCGAAGGGCGGCGCCACCATAGGTGCCGATGACGGCGCCGATCACGCCGGCGATCAGCCCGCCGAAGAGCAGGCTGCTGGCTGCGCCGATCGCGGCACCCGAGAGTGCGCCCGAGACGATGCGGGCGCCGAATTGCATCGGCACCTTGCGCGACGGCGTCGACGGCAGCTGGTCGGCGATCAGCTCGATGACGGCAAGGATCGTGAAGATCCACGGTGTCCAGCGATAGCCCATGAAGGCAAGCGGCGTCTGCGAGACGTCGAACCAACCGAGTGCTGCGCCCCAGGCGACGGCGGCCGGCGCGGTCATGGTGCGAAGGCCTGAAATGACACCGATCAGCAATGCAAGAAGCAGAAACATGCGATCCCCTCTTTGCCGGCCTCGCGCCGCAGAGGGAAGGTTGCACATTGTCAGGCGCGTGGCAATTCGGCGTGTTTCGCTGGCCCAAAACGCGTCGCGACCTTTCGCATTCGCTCCTCACGCTTTAGGTCTTTGTTTTTTCAATCTCTTGATCGTAAAACCGCTGCACGGTCTTCACGCATACTCTAGTTCGCAAAGGCCGCGATGCCGGTGATTGCCCGGCCGATGATCAGCGCGTGGATGTCGTGCGTGCCCTCATAGGTGTTGACCACTTCGAGGTTGACGAGATGACGAGCGATGCCGAATTCGTCGGAGATGCCGTTGCCGCCGAGCATGTCGCGGGAAGCGCGCGCGATATCAAGCGCCTTGCCGCAGCTGTTGCGCTTGAGGATCGAGGTCAGCTCCACTGGCGGATGGCCTTCCTCTTTCATGCGGCCGAGCCGCAGGCAGCCCTGCAGGCCGAGCGAAATCTCCGCCGCCATGTCGGCGAGCTTCCTCTGGATCAGCTGGTTGGCGGCAAGCGGCCGGCCGAACTGTTTGCGCTCCAGCGTGTATTGTCGGGCTCTGGCATAACAATCCTCGGCAGCGCCAAGCGCGCCCCAGGCGATGCCGAAGCGGGCCGAGTTGAGGCAGGTGAACGGGCCCTTGAGACCGGTCACATCAGGCAGAAGATTTTCCTCGGGCACGAAGACCGAGTCCATCACCACTTCGCCGGTGATCGAGGCGCGCAAGCCCACCTTGCCGTGGATAGCGGGGGCCGAAAGCCCCTTCCAGCCCTTTTCGAGGATGAAGCCGCGGATCAGGCCATCCTCGGTCTTTGCCCAGACGACGAAGACGTCGGCGATCGGCGCGTTGGAGATCCAGGTCTTCGAACCGGTCAGGGTATAGCCGCCGTCGACCCTTTTGGCGCGCGTCGCCATCGAGCCCGGGTCGGAGCCGTGGTCGGGTTCGGTCAGTCCGAAGCAGCCGATCCATTCGCCGGATGCAAGCCTCGGCAAATATTTGAGCTTCTGCTCTTCGGAGCCGAAGGTTTCGATCGGCACCATGACCAGCGAGGACTGCACGCTCATCATCGAACGATAACCGCTGTCGACCCTTTCGACCTCGCGGGCGATCAGGCCGTAGGCGGTGTAGCCGAGGCCGGCGCCGCCGTAATCGGGGGAGATCGTCGGGCCGAGAAGGCCGAGTGCGCCCATTTCGCGAAAGATTTCGGGATCGGTCTTTTCATTGCGGAAGGCGTCGAGAACCCGCGGTGCAAGCTTTTCCTGCGCATAGGCATGGGCCGTCTCCTGCACCATGCGCTCTTCGTCGGTCAGCTGTTCCGCCAGGCGGAACGGGTCGGCCCAGTCGAAAACCTCGCGCGTATGCTGCATGGCGGCGTCTCCTCACCCTTGCATTCAGGCTTGCCTCATCAAAGGTCGCATAGACCCGCCAGCCGAGCGCGTCAACTAAAGGCGCCCCTCTCGAAAAGACAGGGACCGCGATCTTTTCAAATGCGTCGGCATGATCCACTTTGCCCGCGATCGATTCTGGAACGAGGAGACGGAAATGTCGTCAAGCGATCTGTTCGTATCGGCCGAAGGCGCCGAGTGGGTCAATCCCGAGCCCGGCGTCGTCAGGCGGATCATGACCTATCTGCCCGAGATGATGATGGTGGAAGTGGCCTTCGAAAGCGGCGCCGTCGGTGCTGCCCATTCACATCCGCATATCCAGGCAAGTTATGTCGCCGAGGGCAGTTTCGAAGTGACGATCGACGGCCGCACCGAGGTGCTCCGCCAAGGCGGCAGTTTCATCGTGCCTCCCAATCTCGTCCATGGTGTCAAGGCGCTGGAAAAGGGCCGACTGATCGATAGCTTCACGCCGCACCGGGCCGAGTTTCTCAAATAGGTGAGGTCTCGGCTTCCGGCCGGCGCGGCAAGCCGGCGGCCGTGACATAGGGCGGCACGAAGCGCGCGTCCTCGCCGCGCACGGCCTGGCGCAGAAAGTCGATGACGGCGCGCACACGCGGGGCCTGTTTCAGGTCGCGATGGCAAGTGATCCAGTAGTGGCGCTTGAGGTCGATCTCCTGGGGCAGCACACGCACGAGCTCGGGATAACGGCTGGCGAAGAAATAGGGCAGGATGCAGAGGCCGAGGCCGTTTCGGGTCGCAGTGAGCTGCGCGAAGATGCTGGAACTCTGGAACTGCGGCTTGATGCGGGGGTGCACATCGCTGAGGTAATCCAGGCCCGGCGCGAAAATCATCTCCTCGATATAGCTGACGAAGGGATGCTCGAGCAGGTCCTCGCGGCAGGTAATGCCGGGCGCTTTCGCCAGATAGTCGCGCGAGCCGTAGATCTGCAAATGATAGTCGGTCAGCTTCTCAGCGAAATAGGGCCCGCCCTTCGGCTCGTCGAGCACGACGGAAAGATCTGCCTCCTTGCGCGACAGCGACATGATCTGCTGGATCGTCACCAGCTCGAGCGAGAGATGCGGGTGTTGGGCGGCAAATCGCGGCAGCACGGTGGCGAAGAAGAAATTGGCAAAACCCTCCGGGGCGCTGAGGCGCACCAGGCCGCGCTGCGCCATCGAGCCGTCGGCAAGGTCGGCGCGCAGCCGCTCGGTCTCCTGCTCCATCCGCTCGGCCGTTTCGACGAAGCGCGTGCCCATTGATGTCAGCACATAGCCGCGCGGATTGCGCTCGAACAGCTTGACCTTGAGGGTGAATTCCAGTCGGTCGATGCGCCGCGAAACCGTGGCATGGCTGGAACGCAGCTGGCGGGCCGCCGTCGACAGCTGTCCGGTGCGGGCGACGGCTAGAAAAAACTGAAGATCGTCCCAAGTAAACTGCGGTGGATTGCTCATGGTGAGCCCCTCTGTTCAAAAACGAACAGATACTGTTTGGAATTAGTTGTAAACCACCCGTTGCTTCGACGCGGAATTTCCGTGATCGTAAGGCGAGGGTCCGCCGTTCTGAGGAGTGCGGCTGGCCAAATCTGAACAGATCCGCAATTTGGCTCATCTCTGGGAGGAGAGAATATGCGTAAGAATCTCGTTGCATCGGTAGCATTTCTGCTTGCGAGCAGCACAGCGGTGCTCGCGCAGAGCGCGGCTGACGGCAAGGTCAAGATCGGTATCCTGAACGACCAGTCGGGCGTCTATGCCGATTTTGGCGGCAAATCTTCCGTCGAGGCCGCCAAGATGGCAGTCGAGGATTTCGGCGGCAAGGTGCTGGGTGTTCCGGTGGAGATCGTCGATGCCGACCACCAGAACAAGCCCGATATCGCCTCCAACATCGCCCGCCAGTGGTATGACACCGAGCAGGTCGACGCGATCATGGAATTGACGACCTCCTCGGTGGCGCTCGCGGTGCAGGCGATCGCCAAGGAAAAGAAGAAGATCGACATCGTCACCGGTGCGGCGACAACCGATCTGACCGGCAAGGCCTGTTCGCCCTACGGCTTCCACTGGGCTTACGATACCCATGCGCTGGCGGTCGGCACCGGCGGCGCGCTCGTCAAGCAGGGTGGCGACAGCTGGTTCTTCCTGACCGCCGATTATGCCTTCGGCTATTCGCTGGAGCAGCAGACCACCGACTACGTCAAGGCAAGCGGCGGCACGGTCGTCGGCGCCGTCCGCCATCCCTTGTCGAGCCAGGATTTCTCCTCCTTCCTGCTGCAGGCGCAATCGTCCGGCGCCAAGGTGATCGGCCTTGCCAATGCCGGCCTCGACACCTCGAACGCCATCAAACAGGCGGCCGAATTCGGCATCACCCAGGGCGGCCAGCATCTGGCGGCGCTGCTCTTCACGCTCGCCGAAGTCCATGGTCTCGGCCTCGAGGCGGCGCAGGGGCTGACACTGACGGAAGGTTTCTACTGGAACCGCGACGACGAAAGCCGCGCCTTCGCCAAGAAGTTTTTCGCCCGCACCAACAAGATGCCGAATATGATCCATACCGGCACCTATTCGGCGGTGACGCAATATCTGAAGGCGGTGCAGAAGGCCGGCACCGACGAGACCGAAGCCGTCGCCAAGGTGCTGCATGAAATGCCGGTCGATGACGTCTTCGGCCGCGGCGGCACGGTCGGCGCCAATGGCCGCATGATCCACGACATGTACCTGCTGCAGGTCAAGAAGCCGGCCGACAGCAAGGAGCCGTGGGATTACTTCAACGTTCTCGCCACCATTCCCGGCAAGGAAGCCTATATCGATCCCGCCAAGAGCGGCTGCGATCTGGTGAAGTAAGCACGATGGCGGTTTCCGCGATTGAAACTCAGGCAAAGCCGCGGGTGGTATTATCCGCCCGCGGCCTGCGCCGCGATTTCGGCGGCTTCACGGCCGTCAAGAATGTCGATCTCGACGTGCATGATGCCAGCGTGCATGCGCTGATCGGCCCGAACGGCGCCGGCAAGACGACGGTCTTCAACTTGTTGACGAAGTTCCTGCAGCCGACATCGGGCTCGATCACGCTGATGGGCACCGATATCACCGGAACGCCGCCCGACAGGGTGGCGCGCATGGGGCTGGTGCGCTCCTTCCAGATCTCGGCGGTGTTCCCGCATTTGAGCGTTCTCGACAATGTGCGCGTGGCGCTGCAGCGGCCGAACAATCTTTCCACGCAATTCTGGCGGCCGCTGTCGGCGCTCGACCGGCTGAATGAACGCGCCGAGCAGCTGCTTGCGAGCGTCGGGCTTTCCAAGGAGCGCGATCATGTCGCCGCCGATCTTTCCTACGGCCGCAAGCGGGTGCTGGAGATCGCCACGACGCTGGCGCTGGACCCGAAGGTGCTGCTGCTCGACGAGCCGATGGCCGGCATGGGGCTGGAGGATGTCGGCGTCGTCTCGGCGATCATCCGCGATGTCGCCCGCGACCGGGCGGTGCTGATGGTCGAGCACAATCTCTCCGTCGTCGCCAATATCTGCCAGCATGTGACCGTGCTGCAGCGGGGCGAGATCCTCGCCGAAGGCGATTACGCCACCGTCAGCCAGGACGAGCGCGTCCGCGTGGCTTATATGGGCACGGAGGAGCATTGATGGCCGCTCTCCTCGAAATCCAGGATCTCAATGCCTGGTATGGCGAAAGCCATGTGCTGCACGGCGTCGATATGCGGGTTGGAGAAGGCGAGACGATCACCATTCTCGGCCGCAACGGCGTCGGCAAGACGACGACGCTGCGCACCATCACCGGCATCGTTCGAGCTCGCAAGGGCAGGATCAGCTTTGCCGGCAGCGACATGATGCAGGTGCCGCTGCACAAGACGGCGCACCGCGGCATCGGCTTCGTGCCGGAGGAGCGCGGCATCTTCTCGACGCTCACCGTTTCGGAAAACCTGCTGCTGCCGCCTGTGGTCGCGAAGGGCGGCATGACGCTCGACGAGATCTACGAGCTTTTCCCCAATCTCTACGAGCGCCGCGGCAGTCCGGGCACCAAACTATCAGGCGGCGAGCAGCAGATGCTGGCGATCGCCCGGATCCTGCGCACCGGGGTCAGGCTGCTCATTCTCGACGAACCGACCGAGGGGCTCGCGCCCGTCATCGTCCAGCGCATCGGCGAGGTGCTGCAGACGCTGAAAGGACGCGGGATGACGATCCTGCTCGTCGAACAGAATTTCCGTTTCGCCAGTCGTATTGCCGATCGCTTCTATCTGATGGATCATGGGCAGATGGTATCGGAATTCCCGGTCGGCGAACTGCCGCAGCGCATGGATACGCTGCATAAGGTTCTGGGAGTGTGACCAGATGACGATGATCTTCGGCATTCCCCTGCAGGCGCTGCTTGGCCAGTTGCTGATCGGCCTGATCAACGGCTCGTTCTATGCGCTGCTCAGCCTCGGCCTTGCCATCATTTTCGGCCTGCTCAGGGTGATCAACTTCGCCCATGGCGCGCAATATATGCTCGGCGCCTTCGTCGCCTATCTGCTACTCACCTATGCCGGCATCGGCTACTGGCCGTCACTGATCCTGGCGCCCGTCATCGTCGGCCTTGCCGGCGCCGTCATCGAGCGGTTGTTCCTGCGCCGGCTCTATGATCTCGATCCGCTCTACGGCCTGCTCTTCACCTTCGGAATGGCGCTCGCGGTCGAAGGCACCTTCCGTTTTCTCTACGGCTCTTCCGGCCAGCCCTATGCGACACCGGCGGCGCTGGCCGGCGGCGCCAATCTCGGCTTCATGTTCCTGCCGATCTACCGTGGCTGGGTGGTCGTCGTCTCGCTGGTCGTTTGCCTCGGCACCTGGCTGCTGATCGAAAAGACCAAGCTCGGGGCGTATCTCAGGGCCGCCACCGAAAACGCCGTGCTGGTGCAAGTCTTCGGCGTCAACGTGCCGGTGCTGCTGACGCTCACCTACGCGCTCGGCGCCGGGCTTGCCGCTTTCGCCGGCGTGCTGGCGGCGCCGATCTATCAGGTCTCGCCGCTGATGGGCTCGAACATGATCATCGTCGTCTTCGCCGTGGTCGTTGTCGGCGGCATGGGATCGATCATGGGCGCGATCATCACCGGTTATGTGCTCGGCATTGCCGAGGGCCTGACCAAGGTCTTCTACCCCGAGGCTTCCAACATCGTCATCTTCGTCATCATGGCGATCGTGCTTCTCCTCAGGCCCGCGGGCCTCTTCGGCCGGGATGCCTGATATGACCGACATCACCGACACCATCCGAACGGAAAGAAGTCGCACCGCCCTTTCGGTGCAGGCGGGCTTCCTGCTCGTGGGATTGCTGCTTCTGCTGCTGGCGCCGTTTTTCTTCTATCCGATCTTTCTGATGAAGCTGCTCTGCTTCGCGCTCTTTGCCTGTGCCTTCAATCTGCTGCTCGGCTATACCGGCCTGCTTTCCTTCGGCCATGCCACCTTCTTCGGCGGGGCTGCCTATTTCACCGCCTATACGGTGAAGGCATGGGGCCTGCCGCCGGAACTCGGCATCCTGATCGGCGTGGCGGGGGCCGCCTTTCTCGGCCTCGTCATGGGTTTCTTTGCGATCCGCCGCCAGGGCATCTATTTCGCGATGATCACGCTGGCGCTGTCTCAAATGTTCTTCTTCTTCTGCCTGCAGGCTAAGTTTACCGAAGGCGAGGACGGCATCCAGTCGGTGCCGCGCGGCCATCTCTTCGGTTTCATCGATCTGAACAGCTCGACCAACATGTATTATTTCGTGCTGGCGGTTTTCCTGATCGGCGTGCTGATCATCTGGCGTTTCATCAATTCGCCCTTCGGCATGATCCTGAAATCGATCCGCGAAAACGAGCAGAGGGCGATCTCGCTCGGTTATTCCGTGGCGCGCTACAAGCTCGGCGCCTTCGTCATGTCGGCGGCGCTTGCCGGGCTTGCGGGCGGGGTGAAATCGATCGTCTTCCAGTTCGCGACTCTCACCGACGTCGCCTGGCAGATGTCGGGCGAGGTGATCCTGATGACGCTGCTCGGCGGCATCGGCACGCTGATTGGCCCGCTCTTCGGCGCCGGCCTGGTCGTGGCGCTGGAAAACTACCTCGCCACCTCGGAATTCCCGGTGACGATCATCACCGGCATCGTCTTCATGGTCTGCGTGCTGATTTTCCGCCGCGGCATCATCGGCGAATTCTACGCTTCGCGGCTGGGGCGGAAGCTAGGCTTCGTCTATCGCCGCTGAACGGCGGAACTCTCCTCTTTCCGCAGCGCGGGCGGAGGGAAGCGGCAGGCATCTGGAGCTTCGTGCGGGGCGCACATGGATCGTTATGACTACATCATCATCGGGGCAGGCAGCGCCGGCTGCGTGCTTGCCAACCGGCTATCGGCCGATGGCAGGAGCCGGGTGCTGCTGCTCGAAGCCGGCGGCAGCGACAATTACCACTGGATCCACATTCCTGTGGGCTATCTCTATTGCATCAACAATCCGCGTACCGACTGGTGCTTTACCACAGCGCCGGAAGCGGGATTGAACGGCCGGGCGCTGAGTTATCCCCGCGGCAAGGTGCTCGGCGGCTGTTCGTCGATCAACGGCATGATCTACATGCGCGGCCAGGCGCGCGATTACGACCTCTGGCGGCAGATGGGCTGCACCGGCTGGGGCTGGGACGACATTCTGCCCTTCTTCCGCAAGTCCGAGGATTTTTATCGCGGCGCCGACGACCTGCATGGGGCGGGCGGCGAGTGGCGGATCGAGAAGGCGCGCGTGCGCTGGGCCGTGCTCGATGCCTTCCAGCAAGCGGCGAGGGAAGCCGGCATTCCGGAGACCGGGGATTTCAACCGCGGCAGCAACGAGGGCTCCGGCTATTTCGACGTCAACCAACGCTCCGGCATTCGCTGGAACACCTCCAAGGCCTTCCTGCGCCCGGCACGGAAGCGCTCCAACCTGACCGTGCTCATCAAGGCGCAGGTCCGGCGGCTGCTGGTGGAGGAGGGCGCCGTTGCCGGCGTAGAATTCCAGCACGATGGCGTGGCGAAACGCGCTTATGCGACCAGGGAAACCATCCTTTCGGCCGGTTCGATCGGCTCGCCGCATATTTTGGAGCTGTCGGGCATCGGCCGGGGCGAGGTTCTCAGCCAAGCGGGCGTCGAAGTCGTCGCGGAGGTGAAGGGTGTCGGCGAGAACCTGCAGGACCATCTGCAACTGCGGCTGGCCTATAAGGTGACGGGCGTTCCGACGCTGAACGAGAAGGCGACGAAACTGATCGGCAAGGCGGCGATCGGGCTCGAATATCTCGTCCGACGCTCCGGGCCGATGGCGATGGCGCCGAGCCAACTCGGCATCTTCACCCGCTCCGGCCCGGACCGGGAAACGCCCGACCTGCAATATCACGTGCAGCCGGTCTCGCTGGAAAAATTCGGCGATCCTGTCCATCCCTTCCCGGCGATCACCGCGAGTGTCTGCAATCTGAGGCCGGAAAGCCGAGGTTCAGTGCACCTGTCGAGCCCGGATTTTGCCGCCCAGCCGACGATCAGTCCGAAATACCTCTCGACGCAGCGCGATCGTGACATAGCGGTGCGTTCAATACGCTTGACGCGCAAGATCGTCGCGCAGCCTTCGTTCGCGAGGTTTCGGCCGGAGGAATTTAAGCCCGGGCCGAGTTATCAGACCGAGGCCGATCTGGAGCGGGCGGCGGGCGAGATAGGCACGACGATCTTCCATCCGGTGGGAACCTGCCGCATGGGCGCCGACAGGGACAGCGTCGTCGATCCCCGGCTGAAACTCCGGGCGCTTGGCAAGCTTAGGATCGCCGACGCCTCGGTGATGCCGTCGATCACCTCGGGCAACACCAATTCGCCCACGATCATGATCGCCGAAAAGGCAGCGGCGATGATCCTCGAAGACAACAGGTAGGAGAAGACCATGGCAAGGATCGCATTCATCGGCCTCGGCAACATGGGCGGGCCGATGGCGGCCAATCTCGTCAAATCGGGTCACGAGGTCCTCGGCTTCGATCTCGCGGCCTCGGTGCTGAAGGCGGCCGAGGCGAGCGGCGTCAGAGCGGCAAGCCATGCCAGTCAGGCGGTCAAGGACGCGGAGGTCATCATCACGATGCTGCCGCAGGGCAGGCATGTGCTGACGGCCTGGACCGATATTCTGCAGACCGCGGCACAGGACACGCTGGTTATCGATTGCTCGACGATCGATGTCGAGAGCAGCCGCAAGGCGCATGAGATGGCGAAGGCCGCAAGCTGCCTCTCGCTCGACGCGCCCGTCTCCGGCGGCACCGGCGGGGCGAGCGCCGGCACGCTGACCTTCATGGCCGGCGGCTCGGACGAGGCCTTCGCCAGGGCCAAGCCGATCCTGGAGGCCATGGGCAAGAAGATCGTCCATTGCGGCGAGGCGGGCGCCGGCCAGGCGGCGAAGATCTGCAACAACATGATCCTCGGCATCTCGATGGTCGGCGTCTGCGAAGCCTTCGTGCTGGCTGAGAAGCTCGGCCTCTCGCACCAGGCGTTGTTCGACGTCGCCTCGACCTCATCAGGCCAGTGCTGGGCGATCAATACCTATTGCCCGGTGCCTGGGCCGGTGCCGACGTCGCCGGCGAATAACGGCTACAAGCCGGGTTTTGCCGCGGCGCTGATGCTGAAGGATCTGAGACTCTCGCAGGAGGCAGCGCTGGCGAGCGGTGCGTCAACGCCGATGGGTGCCGAGGCTGCGCAGCTTTTTGCGCTCTTCGAAAAGCAGGGCAATGGCGGACGGGATTTCTCCGCCATCATCGAGATGTTTCGCGAGAAGGTGTAGGCGACGGCCTAAAGCGCGTCGCGATCTTTCAGATTCGCTCCTCGCGCTTTAGGTCTTTGTTTTTACGCATGTCGTTATCGCAAAACCGCTGCACACTTTTGCGCGACATGCTCTAGAGGAGATAGCTGACCGGCTCTTTTCGAACGGGATGCGGGAAGACACCCATGCCGACACCGAAAATGGAGTGCAGCGTGTCGGCTTGCATGATCTCGGCGGGCGTGCCTTCGGCCTTGATCCGGCCGCGGCTGAGCGCGACGATCGCGTCGCAGTAGCGGGCGGCAAGATTGATATCGTGCAGTACGATGACGACGGTCAGCCCGCGTTCGTGGCTGAGCTCCTGCACCAGCGAGAGAACGCTTGCCTGATGAGCGAGGTCGAGCGCCGATGTCGGTTCGTCGAGCAGCAGGCAGCGGGCATTCTGGGCGAGCATCATGGCGATCCAGGCGCGCTGACGCTCGCCGCCGGACATGTTGGCGACGAGACGATCGGCAAAATCCTCGAGCTCGGTGCGGGCGATCGCCTCTTCGACCATATCGCGATCCGTCGCGGTGAAGCGGCCGAGCGTTCCGTGCCAGGGAAAGCGGCCGAGCGCCACGAGTTCGCGCACGGTCATCCCGTCGGTCGCCGGGGTGAATTGCGGCATATAGGTGACGTGCCGGGCAAATTCCCGAGCGCCCCAATCAGCCGCCGGCTTGCCGCCGAAGGCGATGGCGCCGGATTTCGGTGCGATCTGGCGGGCGATGATCTTCAAAAGCGTGCTCTTGCCGGAACCATTCGGCCCCACCAGCCCATAGATGCGGCCCTGCTCGAGCGTCAGGTCGATGCCATGCAGGATGGATCTTGGCCCGATGGCATAGCTGATATCAGACAGGGCAAGGAAAGACGAAGGCATGGTCTGCTCCAGGTTCGGCGCTGCAGGTTCGGGAAGGCTCCGGACGTTTATAAGCCCTCCTCGGATCCGGTTCCTGCAAAACTAAACCTAGATTGTCAACTTAACATTTCTGCCGGGCGTGAAGGCGGCCTTGGGGTTGGCCGCGGCCGCAGCCAGAACCGGTGTCAATTATGACTTCGACACAGAAAAACTCAGCCTGACATCGCCGAAGAGGATGTCGATTGCACCGGGCTCGGTCAGTTCGATTGCGCCGCTCAACGTGCCCGTGGTGATCAGCGCGCCTGCCTTCAGCGATGTTTCGGGGCGCAGACCGTCATTGGCGTAATCGATGAGCCAGGTGAGAACGTCCCCCTTCGGATGCTGCGCCGGACCGTCATAGATAATGCAGCCGGCATGGGTGACCTTGAGCGGCGTGCCGCCGGCGGTGTCGACGGCGCTCTTTTCGACCTGCGGGCCGAGCACATAGCCGCTATTGCCGAGGCGGTCGGCGACGAACAGCAGAAAGGAAACGGCACCGCTTTCCTTAATGGCGCTGACCAGCAGCTCGGCGCCGAGATAGACGGAGGAGATCGCCTCGACCACTTCGGCACGGCTGTAGGCAGTGCCTGCGCGGATCGGCAGATCCTTGCCGAGGCGCACGGCAATCTCGGTCTCGAATTTCAGCCCCGGATACCAGGCAATATCAGCGCCGGAGACGGCTTCGGCATAGGGATGCAGCGGCGCAGCGACCGCCTGGCCCTGCGGCGAAACCGTCACCTTCCACGCATTGCTGGAAATGCCTTCGGCGGCGGCGAGGAAATTCTGCGCCTCCATGGCCTGATGCAGATCAGCCGGCAGCGCGAACGTGCTCGTTGCCTCCTGCCTGGCGTCTTGATGCAGACTGTGAAGCCTGGCTGCAAGGGCGCGCGGATCGAATGTCTCTGTCATGGTGTCTCCTCGACTTCATTTTCGAGGTGACACACTAACCGCAAGCCAAGGACGGACAAGGCCGTTCTTGGAAAGACTCCTATTCCATCGCGGCGTACCAGCGGTCGCGATAGGCGATCAGTCCTGGGATATCGGCCGGTGCAAAATGCCTCTCGGCACCTGAGACCGGCCGGATGCCGGTGAGCAACGCCGCGCCCTGGCTGGTGCCGGTTGTGCCGGGAAGGGCCATAACCTCGCGGCCGGCAAGTGCCGCAAGCAGCTTCAGATAGGTCTCGTTGAGGGCAAAAGGTCCTTCGACGACGACGGGGCCCTTGGCGCCGATCAGCCCGAGGCAGGCGTCGGTCATCAGCGCCAGATAGAGGCAGGCGGCGGCATGACGCGCCTCGCGGCTTACTTCCTCCGCGCCGATCCAACGGCCTATTTTTCCTGGGAAGGGTCCGGAGGCGGGGGCGATATTGGGCAGCAGCATCATGCCCTTGCCGATCACAGCACCGATCGCCGCCCAGGCGGCGTCGTCGTTCACTGGGCCGATCTCGGCCGAAAGCATCTCGAATTCCCGCCCGCCCATGAAACGCGAGGAGGGGACGGCTCGGCCATAGGCGTCGACATTGGCGAGTGCATCGCGGCTCGGATCGAGGTGGTCGAGATCGCCGCCGACGCCGAAACTGATGACCCATGTGCCTGTCGAGACGACGGCGAAGGGGGCTTCCCGATGGACGAGGTGCGGCAGCAGCGAGGCATTGGAATCGTGGATGCCGCAATAGACCGGGACGGAAATGCCGATTTCGTCGGCGATCTCGGGCAGGACAGGGCCGAGCGCATCGAAGGCGGAGCGGATCGGCGCCATCAGATCGCGGATGCCGAGCCGGTCGACGAGGGAGGAATAGTCTGATGTTTTCGGATTCCAGAGGTCGGTGTGGCAGCCGAGGGAAGTCAGTTCGTTGGCGGAGACGCCGGTCAGCCGCGCCGCCCAATATTGCGCATAGGTGAGGATGGTGGCGACCTCAGCGAAGTCTGCCGGCAAAGCACTCTTCTGGTAATGCAGTTGCGCGCCGACATTGAGGCCCATCGCAAGGCGCGGCGAGAAGGTTTCGTCGAAGGAGGGGCGCAAGGCGGTATAGGCATCGCGGATCGCCTGCGGATATTCATGCTCGTAGTCGATCACGGGCATGGCGAGCGCACCGTCCCGGTCGAGCAGCGCGGCCGCCGCGCCATGGGTGGTGATCGAAATGGCATCGAAGCCGGGTTCTCGCGCAAGGCGCTTCAGCGCGTCGAGTGCGAAGGACCACAGGGCCTCTATGTCGTAGTGCGGATAGGGGCCAGTTTTGATCGTGATGTTCGGCCGTTTCAGCACGGCGATCTCGGTGCCGGTTTCGCTGTCGAGGACGACGACCTTGGCATTGGTCTTGCCGATGTCGAGAACGGCGATGCGGCGATAGGAGAGGGTGCTCATGGCATATGGAAGAGGGTGACGAGGTCGCTCTGAGCGGGCGAGTTATCCGGATTGCTTGCCATGATATCGGCCATATGAGCCCACCATTTCTTCATGACTGGATGCTCCGGCAGGCTTGCCATCGTGTGGTCGGCCGGCCGCGTCAGCACGCCGAAGAGCGTGTTGGTCTCGCGGTCGAGATGGATGGAATAGTCGCTGGCGCCCGATTGGTGCAGGAGATCGACCAGTTCCGGCCAGATCTCGTCATGCCGCTTGCGGTATTCGGCTTCCATGCCGGGGTTGAGCTGCATCTTGAAGGCGTGTTTTTCCAGGGTCATCGGGAGCTCATGAGCTTGATGCGGCGGGCAATGATCGGGATCGCAATAGTGATAATCAGGAGCAGGCCGATGAAAATCGACATGACGATGCCGGGCACGTTCAACAGGCCGAGGCCGAAGGTGACGAGGCCCATGACGAAGGCAGCGATGACGACGCCGCCGATCCTGCCGGAGCCGCCGAGGATCGAGATGCCGCCGAGCACGACCATGGTGACGACTTCGAGCTCCCAGCCTTGGGCGATCGACGGCCGGGTCGAACCGAGGCGCGAGGTCAGGCAGACGGCGGCAATGCCGCTCATGACGCCGGTCAGCAGGAAGAGAATGAATTTCACGCGCTCGACCGGGATACCGGAGAAGCGGGCGGCAAAATCATTATTGCCGATCGCATAGACCTGCCGGCCGAAATTCGTCGCATGCAGCAGGATGGCGAAGAGGGCCGCCAGTACGATGAACAGCACGAATTCGAAGGAAAACACCCAGAACACATAACCCTGACCGAAATAGGCGAAGTCGGCGGGATACTTGCCGTAAGCCTGGTCGCCGAGCACGATATAGGAAATGCCGCGGAATAGGCTCATCGTGCCGATGGTGACGACGATCGACGGCAGTTTCAGCACCGAGACCAGCACGCCGTTGAAGATGCCGCATGCAAGGCCGGTGCCGATGCCGATCAGCACCAGTCCGGGCGTGCCGACGCCAAGCTGCGCCGCCGCCCCCATCGCCGTCGAGGCAAGCGCGATGATCGCGGCGACCGAGAGGTCGATTTCGCCCGAGATGACGAGCAGCGCCATGGCGAAGGCGATCATCGCCTTTTCGGTGAAGTTGAATGTCGCGTCCGAGAGGTTCCAGGCATCGAGGAAATAGGGAGAGGCCACGGAATTGAAGATGAAGATCAGGACGGCGACACCGAAGAGCAGCACTTCCCAGCTCGAAATGACGCGCTTGAAAGGTGTGCCGAGCCGATCGGGAATGACCCGTTTTCCGGGTGTTGAAGAAACGGTGCTCATGCTGCGACCTCCGCTGCTGCGCGGTCACGCAGGATGATGCGGCCTCGATTGCGCTCGCGCCTTGCGTTGAAGACGACGGCAAGGATGATGACGGTTCCGGAGATCGCCATCTGCGTGAAGGGCGAAATGCCGATGACCGGCAGGGCGTTCTTGATGACGCCGAGGAAGAGCGCGCCGAGCACGGTGCCGGCGACAGAGCCGACGCCTCCGGCAATCGAGATGCCGCCGATAACGCAGGCCGCGACGCTGTCGAGTTCGAAGCCGTTGGCGATATCGACATAGGCGACGGCATAACGCGACACCCAGAGATAGCTGGAAAGGCCGGCAAGCGCCCCCGAAAGCACGAAGGCCAGGAACTTCGTGCGGCCGGTATCGATGCCGGCATAGACGGCAGCCGTCGGATTGCCGCCGGTCGCATAGGCCGAGCGGCCGAACTGGCTGTAGCGCAGCAGCATGTACATCAGCGCGACGATGATGATCGCAACCCAGCCCAGCACCGGCAGGCCGAGAATCGGCGTGCGGGGGACGGCGAGGAAGGTCGGTGTCATCTGGTGCGCGTTCACCCAGGCGCCGCCGGAGAGCACAAAAGCCATGCCGCGATAGATGGTAAGCGTGCCTAGGGTGACGACGATCGGCGGGATTTCGAGGCGCCAGACGAGGAAGCCGTTGATGGAGCCGAGCGCAGCACCGATCACGACCGCGGCAAGGATCAGCAAGATCAGCGGCAGGCCGGGAAAGGCGGCATTCATCATCGCGATCGCCATGCCGGTAAAGGCGAGATTGGCGGCAACCGAGAGATCGATCGATTTCGTCAGGATGACCGTCATCTGGGCAAGCGCCAGAATGATCAGGATCGCTGTATCGTTGAAGATACCGGCGAGATTGTCCGGTGTGGCGAAATCGGCGGCCCGCGTCGAGAAGATGCCGATCATCAGCACGATGATGGCAAAGAGCAGGGTTTCGCGTTTTCTGATCAGTTTGGCCATGCCCATCACCTCATGCATTTCCGGTCGCCGCGCGCACCAGCGCTTCCGGTGAAAGCTGATCGCGCTCGAAGAGCCCGGCCGACAGACCTTCCTTCATCACCAGTACCCGGTCCGACATGCCGATGATTTCGGGCAGTTCGGAAGAGATCATGATGATCGAGAGGCCCTCTGCGGCAAGCTCGCTGATGAAGCCGTGGACGGCAGCCTTCGAGCCGATGTCGATGCCCTTGGTGGGTTCATCGAGGATGATGACCTTGGGCGTGGTGGCGAGCCACTTGCCGATGACGACCTTCTGCTGATTGCCCCCCGACAACGTGCCGACCGGCACGGAGAGGGCGGCGGCGCGCAGATCCAGCCGCTCGGCATATTTGCGGGCGAGCGCGAATTCTTCCGCCGCCTGCAGGAAGCCCTTGCGCGAGGTGCGTGCGAGCGATGGCAGCGTCATGTTCTGATAGATCGGCATCGGCAGCGCCAGGCCGTGGCGGCCGCGCTCTTCGGGAACATAGACGATGCCGGCTTTGATCGCATCATGCGGCGCATGGATCGAAATTTCCCGACCCTCGAGCGTCAGCCTGCCGGAGAGCGGCCGGGTGATGCCGAAGAGCGACTGCGCGAGTTCCGACCGTCCGGCGCCGATCAGGCCGTAGATGCCGAGAATCTCGCCCTTGCGCAGGGTCAGCGAAATATCGCGGAATTCGGTGCGGTGGCTGTATTTTTCGACGTCGAGCACCGGAGCGCCGATTGCCACGTCGATCTTCGGGAAGGCGTTTTCGACGTCGCGGCCGACCATCATGCGGACGATTTCGTCCTGTGGCGTTTCCTTGAGCCGGCCCTGACCGATAGCGCGGCCGTCGCGGAAGACGACGAAATCGTCGGCGATCTCGTAGACCTCGTCGAACTTGTGGCTGATGAACAGGATCGCCTTGCCCTGTTCCTTCAGGCCCTTGATGATGCGGAAGAGATCGTCGATCTCCTTGCGGGAAAGGGCGGCCGTCGGCTCGTCCATGATGACGATGCGGGCCTCGATCGACAAAGCGCGGGCAATCGCCACCAGGTGGCGCTGCGCGATCGAGAGGTCCTTCAGCCGGATCGTCGGATCGATATTGCTTTCAAGCGCGGTCAGCAGCGTCTTCGAGCGGCTGTTCATCACCTGCCAGTCGATGGTGCGAAAGCGCGTGCGCGGCGCATGGCCGAGGAAGATGTTTTCGGCAACCGTCAACTCGTCGAACAGCACGGTTTCCTGATGGATGGCGGTGACGCCGGCATCGATCGCCGCCTGGGCGCTGGAGAAGGTCACCGTTCGGCCGTCGACCAGGATCTCGCCTTCGTTCGGCCTGTAGATGCCGGTCAGGATCTTGACGAGCGTCGATTTGCCGGCGCCGTTTTCGCCGATCAGCGCGGTGACCGTGCCGGGGTGAAGCGCGATGCTGACATTGTCGAGCGCTTTCACGCCTGGAAAGATCTGCGAGATGCCGCGCATTTCCAGAATGGCGGGGGCATCGCCGGTTTTGCTGTCCGTGACGGATTGTTGAAAGGCGGCGTTCATCGGCTTATACCAGTGTCGAATGAGAAATCCCGGCGGCTATCAGGCCGCCGGGCTTTTATAGAGCTGCTTCGGATCAGAAGACCTTGGAGAACTGGTCGATGTTGGAAGCGTTGTAGACGAAGGGATCGGCCATGGCGGCTTCGCCATTGTCGCCAATCTTGATCTTGCCCATGCGGCCTGCTTCGATTTCGCTGCCCGGCTTGCCGTCGGTATCACCCTTTGCCAGGTGATAGGCGATCTGGGTGGCGGAATAGCCGAGATCGATCGGATTCCAGATGGCGAATTCCTTCGTGGCGCCCGACTTGATCGCGCCGGCCATTTCGGACGGCAGCCCGAGACCGGTGACGTAGACCTTGCCGACGAGACCCTTGTCTTCGACGACCTTGGAAGCGGCGAGAACGCCGACCGTCGTCGGAGCGACGATGACCTTGACGTTCGGGTTGGACTTCAAGAGGCCTTCGGCTTCACGATAGGACTTGTCGGAGAGGTCGTCGCCATAGACTGTGGTGACGAGGTTGAGGCCGGCGAAATCCTTGAGCTGCTTTTTCATCTGGTCGATCCAGATGTTCTGGTTGGTCGAGGTGGTCGTTGCCGACAGGATGGCGAAGTCACCCTTGCCACCTTCAAGGTGGTCCTTGACGAGCGTCAGGCACATCTTGCCGATCAACTCGTTGGAAGATGGGTTGAGCTGCAGGATGCGGCCTTCAGGTGCGACGCCGGAATCCCAGGAGATCACCTTGATGCCGCGCTGGGCAGCCTTCTTCAGCGCCGGAACGAGCGCGTCGGGATCGTTCGCCGAAACGGCGATGGCATCGACGCCCTGGGCGATCAGCGAGTTGATCACTTCGATCTGGCCTTCGGCCGTCGTCGAGGTCGGACCGGTGTAGATCACTTCTACGCCGCCGAGTTCCTTGGCGGCTTCCTGGGCGCCCTTATTGGCGGCGTCGAAGAAGCCGTTGCCGAGCGACTTCACGACGAGGCCGATCTTGATGTCCTTGGCGCTGGCGGTGCCGGCCATCATAGCGACGGCTAGCGCTGCGCCGAGCGCAAGTGTCTTTGCGAATTTCATGTCACTTTCCTCCCATTAAGATTTAGACTTCCACACCTCGGCGGCGCTTCATGCGACCGACGAGGAATCCTCCTTCGCAAGCTGCGCCACCGGGTTCGCGACAATGAGCCGGACGCCGGCATTCTCGACCATGCGAGCTGCCTCTTCCGAAATCCCGTCATCGGTGATGATCGCAGAAACGCGGTCGAGCGCGCAGAGAATGAGGCTCGACCGGCGATTGAATTTGCTTGAATCGGCCATGACGACGAGTTCGTCGGCCTGGTGCATCAGCTTCTGCTCGCTCTGGATAATGAGGGCGTCCGCCTCCATGATCCCGAGCGGCCCGACGCCCTGCGCGCCGATGAACATGCGCCGCGCATAAAAATTGCGGATCGCGTCATTGTCGAAAGGCGACAGGATCAGGCTCTGTTCGCGATAGATCGCGCCGCCCGGCACCGTCACGGTGTTTTTCGAGTGCTTCACCAGATGTTCGGCAATGGCAAAAGAGTTGGTCATTACCTGCAGGCGGTGGCCGGCCATATAATGCACCATCTGGAAGGTCGTCGTGCCGCCATTGATGATGATGGCGTCGCCGGCCTCGCAAAGTTCGACGGCGGCGCGCGCAATTGCACGCTTTTTATCGATGTTGACTGATTCTGAAACCCGGAAAGGCCGGCCGGCGAGATTGCCGAGCTGCGGCGGATGCACCGCCTCCGCGCCGCCGCGGACGCGACGGATCTTGCCCTGCACATGAAGAGCCGCAATGTCGCGCCTGATTGTCGCTTCAGAAGCTTCCGTCAACTCGGCAATGTCCTGGATCGTGACGACGGACTTTTCCTGGACGGCGCTTAAGATAATACGATGACGTTCGCGTTCGTGCATTGGGCTCCTCCTCTTCTCATATTTATTTCGTATCCGTTAAAGCCTGTCAATCACAAACGATCATAAAATTTCATATTGCGCTGCACAATAATCGAATTTGATCGTTTTCGATTGACAAGCGTAGTTTTGATGCGCGATACCGTCAGCGAAAGGGCGCGCTGATCGTTTGCGCCTTGCAAGCCTATATGGGAGGATGACATGGCGGCGAACGTCCGGCTTCTGGAAAACCGGTGGGATGATGGTTACGCGGCAGGCCTCGATGAGCCCGGCAAGCTGCTCTATCGCTCCAATCTGCTCGGCGCCGACAAGCGCATCACCAATTACGGCGGCGGCAACACCTCGGCGAAGGTGATGGAAACCGATCCGCTTGATGGCGGCAAGGTCAAGGTGCTCTGGGTCAAGGGTTCGGGCGGCGACGTCGGCACCATCAAGCTCGACGGTTTCGCCACACTCTACCAGGACAAGCTGGAATCGCTGAAAGGCATCTACAGGGGTGTCGAGGACGAGGACCGCATGGTCGGTTTCCTGCCGCACTGCACCTTCAACCTGAATGGCCGCGCTGCCTCGATCGACACGCCGCTGCACGGTTTCGTGCCGTTCACCCATGTCGATCATATGCATCCCGACGCGATCATCGCGATCGCCGCCTCGAAAAACTCTAGGGAGCTGACGCAGCAGATCTTCGGTAACGAGATCGGTTGGCTGCCCTGGCGCCGTCCAGGCTTCCAGCTCGGCCTCGATCTCGAAGCCTTCGTCAAGGCGAACCCGAGCGCCAAGGGCGTCGTGCTCGAAAGCCATGGTCTCTTCACCTGGGCAAACGACGCCAAGGCCTGCTACGAGTTGACGCTCGACATCATCAACAAGGCGATTGTCTGGTTTGCGGAAAAGACCGAAGGCAAGACGATTTTCGGTGGTGCGCTGACCCAGAGCCTACCCGTTACCGAGCGCCGCGCCATCGCTGCCCGGCTGATGCCGGAGATCCGCGGCCGTATCGGCAAGCAGGAGCGCAAGCTCGGCCATTTCGACGATCAGGACGCCGTGCTCGAATTCGTCAATTCCAAGGATCTGCGCCCGCTCGGCGCGCTCGGCACCAGCTGCCCGGATCATTTCCTGCGCACCAAGATCCGCCCGCTGATCGTCGATTTCGACCCGGCCAAGCCGGATGTCGACGCGATCGTCGCCGCTCTCGACCAGGCGCTGGAGGATTACCGCGCCGATTACGCCCGCTATTACAACGACTGCAAGCATGACAATTCGCCCGCCATGCGCGACGCCAATCCCGTCATCTTCCTCGTTCCCGGCGTCGGCATGCTGTCCTTTGCCCGCGACAAGGCAACCGCCCGCATCGCCAGCGAATTCTACGTCAACGCCATCAACGTCATGCGCGGCGCCTCGACGGTCTCGGAATATCAGGGCCTGCCGGAGCAGGAAGCCTTCGATATCGAATACTGGCTGCTCGAAGAGGCCAAGCTCCAGCGCATGCCGAAGCCGAAGAGCCTTGCCGGCCGCGTCGCCTTCGTTACCGGCGGCGCCGGCGGCATTGGCCGGGCGACGGCTGCCCGCCTCGTCGGCGAGGGCGCCTGCGTGGTGCTTGCCGATATCGACCAGGCGGCACTTGAGGCCACCGAAGCCGATTTCGTCAAGAAATACGGCACTGACGCCGTGCGCAGCGTCCGGCTCGACGTCACCAAGGAAGATGCGGTGATCGCCTCCTTCACGGAAGCCTCGGTCGAATTCGGCGGCGTCGATATCCTCGTCTCGAATGCCGGCATTGCCTCCTCCGCGCCGATCGAAGCAACCGAGCTTTCGACCTGGAACCGCAATATCGATATTCTGGCGACAGGCTATTTCCTGGTTTCGCGCGAAGCCTTCCGTCTGTTCCGCCGCCAGGCTCTCGGCGGCAACATCGTCTTCGTCGCCTCGAAGAACGGCCTTGCCGCTTCGCCGAATGCGTCGGCCTATTGCACGGCAAAGGCCGCCGAAATCCATCTCGCCCGCTGCTTGGCGCTGGAAGGCGCGGATGCCGGCATCCGGGTCAACACCGTCAACCCCGATGCGGTGCTGCGCGGTTCGAAAATCTGGAGCGGCGAATGGCGCGAGCAGCGCGCCGCCTCCTCGAAGATCGAGGTGGATGATCTCGAGGAACATTACCGCAAGCGTTCGATGCTGAAACTCAATGTGTTTCCGGAGGATATCGCCGAGGCGATCTACTTCCTCGCATCGGACCTTTCGGCCAAATCGACCGGCAACATCATCAACGTCGACGCCGGCAACGTGCAGAGCTTTACGCGGTAATTTTTTGACCGGGGCGGATTCGTCTGCCCTCACCCTTCCACGTTAGATGGCGAGAGGGGACTTGCCCAACGAAATGTTGGAGTGGGACTGAGCCGGAGCGGCATATTCCCTTCTCCCCCGTGAATGGGGAGAAGGTGCCGGCAGGCGGATGAGGGGCGGCCCCACGGCAGTTCCAATGTAGAAATTGCAGAACCGGGAGGAAGACATGGCCGAGTTCAGGATCGCGCAGGATCTGGTCGCGAGCGAAAACAACAAGCGGGCGACCGCACTGAAAGCCGATTACGAGGCGCTGGGCGCCACCCTTGACCGTCGCGGCGTCGATATCGAAGCAATCACCCGCAGGGTCGCCGAATTCTTCGTCGCCGTTCCCTCCTGGGGCGTCGGCACCGGCGGCACGCGCTTTGCCCGTTTCCCTGGCACCGGTGAGCCGCGCGGCATCTTCGACAAGCTCGACGATTGCGCCGTCATCAACCAGCTGACGCAGGCGACGCCGAATGTTTCGCTGCATATTCCCTGGGACAAAACGGATTCCAAGGAATTGAAGGCCAAGGGCGATGCGCTCGGCCTCGGCTTCGACGCGATGAATTCCAACACCTTTTCCGACGCGCCGGGACAAGCGCATTCCTACAAATACGGCTCGCTCAGCCATACCGACGCGGCAACACGCGCCCAGGCGGTCGAACACAATCTCGAATGCATCGAGATCGGCAAGGCGATCGGCTCGAAGGCCCTCACCGTCTGGATCGGCGACGGCTCGAATTTCCCCGGCCAGAGCAATTTCACCAGGGCATTCGAGCGTTACCTCGCCTCGATGGCGGACATTTACAAGGCGCTGCCCGACGACTGGAAGCTGTTCTCCGAGCACAAGATGTACGAGCCGGCCTTCTATTCGACGATCGTTCAGGATTGGGGCACCAACTACCTTATCGCCCAGACGCTCGGCCCCAAGGCCCACTGCCTCGTCGATCTCGGCCACCATGCGCCGAACACCAATATCGAGATGATCGTCGCCCGCCTGATCCAGTTCGGCAAGCTCGGCGGCTTCCACTTCAACGATTCGAAATATGGCGATGACGATCTCGATGCCGGCGCGATCGATCCCTACCGGCTGTTCCTGGTGTTCAACGAGCTGGTCGATGCCGAGCAGCGCGGCGTCAACGACTTCAACCCGGCCCATATGATCGACCAGTCGCACAATGTCACCGATCCGATCGAAAGCCTGATCAACAGCGCCAACGAAATCCGCCGCGCCTATGCGCAGGCGCTCATCGTCGACCGCAAGGCGCTCGAAGGCTATCAGCAGGACAACGACGCGCTAATGGCGTCGGAAACGCTGAAGCGCGCCTACCGCGCCGATGTCGAGCCGATCCTGGCCGAAGCTCGGCGCAGGGCCGGCGGTGCGATCGACCCGATCGCCGCCTACCGCGCCAGCGGCTACCGCAACAAGGTGGCGGCCGAACGTCCGGCTTCGGCTGCCGGCGGCGGCGGGATCATCTGAGCTTCTGAACTGAATAGATATGACTGCCGGCAGCGCTGGGGTGACGCGCTGCCGGCAATCGCCATTTACGGCTTCCAGGCGCCGGCGATCTGCCGGGTGGCGATGTTCAGCCGGTTCCAGACATTGATATTGGCGATGGCAATGACGAGGGCGGCAAGGCTCCTGCCGTCATAGTGCCGGGTCGCCTCGTCCCAGATCTCATCGGGCACGGGGTCGGCGCGGTCGCTGACGCGGGTCACTGCCTCGGTCAGCGCAAGCGCCGCCCGTTCGGCATCGCTGAAATAGGGCGAATCGCGCCAGGCGCCGACGGCAAAGAGCCGTTCGTCGGTCTCGCCGAGCTTCTTGGCGATGCGGGGATGACCGTCGACACAGACGCTGCAGCCGTTGATTTGGCTGGCGCGCAAATTGACGAGTTCGAGCAGCTTTGGCGAAAGGCCGGTCTCGGTGGGGACCTTGCTGAGGGCAGCCAGCGCCTGCATCGCCTCGGGAAGCACGAGGGCGGGATTTCCCATTCTCTCCTGCATGACCATTTTTTCCTGCATGGTATGTCTCCTTCATGGGTTTACTGTTTGACGATCCGCCGGCGGTGTCACATCGGCCGGGTTTCGTTCGTCATGGTCTTGACGGAACGCAGCGGAGGAATGTGACGGATGGACGAGAAAAAATGGCTGGCCGCTGAATTTGAGGCAAACAGGGCGCATCTGAAGGCGGCTGCCTATCGTATGCTCGGCTCGCGCAGTGAAGCGGATGATGCCGTTCAGGAGGCTTGGCTGCGGCTGAACCGGACCGACACCAGCGATGTCGGCAATCTCGGCGGCTGGTTGACGACCGTGGTGGCGCGCATTTGCCTTGATATGCTGCGAACCCGCAAGACCCGGCGCGAGGAGCCGCTGGAGATGCCAATCCATGCTGTGATCGCCGATCCGGCAAACGATCCGGAGCGCGCTGCCGCCTTCGCCGAATCGGTCGGCCTGGCGTTGCTGGTCGTGCTGCAGACGCTGGCGCCGGCCGAACGTGTCGCCTTCGTGCTGCACGACATGTTCGATCTGCCCTTCGATGAGATCGCCTCGATTATCGGTCGTTCTTCTGCCGCCACGAGGCAGCTTGCAAGCCGCGCCCGCCGCCGGGTGCAGGGCATCGATGAGACGACGGCCGTCGACCTCGGCCGCAAACGAACGATCGCCGAGGCCTTTCTTGCCGCATCGCGCAAGGGCGATCTGGCGGCGCTGATTGCCGTGCTCGCCCCCGATGTCGCCTTCCGGCCGGACGCGACGGCGGCCCGGTTCGGAGCCGTCGGCGAAGTGCGCGGCGCTCCAGCTGTCGCCGAGCTATTCAAGGGCCGGGCCCAGGCGGCGGAAGCCGCCATCGTCGACGGCGATGTCGGATTCGTCGTCCGCATCGATGGCGAGGTTCGCGTCCTCGTGGCTCTCACCATTGCCGACGGCGTGATCGTCGCGATCGACGCCTTTGCCGATCCGGACCATCTCGAAAAGGTTGAGTATTCAGTTCTTTCCAACTGAAAACAAACAGAGTTTGGTTGGCTATTCGAAATTTGGGGCGCTGTGAAAAGGGCTCGTCTGCCGGCGTTTTGCGACAGGAACTGCAGTGTCATTTTCCTTGACAGGGACATTGCTACCGATATTCTATTATAAAGATTTATATATCATAATTATGGAATTATCGGAATGCGATGCGCTTTCCGTCCGTCCTTCCATAATGACCAGCAGAGGGATCGCCGCCGGCGCGGGACGATCCAGACTTCGAAAGGAATGCATACCATGTTCGGCGACCCGGCGAAGAAACCGCTCCTGCTCACCAATGTCAGACCCATGGCTTTCGGCGCCGGCGCGCCGGCCGGGGCGGTCGACATTCTCGTCGATGGCGACGGCCGGATTGCGGAGATCGGTCCGTCGCTGGACATCTCGCAGGATGTGACGCGCATCGCCGGCAAGGGCGCCTTCGTCTCGCCCGGCTGGGTCGACCTGCATGTGCATATCTGGCATGGCGGTACCGATATTTCCATCCGCCCGTCCGAATGCGGCGTCGAGCGCGGCGTGACCACGCTGGTCGATGCCGGATCGGCCGGCGAAGCGAATTTCCACGGTTTCCGCGAATATATCATCGAGCCTTCGCGCGAGCGCATCAAGGCCTTCCTGAACCTCGGCTCGATCGGCCTCGTCGCCTGCAACCGCGTCGCCGAACTCAGGGATATCAGAGATATCGATCTTGACCGTATCCTCGAAGTCTATGCCGAAAACAGCGACCATATCGTCGGCATCAAGGTGCGCGCCAGCCATGTCATCACCGGCTCCTGGGGCGTCACCCCCGTCAAGCTCGGCAAGAAGATCGCCAAGATCCTGAAAGTGCCGATGATGGTGCATGTCGGCGAGCCGCCGGCACTCTATGACGAAGTACTGGAGATTCTCGGCCCCGGCGACGTCGTCACCCATTGCTTCAACGGCAAGGCGGGGTCGAGCATCATGGAGGACGAGGATCTCTTCTCTCTCGCCGAGCGCTGCGCCTCCGAGGGTATCCGTCTCGACATCGGCCATGGCGGCGCCTCCTTCTCCTTCAAGGTCGCCGAAGCGGCGATTGCGCGCGGGCTGCTGCCGTTCTCGATTTCGACCGACCTGCACGGCCATTCGATGAACTTCCCGGTCTGGGACCTGGCGACGACGATGTCGAAGCTGCTCAGCGTCGGCATGCCCTTCGACAAGGTGGTGGAAGCCGTCACCCATGCGCCGGCATCCGTCATCAAGTTGTCGATGGAAAACCGGCTTTCGATCGGCGCACAGGCCGAATTCACGATTTTCGACCTCGTCGATTCCGAGCTCGAGGCGACGGATTCTAACGGCGACGTCTCGGTCCTCACGAAGCTGTTCGAGCCGCGCTATGCGGTGATCGGCGCCGATGCCTTCGCCGCCAGCCGCTATGTGCCGCGGGCGCGCAAGCTCGTGCGCCACAGCCACGGCTATTCCTACAGGTAGGGTGCAGCGTTTGGCTCAGCCGTTGGGCGCTCAGCGGTTGCGCCAGCCCATCAGCTTTTCGATCCGCTCCGCCGAACTGCGCACATGCGCCGTATAGTGGTTCTCGTCGGAAAAAGCCTTCTGTTCAGGCAGCACGATGGAAATGGTGGCGACGCACTGGCCGTCGCGGTCGCAGATCGGCGAGGCGATGCAGGCAACCGCATAATCCGATTCTCCCGCCTGGATCGACAGACGTGCCTCAAACGCCTTGCCGGCCGATTCCGACAGCGTGCCCGGATCGATCTCGGCGCGGCCGGTCGGTGACGAGCGGGCGCAGCGTTTGAACAGTTCGATGCGCTCGTCCTCGGCCAGGTGGCCGACGAGCAGGCGCCCCGACGCCGTCCAGTTCAGCGGCACCCGGGTGCCGACGCGGGATGCCACCTGGAAGTGGCTCGGGCCGTCGGCCATGGCAAGCACCAGCATGTAATCGCCGTCGCGGCCGCAGACCTGCACGGTTTCGCCGGCCTGGCGACAGAGATCGTGCATTTCGTGGGTGGCGATGCTCATGAAATCCAGCGACCGGGCATAGGCGAGGCCGTAATGATAGAGCCGGGCGCCGAGCCAGATCGAACCATCAGCCTGGCGCGTCAGCATGTTCTTTTCGACCAGATCGTCGACGATGACGTAAACGGTCGACAACGGCGCCTTCACCGCCTTGGCGATAGCATAGACACCGGCCGGCGAGCCGGTCTCATAAAGGTGATCGATCACCTGGAGCGCGCGGTCGATGCCGCTGACGCGCGCACGGCGCGCACCCTTGCCGGCGGCTTCGTCGGCATGGGCCTCATCTTCGGTGTAAACTGCGGGTGATGTCTTTCCGTCCAATTCCACGCACCTCATGAAAACTGCGATTGTGTTACATTACTATGGCATAGCGGTCGCCGTGGCAAATCGCAATATTTTGTAGGTTGATCGTTGGGCGGATGCGGCAGCGGCGGAATCTGGGGCTATGTGATTGCCGGCATCCATTCGTCACGATACCTTCGGCTTCATAACAACCGGTGACGCGCTCCGACGATGCCGCAGGCTTTCGCCAGCCCCTTATCCAGCGTGATAAGCGTGGCGTCGCTGCTGATCGCGATAGCAAGGTGAAGAGCATCGCCGGCGCGAAAACCAATCTCGAACTGATCGGTCATGCGGGCCGCATCCATGAAATGCGCACGCGAAATCGGCAGAAGCACGAAGGTCGTCGAGCACAGTTCCTTGAACATGGCCAACGCCTTGCCGCGATCGGCGGGATCGATCTGTTCGTTTCGTGTTTTGAGCGCGATGGCACTTGAAAATTCGGTGATCGTCCAGCCGCTGACGGCCATCTCTTCGGCGGCAAACTCCGCCAGCCATTTTTGCGCGTCCTCCGTGCGGCTTTCGATCGTCCAGGCAGCGATGAGAACTGATGTGTCGAGGTAAAACATCAATAACGATCGGTGTCGCGCATATTGCGGACGAAAGTTGCGGAATCGACCGGTTCGGCGGGCGGCTTCATCGAGGCCGTCAAGCTTCTTAGCCGCTCGACATCGATCGGTTTTTTCGGCGCCTTCACGGGAACGAGTTGCGCTACCGGTTTGCCGTGCCGCAATATCTCGACGGTCTCGCCGGCTTCAACACGATTGAGCAATTCGCTGAGATGGGCCTTGGCATCCGCGAGGTTGACACTTGCCATAACACGTCCTGATGACCAATTTTTTGGTCATTTTAATCGGAAAATGGGTTTACTGCAATGCCGCCGGAACAACAGGCCGTAGCCCGAGTTTGCTCCTCAACCCAGGAGGACAAGATGACGAAATATCCGACGCCCCCTTTTCCGTCTCAGAAACAGCCGATGCCCGGTTTTACCGCGCAGATGGATCCCGTCCCCGATCATGGCGAGGAGAGTTATCGCGGTTCCGACCGGTTGAAAGGCAAGCGGGCGATCATTACCGGCGGCGATAGCGGCATCGGCCGGGCGGTGGCGATCGCCTATGCCCGGGAAGGCGCCGATATTGTAATTTCCTATCTTGACGAGGATGAGGATGCCGACGAGACGAAGCGGCTTGTCGAGCAGGCCGGGCGCAAGGCGGTCCTCGTCAGCGGCGATATCCAGGATCCGGCTCTGTGCCGGCAGATCGTCGAGACGGCGGTCAAGGAACTCGGCGGCATCGACATTCTCGTCAACAATGCCGCCCATCAGGCAAGCTTCAAAAGCATTGACGAAATCAGCGACGAGGAGTGGGAACTGACCTTCAAGGTCAACATCCATGCGATGTTCTACCTGACCAAGGCAGCCGTCGCCCACATGAAACCCGGCAGTTCAATCATCAACACCGCCTCGATCAATTCGGACAATCCGAACCCGACGCTGCTTGCCTATGCGACGACCAAGGGCGCAATCCAGAATTTCACCGCCGGCCTGGCCCAGCTTCTGGCGGAAAAAGGCATTCGCGCCAATGCGGTGGCGCCGGGACCGATCTGGACACCGCTCATTCCGTCGACCCTTCCTGAAGACAGCGTCAGCAATTTCGGCAAGCAGGTGCCGATGAAGCGGCCGGGCCAGCCGGCCGAGCTTGCAACCGCCTATGTGATGCTGGCCGATCCCTTGTCGAGCTATGTCTCCGGCGCGACAATCGCGGTCACCGGCGGCAAGCCGATCCTTTGATGCATGTCGCCCGGAATTGGCGGTTTCGGGAAAAGCACATGCAAGAAAAAGGAAGGAACTGAAGCGCGTCGATGAAGTCTGACGTAACGCGCTTCAGTCCGGTTTGCCGTAGCCACCGCCGGTCGGCGTCGTGACGATCACGGCGTCGCCGGCGGCGAGCATTGCCTGGTCGCAGCCATCCAGCCTTTCGACCGTGCCGTCGCCGCGGCGGATATCGGTTTTCCCCAATTGCCCGTCTTCCCCGCCGTAGAGGCCGAAAGGCCGGATCGTGCGATGCGAGGAGAGGATGCTGCAATCCATCGTTTCCAGGAAGCGGATGGTGCGCTCGGTGCCGCCGCCGGAATGATATTGTCCCCTGCCGCCGGAGCCGCGGCGGATATGGAAATCTTCGAGCACGACGGGAAAGCGGAATTCCAGGACTTCGGGATCGGTCAGCCGCGAATTAGTCATGTGGCTGTGCACGCCATCGGCGCCGTTGAAGCCGGTGCCGTCGTTGAGCAGGCCGGCAGGGCCGCCGGCGCAGATCGTCTCGTAATATTGATAGGTGGCATTGCCGAAGGTCAGGTTGTTCATCGAACCCTGGGCCGCCGCCAGCGTTCCGAGCGCTCCGAACAGCGCATTCGTCACATGCTGGCTGGTCTCGACATTCCCGGCGACGACGGCAGCCGGATAGGCCGGGCGCAGCATCGAACCGTCCGGCACGATGATTCGGATTGGCCGCAGGCAGCCGGCATTCATCGGGATCGGCTGTTCGACCATGACGCGGAAGACATAGAGGACGGCGGCGCGCGTCACTGGTTCCGGCGCATTGAAATTGGTCGGCTGCTGCGCGCTCGTGCCGGTGAAATCGACCGTCGCCTCGCGCGCTTGCCTGTCGACGGTGATCTTCACCTTGATGACGGCGCCCTGATCGGTGGGATAGGTGAATTCGCTGTCGCTGAGGCGGGCGATCACCCGGCGAACACTTTCCTCGGCATTGTCCTGCACATGGCCCATATAGGCTTCGACGACATCGAGGCCGAAATGGGCGACCATCTTGCGCAATTCCTGCACGCCCTTTTCATTGGCGGCGATCTGCGCCTTCACGTCGGCGAGGTTCTGGGCCGGATTGCGGGCGGGGTAGGGATGGTCCCGCAGCATCGCGGCGAATTCGGCCTCGCGGAAGCGGCCCTTGTCGACCAGCCGGAAATTGTCGATCAGCACCCCTTCCTCGTCGACCTTCGTTGCCCGCGGCGTCATCGAGCCCGGCGCCTTGCCGCCGATATCGGCATGATGGCCGCGCGAGGCGACGTAAAACAGGATCACCTCTCCCGCATCGTCGAAAACCGGTGTGACGACGGTGATGTCGGGCAGATGCGTGCCGCCATTATAGGGCGCGTTGAGCGCGAAGACATCGCCCGGGCGGATGCGGCCTTCATTGAGACGGATGATGGTTTCGACCGAACGGTCCATGGAGCCGAGATGCACCGGCATATGCGGCGCATTGGCGACGAGCGCGCCGGTGCGGTCGAAGACGGCGCAGGAGAAATCGAGTCGCTCCTTGATATTGACCGAATGGGCGGTGTTCTGCAGCGTCACGCCCATCTGCTCGGCGATCGCCATGAACAGGTTGTTGAAGACTTCGAGCATCACCGGGTCGGCGCTGGTGCCGATCGCGGCATTGCGGGCAGGCGGGATCTCGCGGGTGAGGACGATATGATCGTGGCCGGTGAGCCGCACCTGCCAGCCGGCTTCGACGACAATCGTCTGATGCGCTTCGATGATGAGGGCAGGCCCGTTGAGGACGGCGCCCGGTTTCAGCGTCTCACGCCTGAAAATGCCGGCCTCGCGCCATGTTCCGCCGGAATAGAAGCGCGTCGAACGGAGTGCTTCCGGCTCGAAGCTTGTCGCCTCCATGTCCGCCTCTTCGATGTCGGCGCCGCCGCCGATGCCTTCGACCTCGATAGAATCGACGACAACAGGGCGGTCTTCGAAGATGAAGCCGAACTGCTTCTTGTGGGCGGCGGCGAAGGCTTGCACCATCTCTTGCTGCGGCCCGAAGGCGACGGGCAGCGCCGTGTCTGTGCCCTTATATTGCAGGTGCAGGCGGGTGATGAGCTCCATCTCGCCGCTCTCGACACCTTGAAGCGTCAGTTCCCGGTGCACCTCCGCCTCAAGCTCGGATTTGATGTCGCCGATCGTCGTCAGTGCCGCGGCGAGTTCCGTCAGCACCGCGCGCTGGCGCGTGGCGCGAATATCGGCAAGCCCCATGCCATAGGCCGAAAGGATGCCGGAGAAGGGGTGGAGCAGCACCGTTTTCATGCCGAGGCTGTCGGCGACGAGACAGGCATGCTGGCCGCCGGCGCCGCCGAAGCAGGTGAGTGCGTAGCCGGAAACATCATAACCGCGCTGGACCGAGATCTTCTTGATGGCATTGGCCATGTTCTCGACGGCGATGGCGAGGAAGCCGTCGGCGGCGTCTTCCGCCGTCCGGCCGCCGCCTATCGTCTGCGCCATCTCGGCAAAAGCGGTGCGCACCGCCTCGGCATCGAGCGGCTGGTCCTGTCCCGGGCCGAAGATTGCCGGAAAGAATTCCGGCAGCAGCTTGCCGGTCATGATGTTGGCGTCGGTAACGGTGAGCGGGCCGCCGCGACGATAGGATTTCGGGCCGGGCGTGGCGCCGGCCGATTCCGGGCCGACGCGGAAGCGTGAGCCGTCATAGCTGAGGATCGAACCGCCGCCGGCAGCGACGGTGTGGATCTTCATCATCGGCGCGCGCATCCGTACGCCGGCGACCTCCGTCTCGAAGGCGCGTTCCAGTTCGCCGTCGTAATGCGAAACGTCGGTCGAGGTGCCGCCCATGTCGAAGCCGATCATCTGGCCAAAGCCGGCGATGCGCGACACCTCGACCGCGCCGACCACACCGCCTGCGGGACCCGACAGAATCGCGTCCTTGCCCTGGAAGAGATGCGCATCGGTCAGTCCGCCGGAGGACTGCATGAACATCAGCTTCGGGCCTTTTCCCTCGACCGCACCGAGTTCGGTGGCGACCTGGTCGACATAGCGCCGGAGAACCGGAGACAGATAGGCATCGACGACGGCGGTGTCGCCGCGGCCGACGAGCTTGATCAGCGGAGAAACGGCGTGCGACGGCGAAATCTGCGTGAAGCCGATCGCGCGCGCGATGGCGGCGGCCCGCTGTTCGTGCTCGGGATAGCGATAGGCATGCATGAAGACGATGGCGACGGCGCGCAAGCCCCTGGCATTGGCAGCTTCCAGCGCTTGGCGCAGGCCATGCTCGTCGAGCACACGTTCCACCGTTCCGTCTGCCAGCACGCGCTCGTCGGCCTCGATGACGTCGGCATAGAGCAGTTCCGGTTTGACGATCTTCTTGGCGAAAATATCGGCGCGGGCCTGGTAGCCAATCTCCAGCGCATCGCGGAACCCCTTCGTCGTCACCAGCAGAGTCGGATCACCCTTGCGTTCGAGAAGCGCATTGGTGGCGACCGTCGTTCCCATCTTCACCGCACCGATGAGGTCGGGAGGAATCGGCTTGCCCGGCTCGAGCCCAAGCAGTTCACGGATGCCCTGGACGGCCGGGTCGCGATAGGCCTCCGGATTTTCAGAAAGCAGCTTGTGCGCGATGAGCGAACCATCAGGACGGCGTGCGACGATATCGGTGAAGGTGCCGCCGCGATCGACCCAGAAATCCCACTGACTGCCCATCGTCCGGCCTCCTGTTGAACTGAAAATTTATTGACGATTTACCGATAAAATGTCAACGTTTCTCTCTCAAATGGTGGAGGCTGGACATGGCAGACGGTCGCGCAAGACAACCGGAAATCGGGCCGATCGTCTCTTCCGCCCATCTGGCCGATGGCGCACTTCCTGCGCTTTCGGAGCTGGAATTCGGCCTCATCCTCGCCGGCAATGCCTTCGATCGCTGGATGGTACGCTGCATGACGGCGGCAGGCGAGCCCGGATGTGCGGCGATCGACGTGCTGGTGCTGCATTCGGTGGCGCACCGGCAGCGGCCGAAGCGGCTCGGCGATCTCTGCAGCGTGCTCGGCGTCGAGGACGCGCATCTGGTGATCTACGCGATCAAGAAGCTGGAAAAGCGCGGCCTGGTGACGAGCACACGGGCGGGCAAGGAGAAACTGATTGCCGCCACCGAAAAGGGCTTGGAAATCTGCCTGAAATATCGGGCGGTGCGCGAAGCGCTGCTGGTGGAATCGGTCAAGGGGCTCGGGTTCGATCCTGCCGCGACATCGGCGCTGGCCGCGATGCTGCGGGCGCTCTCCGGCCATTACGATCAAGCGGCAAGGGCCGCCGCCTCTTTATGACGGCAGCCCTTGACCGGGGGCAGGGAGAGATCCCCCGAAATGTTCAGGCGGTCTGTTCAGCCGAAGCAGGGCATGGCGGGCAGGTTGGCGCGGCTTGCGAGCGCTCCGATCATGTTACCGACCGAGGTCGGGCGTGGCTCGCGTTTGCCGGCAGCCGTCTCCAGGAGTTGCTTGAAGTCTTCAAGCTTCACGCCATCGGCGCGCAACACCATGGCGATCAGGGGGTCGCGAAGGGCTTCGGATATGGTCAGGTCGTCGCTGGTCTTTCTCATGGCTGTCCTCCTTTCGTGGGCGGTCGCCCGTGTTCCACTTTGCGCTGCCGTGTTCTCATTGACTTTCGCGTTTCGTGGTGTTACCGGTAAGTAACAATGCATTTGTTACCGATCGGTCACATCGATGTCAAGGACGACGTCCGCAAAAAAATCAGAAACTTCGAATGAAATCTCCGCAGCCGTTTCAGAGGATCGCATCCCGCCCAGGGAACGGATCGTCTCGACCGCGTCGGAGCTTTTTCGCGAGCGCGGCATCCGCGGCATCGGCGTCGATGCCATCGCCGACGCGGCCCTGACCAACAAGATGACGCTCTACCGGCATTTCGGCTCGAAGGACGAGCTCGTCTGCGAGACGCTGCGCCGCGCCTCCGAAAAGGCCGGTGCCATCTGGCGTGATCTGGAGGTGGCCTATCCCGGCAATCCGCGCGCCCAGCTCTACGCCTGGGTGGAAATGCGGGCGCAATGTCTGAACGGCGAGCCCGCCGGTTGCGATCTCGCCAATGCCGCCATCGAGCTGAAGGGTGAGGGCCATCCCGCGCATGAAATGATCGAGCGGCACAAGGCCGAACAGCGTGATCGCCTGGCCGCGCTCTGTTCGGCGGCCGGCGCGCGCGAAGCCGAGCTGCTGGCCGATACGCTGACGTTGCTGCTCGAAGGTGCGCGCGTCAGCCGCCAGACCATGGGCGCTGCTAGCTGCTGCGGTCATTTCGCCAAGGCATGCAACGCGGCGATCGCATCTTTCGCCTGACCGGTCTTTCGGGAACCTTACCGCTTCCATACCGTTTTTCCATCACCGGAGGACAAGTGGAGACCGGCATATGAACCACGTCTATCTCAAGCGCCTGTATGCCAAACGCGCCGAGCTCGAAGCGAAGCTGGAGCTTCATGATGCGCGCTATTGTTTCGGCGAGGAAGAGGTCGATGACGGCACCGACAGCGATCTGCGTCAGCGGCTGAGCGAAATTTCCGACGAAATCGACGCGCTGGAAAGCAGACCGGGCCGCTAATCCCCAGCACTGAGGATTTCCATCGTCCGTTCGTCGAACTTCCCGTCATAGAAATGTTCGATCACCCGGTGGAAGGGTGAGCCGTGGTCGCTGATTGCCGCGAACAAGGTCATCGACGAGCGTAGCTTCAGGTCATCGGGCGAGCCGAGGATCTGGTGCGCGGATCGGCCGTCGAGCGACAGAATCGTCTGGGCGCAGCGTAAAAGTCGGCTGGAGAGGATGGGATCGGCGAGATAGGCGGCGGCTTCTTCGGCCGAGCGGATCGCATATTTTTCGGCCATCGGCGATTTGCCGAGACCGGCGATTTGCGGAAAGATGAACCACATCCAGTGTGAGGTCTTGCGCCCGGCTTTCAGCTCGGCGAGCGCCCGTTCGTAGACGCCGTTCTGAGCGTCGATAAAGCGGTCGAGATTGTAGTCGATATCACCACCGGCCATGGTCCTTTCCCTTTCTTGCTGTCGATGCAGCCTGGGCCAAGGGCTCCATGCCCGGCGAGATCGTTTTTCCCGGGGTTCTCCCCGGGCGAGCCGCGCTCGCCCTCAGCAAACCCTTTCAGCGTAAGGGCTGCTCTCACGGCAATGCCCGTAAGGCTGATGGTGCGGCGTGTTGTCGCCTGATGGAGCGGCAATGGCCGATGTCGTCACCGGGTCCGTCTCGCTGGAAGAATATGCGGCAAAACCGACAAAGCTCAAGAGAGCCAGCGCTGCGACCACGACAACACGTTCGAAGCCCGACAGCTTCTGGGCGCTGACATGTTCCACATAGTCGCGCTCGCCCAAACCGGCCGTTTCGTCCTCTTTCACATGGAGGGTCACCATATCCTGGCGGTGGGTCAAAGTTTCACAATCTGTCATTTTAATTACTCCTGCAACACATGCGATGTCGGTCTCTCAAGAATAAACTCTCAACCCTCATGGCGAACCGACTCCCGCATGCGTGCAGCATGTGTGTCTTTAATCGCGGCAATTGAAGGGGCGATATGCAAACTCAGTGTTCAAAAAATCGTCCTAATAAATGCAAAATATCGTGAAGCTCTGGCTCGCCGGAATGATCCGGGGTAGTCCAGGGGATCAACTTTCGTCTGGATCGTCTCATGAGCAAATCCTTTGGCGCCATGTCGGTCGCCCAGCTTTCCGTCCTCATTCAGAGTGGCGCAGCCGATCCGGTCGACGTGGCTGAGGCGGTCTTCGAAACGATCGGCAATTATGCCGACAAGGCCGTCTTCACCGTGCTCACCAAAAGCCGGGCGCTGGAGGAGGCGCGCGCCTCTTCGAAGCGTTTGTGGGAAGGGCGCTCGCTCGGATTGCTGGACGGGATTCCGATCGCCTGGAAGGATCTTTTCGACATCGAAGGTTTGGTAACGACGGCTGGTTCCGTCGTGTTGGCCGCAGATGCGCCGGCCAAGCGCGATGCGGCCGTCGTCAACCTTCTCCGGCAGGCGGGCATGATCGCCGTCGGCCGGACCAATATGAGCGAATTCGCCTTTTCCGGCCTCGGCATCAATCCGCATTACGGCACGCCGGTCAATCCGCGTGGCAGCGATCTCCCGCGTATCCCCGGCGGTTCGTCATCTGGCGCCGGTGTCGCCGTAGCAGCCGGGCTGGTGCCCGTCGCAATGGGCACGGATACCGGTGGCTCGGTGCGCATTCCCGCCGCCTTCAACGGCATTGTCGGCTACAAGGCAACCCGCGGCCGTCATGCGATGGACGGTGTCTATCCGCTGGCAAAGAGCCTGGATTCGCTGGGGCCGCTCTGCCGCAACGTCAGGGATGCGGTCTGGATCGATGCCGCGATGCGCGGCCGGACGGCGCCTGATATCGTCGAGCGTCCGCTGCAGGGGCTGGAACTGCTGGTGCCTGAAAATATCGTCTTCGACGGGGCCGAACCCGGTGTCGTCGCCGCGTTCGAGGCAGCCTTGGAACGTCTTCAACAGGCCGGCGCCCGTGTTTCCCGCGCCGTCATTCCAGCCTTCAACGAGATTTTCGATCTGATGACGCGATATGGTCCGCTGGTGACGGCGGAGGCTTTCGCGCTTCACCACCAACGTTTGGCAGGACCGGACGCCGACCGTATGGACCACCGCGTCGTGATGCGCACCCGTCTCGGTGCCAAGACCACCTTGGCCGATTATCTGGCGATCCTCGAAGCGCGCGGCCGGCTGATCGCCGATGTCGAGCGTCTCGTCGGCGACCGGCTGATCGCCTTTCCCTCGGTCGCTCATGTCGCTCCGCCGATCGCACCGCTGGAAGAGGACGACGAGCTATTTTTCGCGACGAACAACAAGACGCTGCGCAACACCGCGCTCGGCAATTTCCTCGACTGGTGCGGCGTTTCCATTCCTTGCGGCACGGGTGAGGCGGGGATGCCGGTCGGCCTGCTTCTATCGGCGACAGCCAATCGCGACGAGGCGCTGCTCGGGATCGCCCTTGCCGCCGAGCCGGTCATTCGCGGCGATTTCGCCTGATTGGCGATTGAACCACCGGGCTTTTGTTGCCATTGATGGCACGACTTGATCCTGGAGGAAGGCACGTGCAGATATTGCAGAACGGACGCTTCGCGGTTTCGACATGGTCGCTGCATCGGCTGCTCGGCCCCGTCTATGGCTACAGCCCCGATCCTGATAAAAGTGCCGCGCCGAAAGAACCTTATGGTCCGGGCGCTGCTGAATTGATCGACATGCCGGCGGCGCTCGCAGCCCGCGGCATCCATCGGCTGGAGGTCTGTTCCTTCCATCTGCCGAGCCTTGACGCTGCCTACCTCTCCGAACTGCACGATGCGATGACGGCTTCGGACGTGCTGTTCCAGACGCTGCTCGTCGAAGACGGCGATCCCAGCCATCCGGAAACGGCCGGACGCGACGTCAGATGGATGGCGGAGTGGATTGATATCGCCGCGGCTCTCGGAGCACAGAAGATGCGCGTCATCGCCGGCAAGGAGAAACCGACCGAGGAAAATCTGAGCCGCTCCGCCGGTCACCTCGGCTGGCTCGCCGAAAGAGCCGAAGGCAGCGGCGTGCGCGTCGTCGTCGAGAACTGGTTCGACCTTTTGCCGTCACCCGTCGAGATGAATTGGCTGTTGGATCGACTGGACGGCAAGGTCGGCCTTAACGGCGATCTCGGCAACTGGGCCGCACCGGCGAAATACGAGGGTCTTGCCGATATCATGCGTCGGGCGGAAATCTGCCATGCCAAAGCCGATTACGGCGTTGCCGGTCTCGATGCCGACGATTACCGCAAGTGCCTGGAGATGTGCGAAAGGGCCGGTTACGCCGGTCCCTTCACACTGATCTACGATTCGCCCTTTTTCTCCGACGAATGGGACGGCATCCTGCTGCAAAAGGCCTTCATCGAGGATTTCCTGCGCGAGGCGCCGGCGCGCCGGACGGCTTAAACCGCGAGCCCCTGCCGCTCATTCCTGGCGCGGGAATCTCTGGCTTTCCTCCAGCACGTTCAGATCCATGTGGTTGCGCATGTAGCGTTCCGAGGCCTTCTGCAGCGGCTGATGGTCCCAAGGATAATATGCGCCGTTGCGCAGCGCCGCGTAGACCACCCAGCGGCGCGCCTGGCTTTCGCGCACGGCTGCGTCGAAATCGGCAAGGTTCCAGCGACGGCGTGCCTGTTCGACAAGCCGTGCCAGCGTATCGGCATGTGCCGGCTTTTCCGCCAGATTGTCGAGTTCCTGTGGATCGGCTTCGAGGTCGAACAGCATCGGCGGATCTTTCTCGCTGAGCGAGAGCTTGTAGCGCCCGTCCCGGATGCAGACGAGTGGGGCTTCCGAACCTTCGGCGGCATATTCCATCGGCACCGGGCCGCGGCTGCCCGTGCCTGCGGCAAGTGCTGAAAGATCCTCACCTTCGGTCCATGGTTTCAACGAGGCGATGTCGATCCCGGCAAGGGCAGCCAGCGTCGGCGTCACGTCGAGCGTGGAGACGGGCTGATCGATGCGCCTCGGCTTCCAGCCGGGTGCCGCAATCATCAGCGGAACGCGCGCCGATCCCTCGAAGAAGTTCATCTTGAACCAGAGGCCACGATCGCCGAGCATGTCGCCGTGATCGGACACGAAGAGGATGATGGTGTTGTCGGCCATGCGGGTCCGTTCCAGCACGCCGAGAATGTCGCCGATCTTGTCGTCGACATAGGAGATATTGGCAAAGTAGCCCCGCCTTGCCCGCCGGATTTCTTCGGGGCTGATGTCGAAAGCCTCGTGGTCGCAAGCCTTCATCAGGCGCTGCGAATGCGGGTCCTGCTGCTCGAAGGCAATCGGCGCAACTGCCGGATCGAGGGCCGGGCAATCCTCGTAGAGATCCCAGAATTTGCGACGCGCGACATAGGGGTCGTGCGGATGGGTGAAGCTGACGGTCAGGCACCAGGGGCGGTCGTCATGGCCGCGTGATAGATCGAACAGCTTGCGGATGGCGTTGTAGGCGACCTCGTCGTCATATTCCATCTGGTTGGTGATCTCGGCGACGCCAGCGCCGGTCACCGAACCGAGATTGTGATACCACCAGTCGATGCGCTCGCCGGGCTTGGTATAGTCGGGCGTCCAGCCGAAATCGGCCGGATAGATGTCCGTCGTCAGCCGTTCCTCGAAACCGTGCAACTGGTCGGGGCCGACGAAATGCATCTTGCCGGAAAGTGCCGTCTGGTAACCGGCGGCGCGCAGATGATGGGCATAGGTCGGAATATCAGAGGCGAATTCCGCGGCATTGTCGTAGACACGCGTCCGGCTCGGCAATTGTCCGGACATGAAGGACGCCCGCGCCGGTGCGCAAAGCGGGCTTGCCGTATAGGTGTTGGCGAAACGCACTGAACGCTCCGCTAATGCTTTCAGATGCGGCGCATGCAGGAAATCGGCAGGCCCATCGGGAAACAAGGTCCCGTTCAACTGATCCACCATCAGGATGAGAATATTGGGGCGCGCCATGTGGTTATTCCTATGCTATTTGAAGATTTTATTGAAGCCCCTATTATTGCTGCTGTAAAGCTGGCTTTTTTCGATGGGTGCCAAAAGGAATTTTTATGGCAGACTACCCGCCTGAGCTTGGATGGATGCGGATCTTCGTCGAGGTCGCGCGGCTCGGGAGTTTTTCGGCGGCCGCCGCGCTGCTTGGGCTGACCCAGCCGGCCGTCAGCTACCAGATCCGCCGGCTGGAAGAGCAATTCGGCGTCAGCCTGTTGCACCGCCAGCACCGCGGCGTGACGCTGACTGCCGAAGGCGAGCGGCTTCTCGAGGTCACCGCCAAGGCGGTCGGCGACATTGATGCGCTCGCCCGCAGTTTCCGTGCCGAAGCGCAAAGGCCGGTCGTTCGGCTGAGAACCGACTATGCCTTTTCAGCGCTGTGGCTGATCCCGCGCATGCACGGCTTTCGTCTTCTTCATCCGGACACGGATATACAGATCGTCGCGACGCAGAGGTTTGCCGCCGGTTTTCGCGACCAGGCGGATGTCGCGGTCGTTTTTGGCACGCGGGCGGAATTCGGCGCAATCGGTACGCTGCTGCTGCCGGAAAAGGTCGTGCCCGTTTGCACGCGGGGATTTCTCGATCGCAACGGCCCATTCGACGATCCGGCGCAGCTTGCCAAGGCGGTTCTGATCCATCTCGACACGCCGATGCCATCGCCCTGGTTCGACTGGCGCAGCTATCTAACGGAATTTTCGGTTATCCGCGACATCAATGCCGGCCGCGGTGACATCAGCTTCAATACATATTCGCTGGTGGTTCAGGCCGCACTCAGCGAGCAGGGCGTGGCAATCGGCTGGATGGGGCTCGTTGATACGCTGCTTTTCGCGCATATGCTTGTTGAAGCCGGCCCGTCGCTGGAAGCGCCTGACCGCGGTTACTGGCTGGTACCGCCGCGATCGGCAAGCGCCCACAGCGAGGAGCTCAGCGCCTGGCTGATGAACGAGGCGGGGAAGGTCGGCTAGCTCGAGCCGCGCCGCGTGACGGAAAGGCTCTGACGGCGGTTATCCCGAATAACCATCGCCACATCCGCAAGTCAGACGCCTCGCAAGTTATGGATATAGTTGAAGTCTTTTCGAGTCCGATCCTTAGCCGATTTTTCTCGTCACAAAGAAACTCATCGCAACTTTTTCGTCACCATTTGGCATTGACGTGAACGGCGCTCGAAATTCCTTCCGTCCTAGTCCGTCCGTACGGATGTACTGGAGTTCCGCAAGGATTTCGAAGCCGCTCTCCTGCATCAGATTGATGTGATGGCTGCGCCACTTCCGATTTATCAGGTAGGGTCGTCGTCCACGCATCATCGTCCACGTGGGGGCGCCCAAAACCCAGTGCCCATTCCAGTCGCTTGACAGACCATGAGATTGAAAGTCGATCAGGTGCGTCGCAAACCCTCCTGGCTTCAGCCACCGGGCAATAGCGATATAGGTATCAACGAGGTTGTCCACGTGCTCCATGACTGAATGCGTCATCAGCCAGTCAGCCACACCCGCCTGCAGTACGTTGAAATCGGTCCATGGTGCGACGAACTTTAATCGTTCGCTGCCATTCACGAGGTCCGCCTTCAGCGCATCGATTGCCGCCGCACTGAGGCGCTGTTGCACGATCCCATCTATCCGATCCCAGGCGAAGTTTGTCGGTGACGGCGGAAAAAAAATGTCGCCCGATACGGTGTTATCCCAAAATGCGGCCCGCTCGCCGAAGAGTTCAATCAAACCGTTCAGGACTTCAAGATCGTGCTCGATGCTCCGGTGGTCTTGCAAATCCAGCCCGATGTACGTGTCGACGCCCGCAAGCAGTGCGGCAAGCCCAACGCCAAGCGAACTTCCGGGGCCGACCTCGACCAATACTTCAGGCCTTTTGCCGTTCAGCCAAGGCGCTAGGTGACCGTAGTGGCGGAAGAAAAGGTCATAACAGTGGCGCGCAGAAGCAGTGCCCCCTTCTACGTGCGTATTTCGCAGTTGCGGAAGGACGAAGGAACCCAGTCCCTTGGCTAGGGAGCGAAGTGCAATATGGGTCATGGCGCCACCTTTTTCATCGAAACTCCAGAACGGCAATGTCCGGCCTGCTCTACCCAGCAGAATTCGCGTGCAACATCATCAGGGACCAAAGAAAGGCAAAGCAATATGGTTCGGCCTTGGGCTCGTTAGTTGGGATTGTACCCGTCCTATAGTGATTGATATTTTCACGAATCTAAAGTCATTCATTGGACGTACAGCAATAGTCACTATGACCATGGCCGGGTTGCTGAAGCGCATGAGAGGCTGCCTCAAAAAGAATTGAGTGATTTCAGCGGGTTGTGATTCCTTCGTTTGCGCCCAGGAGAAGCCTTGTCATGAACGAAGCCGGTCGCCATTGTGGGATCGAATCGATAGGGAAGGCGGCTGAAGCATGTGGCGAACGATCGGATATGTTCTCGGAGTGCTTATGATCATCTTCGGACTGATCTGGATCGGCCAGGGAAGTGGCTATTTTCCCTATCCGTCGTCCAGCTTCATGATCAGGCAAACGATCTGGATCCTTTGGGGAGCCATCCTGGCGGGACTGGGAGTCGTGGTCATGATCGTCCTTTCGCGGCTACACCGGAAAGGATGAGGCCGTGAACCCTTCTGATCGAGCCAATGAACTGAGGAGAATGGCATGAGCGCAGCTGAAATCGACGGTTTCGCGGCACGGATCAGGAACCACCAGGGCGGCATGATCTCCGCCTGGGTGGGTATTCCGGACGCCACGCTCGCCAACCATCTGGCGCAGGAGGCTTTCGACGCCGTCGTGCTGGATATGCAGCACGGCCTGTGGGACATGCCGGCGGCAGCAAACGCCGTCGGCCAGGTGCGCCTCGCCGGCAAACCAGCCTTGGCGCGCATACCGGTCGGCGATTTCGCTTCCGCCTCGCGATTGCTCGACGCCGGCGCCTCCGGCATCATCGCGCCAATGATCAATTCGGCCGAAGACGCGCAAGCCTTCGTCAGGACCACGAAATATCCGCCGTTCGGCGAGCGCAGCTGGGGACCGTCGCTGGCGCTGAACCACACCGGCCTGTCCGCTGACGACTATCTGAAAAACGCCAACGCGCTGACCGTCGCCATCGCCATGGTCGAGACCCGGGCGGCACTTGAGGCGATCGATGCTATCCTCGGCGTTGCCGGCATCGACGGCATCTTCGTCGGTCCGTCCGACCTTTCGATCGCATTGTCGAATGGCGATCAGGTGGCGCCGAACGCCGCCGAGATCGACAGCGCCATGCAGCATGCGGTTGCGCGCTGCCGGGCCCACGGCAAATTTGCCTGCGCCTATGCCGCCGATGGCGAGCGGGCCGGCGAACTCTTGAAGTTCGGTTTCGACTTGGTCATTGCCGGTGCGGAGACGACGCAATTGCGCTCCGGCGCCCGCCGCGCCATCAATGCCGCCCGCAGGATCGCTTCGGGCAGTTAAATCTCAGCGAGCCGGTTTGACGGCCAGCCAGATGACGTGGCGGGCGCCGCCACGTTTGCCGTTGGCGCGGGTGTTGACGGCTTCGACGGAGAAGCCGCTGTCCTTGAGGCGGCGGGTGAAATCGGGGTCGGGACCGGATGACCAGACGGCGAGCACACCGCCGGGGCAAAGCGCGTCGCGAGCGGCGCGGAGGCCGTTAAAATCGTAGAGCCCATCGTTGGATTTGCGGGTCAGCCCATCCGGGCCGTTGTCGACATCGAGCAGGACCGTGTCATAGGCGCCCTTGCCGGCGCGGATTGCCTCGCCGACATCGCCCTGATGGATGGTGACGCGCCGATCGTCTAGACAGCCTTTGAAGACCTCGGCCATCGGCCCGCGCGCCCAGGCGACGACAGCCGGCACCAGTTCGGCGACGGTGATCCCGGCATCTTCGGGAAGGACGGCGAGAGCGGCGCGCAGCGTAAAGCCCATGCCGAGCCCGCCGATCAAGATTCGGGGCTTCGGATGCGCTTTGATCCGCTCCCAGGAAAGCGTTGCCAACGCCTCCTCCGAACCGCTGAGGCGGCTGTTCATCAACTCGTTGGCGCCCAGCATGATCGAGAACTCGTTGCCGCGCTGCTTCAGCCTGAGTTCACCGTTTTCACCGGGAATGGTCGCGCAATCGAGCTGGATCCAGGGCAGCATGACGGTTTCGCCTCGCATGGAAAGGAACCGTCCCCTAGCATAGGGTGATGAGCGGGGCCAGTAAGCAGGCGCCAGCGTTTGAAAACGGGACGCTGGTTTGAGGCGGTTCCATCTTTCAAGCTCTTGATGTGGTTAGCAGCGAATTGGGTTGGGACGGCTGTCGGTGTTCGGGCTCCTCAAACGTCCTTTGTTAAACGAGGCGCCACCTCGTGATTGCAACGACACTTTGGAGATTGGAAATATGGCGCTCAAGCGGATGGACAATGTAGGCATCGTCGTCGAAGACCTTGCAGCCGCAATTGATTTCTTTGGCGAACTCGGCCTCGAACTCGAAGGACGGGCCATGATCGAGGGAGAATGGGCCGGACGTATCACCGGACTGGGCGATCAGCGTGTCGAGATTGCCATGATGCGCACGCCTGATGGCCACAGCCGGCTCGAACTCTCCCGCTTCCTCATGCCCGATGTCGTCGCAGATCACCGCAACGCTCCCGTCAACGCGCTGGGATATCTCCGCGTCATGTTCACCGTTGACGACATCGACGAGACGCTTGGAAGGCTTCGTGCGCGTGGCGCGCAGCTCGTAGGCGAAGTCGTCCAATATGGAGATACATATCGGCTCTGCTACATCCGCGGGCCCGACGGGCTTCTCCTCGGTCTCGCTCAAGAACTCAGCTGAGGCGCAATCAAACGAGTTGTCAGATCATCCGCATGAAGTGATCCGGCTCCACTTCGACGATCTCGTCCTGCGGCGCGGCCGAACGGCGGCGGATATCTTCCACCTCGTCGGGTCTGAGGCGTGCCTTCGGATCTTCGAAACGGACATCGGGATCGGGCACGGCCGAGAGCAGCAGCCTGGTATAGGGATGCTGCGGATTGTCGATCACCCCCGCGACGCTGCCCCACTCGACGATCTGGCCCGCATACATCACGGCGATGTCCTCGGCGACATAACGGGCGGTGGCGATATCATGGGTGATGTAGAGCAGGCCGAGATTCATCTCCTGCTTCATCTCGTTCAACAGGTTGAGCACGCCGAGGCGCACCGAGACGTCGAGCATCGAGGTCGGCTCGTCCGCCACGATCACCTCCGGCTTGACGGCCAAGGCGCGGGCGATGTTGACGCGCTGGCGCTGGCCGCCTGAGAGCTCGTGCGGATATTTCGGCGCGACGAGATCGGGATCGAGCCTGACGCGCTGCAGCAGTTCGCGGACCGTCGCATCGATCGCGGCGCCCTTGATCTCCGTGCGATGCAGTTGCAGCGGCCGCCGCAGGTGGTGGGCGATGGTGTGGGCAGGGTTCAGCGAGGCGAAGGGATCCTGGAAGATCATCTGCACCGATCGGCGGTAGCGGGCGATCTCGGCCGATTTCGCTACTTCGACCGGTCGCCCCTTATAGAGGATCTGCCCCGATGTCGGCTGATACTCGCGCATTGCCATGCGAGCGCAGGTGGTCTTGCCGCTGCCGGATTCGCCGACGAGGGCCAGCGCCCGGCCGGCCTGCAGCGAGAAGGAGATGGCGCGGGCGGCATGGACGGCGGATGGGCCGTGGCCGAAAGTCTTGGTCACCTTATCGAGGGCGAGGACGGTATCGCTCATAACAGCACGGCTCCATGAAGCGAGGGGAAGGAGGCCCAGAGCTTTTTCGTGTAGTCGTGCCGAGGCGTCTTGTAGATCGCCTCGGCACTGTTCTGCTCGACGAGTTTGCCTGCGAGCATGATGCCAATGCGATCGCAGAACTGCACCATCAGCCCGAGATCATGGGTGATGAACAGCACGGAAAAGCCGAAGCTGCGGCGCAATTCGTTGATGCGCTGCAGGATCTCGCGCTGGACGACGACATCGAGCGCCGTCGTCGGCTCGTCCATGACGACGAGTTTCGGATCGAGCGCCATGCAGATGGCGATGACGATGCGCTGACGCATACCGCCGGAAAACTGGTGCGGATAGTCGCGCATGCGATCCGGCGCGATGTCGACGAGCCTCAGCATCTCTGCGGTGCGCTCGCGCGCTGCAGCACGGCTCATGCCCTTGTGGGTGCGAAGCATGTCGTAGAATTGCGTCTCGATGCGCGCCACCGGGTTCAGCGAGTTCATGGCGCTCTGGAAGACCATGGCGACCTCGCGCCAGCGGAAGGCACTAAGCGCCTGCCGGTCGAGGCCGAGCACATCACGGCCGTCGAGCAGGATGCGGCTCTCCTTGCGGATCAGCGCCGGCGGCTTGTGCAGGCGGCTGATGGCGAAGGCGATGGTGCTCTTGCCGCAGCCGGATTCGCCGGCAAGACCGAAGACTTCGCCGGGCGCGACATCGAAGCTGACATCGTCGACGGCGCGGAAATCCTTCTCCTCGCCGATATAATCGATGGTGAGGTTCCTCACTGAGAGCAGCGGCTGCGTCATAGGCGGCCCTCCCCGGAGCGGACCAGCAGCGACCAGCGCTTCAGATGATTGCCGGTGCGCAGCCGCGGATTGGCGATCTCGTCGACGGCGAAATTCAACAGCGACATGCCGATGCCGAGGAAGGCGAGCGCGAAGCAGGGGGTGAGGATATCCCACCAGGCGCCGACCGAAAGCGCCGAGGCCTTCTGCGCATTGTAGAGCATGGTGCCCCAGGAGATTGCCCGGGGATCGCCGAGGCCGAGAAACTCAAGCGTCGCCTCGGTGATGATTGCGAAGATGACACTGCCGATGAAATTGATGCCGACGATCGAAATCACGTTGGGGAAGATCTCGAAGGTCATGATGCGCCATTGAGGCTCGCCCATCATCTCGGCTGATTTGACGAAATCCTTGTGCTTGACCGAGAGCGTCTCGGCGCGGGTGACGCGGGCGCCCCAGGCCCAGGAAGTGGCGCCGAGGATGAGGGCAATGACGACGGGGCTTGCCTGGCCGATGAAGGCGGCGAGCACGAGCAGCAGCGGCAGGTTGGGAACGACCAGCACCATATTGGTGAAGAAGCTGATGATCTCGTCGGTCTTGCCGCCGCGGTAGCCGGCGATGATGCCGAGCGCGGTGCCGACCAGCGTAATCAGCAGGCCGGCGCCGAAGCCGACGGCGAGCGAGGTTCGCGCGCCGTAGATCAGCCGGGCCAAGACGTCCTGGCCGATGCGGGTGGTGCCGAGGATGTGATCGAGCGACGGCGGCTGGTGCGGCCGCCCGGTGCGGGCGGCGGGATCATATTGCGTCAGCAGCGGGGCTGCGATCGCGACGATGACGATGACGGCGATGATGGCGAGGCCGGTGAGCGCCTTGCGGTTTCGAAGCAGGGTCTTCATCTCACGCTCCCTTCAGCCGCGGGTCGAGCAAGATATAACTGACGTCGACAATGAAATTGGCGATCAGCATGGTGGCGGTCATGATCAGCAGTTGGCCCTGGATGACGGGATAGTCGCGGGCGAGGATCGCCTGGTAGAGAATATTGCCGAGGCCGGGATAGTTATAGACGACCTCGGTCACCAGCGAGCCGCCGAGGATGGTGCCGATGGCGATGGCAAGGCTGGAGACGGTCGGCAGCAGGGCGTTGCGTGCCGCATACCGGAGCATCACATGCCGGTCGGAAAGGCCCTTGGCGCGGGCCATGACGATATAGTCCTCGCCGAGCAGGTTGATCATGTTGTTGCGCATGGTGACGGTGAAGCCGCCGATCAACACGGTGCAGAGCGTCACCATCGGCAGGATGCCGTGATAGGCGACGCTGCCGAGATATTGCAGGCTGAAGGCCGGATCGAGCGAGGGATCGGCGGCATAACCGTTCGGGAACCAGCCGAGCGTGAAGCCGAAGATGAAGAGCACGATCAGCGAGGTGACGACAGCCGGCACCGAGGTTGCGAAGATCGCGCCGACCGAGACGACGACGTCGAACCGGCTGCCGCGCCGCCAGGCGGCGACGATGCCGAGGAAGGTGCCGAGCGCGAAGCTGACGATCGTCGCGGTTCCCATCAGGGCGACGGTCCAGACGAGGGCATGGCCGAGAACCGAGGTGACCGGCAGCGGGAAATACTTGATCGAGCGGCCAAGATCGCCGGTGAAGATACTGCCGAGATAGGTGAAGTATTGCTGCCAGAGCGGGCCATCGACGAAACCGAAAGTGAGCTTCAGCGCCTGCAGGCTTTCCGGCGGCAATTCGGTGCCGGTGCTCGAGAACATGATCTGCACCGGATCGCCCGGCATCAGGCGGGGCAGGAAGAAATTGATCGTCGCTGCCGCGATGAAGGCTGCCATGTAGAAGACCAGGCGGCGAAGCAGGAAAGCCATGGGGACTCCGTCGTAACGGGAGCGGCGCTGGCACCGCCCCCGGTATCAAAATGCTTTACTTGACCGGCTCGAGAGCCAGCAGGTTCAAGAGGCGTGCCGGGTTGGTCCGCGAGATCGACGGATTGACGAAGGGGTTTTCCTTGGTCGACCAGCCGGTGAAGCGCTTGGTGTTGTACTGATACCAGTTCGGATTGTTGAACACCGGAATGACAGGCATGTTTTCAGCGACGATGCGCTGTGCCTTGTTCATCGCATCCTTCTGCTTGGCAAGATCCGCGGTCTGGGTGAACTCGGTGACAAGCTTCTCGACATCAGGATTGAACCAGCGCTGCGCGGTGAAGCGGGTCTTGCCCTTGTCCGAAGCGCTGAAGGCGCGCTTATAGGGGTAATAGGGCGAGGCCGAGGCCGGCAGGCTGTTGATCGCCGCATCGAAGGTGCCGTTGATGAGGTTGCCGGTCCAGACGGCTTCTTCAGGCGTTTCGATCTTGGCGTCGATGCCAACCGCCTGCATGCCTTCGACGGCAAGATTGACGGTATCGATCCAGTCGGTCCAGGCGCTCGGAACGATGATCGAGAAGGAGATCTTGCTGCCGTCGGGATTATCGCGGAACCCGTCGCCATCCTTGTCCTTATAGCCGGCCTCGTCGAGCAGAGTCTTGGCGGCGTCGGCGTCATAGGTGGCGAACTTGCCGAAGTCGGCCTTAACAGATGGGTCGGCCCAGCTCTTGTAAAGCTCGCCCATCAGGCCGGGGTCTTCGTTCAGCGTCGGATAGCCGTAGCCGGCGACGTCGATCATCGTCTTGCGGTCGAGCGCCATTGAGACGGCGCGGCGGAACTTCAGGTCGTTGAAGGCCTTCTTGTTGTTCTCGTTCGCTGTTTCCAGGTTGAACAGGAAGGCGACCATGCTGCTTGGCGAATACCAATAGTGGAAATGCGCCGGGTCCTTGGAGACATAGACATTGTCGATATCGGGAATGAAGGAGACGCCCCAGTCGAGCGTGCCGTCGGCCGTTGCCGTCAGCATCTGGTTGTTGTCGGCAAGCTGCGGAAAGCGCATGCAGTCGACCTTCAGGTGCTCATTATCCCAGTAGTTCGGGTTGCGGCACTGATCGTAGGTCTGGCCGGTGAAGCGCGGCACCTCCGTCAGCGGTCCGCTGCCGACCGGGTTCTCGTTGGCGAAAGTGACGGGATCGGCGACGTCCTTCCAGACATGTTCCGGTACGATCGGCAGTTGCGAGATCTGCTCGGCGGCGAGCGAGCTCGGATTGGCGAGCGTGAAGCGCACCGTCTGGCCGTCGACGGCCTTGACGTCGGTGATGAAGCTCCAGATGCTGACGAAGTCGAGCGCCGGGAACTTCTTCAGGTAATCATAGGTGAACTTGACGTCGGCTGCCGTCAGCGGCTTGCCGTCGGACCATTTCAGGTTCGGCCGCAGCTTGAAATCGATGCTCTTCAGGTCGTCGGAGAGCTTGAAGCTTTCCGCCAGGCGATAGACCGGCTTGTTGCTGTCGAAGCGGTTGAAAATAACAAGCGGCTCGTAGATGAAGTCGAGCGTCGACTGGCGCGCCGAGGTCTGGTTGAACGGGTTGAAGTTGCGGACCCAGGTGGTCGCCGGTTCGATATTCGCGGTCAGGACCGTCTGCGCCAGGGCAGATCCCGAAAACAGCGTCAGGGCTGCGGCGGCAAGAAGATATTTTTTCATGTTCTATTCCCCTTTTCTTATGCGGTGAAAAATAATCTGCCGGTCAGGAGACCGGCGCGCTTGCAAACATGCTTTCGACCTCGGCGTGGGCGGTGTGGATGTCGATCTTGAGATTACCGAGGCGGGCTTTACCGGCGGCGATGCGCTTCAGCGCGGCTTCTGTCAGCGGCCGGGCGGCCTTGGCGGCGGCTTCGCTTTCGGGGATGTCGCCGTGGCTGTGGAGGGCGATATCGAAGCCGGCGTCGAGCACCTGTCTGACGCGTTCCGGCAGCGTGCCCTGCAGCGATTCCATGAAGATGCAGTCGGAGATCAGCACGCCCTCATAACCCATGTCGTTGCGGATCACGTTGTACATGACAGGCGAGATCGACGCCGGCAGTTCCGCGTCATAGGCCGAGTAGACGACGTGGGCGACCATCGCCCAGGGCGTGTCCTTCAGCGCGACAAAGGGCTTGAAATCGGTGGCGGTGAGCGTCTCGCGGCTGGCATCGACGACCGGCCGCTCCTTATGGGAGTCGAGTGTCGCGCGGCCATGGCCGGGAATGTGTTTCATCACGGGCATGTTGCCGGTCTCGAGCAGGCCGTCGACCACCTCGCGGCCGAGGGCAGCGATGAAATCGGGATCAGGGCCGAAAGAGCGGGCGCCGATGACCGCGCTCGTCGTCTCGAAGACGAGGTCGAGAACGGGCGAGCAGCCGCTGGAAAGGCCGAGTTCCGTCATCATCGCGCCCATGGCCTGGGAGGAAAGGCGCAGTGCCTTTTTGCCGAGATCGAAATCGCGGCGGGCAAGTTCGGCAAACTGGCCGAAGCTGCGGAAGAGCGGCCAGGGGCCGGCGTCGAGATGCTGGACGCGGCCGCCCTCCTGGTCGGTGAAGACGGGCGCGTCGTCGCGGCCGACGGCCTCGCGGAAACGTTCGATCAGCCGCTTCGTCTGCTCCGGCTCGCGCTGATTGCGGCGGCCGACGAAGAGGCCGAGCGGATTGGTCTCGCGGAACAGGGCGAATTCATCATCCGAAATGGCAGGGTTCGGCAGGCCGACGAAAAGGGCGAGTGGGGTCGAGGACAATTCTGTAACTCCGGGATCAGATGATCGGCGTGCTTCGCAGCATGCCTTCGTAGATGCCCCTGTCGGGGGCAGGGATGGTGATTGCGCCTGCGGTCTTGGCGTAAAAATCGACCGGGCCGGCATCACCGATGAATGCATAGGCATGGCCGAGCGCCTTCATCGTCTGCAGGCAGGCGGAAAACAGCGCGAGCCCGATACCCCTGCCGCGCATTTCGGGATCGACGCCGGTCGGGCCGAAGAAACCCCGTGCGGTGGTGTCGTAGCAGGCAAAACCAAGCAGCCTGCCGCCTTCGACTGATATCAGGCAGGCAACGGGCTGACGGGAGAAGGCGACGGTGACCTCGCTTGCCCAATTCTGGCTGAAGCGTTCGCGCACCCAGCCGGTGACGAGATGCAGTTCCGGGGGGAGGGCTGGGCGGACGGAGATGCCGGCATCAGCGGCTTTCTGTTTCAGGTCGGCGAGTTCCGTGGAATATAGGCTCACAAGCAGGTCTGGCACCTGTCATCCCTCCTTTTATTCCGTTATTGCGGAATGTATACCCTTTTAATGAGATAGACTTGGCTATCTCGCCGGGCTTGTCAACAGGGATTTTTTGAATGGAGCTGCTGGGCCGATAGGGGAACGCAAAACGGCCCGGGGAGGCCGGGCCGTTCTTGAGCGCAGTCATGGTATTTGCGCAGCTGTTAAGAAGGTCGGCTCAGTCGCGGTCTTTCCAAAGCGCATGAAAATGCTGCACCGGGCCGTGGCCGGAGCCGACGGTGAGGTTTCCGGCGGCGGCGACCGCGGCGGCGAGATAGTTCTTGGCGATGGCGACCGCCTCCTGCACCGGGGCGCCCTTGGCGAGTTCGGCCGCCAGTGCGCTGGAGAGCGTGCAGCCGGTGCCATGGGTGTTCTTGGTCGGCACGCGCAAAGCTTCGAACCAGTGCAGACCGCCGGCGGTGGCCAGCACGTCGGGACTCTCGTCGCTGTCGAGATGGCCGCCCTTGACCAGCACCGCGGCGGGGCCGAGCGCACGCAGCTGCTCGGCCTGCGCCGCCATCTCGGCGCGGTCGGTTGCGACCGGCTGATGCAGCAGGGCGGCGGCCTCAGGCAGGTTCGGGGTCAGAAGGGTGGCAAGCGGCAGCAGCCGGCGGGTCAGCACGTCGACCGCTTCGGGCGCGAGCAGGGCGGCGCCGCCCTTGGCAATCATCACCGGGTCGATGACGACAGGGATGGCGCGCCGGTCGGCCGGTGCTGCAGCCAGAGAAGCGGAAAGGGCTGCGGCGACAGCCTCGGCGATGCCGGCATTGGCGATCATGCCGATCTTGACGGCGTCGACGCGCACATCGGCAAAAACCGCGCTTATCTGGTCGGCGACGAATTGCGGCGGCACCAGATGCACACCGCTGACACCCTGAGTGTTCTGCGCCGTCAGCGCCGTCAGCACCGCCATGCCGTAGACGCCGCGGGCGGAAAAGGCCTTGAGATCGGCCTGGATGCCGGCGCCGCCCGAAGGGTCGGAGCCGGCGATGGACAAAACGTTGCAGATCATGGGCGGACCTTCCGGATTTCTGCGGCGATGCGGCGCGTGGCCGCTTCAGGGTCCGGCGTGCCTGCGATCGCTGAGACGACGGCAAGCCCCTTGGCGCCGGCGGCAAACACTTGCGCCACATGCTCCACCTTGAGGCCGCCGATCGCCACCGACGGCACCGGCGAGGCGTTCACCAGCTTTGCCAGACCTTCGAAGCCGATCGGCTGCTTGTGGTCGGCCTTGGTCGGGGTCGCAAACACCGGCCCGACGCCGGTATAATCGACCAGGCTGGGATCGACGGCAGCGGCAAGCGCTTCGGTCTCGACCGACAGGCCGAGGATCATCTCGGGGCCGATCATCCCCCGCGCCGTCAACGCATTCATATCCTCCTGGCCGATATGCAACCCATCGGCGTCGATGGCGATTGCCGCCTCGACATCGTCGTTGACGATCAGCAGGGCGCCGGTCCCGGCGAGCGCCTGTTTCAAGGCGCGGCCGGTCTCAATCATCGCGGCGGTGCCGGCGTGTTTGTCACGCAACTGCACCATCGTTGCGCCGCCGGCAACGGCAAGGCGCGCGGTCTCGACCATGCCGATCCCGGCACAGAGATCGGGATCGAGCACGAGATAGAGAGAAAGATCGAAATGCTTCATGCGGCCGATATCCTTGCCCTGGCGTCGAGTGTTTCGGCGTCGAGCGCGTGCAGCGCATCGAGGAAGCGCCAGGCGAAGGAGCCGGGCCCGGCCGCACCGAGCGCTGCCTCCTCGCCGGCGATGGCGAAGGTTGCAAGCGCTGCGACTGTCGCGCCGAATAGATTGTTGGGTGCGGTCGCGGCAAAGGCGCCAACAAGGCAGGTGAGCGAGCAGCCCAGCGCTGTGACCTGCGGCATCAGGGCTGATCCGCCCGTTATGCGCACCGCCTGCGCCCCGTCGGTGACAAAATCGACAGGCCCGGTCACGGCAACCACTGCCTGCTGGCGCTCAGCCAGCCATCGCGCCGAACCTTCGGCCTGCTCGACCGGGTCGCGGCTGTCGACGCCCTGGCCGCGGCTTTCGCCGCCGGCAAGGGCGATGATCTCCGAAGCGTTGCCGCGGATGATCGACGGCTTGAGTGCCAGCAGACTGGCGACCGCATCGCGGCGGAACGCCGTGGCATAATGGGCGACCGGATCGAGCACCCAGGGTTTGCCGGCGGAGGTTGCCGCCTTCGCCGCCGCCCGCATGCCGTCGATCCATTGCGTCGACAGCGTGCCGATATTGATGGTCAGCGCATTGGCAATACCGGCGAATTCGCCGGCTTCCTCGGCCGCATGCACCATGGCCGGCGAAGCGCCGGCGGCCAAGAGAACATTGGCGGCGACATTCATCGCGACATAATTGGTGATGCACTGAACGAGCGGCGGCTTCTCGCGCATCGCCTTCAGCATGGCTCCTGGTGTGGTCATGGTCTGCATGTGGCCCCTTTCAGGCGGGGGCGGGCACGGGGCAATTCGTGCGGGCAAAACCGCTACCCCGAGCGACTCCCTCCGCCGGCATTATCCGGTTCAGGTTCGAAGGGTGCTTCTCAGCCCGTCTTCCGACGAACGCCCCTGTCTCTCATCACGCCCTTTTTCGCAGAGAACGGGGCGGATGTCATCTCGAAAATGACAGTCCTGCGGCTGCGCCGCGCGTGAAACCGTTCCTTGCAGTTCGGCCTTTCACGAGGGAGGAAGGATCAGCATCGCCGATTCGCGGCTAACATGATTTTCCCGAATGTTATCGGCGGATTCCATTCCGAGCAACGCCGGCATTACCGTTTCGCCATTCGGTTGTGCTCTCTTTTTACGAAAGAACAACAATAGCAACCGGTGGTGCAATGAATTTCTAAAATACATCTCTGTATTTGCGCGCAGTATTGGAAATGATCCCAGCGCCTGGGAACGTCTCTTCTTCAAAATGAGTGCGGCTCATCTTCCGCAAAATCCTATGGATTTCCGATAGCGCGGAATTATTCATCCCGTCCGCCTATGCGCCTGATTTTCAATGATAACGAGCTGATGGCCAGCTTCGCGTAAGTTGCGTGTCGTCTCCTATGCCTCGCCACTCGGTTTCATTCTAATTTTGGAATCGGCGGGCGATGTCGTCGAGAGTGGGGTCTCGGCAGACTGGACGGAATCTCCCAGAACGCGAAGTAAATACCTAACGCAAACTTTACCGTGCTGACACGTTAAGGTTGACCGGGGTGCGGATTGTAGCGATATGACTGGCCACGTGAATAAAATCTTCCTGAAGTTGCATTTTAAATGAGATACTTTTCGAAAAGCGGCATGAAGCGGGGCCTCCGGATGATCGCCCCGGCTTTGATATCCATTGCATGTGCCAATCCGTCTTTTGCGCAGTCTGCCGTTTCAGCGGATCAAGAACAGGTGCAGGCGCCGGCCCAACCGGCGCCGACAATAAGATCACAGAAATTCGACGACTGGTATTATCGCTGCACCGGTGCTGAAGGCACCGAGGCGTGCGAGGTCGCACAGGTCGCGCAAGTCGCCAAAGACGGCAAGCCGGTCAATATCCTGACGCTGGCGATTTCAGCACCGCCGGCCGGCTCCCAGGGCAAGGCCGACAAGGGCAAGCCGCCGCTGGTGCTGACCGCTCTCTTGCCGCTCAACGTCTTCCTGCCCTCCGGTCTGTCGATCAAGGCGGACGGCAAGCCCGTCGCCAGGCTCGATTACCGCAACTGCAACCAGACCGGATGCTGGGCGCAGTTGGCGCTGGATGCCAAGACGGCCGCGGCGCTGAAAAAGGGCGCGAGTGCCGAAGGGCTGGTGCGGCTGATGAACGGCCAGGACGTCAATATCCGTTTCTCGCTGAAAGGGCTGAAACCGGCCCTCGACGAACTCCAGTCCATCGCCGCGAAGTAGCCGAATTTTCACCCATGACCACAGAAATTCGATGCTTTCTGGTTGCTGGCGCTGCCCTGGCAGTGGCGATCGTTCCAGCCTATGCACAAACGCCGGCCGATGATTTCAACCGCCGTCAGGACGAGCAGTCGCAGACGCAGCGGCTGGATGCGCTTCGCCGCGCCACCCCGGGCGGCGGCGCGGAGACGGAGCACGGCGCTGTGCCCGCCGGCGGCGGGAACGGCGCCTGTTTCGACATCACCCGGGTCGAGATCGATGGGACGCACCTTCTCTCGGCGCAGGAAATCGGCAAGGTGACGGCGCCCTACGGCAACCGCTGCATCGGTCTTGCCGAGATCAATGCGGTCCTCAGAGAGGTCACCCATCTCTATATCGATCACGGCTACGTCACCTCGCGGGCCTATGTGCCGCAGCAGGATATCCGCAAGACCAGGATCCTCCGCCTTCTCGTCGTCGAAGGCACGCTCTCCGACATCTATCTCAATGGCCAGAAAGTTGCCGGCAACGCTTCGCTGGCGACAGCCTTTCCAGGTCTGATCGGCCGGGTGGTCAATATCCGCGATATCGAGCAGGGGCTCGACCAGATGAACCGGCTGCAGTTCAACGATGCCAAGTCGGCCATGCTGCCCGGTCCGAAGGACGGAACCTCCATCCTCAACATCGAAAACCGTCAGGGGCGGCCCTGGCACGTTTCCTTCGGCAACAACAATATGGGGCAGGAAAGCACCGGCTTTTCCCGGAGTTCGGCATCGCTCGGCTTCGACGATCTGCTCGATATCAACGATCAGTGGAACTTCTCCTACGAGCATAGCGGCCCGGACTATCCGTGGAGCGACGACGGAAAAGGTTTTGGCAACAGCTATTCCGGCAGCGTCAGCGTGCCCTACGGTTACTCCACCGTTTCGCTGAACGGCTCCTGGTACCAGTATGAAAGTGCCGTCGAAGGAAACTTCAGCACGCTCGAAACCTCGGGCAATTCGGGGCAGGCGGGTCTCGGCATCGATCGCGTCGTCTTCCGCGACAAGGATTCGATCACCACCGTCCGCAGCGGCCTGACCTACAAACAGACCAACAATTTCCTGCTCGGCAATCTGATCGAGGTCGGCAGCCGCCGCTATACGGTCGGCGATATCGGCATTTCCCATTCCCGCCGCATGTTCGGCGGCATCTGGATGTTCGACGCCAGCTATGACAAGGGGCTCGGCCTGTTCGATGCGGTGGACCCGGGGGATCCCGGCGCCGGTAATGCCGATCCGCGATTTTCGAAATTCAACGCCACGATCAGTGTGACGCAGCCGTTCCAGGCCGGCGGCCGGCAGTTTGAACTGACCTCGCTCATCACAGGTCAATATTCGCCCGACAATCTCCTTGGCGCCGAACAGATCTCGCTCGGCGGTTACGGCAATGTCCGCGGCACCCGCGAAAGCGTGCTGTTCGGCAATAACGGCGCGTTCAGCCACAACGAGATCGTCTGGAGAACGGGGTCCAACCAAAATGGCGGCGCGGCTGCGAAGGCATTCGGTGAGCTGCGCCCCTATCTCGGCTTCGACTACGGCCATGTCTATGCGCAAAAACGCTTCGACATGACAGGCGGCGATCTCGCCAGCTGGACGGCCGGCATCAGGACCGTCGGCGGCAATATCAGCGCCGACCTCGGCTATTCCGACATTGTTGCAAGCAGCCTCGACGATGTCGACGGCGGGCTCTTTTATTTCAGCGCATCCGCTCATTGGTAACGAAAGCAGGACAATGACCACCCGCAGCATTTCGACAAACAAGCCCGCCTAAATCCTTCCAAGATCGACGGCGCTGATCCTTGCCTTTTCTCTGGCTCTTGCCGGCTGTGCCGGCCGAGAGGCACGTCCGGTCGCTTCGACCAACCCGTCCGACAGCGCCTTCGATTGCGCCGGCATCACCCGTGAATTCGAGGCCAACGAGCGGCAGATCTCGTCGACGGTGAAGGAGCGGACCGATGCGCAAGGCAAGAACATCGTCCTTGGGGCGACCGGTGTGCTGCTGTTCCTGCCGGCGCTGTTTTTCATGGACCCGAAATCGCCCGAGAAGGTCGAGATCGATGCATTGCGCAACAGGAACAATGTCCTGACCAGCATCGCCAAATCGAAGGGATGCCCGGCGCCGAAGTCGCAGCTGACCGAGCTCTACAAACATCTCGACAGCAAGCCGAAGCCTGCCTCCTCGTCGGGCAGCCGGAACTGAACCCTGCAGACCAATCGAACTAGAGAATCCTGGAGTTGTTATGCGTATCATGCGTTTTCTAACCCTTCTCCTGCTGGCGGCGACGTTGGCCTCCTGCGTCACCACGAGGATAGACCCCCGGCTGATCGCCGCCCTTCAGCGGACATCGGTGCGCGAGATTCGGATCGAGCTGGCCCCCGACGTCAAGACATTCGGTTTCGGCGACAAGCCGGACCAGCAGGTCCAGGAGGCGGTTCGCACACTTCAGGCCACGATGGCGAAGGAACTGATCGGCGTGCCTGGCGGCCCCACGCGCGGCAGGTTGGTCGTCACGCTGCACGTCTTCGATGTCACCACCAAACAGGCCCGGATTATCGGCGGCCATGACAGCATGATCGATGGGACCGTCCGGCTGGAGGACGCCAAGACAGGGCAATTGATCGCCGAAGCGCAAAATATCCATGGCGAAGACCTCTCCATGCGCGGGAGTGGCTACGGCGTGATCGTTGCTGTCGCCATCAATGCGGCAACGACCTCGGGGGCGCCCGACATCATGGCACAGCGCCTGTCCAAGTCCTTCACCCGGAATGTGAAGACCTGGCTCACCCAGAAGTAAGCACCGCGATGAGCCCGGCACCGCCGCAGTCAAGGCAGCGCCGGGCCATGATGTCGAGACAAAACCAGTTGTGCGTTTGGAAAGACAAAACGATGCGTGAGAAAACCGATCTTGGTTCGAATGCAGGAAGCCTTGCCTCCCGGCTCGGCACATTTGCCAATCGCTCGCTTGCGATCGTGCTCAGCGCGCTGCTGGTCTTTCAGCCGATGCTTGCCAACGCCCAGTCGGTTTCGGCAAGCACCACGGCGCCGGCGGCCAACCAGCCGGCCATCGGCACGGCGCCGAATGGCGTGCCGCTGATCGACATCGTCGCGCCGAACAGCCAGGGCCTGTCGCATAACAAATACGACAATTTCAACGTCAGCACGCCGGGGCTGATCCTCAGCAACTTCAAGGGCGAGATCGGCAACTCCAATCTCGGCGGCGTCACGCCCGGCAATGCCAATCTCAATACATCCGGGCCGGCATCGGTCATCCTCAACGAAGTCACCAGCGGCAACCGCTCGGCATTGAACGGCGCGATCGAGGTGTTCGGCGGGCGCGCCGATGTCGTCATCGCCAACCCGAACGGCATCACTTGCGACGGCTGCGGCTTCATCAACACGCCGCATGCGACGCTGACGACAGGCGTCCCCGATATCGGCGCGGACGGCGCGCTGAAAGGATTCACGGTCAACGGCGGCGATGTCACCATCGGACCGAATGGCGGCAACTTCGCCGCCGGCCCTGGCGCTGTGGATCTCTTCGATATCGTTTCGCGTTCAGTCACCGTCAACGGCCCGGTCTACGGCAAGGATCTTCGCGTCACGGCCGGCCGCAATCAGTTCGACTATGCCACCGGCAACGCCACGGCGCTTGCCGCCACATCAGGCACGCCGGAATATGCGATCGACGGTTCGGCGCTCGGCGCCATGCAGGCCGACCGCATCAAGATCGTCGTCACCGAAAAGGGCGCCGGCGTGCGCATGCGCGGCGACATGGCCGCCAATGCCGGCGAGCTGTTCCTGTCTGCCGACGGCAAGATCTCGCTCGGCAATGTCTCCGGCCAGCAGGGCGTTTCGATCTCCTCGAAGGCGAAGGTGACGGCTGCCAAGGTCACGTCGAAGGCAAAGGTCACCGTTCAGGCGGACCAGGGCATCACCCTCGATACGGTCGCCGCCGATGATGACATCCTGTTGTCCGGCAGCAGCGGCCTCTTGAGTGTCGCAGGCGAGGTGAACAGCGCCGCCAACGTCCAGATAACGTCGTCTGCCGGTATCGCCGCCGGCAGCGTCGTGGCGGGCAATGCGCTCATCCTGTCCGCCACCTTGGGCGGTATCCAGATTGCAGGTTCGGTGAAGAGCACAGGCTCTCTTTCCGTTACTGCGACTTCAGGCGCGATCGCCGCCGCCTCGCTTGTCAGCGGCAACAATCTCACGCTGTCGGCCGGCGCCGACGTTGCCATATCGGGTGATGTCCTGGCTGAGGGCAACGTCACGGCTTCAGGCCGTTCGATTGCAGCCGCCACGATCGCCTCCGGCGTCGATCTCACCGCCACCGCCCAATCCGCCAATGCCGCACTGGTGCTGCAGCCGGCGGGCGATATGAGCCTTACCGCCACGAATGGTTCGATCACCGTTTCCAATGCGCTGGTGAGCAGCGGGGATCTTTCGGCCGATGCCAGCCAGAATCTCGCCTATAGCAAGCTGCGGAGCCTCGGCGACGCCGATCTCTCCGCCTCCGGCCAGATCAGCTACGGCAATCCCACCAGCACTGCCGGCAACCTGACGCTCACCGCCACCAATATCGACCTCTCCAATGGCAGGGCGAGCAACCTCGCCGCCGGCGGTACGCTGACGCTCAATGCCGCCAGCGCCAACCTCGCCAACAGCAGCATCACTCTCGGCGGCCTCGCCCTCAATCTCTCCGGCACCGCCGATCTCAGCGGTGCCAGGATCAATGCCGTCACCAATGCCGGCGGTTCGGGCGACATCGCCATCAACGCCTCTAGCCTCTCCACCTCGGCCAGCACGGCGCTGCTCGCCGATCACGACCTGACGCTGACCCTGCCGTCGCTGACCAATGCCGGGCAATTGGCCGCCGGCCACGATCTCACCGTCAACATTTCCGGCGATCTGACCAACAACGCCACCGGCCTTGCCTATGCCCGCAATGATGCCCGTCTGTTCATCGGCGGGGTCCTTACGAACGACCAGGGCGCCATCATATCAGGCAAGGATCTTACGATTGCCGGGGTGACGGCGTTACAGAGAAATGCTGAAGTCACCAATGTTTCCGGTCTGATCCAGGCCGGAAACGACATGTCCATCCTGACCAGCAATCTGACCAACCAGCGGGCCGCCACTCCGCAATGGACGACCGGGACGCTGGTTTCCTCGGGCGTCGTCAGCGGCTTCACGCTCAACCCCGTCGCCGCCGGCCTGCCTTTCGGCTATCTCGAGACCGCGGATCAGAACATGTTCCAGCTCTATGCTGGCGTCGATCCGGGGTTGTGGCAGGATTATCAGCCGCTGCTCTGGTCGAAGGCGACGCTTGCCGACGGTACCACCTACCGCGCGTGGACCTGGATCTCGGCCGACGGGCCGGAGAAGGTCACGCCGATCATCGACTGGATCAGAGCCCGCGTACCGAGGGATGCGAACGGCAATCCCGTTGTCGATCCCAACGATCCGTCGCGCTATTTCATCGTCGACGAGGTGAATTTCAGCGGCTCTGACGAAAGCACCACCTATTCATGGGACTGGTCGTCAAACCTCAGCCAGTCGGTCTACGAAGACCGGTTGGTCGGCACGCTCAGCCCGGAAGCGACGATCCGGGCGAGCCGCAACCTCAACATCGACGCTACCAATCTCACCAATTCCTACAGCTCGATCGAGGCCGGTGGCAGCGCGACGCTGAAGGGCTCGACGCTTGATAATACCGGCGTCAGCCTGTTTCGCACGACGACGACGACCTGCCACGCCCAGGGCGCCTGCACGGCCTATAATGCCAACGGCACTGCCAATCCCTCGAAGAACATCGCCAACGGCTCGACGATCGTCAGCTCCGTCCAGGCGATCGGCGGCGTATCGGCCAATATCAAGGCCGGCGGCGCCCTCTCTGTCAATTACAGCAGCGTCAACAATACGTCGGCGGCCGGCTCGATGGCCGGCGGCGCCAGCGTGGCCGCCGCAAGCAATCCCGGCAATCCGCTCTCGGCGCTCTCCGGGCTGACGGCCGGCGGTGCACTGTTCAACGTCAATTCGGGGCTCGGCGGCGCTGCCCTAGCGCCCCCGATCGATCCGCAATCGGGTGGTGTCGGCGACCCGATCCCGGGACAGACCTTCCTGTTCGAATCGCGCGCCAAATTCCTCGATGTCGGCACCCTCTACGGCTCCAGCTATTTCATGAACCGCATTGGCTATCAGCCTGACACGACGGTTCCCTTCCTTGGCGACGCCTATTTCGAAAACCAGTTGATCGCAAAGCAGATCCAGCAGCTTGCCGGCCAGGGCCTGGGACCGGGCTCCTTCATCCCCGGCAGCGATGCCACCGAGCAGGTCAAGACGCTGCTGGATAATGGCATCAAATACGCCAGCGACAATCATCTGCAGCTCGGCCAGGCGCTCACCCCCGAAGCGGTCGCCGCGCTGACCAAGCCGGTCGTGCTCTATCAGAAGCAGGTGGTCAATGGCATCGAGGTGTGGGCGCCGGTCGTCTATCTTCCGAGCACGGCAACGGCGCAACTGACGGCCTCCGGCGCCCTGATGTCGGCCTCATCGGTCACCGTTGGGGGCGGCCAGATCAACAATTCCGGCGCCATGGTCGCCTCCAATGACCTTTCCGTGTCCGGCACCTCGATTTCGTCGAACGGCGGCAGCTTCAAGGCCGGCAAAGACGTGTCGCTGTCATCCTCCGGCGCGCTGACCCTGAGTGCGCAATCCATGGATCTCGGCGGCCAGGCGATGGTCAATCCTAATGCCGCGGTGACCGCCGGTGGCAATGCGAACCTTGCCGCCGCAGCCGACCTGACGCTAAAAGGTGCTGTCGTCAATGCCACAGACAACGCCTCGCTCACCGGCAAGAATGTAACTCTGGATGCCGTCAAGGTCGACAATGCAGGCCAACAGAACGCCACCGGCAGCCAGGTCGCCAGCGGCAAGGCCCTGACGATCAAGGCCACCGACAATGTCAACGTCATCGGCAGCTCCGCCAAGGCGGGCACGACGCTCGATGTGACCGCCGACAACGGCTCGGTGGCCGTGGTGTCGACCGATGTCGCCCGCAACAACCAGTCCGGCTACACCAGGACGCTTTCCACCGACCAGCAGCAATCGCAGCTTTCCGCCGGCACGAATGCGACCATCAAGGCAGGCGACGACGTCCTGCTCTCCGGCTCCTCCGTCAACGCCGGCGGAAATGTCGCGCTCAGCGCCGGCGACGATATCAACGTCACGGCCGCGCAGGAGCATTCCGCGTCCACCTTCGGCAAGAAGTCCGCCTCGTCGATCACCCATGTCGGCTCGGAGATATCGGCCGGCGGCGATCTCTCGGTGACCGCAGGCAACGGCAGCGGCGATCACGACCTCAATATCGTCGGCAGCAGACTTGACGCCGACGGCAAGGTGGCTCTCAAGGCCGACGGCAACGTGACGATCGCCGAAGCCACCGACACCGCGACCCTCGACACCAAGCTCAGCACCAAGGGCGGGTTCCTCGGCAAGAGCGAGAAGACGACCACCCATCTGGAAACGACGACAGCCGTCGGCTCCGCCATCACGGGCGGTGCCGGTGTCGACATTACCTCGGGCAAGGACACGGTTATCTCCGCCTCAAGGGTCGAAGCCGGTAGTGAGGCCGGCCCCGCCGACTTGAACATTACCGCCACGGGCGACCTCGTCATCGCATCCGGCAAGGACACCAGCGCCAAGGACGACAAGGGCTCGCGCAGCAGCTTCCTGTCCAAGGGCTCGTCCAGCTACAAGAGCTATGACGAGACGACCGTCGCCTCCGAACTCGGAGCATCCGGCAATATCAACCTGAATGCCGCCGGTGCAGCGGTGATCGCAGGCTCCAAGGCCGATGCGGACGGCTCAATTTCCATCGAGGGCGACAGCGTCTCTGTCATCGGTGCGGCCGAACAGCATGAGCTTGAGATCACGCGCAAGAAATCCGGTCTCTTCGTTGGCTCCGGCGACGGCTTCATATCTCTCTGGGGCAAGGAACAGAAGAGCGGCAAACAAGCCTCGGAACTCAACGTCGCGTCGGTGCTGTCAGCCGGAACGGATGTGACGCTCAAATCGCGCGAGACCGACGTCAACATCCTCGGTTCAAGCATTAGTGCCAAGCAGGACCTTGTCCTCGATGCCGCCCGTGACATCAACATTACACCGGGTGCGGAAACCGCTTCTGCTGAAGAGAAGGAAAAGCGCTCCGGCTTTGGCATCGCATTCAGTTCCGGCAATGGCGGCGCCTCAATTGGCATCGGCTATGGGAAGTCGGTCGATCAGACTGCACAATCTTCGGCGACCAATGCCGTCTCGACCCTCTCTGCCGGCCGTGATCTGACGATATCAGCCGGGCGAGACGCCAACCTCCAGGCCGCTCAAGTCTCGGCAGAACATGATGTTGCCATCTTGGCTGATCGGGATGTCAACCTGCTCTCGGCTCAGGACCAGACGAACTACGAGCACTTGCATGAGGAGTTCTTCGCCGGCATCACTCTCTCGGTTTCGTCGGGACTCGTTAGTGCAGCCGAGAGCGTGCAATCGGCGGCAAGAGGTCTCGGCGACAATGCTGGCCTTTACACTGCGGCGCCGGCCGCACTCGCGGCGATCAATGCCTATAAGACGCTCGACAGCATCTCGAAGGGTGACAGCAGTCTCGCTTCTATGTCGCTGACGGCAGGCTTTAATTATCAAAAGTACGAAAATGCCGCTTCCAGTTCTTCGCCCGTCGTCACGTCGGTGCGGGCCGGCGGGGCGGTAGCGATAGAGGCGACATCCGGCGACCTCACCAGCCATGGCGCGCAGATCGCGGCTGGCTACGATGCAAACGGCAATCCCACGGTGTCGGGCGATGCGAACACCGGCAATGTTCTGCTGTCGGCAGGCCACGACATCGTGTTGGAGAGTGCGCAGGCGACAAACGAGAGTTCGAGCAAAAGCACGTCGGCGGGCGCTAGCATTGGCGTCGGCGCGGAAATCGGCGGCCCCAACGGAGGCGGAATTGGTCTGACCGGCAGCGCCAGCGTGGGGATGGGCAAAGTCGGCGAAACCGGTGTTACGCAACTGAACAGCCACGTCATGGGCACCGGCGCCGTCGCCCTGAACTCGGGCAATGACACGACGCTCAAAGGTGCTGTCGTCGCAGGCAACACCGTCATTGCGAATGTGGGCGGCAACCTCAATATCGTCAGTCAGCAAGACACGTCCGCCTATAGGGAAACAACGGCCGGTGCATCGATCGGGCTGTCGCCCGCCGGCGCACTGTCCGGCGGCGCTAGCACGGGGAAAGTCAAGGGCGATTTCGCCAATGTCTCCGAGCAGAGCGGGATCATTGCGGGGGATGGCGGTTACCATGTGGCTGCTGGCGGCACTGTCGACCTCAAAGGCGGCGTCATCGCCTCGACCGCCGATCCTCAGAACAACGAGTTGAGCGCCAAGGCGCTGACCTATTCCAACATCGAGAACGTGTCGAGCGCCTCCACTTCGGGGTATGGGATCGTCCTCAGCCCAAGCGGTATCCCGCTGCCTGTGGTCGATACGCCCGCGAGGCAGGAGGATCATGGCAAGGCGCTTGCAACCCTGTCGCCAGGCAAGCTGACGCTCAGCGACCAAAAGCAGGATCTCGCCAGCCTCAACACGGATCTCTCCAAAGCGAACACGCAGGCCGATTTTTATGACATCGAAACGCTCAAGCGCCGCCAGGCAAGTGCCGCAGCCGTTTCGCAACTTCTGAACATGGCGATCGGCGAGATCTCCCAGAAGCTGGGCTTTGCCGACGGAAGTCCCGAGAAGATTGCCTTGCATGCGGCGGCCGGCGCTCTCACTGCGGTGGTCTCCGGTGGAAGTATAGGCCTCGGCGCCTTCGCCGGCGGCACCCAAGAGCTGCTTGGCGCAGTCATCGGCAAGGCGCTGATGGACAATCCGAACCTGACGCAGGAGGAGCGCAATGCGCTCGGCCAATGGGCGGCGGTTCTCGTCGGCGCCGCAGTTGGCGGAAACCAAGGGGCCTCCACTGCGCTCGACGCCGAGACTTTCAACCGACAGCTTCACATTGAGGAGGCCAGGCTCATTGGTGCTAACGCCGCCCGCTATGCGGTCCAGCAAGGATATTGCACCAGTGTTGATACTTGCTCCGGCGCCTCGATCAACATTGCGATCGGCGAACTGACGAACCAGGCGCTCAAGCAGGTGGACATCTCGGCAGCAAACTTGCCGCAGAACGATGCAGCATCTGCCTTTCTCGACAGCATCGCGCCGAAAGGTTCCATTCCCGGACTCTGCGCTGGCTGTAATCAGACCTATTTCCATGCAAGTGGTGATGTCTATCGCGATACGTCGATCAACTCTGAGACCTTTTCTCAAATCGTTGGGTTCTACGTTCTCGCATCTGCTGTGTACAACAGCGAGCATGGTACCCAGATCAGCATCGTTGACAGCCTCATACGGCAGACAGAGCTTATCAGTGGCATACGCAACGCAAATGCCAACGTCGATCAGGCGATGCTGCCGTGGGAGATATTCAATGGCGTTTTCGCCGGAATAGGCGGTCCATTCGCCGTTAAGCAGAGAGTGGCCGAACGCGAGGCACTCGCCACTGAGAGCGCCGGTACAACCAGGACCCGGCTTATTGACGAATTAATTGGAAAGGGTGCCAAGGTTGCCCCACAAAGTGTAATTGAGATACAAAGGGTAAATGGTAAGACGATTTGGCTCGAAACCGGCAGTTCAACTGCGGGTCTTCGTCATATCGTCGGCGAGCATGGTGCCGAATTTGCTCAGCGTGGCTTTTCCGAACTCGAAATTCCAACCATCCTATTTGCGGCTCTTCAACAAAACAATGTCGTCGGCTATCAAGGGCGAGGAGCAGGGCGTCCGATCTATGAATTTGATTACCGTGGTCAGATTTACCGGCTGGCGATCACGGTTGGAAACAACGGGTTCATTGTCGGAGCGAATTTCAAATGACAACCAGTGAAGCTACTACTCTACTCCATAAGAGTCTGAAATTGATGGCCGAAGTCCAATGTTGGGCAATCTGGGACGTGGATACGCTCGATAATATTGATCCCTCTACGCTGCCAATTTCACAGACGCTTGCGGAGGCTGTAAATCAATGGTCGGATTGGTTTGATTCAATTTACAAACTTGATCAGCCAAATTTTCAAATCGACATTTCCTTTTCCTCAAAGGAAGAAGAGGATCAGTTCTATGATGAAGGCTGGCGCTTATTGAGTCGACTAAAAAACGAGATGCCGTCCGTGGAATGGTGGTACAGGGATCGTCGGCTCGACGCCATCCGCCAAGACCGCCCAAGCGGCTAGCATTTAAAATGAGCAATACCCTTCAGTTGCTACTGCAATCAGTCAATCTCGCGGGATATGGAGCATCAGCTCGCTTCCTCGGTTTTTTTGAAAAGGACGCCCAATATAAGCCGGGCGTGGAAGAATCTGCCGTCGGCTTCTTCATTCGACATTTCAGAAACGATCTGGAACACTTTTTGATTGCATCCTCGGTGCACGCAAACTCTGACGAAGTTGGGCATTTCGGCGATGCTGCGGATGACCAGAGAGACGGCAATTTAATAAGGGGCTGTTGATTTCCACTGAGAGCTGACCCGGCGTTTCCACCGAGAATTGACCCGCCTTTTAGGTATCGTTC
>NZ_LODW01000050.1 GCF_002914525.1 Rhizobium hidalgonense | reverse complement strand
TTCGAGAAAGCGTTCTCGGGCGCGGCTGGAATTGGAAAAGGGGTTCATGATCATGTTGCACCGGATCCACCAGGTCACGAGCTGATGACTTTCTCAACACTATACCGGACATCGCCGCATTACCATCGAAGCTGCAATCTTTCTGTACGGAGGCCCATCGATGTGAGCTGAAAAGATGATCAGCCTGAGAAACAAAGCATCGCGCGTGACGTTACTTGTCGGCGCCTTATGAAGCGTGGAAGCATGCGAGCCATCTAACAAAAAAATTGCACGGAGACTTACCGTCGGCATCGTGGAAAAGCCGCCTTGGCTGATCAGAAGAGCTAGCAGCCATCGCATTTGAACGAGCAAGGATGCCGATGGTCGTCACTGAGCACGTATTCCGGATCTCCCGATCGTGCTGGCCCGCCAAATAAGCTTTACCAATGAGCAGCTACAGAAAATTCCACCAACAGCAACCCTCTTGACGTCTCGCATCGAATCTCCGGGAACTGCGAAGCCTTGGCGAGGTTGGGGTGCCGGGTTTTTCGGAGGAAATCGAACGATGGCGAACACGCTGGCAGAGCTGGATGCCCTCGTGATAGGGGCCGGGCCTGGTGGCATGTCAGCCGCCCTCTATCTTGGGAGGTTGAACCGCAGCGTTCTCGTCGTCGACTCTGGTCGCAGCCGCGCGCTGCTTATTCCGCTCTCGCGAAATCATCCGGCTTTCCCCGAAGGTATTGAGGGTGGCGAATTGTCGAGACGCATGAGAAGGCAGCTGCAGAACCTTCGTATAGCGATCGTGGCAGAGGCGGTATCGCAGGTGCGAAACGACGCTACTGCGGGCTTCATCGTTGACTACGCAGGCTGCCACGTGCGCGCCAAAAATGTCATCGTCGCGACCGGCGTCGAAGATAATCTGCCGCCGATTGAGGACGCCGAGCGTCTCACCCGCTCGGGGCATCTGCGCTTCTGCCCGATTTGCGATGGGTACGAAATCGCTGGGCGACCAGTCGTCATCATCGGCACGACAGAGGGCGCCGCTTCGGAAGCCGGCTTTCTCCGATCGTTCACGCGCGAGATAACAATCGTGACGCTCGGCGAAAGAACGAACTTCAGCGCCGCAACCATGTCTCGCCTTATTGCTGACGGTGTCGCCCTGCGTCGCGAGAAGTTGACAGGGTGCGTGCGTCGCGAGAAAGGCACCGTTGACCTCGTCATGAATGCCTCACCCACCATGACAGGGGTGGTGCTCTATTCCGCATTGGGGATTCGCCCGCGCTCGGAGTTGGCGAAGCAATTGGGGGCTGATCTCGAGGAAGATCGTCGGATAAAAGTTGATGCACATCAGGCCACCCGGGTGCCGGGACTATATGCGGTCGGCGACGTTGTGACAGGTCTGAATCAGCTTGGGGTGTCGATGGCTCAAGGCGAAATAGCAGCCGTTGCGGTGCATAACCGCCTCCGGCAAATGCAGGAAAGTTGAGCTCGCATTTCCGATGAACCGCTCGCTGCGAACACCGGAACGATTGGCGCACGCAGAAGTTCGGAGCTTTTGATCGCGAAGGCCGCAAGCATGAAAATTTTAGTCATCGGCGCAACGGGACTGGTTGGCAGCGCGGTCTGCGCCCGGCTGGCGACAGGTGGATATGATGTCACCCGCGCGGTTCGCCCTGGAAAGCGGCCGGCTGCAGACCCCGGCGCTTGGGTCGAAGTCGACGTGGCAAGGGCCGTAGGTCCCGCCGACTGGCTGCGTCAGCTCGAAGGCATAGATGCAGTCGTCAACTGTTCGGGCGCGCTGCAGGAAGGAATGGGTCACCGTATGACCGGCGTCCACGCTCGCGGCCCACGAGCCTTGTTTCGTGCATGCGAGCAATCTGGGGTGCGTCGAATGCTTCATTTCTCGGCGATCGGAGTGGATCGGCAGCAGCCGTCGGCGTTCTCGCGCACGAAGCTTTCCGGCGACATGGCTTTAATGGAAACCGATCTTGACTGGGTAATACTGCGTCCCGCGGTGATCCTTGGCGACGCGGCCTTTGGCTCGAGTGCATTGTTTCGCGGGCTTGCCGCGCTGCCGCTTCTGCCATTGATGCCGTCCACGGGGAAACTTCAGGTGGTGCAGCTGGAGGACGTCGCCGAAACCGTCCTTCGCCTTGTCGACAAAGCCGCGCCATCGAAACTCTCGCTCGAAATCGTCGGGCCGCAACAGCTTGAGTTCCATGAGATCGTAGCGCGATACCGAAGGTGGCTCGGCTGGCCTCCCGCCAAGCGCTATCTGCTGCCCCGCCCGCTCGCGAGCCTTCTCTATCGACTCGGCGACAGTGCCGGGTTGCTGGGATGGCGGCCGCCGGTTCGAAGCACTGCCGCAAGGGAGATTGTCCGCGGTGCGGTGGGTGATCCAACGGATTGGATCGGCGCTACGGGAATCCTGCCGGCATCATTGGACGAGGCTTTGGCGCGTCGCCCCGTTTCGGTTCAGGAGCGGTGGTTTGCCAAACTCTACTTCCTGAAACCGGTCATTTTTGTGCTGCTGCCACTCTTCTGGATATCGACCGGGGCTATTTCACTGACATCAGGTTTCGAGGAGGGTGTCGAACTGATGCTGGCAGGCGGAGCAGGGTTCTTGGCAACACCAAGCGTGATCGCTGGGGCTTTTGCCGACATCGTAATCGGATGCGCCATCGCTTGGCGCCGCACTGCACGATTGGGCCTTTTTGCAGCTGTCCTGCTGTCGCTCTTCTATTCAGCGGCCGGCACGGCAATATTACCGGAGTTATGGAGTGCGCCGCTCGGGCCGCTGACCAAGGTATGGCCGATCCTCGTGCTGCACCTCGTTGCTCTCGCAGTTCTGGAGGAGCGATGATCTATTTCGTGCTCAAGTTCCTGCATATCGCCGGCGCCACCGTTCTTCTCGGCACCGGCGCGGGCATCGCTTTCTTTATGTTGGTCGCGCATCGCACCGGCAATGCCACGACCGTGGCCGCCGTCGCTCGGATCGTGGTGATTGCGGATTTCGTGTTCACCACAACGGCCGTGATCGCTCAGCCAATCACCGGCATCGCGCTTGCTTGGTATGTCGGGTATTCCCTCTGGGACCGGTGGATCGTCTGGTCGATCATTCTCTATCTTGTGACAGGCGTTTTCTGGCTGCCGGTCGTCTGGATGCAGATGGAAATACGCAACATTGCAACCGACGCAGCGGTGAATTGTGAGCCGCTCCCGCCGCGATATCACACGCTGTTTTGGACCTGGTTCTATTTCGGCTTTCCGGCCTTCGCTGCTGTGCTGGGAATTATCTGGCTGATGATTACGCGACCGGTTTGATGAGAGTGCGTCTAGTTATGCCTTCGTGTTTCGAATTCAGATCCCGTCACATTTGTTCCCTGCGAGGGTCGAATGCGCGAGAAAGCTCAGAGTGACAGCACCGGTGCGCGGACCAGCGAGTTGGAAGAGGATGCGGTGCCAGACGTATGTAACAGCCGCCTCCAACGATGGGAAAGCTGTGACCGGCAACCAGCAAGGGCGGTCACGAAATCCGTAGAGGTGTCGCCTCTGCCCGCCTATTGCAGTACCAGGCTCGGTGCAGCTGACGAGTGCGGCCCACCCGTCACTCCGGGCCCACCCATTGGTTTGTTCGAGAACCATGGTTACCTCTCCGCCCGATTGCCGGAAGCGACGAGTGGAGGTCGCCGGCCGACCACATCACCGATTAGGAGTATCGGGCCTTCCAGCGTGTCCTCGCATGGACCTGCGCCCGCTCTTCATCCGCCGGCGCCGCCGCCTGATTTTGTCAAGCCACTTGCAGTGCCCTGTATGGCCTGTTGGTCTTCAAACTGCTTTCGCGCCATGCCGCGTGCGGCCTGTAGCCCCTGCGGAAAGCCGCTGCGCTCGCCATAGCTGCGGCCATGACCTTTTTGAACTTTACGCCGCGCTGTCGTGGCGCCCGTGGCTATGATGTCGAGAAGGGTGACTCCCGCAACCATCAGTAATGCAAACGCAGCATTGTCCCGCTTGTGATTGTCGGACCGCATTGCCGTTGCCAAAGTGGCAATATCAAGCGCGTCGCCCGCGATGCGACTTGCAAGCCCGGCCTTCTTGTCGACAGACAGCGTCATGAAACCCGACGTGATCTCGCGCACCCCAAAAGCGCGAACGTGATTTTCTTTGCCATGCATGCCAAGCGCACCGGTAATCCTGTCGGCTGCAAATATCTCGACGAGCCCGAGGCCGATGCTGAACCAACCGAGATTGCGCGCCAGCCGATCGTAAGAACTGAGCGAACTTGGTCCAGATGTAATGACTTTCGGATCGCCTTCTGAACGGGTCATGTTGGTGAGAAACGTCATTTCGGAACCTCCTTACGGTTTCAGAACAACCTTTATGCAGCTGTCCTGTTTATCGCGGAATACCTTGTACATTTCGGGGCCCTCTTCGAGCCCGACTGTATGGGTGATGACAAAGGACGGGTCGATCTGACCTTCTTCGATGCGGCGCAGCAGATCGTCAGTCCACCGACGCACGTGGGTCTGCCCCATGCGGAAGGTGAGGCCCTTGTTCATGGCCTGACCCATTGGGATCTTGTCGACAAGACCGCTATAGACGCCCGGGATGGAGATGATCCCTCCCGGTCTGCAGACATAGATCATCTCGCGCAGCACATGCGGTCGGTCGTTCTCCAACATCACCATCTGCTTGGCTCGGTCTAGCAGCGTGTCCGGTTGCCCCATCGAGACGTGGCTCTCAAGGCCGACCGCATCGATACACTTTTCCGGTCCTTTGCCAGCGGTCAGCTCATTGAGCTGCTCGATGACGCTTTCCTTTTGAAAGTTGATTGTGATCGCGCCGCCGGCTTCAGCCATGGAAAGACGTTCTGGAATGCAGTCGATGGCGACCACCTGCTTCCCTCCGAGAAGTACAGCACTGCGGATTGTCATCTGGCCAACCGGCCCGCAGCCCCACACCGCGACCGTATCGGTCGGCTCGATGTCGCACTGCACAGCCGCTTGCCAGCCGGTCGGGAAGATGTCGCCAAGGAAGAGCACCTGCTCGTCGGTGAGACTGTCTGGAACCTTGATGTGGGTTTCGTCCGCGAAGGGGACCCTCAAGTATTCTGCCTGACCGCCTGGGTAACCGCCTGTCAAATGGGTGTAGCCAAATAGGCCTGCCGTAGCGTGGCCAAACGCTTTGTCGGCCATGTCCTTGTTGCGGTTCGTCCGCTCGCAGACTGAGAAGTTGCTGCGTTTGCATTGGTCACATTCACCGCAGTTGATGGTGAACGGCACGACAATCCGGTCGCCCTTCTTCAGACGCCCGTTCATCTGCGAGCCGGTTTCGATGACCTCTCCCATCATCTCGTGACCCATCACATCTCCCGGCATCATCGCGGGAATGAAATTGTGGAATAGGTGAAGGTCGGAGCCGCAGATCGCGCAGCTCGTGACCTTGATGATCGCGTCACGGGGATGCTCGATTTCCGGGTCTGATACGGTGTCGCATCGGATGTCTTCCTTGCCATGCCAGACGAGCGCGCGCATCACTGTCTCCTGCCGCTGTTTCATCGATAGCTGGTAACGCGGGCTTTGCCATGCCCCGTGTCGAGGATGCATTGCCGCCCATTGCCAGGCCCACAAACAACGGTGTGTTGTGGAAGTTCCCGGCTACATCTGATTCAGAACCGATGCCGGGGATCGGACGCCCATCCTCTAACCGCACTTCAGCCCCTTGGCATTCAAGCAAAAGGGAAATGCTAGGCGCAATGGACCCGCGAAGTCCACAACCGCCAATCGCGTGTGCGGTTCGTTTCCCGGCGGCGGGAACTTTGAAGGCGCGCAAGGTTCGAGGACCAATGCGAAGATCTCGGCAATTTCTCCGAAAGATCACTTCGTCACGGTCCAAAGCATCGTAGCCGACGGTAAAGGTCGCTTTGGGTTGTCGACCCGGCTGCGGCGGAAAAGACCGTCAACACGGCGTTTTTTTGTCCGGCAGCGTACGGGAACAGCAGGAGGACAGTAAGGTTAATGCATTGGATCGCGGGAGAGAGGTAGCACTTCCGGATCGCGCGCCTTTTCACCTAGCGATCCACCCAATCCCAGAGTTGGGTCGTGCGGGGGTTTTCGGTCTGCTCCCAAGCGACGCTCCGTGCGGCCCGACACCTTGCAGGCGGAACGCCGTGAACTCTGAGATCATGATCATCAGCCCATGCCGGAGCCATCCCACAGCACCGTCGCTTGCCCAGGCGACGATGGCACCAGCCGTCAGTCCGGGAAGAACGATTGTCCGCCGGTTTTGCGGAATTGTCACAGGTCGGCATTCAATTCCGGGTCAAGCTTGCCGACGGGTGTGAACCCAGAAGCTTGCCGACGGGTGTGAACCCAGCCAATATGGAAATATACCGCGCCGCGCGGCGGCGGAAACTTGAGCACCTACTGAAAGAGATTGAAAAGGGTGCTCCGGATCAGGGGCACGCACCCTTCTCGTGCTGAGTTTTGATTATCAGCAAGGAGCAAAAATAGCAGACATATTTTGATCTTCAATCGGACGGAAGTCTGAGTTCGAGCAGAATGGTTGAGCGAATACACGTCGAAGCGATATCGCCCGATAATCTCGCTCTGCGAGAACCGAGGGTCGTCGCTAACGGGTAATACCTGCTCCCGCTTGGCAGGAACAACTCTTGAACGCAATCTCATCGCGATCGGCAAAGCAGTGGGCGCTCTTCGGCTGCATCTTGATGAGCCTGATCTTCCGGCATCTCCGCAGGAGCGATAATTTCGAAATCGCTCGGCATAGCGTGCTGATCCGTACCAAGGAGTGCCAGTGTCCAGTAGTCAGGCTCTGCGCCGAAAATGGTGGAGACCTGAACAACGGTAATCTTTCCGTCGAAAAACCTCGACGATTTTGCCCAGTAGAAGCAGCCCGGCATAAAACTCGCAGCACCCATAACGCCTACCCCCTCGATCGCAGATCCATATAGATGATCATGATTCGCTTTTCGGCGGATCCCCACGCGCTCGTTCGTACGCTTGCGCACTCACTGATGCGCCAGATCGCCCGGGAAAGATGGGCGTTGTTGCAACGTCGGCAGGCATGGGCGCGTGGCGTCAGAGCAGGGGCATCGTCACGCAAGGGCTTGGTGTCAGAAGCGCAGCTTTGGAACAAAGGTCGAGTTCCCGGCATTCCTGGCCAAATGCTCTCGGGTTCTGTCATGGTATCGTCGTCCATCGAAAACACGTCTCCCAAGCGAAACGCCAGCTTTCTGAGGGCGTTGGGTCCAGGACTGATCACGGGAGCCGCCGACGACGACCCAAGCGGCATTGCCACTTACAGTCAGGTGGGTGCTCAGTTTGGTTTTACTCTGGGCTGGACCATGCTGTTCAGCTACCCGCTGATGACGGCGGTCCAGGGATTGAGCGCAGGCATCGGGGCCGTGTCAGGAAAGGGCCTCGCCAAGAACCTCAAGCTCCATTACCACCGCTGGTTCGCCTACGGCGCGATGGTCCTATTGTTCATCGCGAACTTCATCAACATCGGCGCCGACCTTGCCGCCATGGGAGCTGCGCTCCGGCTCCTGGTCGGTGGTCCGGAGGTTGTCTACGCCCTGCTGTTCGGCATCCTTTGCGCGACGATCCAAGTTTTCGTACCATATCCCGCTTACGTCAATGTCCTGAAGTGGTTGACGCTTTCGCTATTTGCCTACGTTGCAGTGGTTCTCGTGGCGGAAGTGCCTTGGGGCGAGGCGCTGGGCGGACTTTTAGTGCCGAAATTCGAGTTGAATGGTGACCACTTCACCGCGATCGTCGCCATCCTCGGCACCACCATTAGCCCGTACCTGTTCTTTTGGCAGGCCGGGGAGGAGGTCGAGGAATTGAGGAACAGGAAGCTTGCCCGGCTGCGACGGAATCCGGAAGCGGCAGGGCCGGAACTCGGCCGCATTCGAATGGATACCATGGTGGGGATGGGCTTCTCGAATATCGTCGCTCTCTGCATCATCGTTGCGGCCGGCGCGACTTTGCACGCCAATGGCGAAACCGACATCGAAACCTCGGCGCAGGCAGCCGCGGCGCTCAAGCCAGTTGCAGGGAATTTCGCATTCGCGATTTTTGCGGCGGGGATCATCGGGACGGGCCTGCTCGCAGTCCCGGTTCTGGCGGGTTCGGCGGCTTATGCCGTTGCAGAGTGCTTCGGCTGGCCCGAAGGGCTCGACAAGAAGCTCAAGGACGCTAAGGCTTTCTACGCCACGGTCGTGATCGCGACGATTGGAAGTGTTGCAGTCACGATGCTGGGACTTGATCCGATCCGCGCCCTGTTCTGGAGTGCGGTCGTCAATGGCGTTCTGGCGACGCCGATAATCATCCTCATGGTCTTGATGGCCAGGAACCCAGCCATCATGGGAGATCTCAAAGCACCACCTTGGATGGTCTACATCAGCGCTTTCACGGCGATGGCCATGGCTGTGAGCACCCTCGGCATGCTCTTGCTTTAAAAGGGATCGGGCAGGATCGCCGATTCCGAAGCGGCAATACCCCAAACGCCGAGAACGGCGCTGGAACATCCTCTCGCGGTTCTTCACCGGGATAGAGGTGATCGCCGCCGACTTCCTTCCCGTTACGGTGTGCGGATCGCTCACCACATCAGAGACGGTAGCTCAATGCTCGATCCGTTCGAGGCTATGGCATCGGTTTGTCCGGCTTCCTGGCCGGAAGCTGCAATAAGGCCAATCCGAGAATGAGGCCGGTCAATAACCGGCGAAACGACACATCGCCAAAAGCTTGATCTACGGCGATCACGACGGCGCCATCTGACAGGTATGGAAGCGCGGCCAAATGCGTGGGTTTGGCCAGGGATAAGAGCTGATGCACAAAACTGCGAGCATGAGAGCCGGTATTGTGCTTCCCAGCGCTGCTGCAAACCTATTTGCCTTTCATCCGGGATCGGAAGCGTTTGATGCGGGCGTGGCTGCCGCAGGTCGCGTCTGAACACCACATTCGTCGTCCGCTTTTGGAATGATCAAGAAATAGCCACCCACAATTGTTGCCCGTGCATTCTCGCACCGCTCGCCGCCGATTGCGCTCCGTCACCAGATCGACCGCCTTGATCGCGAAGAGCTGAGCCAGTTGCGCAAGATCGTCAAAAGGTAAAGCCCACGCATAGCCGCCTTCATGTTCTGCAAGGCGCTGATGGCATCGGCCGCGACGTGCGCAATTCTCCACCAGGCGCAGATTTTCGACCGGGTAGGGCTGTCCAGCGTCCTCACTAAGAAAGAGCCGGTGGATCGATTCACGCAGCGTAAGAGCATCCGCATGCGCTGCAGCCGCCTTCGGCGGATCGCTTTCCGCCAGGCTGTGAAGCCGCGACACCGCTCGCCGGTCGATGAGGTTTAGTCGGTCCGCCAAGACAAGCAGATCATCGAATGACCGCAGAAGATCTGGCCCCCAGCGGCCGCGCCTGCTGTCGACGGTGTTGGCGAGGTCGAGGGCAGGATGACCGCCGCTCAGGCGCATGTCAGCTGTCGAGGTGGCCATGCCTGGAACAACTCCCGAGGAATAAGGTTGTAACGGTATAAATAAGCTTTAACCGTAACAACCACAAGGTCGCACCATGTTGTCCGCCCGTAATCTCTTGAAATTCACGGTTTTGTGCTTCGTATGGGGGCTGACCTGGATCGCCGTAAAACTTGGCGTTGAATACGTGCCCCCGATGATGTTTGCCGCAACGCGATTCATGGTGGCAGGTGCTGCGTTCATCGCATGGGCCTGGGCGAGAGGACAAAGACGTGCCTTCGCCAAGGGGGATAAGAAACGCCTCTTCATTGTCAGCCTGCTGATGATCACACTTTGCTATGGCCCGTTGTTCTGGGGCATGCAGTTCGTACCTTCAGGAACCGCTGCGGTTCTGGAGATGTCGCTGACGCCACTTGCGCTGCTCGCATTCGGCATCGCCCTGGGAGAAGAGCAGTGGAATAGCCTGCGTGCTTTCGCGATGCTGCTTGGAGCTGGTGGCCTTTGCCTTCTTTTCGCGCCGTCCATAGATCTGGCTGGGCTTGAGACAGGCTTGCCGATGCTCGGGCTAGTCGCCATCGCTTGGGCAGCCATATCGTCGGCCTGGGGGTCGGTGCTGGCAAAACCCCTGATATCGAAGTGCGGCAGCGCGCGCCTTTGCGGTTTGACGACGCTGATCGGCGGGAGCCTATTGCTGATTGCCTCGCTGACAATAGAGCCTCGCTCGGCTGAAAGCCTTGTCGCGCCGTGGGAGTGGCAGGCGGTCGCAGGGTGGCTGTTTCTGGTCGTCTTCGGCTCGCTGCTCGGCTACAGCATCTATATCCAGCTCCTGCGTGACATCGGCCCCGCAAGGGCAGGCAGCTTCGCTTTCGTGTCTCCTGCCATTGCGGTCTCAGTCGGCGTGGTCTTCGCCGACGAACCCGCGGAACCGCAGAGATTTATCGGAATGGCCCTGATGATCCTCGCCGCGGCGATCTGCCTATCCGGCGACCGCATTTCACGCATTTCGGAGAGGAGTGCTACGGGCCTTCAGCGCCACAGATGATCACGGGGTGGCTTTGGCCGTAACCTCCGCGGCAGGCAACGGTCAACGAACGCCCAGTCCGGGTGGGAAAATAGAGGCGGTCCTGCCCCGAAAGTCGGCCAGATCGCGGCAGGGTTGATCGCCGGAACGATGATTTGACGAGCCGGTTTCGATTCTAAAGCACGTCTTACCAACCGTGGTGTCATCCTGTTTCAAGATGTGGCGCGCCAGCTGCTTTCTCTTCTTCCCAGAGGCCGAGGCATGGACCTCAAGGAAATCGTCGACGTCGCAGTCTTGAGGGGATCAAGTTCGCTGTTGTGCCAGCCGGGGGAGGGCATCCCGACCAAAGACGGCAACGGCGGCGTCCGTTCGGTATCGTACCGCAACGAATGGATTGTCAGGAACTTTCCTCTCATCCCAGGAGAGAACAATGACATCTTTGTCCATGATACATCCCGCGTCCAATAGCAAAAAAATAGCAACCGAACAGGCATCTGCGACTGAAGCAGAAATCGTTGAGCTGACGCCCGCTTTGCGTGCCTTCGCCCGCAGGTTCCTGCGCAACGATGACGACATCGACGATCTTGTACAGGAGACCCTGTTGAAGGCGCTGAACTCCCTTCATCACTATCATCCAGGGACCTCCCTCAAATCATGGCTTTTCACCATTCTTCGGAACACGTTCTGCACCAACTATCGGCGGCAAAAACGCGAGCCGGTCGCAATGGACGTGCTACTGGAACATGCTTCGGTCGCGCCGACGCAGGAGTGGGCCCTCCGTGAGCGGGAGCTGCAAAAGGCGCTGACGCTCCTATCCGAGGACAGGCGCCGCGCCCTGGTTCTGGTGGCTGCCGGGACGAGCTACGAAGACGCCGCCAAGATCTGCGGGTGTCGGATCGGAACTTTAAAGAGCCGTGTCAGCCGTGCCCGTGAGTCCCTGCTGTTGCTACTCGGCAACCACCTTATAGACTGATCATGCGTGTGCCCCATCGCGAGCTTCGTGACACGCCAAGCCGCCCGGACGTAGTGTCCAAGCGCCGGATCAGTCCTGCGGGCACACTCAACCACTCGACGGCTAGAGCCGACCAAGCAACGGATAGTGAAACGAGTTCACGGAACTGGACCAAGACGACTTGACTCGGCGGCTATAGCGCTGGTGCCGTACCCCAATTCCATTGCGGCGCAAGGTCCTTCTCGGCAAAGAAATCCGGTTCACGCATTTCGATCCTAAACCTTTGCTGTCTCGCCAACTTGACGCAAGGCGAGGAACTTCGTGGTCAGGGCCACCACATTGTCGTTGAGCCATTCCGCCATCGCCAGCTCCTCGGCCAAATTTTCCTGAAGGCGAGTCACGGCTGCGCCGTACCCGCCTGCCTCGGCGACCGTCAGCAGCGACTTGTAGGCTGCGGCTTCAAAATTTTCGAAGGCGAAATTGGCGAAGGAATTTTTCAGAATTTCATCATCGGCAACCGTATGGCCAAGTGCTGCCATCGACCCGGTAAACGAGAGCGCCAGGTCCTTTAGCGTCGACTTATCCTCATCCAAGCCGTCCAGAATATCCTCGAGGCGCACGATCTGCGCGTCGGTCTCGCGGATGTGCTGATCGAGCTTTTCGGCCACCTCAGGGTAATTCTCGATCCGCTTCAATTGCGGCTTCATGATGCTAAGAGCCTGGTTTTCCATGGCGTGTGCGTTTCTCAAACCTGTGACGAAGACGTCACGAATTTCGGTCGCCGGCATTTTCGGTCCTCCTTGTTGGCGAGGCCTAACCGCAAACGGCCAACTGGGTTCCCGCAAATTCAGTCTCTATTGGCAACAAACTGAGGGATCTCTCCGGGCGACGGGAACCGTCTCGCGGTTTCATTGTTGGGGCGGCGTCTGACGTGCTTGTGGTGTCGGTGCCGACCCGCGAAGAAAGCTCAATACTCAATAGGAGAGATCAATGTTTTACACGGACGGAAAGCTGCAATTCCCGGTGCGAGTGGAGATCCCCGATCCCCAGTTTGCTCGTGCGTTGCAGCAAGCCATCGGCGGTGTCGAAGGTGAAATCCGCGTTGCCATGCAATATTTCTTTCAAGCCTGCGGGGCCCGCGGCAATCCAAAATTTCGCGACCTGCTGATGAACACGGCCGCGGAAGAACTCGGGCATATCGAGATGCTGGCGACCGCAGTTGCGCTCAATCTCGAAGGCGCGCCTGTCTCGGTCAAGGACGAGGTTGCGCGCGACCCCGTGGCGAGCGCCGTCCTTGGCGGGTTGAATATGAAAAATCTTCTTTCGGCGGGGCTCTCCGCGATGCCGGTGGATTCCGACGGCGTCCCCTTCGACATGTCTCACATCTATGCCAGCGGCAATATCGCAGCCGACATGACTGCCAACGTCGCGGCAGAATCCACTGGACGTGTGCTGGCGACGCGACTGTTTAACCTGACCACCGATCCCGGCATGAAACAGATGCTTTCCTACCTCATCGCCCGCGACACCATGCACCAAAACCAATGGATGGCGGCGCTTGAGGAGCTTGGTGGGGCTTCAAAGGTCTTCCCCATCCCCAATAGTTTTTCGCAGGAGCAGGAGATGCAGGACTTCAGCTACGCCTATCTCGGATTCCAGCGGGACGGCAGCGAGCCGGCACCCGGACGCTGGTCCGAAGGGCGGTCGATCGACGGCAAGGGGAGTTTCAAGACGATCGTGCCCCAGCCCATGGGGGAAAAGCCCGTTCTCGCACCCGCAAAGCCCAATAGCGGGGCGCAAGCCGAGCAGATCTGAGCCGATTTCGGCGGACGATACCCTTTCGTCCGCCTTCTACCCTAAGCACCCGGAGAACGACGATGAGGCTGATAATCCAAGCTTGCCTGATTTGCACCATTGCAGCACCCGCCTTGGCTGCCGATGAAGCCGCACGTCATAAGGCGACCGATTTCGCAACCCGCGCGGCGACGGCCAACATGTTCGAGCTCAAGGCCGCGGAGATAGAAGTCGCCAAAGGCGCGGCCGAAGATGCAAAGCAGTTCGCCACGGACATGCTGAAAGATCACGGTCGCGCCGGTCCGACTTTAGCAGATGCTGCCAGGAAGGATGGCGTTGAACTGCCGTCGGCTCTTGACGACGAGCATCAAAAGAAGCTTGACGCACTGCAGCAAAGTAATCGGGAAAATTTCGATCAAGCCTATCTCTCGACGCAAGTGACAGCGCACGAAGAGGCCGTGGCCCTCTTTACAGACTATTCGCAAAACGGGCCTGACGGTGCCCTGAAACGAGCCTCACAGAAGATACTACCTGATCTCAGAATGCATCTGACGAGGATCCAGGGGCTGACTTCGAAGTGACGCGGGATGCCAGCAAGAGGACGGCGGGCGGTAGACTGATGTCGCTTACCAGCCATGATCTCCGCGGCGCCCGACGGCTCAACGCGCTCCTCAGCCTTCTTCCTCGTTACCACACCGATCATCGCTGGAATGCCAAAACGGTCCAGGCCCTGGTTCGGGCAGCACAGGCGCTGGTTCCTGACCCATTGCCGCGCCGCATCGAATTCGCCCAGTTCGCTGACCGACGGCCTGGATTGAGATCCATTGTTTCAAATGGCCAAGTGCGTGGCCTTTACGTTCATTTCCATGGCGGTGCCTGGGTAATGGGAAACGCACGCCTCGATGACGGCATCACCTGCCCGATCGCAAGGCTTTGCGGAATGCTGGTGGTGAGTGTCGATTTCCATAACGCAGTCGACGATCGGCTTGACATGACCCTCCAGGACTGTACGGCCACGGTCGAGTGGCTGATCGAGCATCTGGCCGAGTTGCAGGTCAAGCACGTCATCCTCGGCGGCGAGTCGTCCGGCGCGCATCTCGCTGCCGAGGCGCTTCTTCATTTGCGTGAGCGTGGGAAGGCAGCGGCGGTTGCGGGCTTCGTTTCAATGTGTGGTTGCTTTGATCTGACAGGATCGGAAAGCCTGCGGCGTTCGAGCAACAAGAGCCTTATGATTAATGGGCCGTCTGCGCTGCGCAATCTTCAGCGGCTGACGCCGAGCCTGTCCGGGCGCAGGGCCAAAGGCCCGCTCTTTGCCGATCTGTCGGGGCTGCCACCCGCCCTCCTGATCGGCGGAGCGCTCGACCCCATCGTCGACGACAGCATTTCGATGGGCCGGAAATGGCAGCAGCAAAGCGCCAACGCCGAATGCATTATCTTTCCTGAGGCACCCCATGGCTTCAACCGGTTGCCAACGAAGCTTTCGGCAAGGGCAAACGACCTTGTCCGCCAATGGATTTCCGGGACGATCGAGAAGGCCATCCTGCCAGACTGATCAACCTCGCCGAAGTCGAGCGAACCGAGAATGGCCGACACCTCTGCGAGCTGGTTTCCTCGGGCATAAGTGCAGTCTGCAACGAGATCGACGCAGAGTTCGCCTTTTTCAGGCTTCGACTGCGACTGGGCCCTCATCAGCTAGCAGTTTGCGATGGTGGATCAATGCCTCCATCGACCGTTTCATCTGTCCGCGCTTCGGCGGCACAACCTTGCCGTCACTGGACGTCATGGGACCTGCGACCGCATCGCCGAGCAGCGGCCTTCGCGTTCTCCCAGGATCCGCACTGACCCCCGCATTTCCTGCAGGCGAATGATAGCGGTCGTAGCAGTCACCGTTTTTAACGTCGAATTGCAGATTCGAATAGCATTGTATGGATCGGCATCGAGGAGCTGGTGCAGCCTTTCCGGAGGACTCAACGTTTCACGTTCCGCTCTGCCTCGGACCTGTGCCACTCGGTATCGATTGTGCCCTCTTCCGCTTTATGAAAAAACTGTGAGCAGACCAGCCAGCCTTTGAGCGGACGCAGGAGAAGCACGCAGGCAACGACCGTCAGGGGGAGGGTGACCAGCAGGTGCACCCAAATTGGCGGATCGAAGGTGAGCTGGATCCAAAGAGCAAAGGCGAGGGCAGGCACCGCGGCAATACTCATCGCGAAAAATGCCGGCCCATCGGCCGGATCGGCAAAGCCGTAGTCCAACTCACAGACATCACAGCGGGGGGCAAGCTTCAGATAGGTCTCAAAGAGATGGCCACGCTGGCATCGCGGGCAACGTCCTAGCAAGCCTGTGAGTGCCGGATTTGTCGTTATTTGAAATTGTCCGGTATCATTGGGGTCCATCCCAGTCAAACCTCGGCCTCGGCATCCGGTTCCAGCGCTTCTGTGGTTTTCTGCGGGCTCCTGGCCCAATGATCTGCTGTCCTTGCCAGGTTGGGATACCGGCGCTGCGAAAGTACTCTATCGTTTCTCACCGGGACTGCTATTCCGCCTCCAGCTGCCTGACAGGGTCGGAAACGGCGGTGGTGTTGTCGATCCGCCGCTGCGCCAATGCGCGACGACTGACGGACAGCAATTTGTCCTCGTCGGTCACCCCATGACGATAAAGGCTGATGAGCAGCGCCGCGATCTTTTGCGTCGCAGGAGCGCGTAATGGCTGGTCGGCTTCGCGGCAGATCATATTCAGCACGCCCCGCAGACGGTCGAGGTCGGCTGAATCAAGTGCTTTCAGATGAATGGACTGAGCATCGAACATGGCTTCTCACCTGGTCCTGAGGCTTCAATCATGCCCTATGATATTGTGACTCATTGTCGGCAGACACAACTCCGCCACCGCAACTGTACGAAAGCGAACATCTCAATGGTAAAAGGGCCGCTCTTGGCCAAAAAGCGCAAAGACTATTGCATTGATATCGGCAGGGCGTCCGCTGAGGACAAAGCCGCCGGGGAGGCCTGCGGACCGCTGGTCACGCGCAAAGATAAAGGGGATCTTTCGTGCCTCCAGCCATTCGTTCATCCAGAGCATCGCGTCGTCGGAGATAGCGATATCGATGATCACCGCATCGACGATTAGCCCTTCACTCAAACGATCGATCGCATCTGCGGCGACGATCGGACCGGTGACTGATGCCTGGTTCGCAATCAAGGCGCCCCTGGCGTTGTCCGAAAGAAAGTCGGCCTCACCGATGATAAGGATCGTCTTACCAGCGAGCGGGCCAAGCGGTTTCATGCGGGCGCCTAATTCTGTTGGGGGTGATCATGCCTTCATGGCAATTGCTGGGCGATCGCGCCTATTCGCGGACCATCCCAAGCCCGCTCGCATGCGACTTCATTTCGCACCTTCCACCCGAACCTGATTGGGACCGATTTAGTTCCGCCCGCACCAAAATCATGGCGCCCTTGACCTATCCGTACGCTTTCGCACTGGTGATTGAAAACGAAAATTTTAAGATTAGGATCCGATCATGTACGCGGAGGGAATGGCAATGATCCACCATTCTGGAATCACAAAACCGGCGCTGCATCCTGAGGACGTGGCGATGTTGAAGGCTGTGCTAGAAGGATGGTGTAAGGAAAAATCATGTGAGATCGCCAGTCCGGCGGCAATGCACGTTGCCACAGAACTGGTATCCTGGTTCGAATGCGGCATCAGGGAGAAACACAGGCTGACTGGTCTGATGCGGCATATGCACCTGGATTTGAAAGGCATGATAATGTCACCGAATGCGGCGCTGCCCACTGACCCGCGGCACGGACGGTAACGGTGACCGTGACGATCGGTAGGAGTCGCAGCCTTCCTTCGATCGCCGCAGATTTGCGGGACCTTAGCTTCGCAGATCGACAGACTGTTCTACTCCAGATCGTCGACGAACTTCAGGAGATCTGCGAAGGCGCACGGAGCGGCGTTTTGTTGCACCCGGCCCTCGAATTTCTGCTCCGTACCGTCGGCTCTTCGATAGGGTCAATCGCCGGAGCCGACGACGAATGCTGGGAGGGCATAATAAGGGAACTCCTTCGGCTCCGTGCGACGATGCTGGGGCTTAAAACCGGCACGGCCCGTGCCCTCCATTAATCGGGCTCCCTCAACAGTGTGACTTGTGTCGTCCAACCGGACGCCCTGTCAGGAGTTTCGTGGCAGGCGGATCAGAAATCCCGTACCCGGCCGTTGATCCACGATTTGCAATTCGGCCTTCAGTTGCTGCACAAGCGCACGGACGATCCTCATTCCGAGGCTCCTCCCGTCGCTCTCATAGGGCCACAATTCCCCCGGGAGACCCTTTCCTCGATCGGAGATCTCAAGGCAGATCTCGTCGTCGCCGGTCCGTGCAGTGACGGTAACCGCTCCGGAGATATCCGGATAAGCGTGCTTGAAGGCGTTCGTCACCAGCTCGTTTACAAGCAGCGCAATTTGAATCGCGCGGTCGGCATCCATGACGCATGCATCTGCGTCAACTGATACCGTGTGGCGGGCGGTCGATTGCTGCAGGCGTTGGCAAAGGCTAGACAAGAAATCGGCAAGATTCACCGTTTCGATGTGCGGTTGCCGCCACAACTGATCGTGTATCTCGGCGATGGTCCCAACACGTGCTTCGGCATCACGAAGCGCCTGCCCGACCTCCGGCTGTTTGGCTGAGCGGGCCTGCATCGCCAGCATGGCCGCGACGAGCGCGAGACTGTTTTTGACCCGATGCTCATTTCGCGCAGGATGATTTGTTGATGCTCGTCAGCAAAATGACGCTCGGTATCATCCCGGAGAACTTTGAGATAACCGGCGCGGGGATGATGAGCTCGCAGCGGCATGGTCAACCCGCTGCCCCAAAATGTCGAGCCGTCTTTGCGTAAGTGGAAGCGCTCGTTTTCCGCGCGACCGCGCTCCAGCGCTCTCTCCATCTCGCGTTCCAACGCGCCCTCTCCTTCGACACGATCCTCGGGTACGAACAGGATTCGGGCGTCGCGACCGAGAATTTCGGCTTCCTCGTAGCCGAAGATCCGGCAGGCTCCGGTGTTCCAGCTGATGATGCGTCCATCGCGATCGAAAGCGAAAATTGCATAATCGATCGCACTTTGAAGTATGAGCTGGAGTCGTTCCTGACTGGCTCGCAGCGCTTCATCGTCATGAAGCGCTTCTGTTCGGTCGCGGACGATTTTCGTCAGGCCGTAGACTTCGCCGGCATCATCGCGAAGCGGCATCATCAGCCCCGATGCCCAAAACAGACTGCCACCTTTGCGGACATGCCACCGGTTGTCGTCGGCGCGCCCAGCAGTCAAGGCAAGCCTGATCTCCTTTAGCGCTGCCCCTGCGAGTTGATCCTCGAAAGAAAAGAGGATCCCACTGTTTTGACCGATCATTTCAGAGGCGGGATATCCGAACAGGTTTTCCGCACCAGCGCTCCACGTCACCACCGTGCCATCGGGGTCCATCGCGAAAATCGCGTAATCCTGGGCGCTCTCGACCATGTGCCGATAGATTTCCGTCTCTTTTCCCAGAACAGAGGACTGATCCATACCTGCGCGCTCCCCGAAACAGCTGCCCGTCCTATATTAGCACCTTCGAAAGCTCTCCGCCCCGTACGCTTGCGTACAGACAGCAGCCGGTGCGAAGCGCGGGTTCGGTCAGACAGGAAATCGCGATTGCATAGCCTGAGCAGAAATGTGGCTGGGACCGCAAGCCTGTCTTACGCACAATCCCGGTGCATAAGGCGGAGTTGCCACGCCTTGTAGGGCTTCAACATTTGCCCAGGGAAGCGCCTTTCGATGGCGCTTTCGACGAGGACAATTTTTACGAAATCCTCGTTGGCGGGCGAGCACGAAGCCAAAGTCGAACCCCGGATTTCGAGCTCGGCCATCAGTTCGAAAAGCTCATCATCGGACATCCCCTGGAGAGCCGCGGCAAACTTGCGTTCCGAAACGACTGCAGAATTCTTCAATTTCTACCTCCTGCCGGCGGCGGCACTGCGCCCTCTAAACCGGATGGGACCAGGCACTCGTTGGTTACTTCCCCGGCAGGTCCTTCTCGGTTGTTGGGGCAGCCGGCAGCCTGCTCTGCGATCCCTCCCTGTCCGATGCGCGGAGAGGTGCCGTCGGTGCGCTGGCGACATAAAGCCCCAAACCCAATGCTCCAATGGCGACGACGGAGGCACCGGCGATCGCCGCGATCGAGCGCCGACCATCCTGTTTGATCATTCCAAATGCGAGCGCAATTCCTAAAAGAGCTGCTCCGCCCGCTACTACAAAAAACCAGAGGTAATTCATCGTCGTGCTCCCGATACGGGGCACCCAACCTTGGCGGGGCATAAAGGTTCCCGGGGCCAGCTGGCGTGCGCAACGATCGGCCCCATGGACGATGCTCGGTCATGTGCGGTACCGGACAGAAACCAAAGCAATCCCAGCGCTGTTAGTGGTCAATCTGAGCAATTTCCGTGTCGGGAGTGCATCTGCGAAAGGAGCAGAACAGTGGACACAGCAACGCGATGGGCGCTTTTTCTCGGTGCGCTGGCTTTGGTGAGTTGGATGGCAGGCGGGCTGGCGGCCGTCCTGGCGAACATGCAGTTCAGCCAACATCGGCAAAGGGCGGCCGAATATCTGACACTCGGATTGAGTGCTGCCGGATTTATTTCGGTAGCCGCCATGGCTGTGATCCTGGTAGCCCAATGACGGCGGTCGGCAGGATGGCCATAGGTCGGAACTTCCCCCGAGCATCGGGCGTCCTGTTTGGCCTCGGCCTGGGCGGTTTCTTCGATGGCATCGTCTTTCACCAGCTTTTGCAGTGGCATCACATGTTCAGCTCGCTCTATCCGATCGACAGCATCGGGAACCTCGAGTTCAACACGTTCTGGGACGGCGTCTTCCACTCGGCCACATACCTGTTTTTCGTCGCCGGCCTTTTCGTTCTATGGCGCTCGCGGCGCCGGCCGCACTTTTCCTGGTCGACGAAGGATTTGATCGGCACAGGGCTCATAGGCTTCGGGCTGTTCAACCTCATTGAAGGACTTATCGATCACCAACTGCTGGGTATTCACCATGTGAACGAGAAAGTCGAACGGTCGGCATGGCTCTACTGGGACGGTGCTTTCTTGGTTTGGGGCGCTGTCATGCTCGCTGGCGGTTATATCATGGTCAGGAGAAAACATGCCTGATCGATGCCGCAAACTCCTCCATGGAATTGCGGATCGCCATTCCATGGCCTGCCTTCTGCCCCGGACTACTCTTGGCTACACAACCTGTTTGGGCTTCCGTGCTGTTCGGAGTGCAGCTGTCGGCCGACGATTTCCTGCCCATTCGCTGTTTCAGCTTCCCACCATGAGGCATACCCGCGGCGCCAACATCAACTCCAGATTTGGGAACCGGAACCACCGACGGAGGTTCGTCAGCGCTTTCGTTGTTCGATGAGGAAGAGAAGTTGGACGTCAGTAGGCTCCTGTTTGGTCGGCGCCTCGCCAATCGCGAGCACGAAGACAAGAAAATTGGCTGGGTGGAAGCGGTGCCCGCAATGGGTCTCGATGGCCTCGGCTCGTCATCCTATGGACCGGAAGCAGCGCTTACCATTCTCATTCCACTCGGCACGCTTGGCCTGTTCTATATCGGCCCGGTAATGGCCTGTATCGTCGCGCTGCTGGCGATCCTCTATTTTTCATACCGGCAGACCCTCGCTGCTTATCCGACAAACGGCGGTGCCTACGTCGTGGCGAAAGAGAACCTTGGAGAATATCCGAGCCTGCTTGCCGCCTCGGCTTTGATGATCGATTACGTCCTCAATGTCGCGGTTGGGGTTTCGGCGGGAGTTGGAGCCCTTGTTTCCGCAATACCGAGCCTTCATCCATACATCCTGCCACTCTGCCTCGGTATCGTCCTTGTCGTCATGCTGGCCAATCTGCGGGGCACCGGAGAGGCTGCCTGGCTGTTTGCGCTGCCGACCTACGTCTTCATCATCTGCTTCCTGGGCGCCATCGGCTATGGACTGGTTGAATTTGTCATTGGCGGCAATCCGGCTCCGGTCATTCCGCCGCCACCGCTTGGCCCTGTGGCTCAGGGAGCAACGGTTTGGCTGCTTATGCATGCGTTTGCCAGCGGCTGCACGGCCATGACAGGTGTGGAGGCAGTATCCAATGGGATGGGGTCGTTCAGGCAGCCGGTGATGCGCAACGCCTACATCACCCTCACCGTCATCGTCGTCATTCTCGGTGTGTTGCTCGGTGGTATCGCTGTTATCGTCACCGTCTTTGAGATCGGCGCGATGGATCAGGGGAAAGAAGGCTATCAGAGTGTGTTGTCCCAATTGATTGCTGCCGTCGCCGGCCATGGTGCCTTTTACTATATAGCGATGGCGAGCCTCCTCAGCGTCCTTTGCTTGTCCGCCAATACCAGCTTTGTCGGTTTTCCACGCCTTTGCCAAATGGTGGCCGCCGATGGCTATCTGCCGAAAGCCTTTGCTCAGCCAGGCCGTCGGCTGATGTTTACCGTCGGAATTCTATTTCTTTCTGGCTTTGCCGGGCTTCTCCTGATCGTTTTCGGAGGGATCACCGACAATCTCATTCCGCTGTTTGCGATCGGCGCCTTTTTGACCTTCACCATCTCTCAAGCAGGCATGACCTTGCATTGGCGCCGCCAGTCCAAGAGACACGCGGCTAAGCTGACAATGAACGCAATCGGGGCGATGTCCACAGGGGCGGCGCTCATCATCATTATGGTCGCGAAATTTGCAGAAGGAGCGTGGATCACCCTGATGACCGTTCCGGTGACGATCGTCATCCTCAAATCGATCAAGCATTACTACACTTCGCTCCAGCGCGAACTGCGGAAGCCGGGTCCGATCACTGTTGACGATATCCAGCCGCCAACCGTTCTCGTCATCATGGAAAATTGGAACAGATTGAGTGAACGCGCGATCAAGTTTGCCCTGACGATCTCGCCGGACGTGGTTGCTGTCCATTTCATTCGTCTGGGCGGACCGGGCCGAGACGAACGCGAAAAAGCGCTTCGCGAGGAATGGCGGGTCGAGGTGGAGGAGCCGATTGCCGCACGTGGACTGAAGCCTCCGAGGCTTATGCTCATCCCAGCTCAATTTCGGCAATTGCATGAGCCGATGCTGCGGCTGATCGAAAAGCTTGACGCCGACAGCCCGGAGAGGCGGGTGGCGGTTCTCATTCCTGAAACGGTGAAAGACAAGTGGTGGCAAATGCTGCTGCATATGAACCGGGCAGGGCGGCTGAGGGCAAAACTGGTAAGGCTTGGTGGGCCTCGTCTGACGGTGGCGACGATTCCTTGGAGGCTATATCGGGAAGAGCAGTCGGCACCATAAGCGATAGCGGCAGATATCGCCCCGGCCTCGGGATTGAAGTCATAGCTGCCGACAAGCTCAAGGGGCTTCGCGTGATCACATTCACTGATCGAGGCGGGCTTGGCGCCAAGTCCGGAACATTTGCTACTGGCGATTGTTTGATCACCCGGCGCGGGTCGCGCTTTCGAGAAGACCGTTCCGAGAGGCAGTTTAGAGGATGTCATGGACAAACGAGCAAAAATACCGCCCGGCACAAACTCGCCGCCTGAAGATGAGGAAAGAGCGGGAAGCGGCGCCGCCATCCGCGACGACAGTCACCGCGTGGCGGAGCCAAGCGACGCTGGAACCACTGGCAAAAAAGCCCGGCCAGCAGGCAATGGACAAAACGAGCTCAAAGATGAGCTTACTCAGCAGATCGATCTTCCGCAGAGGGGTGCCCCTTGACGGAGGTGAGGACAGGCGGGCCGTCCAGCTCGGGAACGGGCCATGACAATTCAAAAATGGCGCATCCCGGCGAACCGGACGAAAAAGCACCCATGCCGGCAACGGAGCAGATCCGATGAGGAAGAGGGATAAAGATCCGATCCAGCGACAATCGTCATCATCTTCAGGAAAGCGCACCAGGCTCAATGCCGGCCGGATCGCGCTGGTCCTGATCTGTACCGTGGGTGTCGTCGCATTCATTCTTTATGCGACAATTGTCATTTATGGACTCATCAAAGGGACCTAGCGTTCCAATTCGACCGGCCCGCGACACGATCATCCGCCGCTTATGAGTTTCATCGGCTTGCGCGGTATATCTCATCAATTGCCGCCGCGACCGCGACGAACTGTTCACACCCGGCATTGAAGCGCTGGCCTTGAGCGAGTTTTCTTGCCCAATCCACCGCGGCCCGTCCACCCCATTCGTCCGGCGGCAGGGCCAGGGTCTCACGGGATGTGCCAGCAAGCCTTGTGGCGGTAAAATCATAGAAGGACCCGTCGACATTTCTGAAGGAGGCGCCTCCTTCAGTTCCAAAGAAGTCAGCGCCGATCACGGCGTCACAGCCAGCCTGAAGTCGCCAGGAACATGTCAGGCGCAGGACTTCGCCACCGGCCAGCGTAAGCGTCGCCGTCGCGAAATCCTCGACCTCAGCGTTTTCGCCAAGTCTTTTCCCACCTGCCCGCAACTCGCTGGACGCCGTGGCGACGGGTGGAAAGTCGAGGCACCATAAGGCCAGATCAATGAGATGGACGCCGAGGTCGATGACGCATCCACCGCCGGATGAAGTCTTGTCGTAGAACCATGGTTTGTCAGGACCATAGGCGTTATGGAAGGTCAGGTCCGCGGCAAATATTTCCCCAAGGGTGTTCGAGCGCACAAGCTGACGGATCTGTTGCATGGCCTGGGAATGGCGGTAGGAAAAATCGACCCCGAGCAACCTGTCCGCCGCCTTGGAGGCGTCGACAACGGCCCTTACTTCGGATGCGGTTCGGCCAAGCGGCTTTTGGCAGAAGACGGCCACCCCGGCTTCTAACGCTTGGATGGACTGCGCGGCATGGCTGGCGCTCGGTGTCGCGATCACGATGCCATCGAGCTCATCGTGGAGCAAATCGTCGAGACCCGCGGCGATCCTCGCATCGGGAGCGAGCGCCTGAGCCTCCTGCACCATCTCCGCCGACGGATCGGCAACGGCAGTGGCCCGCGCCAGGCCGCTGTCGAGGATGGCTTTCATCCGATGCCGGCCGATCCATCCCACGCCGAGAAAGCCGAGCCTCAACTGCTTGACGGCAGTGGTCTGCTGTAGCGAAATCAACTTGTTCATCAATATTGCACCAGAGCCTTGAGGAAACCGTCGGGACGATCCCGCGTGGTATTCAAGGCTTCGTCCAGCCCTTCCAGTGGGTAGATGTGCGTATAGAGGGGCTCCGGATCGATCCGCCCCTGACCTATGGCTTCTATGGCGTCGCGAATGCCCTTGATATAGATGCACGGGTCACGCTCATGGGCATTGATGACATCGAGCCCGCGCCAGTTCCAAAGCTGCATGTTGACTTGGCGGGGGCCATCCTGGTGATAGCCGGCGACGATCAACCGCCCCCGTTCTTTCGTCAGCTCGCCCGCAAGGTCGAGCGGCCATTGTTTGCCGACTGCCTCGATGACGCAGTCGCAGAATTTTCCTTCGGTCAATTCTCTGACGCTCTCGATGATGCGCCAATGATCGTCCATGGCGATGGTCTCGGCCGCCCCCATCTTTCTTGCAACTTCGAGGGAATAGGCCCGACGGGAGATGGCAATGACGCGCGCGCCCGCTGTTGCCGCGAGCCGGGTGAGGAGGGCGCCGAGAAAGCCGATGCCGATGACGGCGATGGTCTGGCCGCGTTCGATATTGCTGCGGCCGAAGATATTCATGGCGCATCCGAGCGGTTCGCCCGGAAACGGCTTGCCATCCAATTCTTCAGGCAGCACCGCGACCATCGAGGCATCGGCGATGTCGTGCGTGGCGTAGGCGTGATAGGAAAGAGCCGCAACCCGGTCCCCAAACTCAAGACCCGCAACGCCGCTGCCCACAGCGTCGATGACGCCCCAGCCCTCGTGGCCCAATCCACCGGGTTCGGTGGGGAAGGTCATCCAATCGGGCCCGGCCCAGGGGGTGAGGTTCGAGGCGCAGACACCGCAGCCTTCCAGTTTCACCCTGACCTGGCCGGGACCAGGGGTCGGCAAAGGCCTCGTGTCGATCAATACGCGCCCGGGGCCAGCTATGATGACGGCCCTCATCAGTTCGGCTGTGGATGTTGCCGCAGTGTCCATCAGATGTCCTCCAGTGTGGCATCCTCGAACTGCGGGCCCTTCCAAGAGTTCCGGCGGAAGTCAAAGAAGTCATAGATGATGAAGTCAATAAAGATGTCATTGATGAAGGAACTTTTCCATCCACGCTCGGTTCGGCCGCCGTCTCCGAAATAATTTGTTCAACCGAGCGGATGCAATAATGACAATTTTGATAACAGGCGGGTGCGGCTTCATCGGCCGCCACGTCGCTGAAGAGCTTCTGAAAAACGGCTACGATGTGCGCATTCTCGATGCGATGATCGACCAGGTGCATGCCGATGCCGAGGTCAGCGTGCCGGAAGGGGCACAAGTCGTCCGGGGCGACGTCAGAAACAAGGATGGCGTCCGCGCAGCCCTGAGGGATGTGGCGGGCGTCATTCATCTTGCAGCTGAGGTTGGTGTCGGCCAATCGATGTATGAAATTGCCCGCTATGTCGGCGCCAACGATCTCGGAACGGCTGTTCTGCTAGAAGCCATGATCAGCCTGCCCGTGGAAAAGATCGTCGTCGCTTCTTCGATGAGCGTCTATGGGGAAGGACTTTATTCGACGGCGAGCGGCCAGCGGCTCGGATATATTCGGCGGCGGGCGGATCACATCAAAGGCGGCCATTGGGATCCGCTTGGGCCCGACGATCAGCCAATGACACCGGTCGCCACCGACGAGGAGAAACCGGTCGATCTCGCTTCAATCTACGCTTTGACGAAATACGCCCAGGAGAAGCAGGTCCTGATCTTCGGCGAAGCCTATGGCCTCGATGCCGTTGCCCTTCGTCTTTTCAACGTCTTCGGCGCCGGGCAGGCGCTTTCCAATCCCTATACCGGCGTGCTTGCAAATTTCGGCTCCCGCCTCGCCAATGGCCAGCCGCCGATGATCTTCGAGGATGGCAGGCAACGGCGCGATTTCGTCCATGTGCGGGATGTGGCTGTTGCCTTTCGTCTGGCTCTGGAAAAGCCGGCAGCCTCCGGCCACGTGATCAATATCGGCAGCGGCCAGGCCTACTCGATTGCCGATGTCGCGATGCTTCTCGCTGACGCCATGGGCACACCCGAGATCGGCCCTGAGATCATGCACAAGGCCCGCTCGGGAGACATTCGGAATTGTTTTGCCGATATCTCCAAGGCGCGGGAACTGCTCGGCTTCGAACCGAAATATCGCTTGGAAAATGCCCTCGCTCCATTCGCTGAATGGGTCCGTCAGACAGGGGCAGTCGATCGCGGCGCCGAGATGAAGCGACAACTGGAAGAGCGGGGACTGGTTTCATGAGGAACGCCGGTTCCAGACAAGTCCGCCGACAGGAGAGGCCGTTCGGTTTCGTCGAGTGGTTCCGTCCCGGAGAGCATCAACGCACGGAGGCTGTGCTTCCCGACATTTTGGCAAGTGGCGCAAGCTATCTGCGCACGCATTTATCCTGGGCCGAATATCTCGCGCCCGGCGGGGAGGAATGGTTCGACTGGCTGATCCCTCGCGTCGGCAAAGAAATCGATCTCCTTCCGTGTATACATTATACGCCGCCTTCACTGTCGCGGACGGGAAAATCCTCCGGTCCGCCGGTCGACCTCAAATCATACGCCGATTTCGTCGACCACATCCTCACGCGCTACGGTCGCTATTTCCGATATATCGAGCTCTGGAACGAACCGAACAACCTGCTCGACTGGGACTGGCGCCACGACAGTGATTTCCTGCTCTTCTGCGAGATGGTGGGCGGTGCGGCTTACTGGGCAAAGCAGCGAGGTTATAAGCCGGTGCTCGGCGGCCCATGCCCCTTCGATCCCTACTGGCTCAATCTGATGGGCGCGCGCGGTGTGCTCGGTGTCGTCGATGCTGTCGGTTTCCATGGCTTTCCCGGAACCTGGGACAGCGAGGAAGCCACCTGGGGCGGCTGGGACATGCATCTTGGCGAGATGCGAGGGATTATCGCCCGCTATAATCCAGATGCCGAGATATGGATTACCGAAGCCGGCTACTCGACCTGGCGCAGCGACGAGATCGAACAGGCGCGACGCTTCATCAAAGCGCTCAATGTGCCAGCCGACCGCATGTACTGGTATTCCTGGTGCGATGTGCCGCCGGATGTGCCGGTTCAGGAAGGCCTGTGGTTCGATCCGCGGCACTATCACCTTGGAGCAGTGACCCACGACAACAAGCCGAAGCTTCTGGCCCGCCTTCTGATGGAGGGAGGCGTCAACCGGCTGCAGGACGTTGCTGCCCTCGCTGCCCCGCATATCGCCTCGGATGCCGCCCCTGTGGTCGTGACCGGCGGCAGCGGCTTCGTCGGATCCAACCTTGCCGACAGTCTGCTGAACGACGGCGAGGACGTCATTATCCTAGACAATCTCGGACGGTCGGGAGTCGATCAGAACCTCTCATGGCTGATCGAGCGGCATGGCGCGCGGGTGCATCCGGTCCTTGCTGACGTTCGCGACCTGATGGGGATCGAAGCCGCCTTCAAGGATGCCAAGGCTGTCTTCCATTATGCCGCCCAGACGGCGGTGACCACAAGCATTGCCGATCCGCTTGGCGATTTTGAGACCAATGCGCGCGGCACCCTCAACGTGCTGGAAGCGGTGCGCAAGGCGGGCAGACAGGCGCCGGTCATCTTCGCAAGCACCAATAAGGTCTATGGCGCGCTCGACGATCTCGGGATGATCGAACTCGATGATCGTTTCATCCCTGAAGACGAGTTCCTGCGGGCGCAAGGCATCGCCGAGGATCGACCACTCGATTTCTGCACGCCTTATGGCTGCTCGAAAGGTGTCGCAGACCAATATGTCCTGGATTACGCCAAGTCCTACGGCATTCCTGCTGCCGTTTTGAGGATGAGCTGCATTTACGGTCCGCGCCAGTTTGGCACCGAGGACCAGGGCTGGGTGGCGCATTTCCTGATCCGGGCTCTCGGCGGCGAAGCGATTTCCGTCTACGGCAGCGGCAAGCAGGTGCGGGATATCCTGCATGTGGACGATGCCGTCGCTGCCTACCGTTTATTGCTTTCCAATATCGACAGGCTCTCCGGACAGGCCTTCAACCTTGGCGGCGGACCGCACAATGCCGTCAGTGTGCTTTCGGTGCTCGGAGAGATCGAGAATCTCGCCGGACGTCCGGTCGAAACGAGCTTCGGTCCGTGGCGGGCCGGCGACCAGTTCTATTTCGTCGCCAATACCGGAAAACTTCAAGGCGAAACCGGCTGGACTGCCGGCATCGGGTGGAGGAAGGGGCTGCGGCATCTCGCCGAATGGCTGATCGCCAATCGTTTCGGCGGCCAGCAGCGTCGTAGCGAGAAGCGGAAGGCATCGGCATGACCGGACGGGGACGAAGCAACCGACGTCGCGTGGTGATGACGGTCGACGCGGTAGGCGGTGTCTGGCGTTACGCCATGGATTTGGCGTCGGCCTTGAAGCCAAGCGGCATCGAGGTCGTCTTCGCGGGCCTTGGTCCGGTCCCGGCCGAGGAGAAGATCGCGGAGGCGAACCGGCTTGGCACGCTCGTCTGGCTGGACGCGCCGCTCGATTGGATGGAGCAGGACGAGAAGGCGGTTGCAGGGGTACCACGCCTGATCGCCGATCTCGCCCGTCGTGAAGCGGCCGATCTTCTGCATCTCAATCTGCCGTCGCAGGCCGCAGGCATTGAAACGGACCTGCCGGTGATCGTGGTTTGCCACTCGTGTGTCGTGACCTGGTTTGCGGCCGTGCGCAGCAGCGATGTGCCGCGGGATTGGCAATGGCAATACCGGCTGAACAGCGCAGGTTTTGCACGTGCGGACAGCGTGATCGCGCCAAGCGGCAGCCATGCCGCAGCGATGGAATTGGCCTATGGGCCGATCCCGAACCTCAATATCGTTTATAATTCGAGCGCGCTCGATCCGTCCAACCAGCCCAAATTGGATATCGTCCTTGCGGCGGGGCGCTGGTGGGACGAGGGGAAAAACGGCGCCGCGCTGGATACGGCGGCAAAGGTAACGCGCTGTCCGGTGGTTGCGGCTGGTGCAAACTATGGCCCCAAAGGCCAATATTTGCAGTTTCGCCATGCCGACCATCGCGGTGAGTTGTCGCATGAGCGAATGATGGCCCTGGCGCGGCAGGCGGCCATCGTAGCTTCACCATCCATCTACGAGCCCTTCGGTCTGGCGGCTCTCGAAGCGGCGAGGGCGGGCGCGGCGTTGGTGCTTTCGGATATCCCGACCTATCGGGAGATCTGGGAAGATGCCGCTCTGTTTGCCGATCCGCATCAGCCGAAAGCTTTCGCCGATGCCTTCAACCGCCTTGCCGGTGACCCGCAACAGCGCATTGCGCTCGGGCTGAAGGCGCAAGAGCGATCGGCTCGATTCAGCCGGCAAGCCCAGGCGGCGGCAATGTGCAGGATCTATTCCGGCACGCCTGGCCACGTCTCTTCAACAGCAGCGGAGTAATCATGAAATTCGTTTTTTATACCCATTCGCTGATTTCCGACTGGAACCATGGCAACGCACATTTTCTCAGGGGGGTCATGCGCGACCTTCAGCGCCGAGGTCATGAGGCGCTCGCATTGGAACCGCAAGATGCCTGGAGCCGTGCCAACCTTGTGAGGGAGGAGGGATCGGCGGCGATCGAGAGGTTTCACCAGACCTTTCCGCAGCATAGGTCGCAAATCTACGGCAAGGACTTCGATCACAACGCGGCGCTTGCCGATGCTGATGTCGTGATCGTTCACGAGTGGACGCAACCGGATCTGGTTGCGCGTCTCGGCCGTATCAGGCGCGATGGCGCCACATTCACGCTGCTCTTTCACGACACGCATCATCGGGCGGTCTCGGCTGAGGGCGACATCGCGGGACTGGCCCTCGACGATTACGACGGGGTGCTGGCATTCGGCGAGACGTTGCGGGAACGTTATCTTCGCGCCGGCTGGGGAAAGTCGGTGTTTACATGGCATGAAGCAGCCGACGACGCTCTGTTTCGACCGATACCGGACGCGGAAAGAACCGGAGATCTCATATGGATCGGCAATTGGGGCGACGATGAAAGGTCCGCCGAACTTCTCGAGTTTCTCGTCCGACCGGTGAAATCGCTCGGTCTGAACACGACGGTGCGCGGCGTCCGCTATCCCGGTCATGCCCTTGACGCCCTGAGCGAGGCCGGTATCGTCTACGGCGGATGGATCGCCAATGCGGATGTTCCTGTCGCCTTCGCCCTACACAATGTCACGGTGCACATTCCGCGACGACCTTACGTCGAGCGTCTGCCGGGCATTCCAACAATCCGCGTCTTTGAGGCGCTCGCCTGCGGAATACCCTTGATTTCAGCGCCCTGGGACGACGCCGAGAACCTCTTCACGCCAGCCCAGGACTATCTTCTCGCTGGTGATGGCGAGGAGATGAAGCGAAATCTGCGTGACGTGCTCTTGGACCCCGGTAGGGCTGCAAGTCTGGCAGCATCCGGCCTTAAGACGATCAAGGCGCGCCATACCTGCCGGCACCGCGTCGACGAGCTTTTCACGGTCCTCACACGGTGCGGCACGAGCCGGGTGACCATGTGCATTCACTCCCAGGAGGCTGCCGAATGAAGATCGCTTTTTATGGTTCGAGCCTCCTCTCCGCCTATTGGAATGGTGCGGCCACCTATTATCGGGGACTGCTGCGGGCGCTGGCGGAGAAGGGGCATGATATCACCTTCTACGAGCCTGATGTCTACGACCGGCAGAAGAACCGCGACATCGATCCGCCGGACTGGTGTCGGGTCGTTGTCTACGAGGGCACGATCGAGGCATTGAAGGCTGTCTGCAGAAAGGCGGCCGATGCCGATATCGTCGTCAAGGCAAGCGGCGTCGGTTTTGAGGACGACCTGCTGCTCGAACAGCTGCTTGGCAACGCCCGGCCGCGGGCCTTGAAGATCTTCTGGGATGTCGACGCACCTGCCACTCTCGCCGAGCTTCGGGACAATCCCGATCATCCGCTGCGCCGAGCGCTTCCCCGGATAGGCCTGGTACTCACCTACGGTGGCGGCGACCCGGTTGTTAGCGCATACCGCTCCTTCGGAGCGGCGGATTGCGTGCCGGTTTACAATGCCTTGGACCCGCAAACGCATCATCCGGTACCGCTCGACAGCCGTTTCTCCGCCGATCTCGCTTTCCTCGGCAATCGTCTGCCGGATCGGGAGGCGCGCGTCGAGCATTTCTTCCTGGAGCCCGCCTCACATCTGCCGGACCGGACGTTTCTGCTGGGAGGCTCGGGCTGGCAGGACAAGCTGATATCGCCAAATATCCGTTATATCGGCCATGTGCCGACCCGGGATCACAACGCCTTCAACGTAACCCCGATGGCAGTTCTCAACATATCGCGCGCCAGCATGGCGGAGAACGGGTTTTCGCCCGCAACGCGGGTCTTCGAAGCCGCCGGCGCCGGTGCCTGTCTCATCACTGACCATTGGGAAGGCATCGAACACTTCCTTGCGCCCGGCAAAGAAGTCCTGGTCGCCCGCGATGGACAGGATGTGGCTGACCTGATCGCAGATCTGTCTCGCCACTCCGCGCGTGAGATTGGGGAGAGGGCGCGCCAGCGCGTGCTGACAGAACACACTTATACCAATCGTGCCGAAGCGGTGGATAGACTTTTCCGCGCTCGCCTTGGGGCGCAGATGGAGGCAGCCGAATGACGCGATCGCTCGACATCGTCTTCCTCGGACTTTCGCTTTCCTCGTCCTGGGGAAACGGCCACGCCACAACCTACCGGGCCCTGATCCAAGGCCTGCGGCAGGATGGCCACCGGGTTCTGTTCCTCGAGCGGGACGTGCCCTGGTATGCCAGCCAACGTGATCTCGCTTCGCCCGATTTCTGTGAACTCGGTTATTATTCTGACATCGACGCCGTGCTGCAACTCCATCGAGACAGGCTGCGCCTGGCCGACGCAGTGATCGTCGGATCCTATGTTCCGGATGGTGTGGCCCTTGTCGACAAACTTAGCACGCTCGAGCCAAAAACTCTGTGCTTCTACGATATCGACACGCCCGTCACGCTGGCAAAACTGGACCGCGGTGATGAGGAATATCTGGCGCTGAGGCAGGTTCCGCGCTTCGACGCCTATCTCTCCTTTTCCGGAGGGGAGGTGCTGGCGCTGCTGGAGCGGAGATATGGCGCAAGGAAAGCGGCCGCCCTCTATTGCTCCGTCGACGAGCTCCGCTATGCCAACACCGGCGAGCCTCATTCCTGGGACCTCGGCTATCTCGGAACATACAGCCCCGACCGGCAGCCGACATTGGAGCGGCTTCTTCTGGGGCCTGCCCGTCAACTGCCCTCCATGCGCTTTGTTGTAGCCGGACCGCAATATCCCGCCGAGATCGACTGGCCGGCGAATATCGAGCGTATCGAGCACCTGGCACCTGCTGATCATGCAAGCTTCTACAGCCGGCAACGGTTTACCTTGAATGTGACACGCCGCGACATGATCGCCGCCGGCTGGTCACCGAGCGTGCGCCTGTTCGAAGCCGCGGCCTGCGGAACGCCTGTCATAAGCGATTTTTGGCGAGGGCTCGATGAATTGTTCCCGAACGGCGAGGCAGCGATCATTGCACAAGGACCAGCCGATGTCATGGCGGTGTTGACCGGACTTGACGACACCAGCCGAACCGCCATCGCGACGGCTGCAAGACGACGGGTGTTGGGGGGGCACACCGGCGCCGCGCGCGCCGGCGAACTCGCCCGGATCATTTCGGAACTGCCGGCAAGCCGAGCTTATGAGCGTATTTCAGCCTGAGGAGAGTACCGATGCTGCAAGTCAATCGTCGCGGAAAAGGCAAGACTGTTCTGGTGGCAGGGGGAGCCGGCTTTGTCGGTTCGCATCTCTGCGATGCGCTCCTCGCCCGTGGGGATTCCGTCATTTGCGTCGACAGTTATATCACCGGCTCGCCCGACAATGTGCGGCCCTTAACGAACCATCCGAGTTTCCGGCTGATGAAACACGACATTTGTCAGGTCCTGGAAATTGAGGAGCCGCTAGACCAGGTCTATAACCTGGCCTGCGCGGCGTCGCCGCCGCAATATCAGGCGGATCCTGTCCACACCATGATGACCTGTGTCGCCGGCACGGGCAATCTGCTTGCGCTTGCTGAACGGCATGGGGCGTCTTTCCTCCAGGCCTCGACGAGTGAGGTTTACGGCGATCCGGCCGAACATCCCCAGCAGGAGGACTATCGCGGCAATGTCAGCTGCACGGGACCGCGCGCCTGCTATGACGAAGGAAAGCGTGCGGCCGAAGCGCTCTGCTTCGACATGCTGCGTGCCGGCCGGGTCGATGCCCGGGTTCCCCGTATTTTCAACACTTATGGACCGCGCATGCAGGCAAATGACGGCCGCATCGTCTCCAACCTGATCGTGCAGGCCCTGTCGGGAAAACCACTCACCATCTATGGAAGCGGAATGCAGACGCGGTCGTTCTGCTTTGTCAGTGATCTGGTCGGTGGTCTAATGGCTCTGATGGACGTAAGACCCAACCCCGGTATGCCGGTCAATCTTGGCAATCCCGGGGAGTTCACCATCAGCGAGCTTGCCTCAATGATCCGCTCGATGATACCGGTCCGGACCGGGATCGTTTACAAGCCGCTGCCGAAGGATGATCCGCAGCGCCGCCGTCCGGATATCTCCCGCGCGACGGAACTTCTCGATTGGCAGCCGACCGTGCCGCTCGCCGAAGGGCTCGGCTATACCGTCGAATGGTTTACCAACAGTCTCGGAGGCATTGCACGCCAGCAGTCAACAGCGCCTCACCGCCCTCGGCGGGAAGTTGAGTCGCAGGCCGCCACCGCGCAGAGCTGAGGAAAATCGATGCAAGCGATGATGAACCTGGCACTGAAACGCCGCGTGACCGAACTCGGTCCCTGGTTCCAGAACATCCGGCTCGGAGAAGTCGAGACCGCGCCGGACCATTTTCTCGGCGACTATCCCACTTTCAAATGGGAGGGCTTCAAACATGTCGTGCCGGAAAATCTGGGCGGGCGCAGCGTGCTCGATATCGGTTGCAATGCGGGCTTTTATGCGCTGGAGATGAAGCGCCGCAATGCCGGGCGGGTGCTTGGAATCGATACCGATCCACGCTATCTCGAGCAGGCCCGCTTCGCCGCCGCTCATTGCGGCCTCGAGGTCGAATTCAGGCAGATGTCGGTTTATGAGGTGCCGACGCTCGGTGAAACCTTCGATCTGGTGCTCTTCATGGGCGTGCTTTACCATTTGCGCCATCCTTTGCTGGCGCTCGATCTGCTCTACGAACATGCAGTCGGCGACCTGATGTTGTTCCAATGCCTGCAGCGCGGCGACGAGCGGACCAATCTGGTGGAGGACGATTATGATTTTTCGGAATGGGCGGTGTTTGACAAACCGGACTTTCCGAAATTGTTTTTCGTCGAGAACCGATATGCCGCCGACCCGACCAACTGGTTTATTCCGAATAAGGCGGCGGTCGAGGCGATGTTGCGAAGCTCCGGCTTTGCTGTGGAGGCCAATCCGGAGCGGGAGGTCTATCTTTGCCGCCGAGACAGTCGGCCCTACATGGTAGAGCCGCCGCCACTATGAAATGCCCGCTGATGCTCAATGCTATCTTGTCCGGCTTCTTTCGATCGCGCTCGCTTCTGATTGCTGACTAGGCCGCCCCAGTCTTTCGCTCCTTTGGCTCGCGCTAAGGCCAGACTAGCCGAGCATCTGCGGCGCAGGCGGCTTCAAAGCCAGGGTGGCAACCGAAGTTCCACGTCATCACGTGCATCGCCGCTCTCGCGATTGCAAATGGTGTGGAACAGGTCGGTACCGCGAGCGTTTCCACCTCAAACAGACAAAATGTCAGGAGGAAAAGCCGGAATGAACGCGGCTTTTGACAGGCACACGCCGCAGGTTGTCCTGGTGATTGAGGACGACTACGCACTAGCGAGCGATCTCCGCTCGGATCTGACCGACATAGGTTTGAAGGTTGTCGGGCCGGCGCCGAATGTCGAAAAAGCGCTGAAATATATTGAAGATTTCCCTCAAATCGACGTTGCTATCCTGGATATCAACCTGGGTGGATCGATGGTGTTTCCTGTCGCCGACGAGCTATCGAGGCGCAATGTCCCCTTCTTCTTTGCTACCGGCTACAGCCGAGAGGTTGTTCCTCCGCGTTTTGCCGATCGTATCTTCGTTGAAAAGCCATTGGACAAGGCCGCAATCTATCATGCGCTCTTGGAGTGCCAAAGTCCGACTGAGCAGGCGACGATGCTCCAAACGAACCTTGTTCTTTCCGCCCTTCCTCCTCGTGAAAACGAGCTCATCCAGCCGCATCTGAAACCGGTTCGGCTGGCCCAGGGCGATGTTCTTGAACACCAGTTTGGAGAAATAACAGCCCTTTCTTTCATCGAAACAGGAATTGTTTCGCTGGTTGCCCTGTCACTGGATGGCTCACAGGTAGAGGCCGGCCTGATCGGGCGTGAAGGCGCAACCGGAACCGGTTTATTAGAGGGGGATTGGCGCACCTCTTACAATATGATGGTTCAGATCGAGGGAACTGCTCGGCGCATCGAGGTCGACAGTTTTCTCCGTCTCACAAAAAAGGCACCGCGGCTGCGCTCGCTTTTAACATCGTTTTCGAGGTCGCTCGGGATTCAGATCAGCTATACCGCCCTGGCCAACGGCCGTTATTCGATAGAGCAGAGGCTGGCTCGCTGGCTGCTTATGCTGAATGATCGGGCCGACGATCAAGCCCTGAATCTTACCCACGAATACATGGCTTTCATGCTGGGCGTCCGACGCCCGGGAGTGACAGGCGCGCTTCACGTTCTCGAAGGCGAGAGGCTCATCAGGTCTATTCGAGGAAAGGTAATTGTCGTCGATCGCGACGGCCTTATTCGAAAGGCACACGGCTCTTACGGCATCCCGGAAACGGAATATGAGCGCTTGATGGGTTTTCCATTGAAGAGCACTGGGAGCGTTGCAAGAAATACCGTCACTTCGGGGTCTATTTCGGCAGGATCCCAATCCCAAGGATTGAGTGGGATGCCGAAAGAAGCCTTGAGCCCGCCGCGTTAATCCATGCCGTGCCGCAACTTTTGCCGTTACCGATCGTTCTGGAGGTGAAGGAGCAAGCCATGCAGAAGTTGAACCTTTCAGGACGCTTCTACCTTGTCGTCGAGGATGAGTATCTTGCGGCATCCATCATCGTAACAGCCTTGGAGGACGAAGGCGCCGCAGTCGCGGGACCGGTATCGAGTGTTACGGGTGCATTGAAGCTCGTGAGCGAGCGCGCGGACGAACTCGATGCGGGAATTCTGGATATCGACCTCCGCGGCGTGATGGTCTACCCGGTGGCGGAGAAGCTTGCGGAACAACGCATTCCCTTCGTTTTTGTCACTGGCTACGAGTGCGATTGTCTTCCAGAGCCCTTTAGGACTATGCCCTGCCTCAACAAGCCATGCGATGAACAAGAGCTACTGGGCTTGCTTGCGAACTTGCCATCAAGGCAGCGGCCCGCAAACCGTTCCGCGACGTAATGCCAAGAACTCCCGCGGTGGAAAGGCTCCCGGTGGAAAAAAAGATTGAACTTTTCTCGGGCAAGCGCATCCTGATCGTTGAAGACGAATACTTTCTGGCCGATGAGACGCGCCGGAAACTAGAGGACTTGGGCGCAATCGTAGTGGGTCCCACGGCAAACGTTCGCCACGCGCTCGACCTTATCAACCAAGAACCCATCGATGCTGCGATCCTGGATATCTGCCTTGGTGACGAACTGGTGTTCGCCGTTGCTGATGAACTAGAGGCTCGAGACATCAACTTCGTCTTTGCAACCGGCTATGATCTCTCCGACATCCCGGTAAGATACCGAGGCTTTGCGCTTTGTGAAAAACCGACCGAACTCGAAATGATCGCCGTCGCACTGTTTGGGCCGCTCAGGAACCTGCATCGGCTCAATTGATCCTTCGGCAGCTGCCTTTCAAGCTGCTGATGCAGCAGTGTCTGTTGCCGCGGATCCCGTCGCAGTAGTGCAACGTCGGCAGCTATCGGACACTATCGATGACATTGGCATGCCTTCGCCGCGGCGGGGAACCATTATGGCTCACCGACGGTTGAGCCTGATCATGAAAGGTTAAGCCAAATGCCTTCCACCGCGTTTAAAGATATCATTGCCGTCGGCGGCTCGGCTGGGAGCGTCGCTGTGCTGCGGACGCTCGTCGCTGACCTGCCCGGCGACCTGCCGGCAAGCGTCTTCGTCAGCACCCACATTCCTTCGAATGCTCCCGGTTTTCTTCCCGAGATTCTTGCTTCAAAATGCAGGCTCCCGGTGACGCAGGCGATCGACGGGCAGCCGATCGAGCGGGGGCATATCTATGTCGCTGCGCCGGACCGCCACCTGCTGCTCATGGGCGAAGCGATCAAGTTTGGAGCCGGCACGCGGGAAAATATGGTCCGGCCGGCGATCGATCCGATGTTTCGCTCGGCAGCGCTGTCATTCGGGCCACGCGTGGTGGGGTTGGTGCTGACCGGGATGTTGAATGACGGAGCGGCAGGGTTGCATGCAATTAAATCGAACGGTGGGACAACCGTGGTGCAGCATCCGCTCGATGCAGAGGCAGATCAGATGCCGCTGGCGGCGCTCAATGCGGTGGAGGTCGATCACGTGGCCGCCGCGGCTGATCTCGGCAGGCTCGTCACGGAGATTGCTGGAAGCGACGCAGGGCCTGATCTTCATTTGCCAACTGATGATCTGCTGCTGGAAGTCGAAATTGCGACCGGGAAACGACTAGGCACCGCTGACCTTCGGAAAATCGCCACCCCAACAGCCATAACCTGCCCTGATTGTCACGGTGTGCTCTCCGAGGTGCGCGGCTCACGACCGCTTCGGTTTCGGTGCCAGATCGGCCACGCATATACTGCCGATGCAGTTGCGGCGTACGCCGATGAGTTCGACGACGCTATCAGGATTGCGATGCGGGTGATGGAGGAGCGGCTGACGTTGGTGGAACGGATGGCGCGAGACGCGCGTGATACCGGCCGCGCCGCAGTCGCTGAACTCTACGAGGCGCGTGCTAGTGAATATCGGCGGTATTCTGCCACTCTGCGCGAGGCTGCCTTGACATCTCTGCGCCTCGGTGGCGCTTCGCGTTTCCAGGATAGCTGATAAAGTTGTATCCTTCTGCCTCGCCAAAGGGTTAGAGTCGGCGTGACAGAGACATGGATCGATGATGGCCTACGACGAACAGCAAAGCATGGAAGAACAGGCAGACGCCCCGGAACTGCATCAGGCGGAACAGCCGGTCGTCGTCGTCGGCATAGCCGTGTGCGCCCAGTCGCTTCACTCGCTCGAGCAGGTATTCTCGGCGATCGGTGCAGATGTCGGCGCATCCTACCTCGTGGCGGTACGCCAGGAGGGGCTCGATACTGCGACCGTCTTGAAGATGTTGGCGCGACAAGAGCGACTGGCAGCAACCGTCGCGGTCGATGGAGAACGCATTCTCCAGAACCACATCTATATCTGTGGCTCCGACGACATGATGACGCTGGAAAATGGCCACATCCGGGTCCGGCCGGCCTCGGAGCCTGTCGGCCACCGCGGCACGGTCGACACGATGTTGATCTCGCTGGCAGAACATGCCCAGGAGCGCGCCATCGCTGTGGTCCTGAGAGGGCTCGAGAATGATGGTACAGCCGGAGTGGCGGCAACCAAGAAGTTTGGCGGCCTTTCGATTGTTGAGGCAGACGAAGGCCAGGCTGGATCTCGGGGGGAAGGGGGAGGGCCATTGGCAATCGCCGACCTTCGCTTGGCCGCACAAGACATTGCAACGCACATAGCGATTTACGCCGGTAATGTTGTCGAGGAAGAAGACGCCGGGTTAAATGATGAACCGCCGAGCGCCATCGAAGCGCAGCTTACCCAGATTGCCACCATTCTCCGCAATGTCACCAGCCATGATTTTCACGGATACAAGCGGGGGACCTTCACGCGGCGTGTTCAGCGACGCATGCAGGTGCTGCAGGTCGGAAACATCGACGCTTATATCGAGCGGCTGCGCGCCAGCCGTGACGAAGTCCAGAACCTCTTTCAGGACCTGCTCATTGGCGTAACGCAATTCTTCAGGGATCCTGTCGAATTCGAGGCGCTGGAGCGTGAGATTCCAAGGCTGTTTGAGGGCAAGGAGCCGGGAGACCAGTTGCGTGTCTGGGTGTTGGGTTGCGCAACCGGCGAAGAAGCCTACTCGATCGCAATGCTGCTGCGCGAGCACATGGCGACCATGGATTATCCCCCGGACGTGCAGATCTTCGCGACGGATCTCGACGCGCGCGCCCTAGGAATTGCACGCGGCGGTCGGTACCCCGCTGCTATAACCGCCCAGGTGCAGCCCGAACGGCTGGCTCGCTGGTTTGTGCGCGAGGGCGACACCTATTGCGTCGTCAAGGAATTGCGAGAGATGTGCATCTTCTCGCCGCACAACATCGTCAAGGACGCGCCGTTCTCACGAATCGATATCCTTTCTTGCAGAAACCTGCTGATCTATCTCGACAGCGAACTGCAAAACAGGGTCATCCCGATCTTCCACTTTGCCCTCAGGCCAAGCGGTATCCTTTTTTTGGGTTCTTCGGAGAACGTCACTCGTCACGCCAAGCTTTTTGCACCGGTTGATCGCAGAAACCGTTTGTTTCGACGACTGGAAACGGCAACCCGCATCATCCCGGACTTTCCGCTCAGTCCGCGCCCACGCAGCCCCGACCATGGACTTTCGGCACCAGCGCCCATGCTCCAGACCGGCCGGCTCTCGGCGACGATCAGCCGCCAGGCCGAGGTCGTCGCTGAGCGCTTTGCACCGGCCTACGTGGTCGTCGATTCACACTATGACGTATTGCATTTCTCCGGCCGCACGGGCCGTTATCTCGAACCGACGTCGGGAACGGCAACGCTCAACCTCTTGAGCCTTGCCCATCGCGACCTAAGGCTCGACATGCGGTCAGCCTTGCAGCGTGCCACGTCGGAAGCAGTCAAGGTCGAAGTTCCAAGAGTTCTGCTGCGCCAGGACGATCGCACCTACGCCGTCAATATTATCGTTGAACCCCTCGGCAGTGGTGACGTCACCTCGCTCATCGTGCTGTTTCAAGACGCAGGCCAGGTGGCCGAGGGAACGGCGCCTGACGGAGGGCGGCTGACAAGCGAAGAGCATGTCCAGCGTCTTGAGACAGATCTCCGCGTGACCCGCGACCGGCTCCAGGCGACCATAGAGGAGCTGGAATCGACAAATGAGGAGCTCAAATCGTCCAACGAAGAGTATCAATCGATCAACGAAGAGTTGCAATCGGCCAATGAGGAAATGGAAACGTCGAAGGAGGAGCTGCAGTCGGTCAATGAGGAACTGCAGACCGTCAACGGCGAACTTGCCCATCGCGTTACCGAACTCGACCGGACAAATTCGGACCTGAAGAACCTGCTCGAGGCGACACAGATCGCCACCGTTTTCCTCGATAACGATCTGCGGGTCAGGAGCTTCACGCCGGCGGCAACCGAGATATTCCATCTGCTCGATACGGACGTCGGCCGTCCCCTGGACCACGTCGTCTCGCGCGTTGTCTATCCCGAGCTGCTGGATGACGTTCGTCTCGTTCTCAGAACGTTGGTGCCAGTCGATCGAAAAGTTAGCGACCCCACCAACAACCGCCATTACGCGGCTCGCGCGCTGCCTTACCGCAGTGTTGACAACTATATTAGCGGGTCTGTCGTCACCTTTACCGATCTGACCGCCACCTATGACGCGGAGGTAGCGCTTCGCCGTAGCGAGGAGCGCCTGCAGCGCGTTCTGGAGACAGATGCGGTGGGGGTTATTTTCCTCAATGAGGACGGCGTCATATTTGACGCCAACGAAGTCTTCCTGAAGATGTCCGGCTACAGTCGCTCGCAGATGGAGCGCGGCGAACTGCATTGGCGTCGGCTGACCCCTGAGGAGCATCACGCCGAGAGCGAGGCGCAGATGGAAGCTCTGAAAGAGACTGGCAAGATTGGGCCCTATGAGAAAGAATACTTCCTCGCCGACGGGACGCGTCGCTGGATGTTGTTTGCCGGCCGCGATCTCGGCGACGGTACGATCGCCCAGTTCTGCATCGACATCTCGGCACGAAAACAGGCACAGGCCGCCTTGCGGCAGGGGGAGGAACAGTTCCGCCTGTTCGGCGAAGCCTCTTCCGACGTGTTGTGGATTCGCGACGCCGAAACGCTGCAATGGGTCTATCTGACGCCGGCTTTTGAAACCATTTATGGTGTCGAACGCGAGCAGGCGATGACAGGCAATAATTTCCGCAGCTGGGCCGAACTGATCATTCCCGAAGACCGCGAGCAGGCGCTCTCGGAAATCCGCAGGGTGCGGGACGGCGAGCGCGTAGAATTCGAGTACCGCATCAGACGCGCCTCGGATCACGCGATCCGCTGGTTGCGAAACGCCGATTTCCCATTGTTTGGCGAGGAGGGAAATGTCAAGCAGATCGGCGGTATCGGACGCGATATCACCGACGAAAAAGCCTCTGCTGACCGTATGAAAGTGCTCGTCGCCGAGCTTCAGCACCGAACGCGCAACCTGATGGCCGTGGTGCGATCGATAGCCGACAAGACCATGCGTACCAGCAGCGATCTGGCTGAGTTCCACGAGAGGTTCCGCGATCGCTTGGATGTACTAGCGCGGGTGCAGGGCCTGTTATCACGACTGCAGGAGGGCGACCGGATCACCTTCGACCAGCTCATCCGCTCGGAACTGTCCGTGCATGGAATGCTGGACGACGATACCAGCCGGATCACATTGCAAGGCCCGGAAGGTGTCAGGCTTCGTTCCACCACCGTGCAGACGATGGCCCTGGCGATGCACGAACTCGGTACGAACGCGGCCAAGTACGGCGCTCTTAGCCAGCCTCAGGCGCACCTGAGCATCATTTGGCGTGTCGAACAACCAGGCCAAGACGGCAAGCCGTGGCTGCATGTCGACTGGCGGGAGAGCAAGGTAAAGATGCCGCCCGCAGATTCCGGACCGCAAGGCGGTGGCCAAGGTCGAGAGCTGATCGAGCGCGCTCTGCCCTACCAGCTAGACGCAAAGACATCCTACGTTCTTGGCGAGGACGGGATCCATTGTACGATCGCGATTCCTGTCTCCCTCAGCAATCTGGCCGAGGATGGAGCATATGGCTGAAGGGATACTGCGCGGATGGCGCGTGCTCGTGGTAGAGGACGAGTTCATGCTGGCGGAAGACCTCTGCCAGGAATTGGCTGAGGCAGGGGCCGTCGTGATCGGGCCGGCGCAGTCCCTGGAGCGGGCGATGGAACTGCTGGCGGTGCCTGATGGCCTCGACGCCGCGGTCTTGGACGTCAACCTGCAGGGCAAGCAGGTTTTCCCGGTTGCCGATGCGCTTCTGGAACGTCAAGTTCCTTTCGTCTTTACGACCGGCTATGACGCCTCTGTGTTACCGGCCAGGTTCGTGTCGATGCGCTGCTGCGCCAAACCGCTCGATATGCCGCGGCTGATGGAAACTCTACGAAGCGCCATTACAATCTCACCACGCCCATAGCCTTGTGTAGAAGCGAATCGAGGCCCTGCGGCGCGCGGAACTGCCTTTGTTAGAATGCTCCCCTGGGCAGCGCGAGCAACTCTGCCTTCAGCCTGTCAAAATGGGCTAGATGCATGACCTGAGTCTCTTCGAAATTCACGAGAAGCCTTATCGCTTGCGTCGGGTCCACGCCTCGGTCGGTTAGCTCAGCCACAATTTCGCGCTGCCGGGCGATGTGCTGACCACCCAAAAGGACATGCTCTCGCGCCTGCTGCAAATGTCTCTCCACCATTCCTCGGTCCATGTCGACCTCCTGGTCTTTCGGCGATGATCATGCGCTCGTTGTTTGGGAACGGTGGCGCTGTCGCGCAGCAACTAAGAAAAGAATACTCCTTATTTTGGAACAAGTCGCACTCGATCAAGTTCGAGCGCGTTGTCACTGGAGGAGGATGCCATGGATACTGAACGGATCAGGCGCCGCGCGCAGGAGATATGGGAAGCCGAAGGCAAGCCGGAAGGCGAGCACGAGCGACATTGGCTGCAAGCCGAGCGCGAACAAAAAGGAGATGGCGAGGTTCCACAGACGTCGTCTTCTGCTCATCACAGCGCAACCACTATTCCAGACGGTGGAGGAACGAGCTCGACGGTAATCACTGAGCGGGATCGCGAGCCTGGAAGCTTCAAACCAGGCAACTTTGCCTCTGAAAACAAGTAGTTGCCCATTTGGCGATGGTCGGCGCGCCGGCCAAGCGGTGCCTGCGCGCCTGAGGGTTCCTTGGTCATAAGAGTATACTGCCAATGAGGCCGTAGCTCAGAGCTTCTTGCGCGCTCATGTAGCAATTCGTGCGGGCGCGTTGGAAGAGTTCATCATAGGACATTTTGCATCCCCTCAACAGTTCCTCAAAACCCTCCTTTTCAAGCCGCTGAGCTGTTTCCAGCATGGCGAGCTTTTCCTGGACCATTTGGATGCATGCCGTCACCGGACCTGACAGTTCAAAGCTCCCGCTTATTCTCCTTTCGTGGATCAGGAGAAAGGTGTCCGCCGTCAGGTATCGGTTGGGTGTGTCGAAAGCGGCCAGGATCGTGACGCCTGCGGAATAGACGTAAGATTTCCCCACGCAGTAGGCTGGCCTTTCGGAATGCCGCGAGAACAGCTTGACCTCAAGCGCGATCCTGCGAGCGGCATCGGCATCGCCTCCAACGGTGGTCAGTTCGAGGACCAAGTCCTGATCACCCGAGCGGACCGCGGCAACCTGGTCCAGAAAACTGGTGATCGTCTTCTCTTCGATGGGCCCGTTTATCAAGACATTCGGCTCAAAGAGGAGGCGATTAGGATCGTCCTTCTGCGCGTCTTCCGCATCCGTCATCACGCAATCCTTCCAGATTTGCCAAATGCCTCCAACCACGCTACGCCCGAAGGGTTCCTGCCGGACACAAGACAGGTGGGACGTCAGATGCAGCAAAAGCTGAAACAGCAGATGGCCTCTCTACAGCAGTAACAGCCGATGGCCTTCTTCCCAATCCTGCATTCGACCACCTAGACAGGCTTCTTGGGCGCGCCTTGCGAGTCCGAAACTGACGGAAGAGAGCTCGTTTCTTCCCGGAACGACGACTCCTCCAGCCGATCTCAGCTGATGGAGATCGCCGACCGGACGTTCTGCTTCGCCAACGTGGGCTGCGGAAATGCTGCAGCAGGCATCTGCTGAGTTCGTACGCGCCAGTCCGCGCCGCTCGGGCTCGGCGTCAACAGAACACGAATGCCCACCAACCGTGCGCTGACGCCGCTGCGTTCAAAACGAGCGCACCGGCCGCTGCCCAGCGGGTCGGGTGAATGAAGACCAATGCCGCCGATAGCAGCGCTAATGCCGAAATCGCACCATTCATGTTTTCACTCCCTGGTGAGGCGCTAACCGCCCGAGGAATGTCGAGTTCCTATCGCCGGTGGATTGTCTCCGACCGTACCGTCCCCCGCGGAAGGGAACTTCCGATGGAGAGCACGGTTGGCCTGCAGAATAACGGAGGTTTTGATGGACGGATCGCACTGGGCGATTCTCCTCGGCACACTAGCTCTCGCATCATGGATGCTAGCTGGTCTAATCGCCGTGCTTGGAACCCGCCAGGAGACCCGGAGCGATGGAGCGAGCCGCGGAAGCGAGTTTTTTTCGCTCGCGCTGGCCGGCGCAGGCGCCGTCTTAGCGGTCATCATGGCCGCCAGCATAGTGCTTTCGTGACACAAAAGAACGGAGAACCGGCATGGACAAAGTCATCGACGTCGACTTTCGCGTGATATGGCAGGCACCGGTATTCATAAGGACCGGTACGTGTGTTCGTGAGCGGATCGACGGGCCAGATGCAGCTCTTCAAGCGTTGGCGAACCGCTGGCCGGCATCCGGCACCGAGTTCTACGCGGAAGCACAGGTGAAATGCCTGCACGCGCTTGCGCGGCACGGCAGCGTCGAGGCGGCACGGAGCCGATTCGTAAATGCGGCCGTCGCGGCCGGGATCATTGCCTGAGGCATTTCAAACGTGCGCCGCGGTAGCACCCGCCGCGCTCGCGAGCCCGTTTTGATGTCGGCGGACTGGCCTCGTTAAAGACACCTTTGAGGAACAGGCAGCGGCGAGGGGCACGTCACCATAGGTTATCATGGGCAGTGACTAAGGTAGTGTCGCCCATCATGGAACGGCGGCTTGATAAAACACCGCCGCCTTGGGGAATGGTTTTTCCCCTTCCTGACGCCGAAAGCAAAGTCCACGGGAACAACTATCGTCGCACGTGGTTACCCCCCTGCGGATCAGCCCGGGCCTCGCTCGGACTGAGGCAGTAACGCTGATCGGCCTCTGTTCCTTGGCCGGAATGAGACGGCGCTCCGGAGACAGACGGAGCGCCGGCACCTTCGTGAGGGGACAGCCAAAACCACGCGATGTTTGCGTCCACGCAAGCCCATAAGGAGGATTATCCATGGCAACTACCACGACCAAGACACTAGATGACCTTTTCCTTGACACGCTCAAGGATATCTATTTTGCCGAAAAACAGATCCTGAAGGCGCTGCCAAAATTGGCTCGTGCCGCCCAATCGGAAGAAGGTAAGGCGGGATTCCTGCAGCATCGCGACGAAACTCAGGGGCAGATCGAACGCCTGGAGCAGGTATTCGAGATTCTCGGCAAGCCCGCACGAGGCAAGACCTGCGAAGCAATTCAAGGCATCATCGCCGAAGGTGAAGAGATTACGGAAGAATTCAAGGGCTCGCCCGCACTGGATGCCGGTCTCATCTCTTCGGCCCAAGCCGTCGAACACTACGAGATTGCCCGTTACGGCACTCTCATCGCTTGGGCAAACCAGCTCAGTCTCAAGGATGCCGTTCCGCTGCTCCAGGCAAACCTCGCCGAAGAAGTAGCCACCGACAAGAAACTGACCCAGCTTGCGCAGGCGTCCGCAAACCCAAAGGGAAAAAGGGCCGCCTAGTCGACGGTTTATGATGAAAGGCCGCCCTCGTCGGCGGCCTTTCGCCTGATGTGCCTTGCGCAGGCGAGTGACTGCGTTAAGTCGCGGGGTCGCAGGCTGCCCGCACGCCCGACAAGCCTGTTATCCAAAAACTTCACGATGTTTTACGTCGGCCTCGTCACCGGAATAAGCGGCTTCCATACCGGCTCGGTAGCGAGGGGTTGCTACCGGCGCGCCGAATATTCCCGAGCCACGCCATAAGTTGCAAGAACCTCCTTCATCGATGCCGTTCGGTGCATCCCAGGCGAAGCTCCGGGTCGGAAGATCAATGGATGTCTCTTTGAAACGGCTTGGAACAAAAGCCAACGTCTCAGGTTCAAGGAAGCGGAGGGTCTAGAAATGTCTGCAAATCCGAAATCTCCGCCAAAAATCAAGCGCTACTCGGGACCAGCCGGAGGTTGGGGCTCGGCCAAATCGGTTGCCGCAATCCTCAGGCGCGAACATAAAGCCCTGGCTGGCGCGGGAGTTCTCTCACAGCAAAATAAGCCGGAGGGCTTCATGTGCGTGAGCTGCGCCTGGGCCAAGCCTGCAAAGACGCATCCGCTTGAATTCTGCGAAAATGGCGCGAAGGCAACTGCCTGGGAAGTTACAAGCCGGAGAGCCGATAGGCCCTTCTTTGCCAACCACAGCCTAAAGGATTTGGAGAAGTGGCGGGATCACGACTTGGAAGAGCAGGGTCGGTTGACGCATCCGATGCGATGGGATCCGACCACCGACAGGTATGTCCCGGTTTCCTGGCAAGCTGCGTTTGACGAGATTGGCAGAGAACTTCGGTCGCTCAAGCCGCAGGAAGTTGATTTTTATACTTCGGGGCGCGCTTCGCTCGAGACCAGCTACATGTATCAGCTATTCGCGCGCATGTATGGCAGCAACAATCTGCCGGACAGTTCAAACATGTGTCACGAAAGTTCCTCAGTCGCACTGCCTGAAAGTATCGGAGCATCTGTCGGCACGGCAGTTCTTTCGGATTTCGAGAATACCGACTGCATTTTCTATATCGGACAGAACGTCGGTACGTCTTCTCCGCGTCTCCTTCACGACCTTCAAGATGCCGTCGACCGTGGGGTTAGGATCGTCACTTTCAATATGCTCCGCGAGCGGGGGCTTGAGCGTTTTGTCAATCCTCAAAAGCCGTCTCAAATGCTCACTGGATCGGAGACCCTGATCTCGTCTCAGTACTATCAGGTTCGAAACGGCGGCGACATCGCGGCTTTATTCGGAATTTGCAAGGCGCTGATCGAGGCGGATGACGCTTTGAAGGCGACTGGCCATTCAAGGGTTGCCGGAAACGACGGCCGCCCCGCCGACCCTTCGAACGCTGCGATGGTCGCCTTTGCGGCATCCATGGCATCGGCCGACAAGAAGCATGTGCTCGATCACGACTTCATCAAAGACCATACGGCAGGCTTTGAGACCTTCGCCGCCGCGGCGCGCCAGCACGCGTGGCCGGAGCTTGAACGGATTTCTGGCCTGACGCGTGAGCAGATGGTGCAAGCAGCGGAAATCTATGCCAATTCGAATGCCGTCCTGATGGTTTATGGGATGGGTCTGACCCAACATTTGATGGGCGTGCAGACTGTGCATATGGTGGTCAACCTTGCCCTGCTTCGCGGTAACATCGGAAAGCCGGGCGCAAACATTTGCGCCGTTAGAGGACACTCGAACGTGCAGGGGCAGCGAACAGTGGGGATCACAGAGAAACCGGGTCTGGCACCGCTCGACAAGTTGTCCGAACTTTACGGTTTTGAACCGCCGCGCTGGACGGGGCGTTCCACGGTCGAGACGTGCAAGGCGATCATGAACGGAGAAGCACGTGCGTTTGTCAGCCTCGGCGGGAATTTTCTCAAAGCCGTGCCGGAAACCGGTGCAATGGAGGTCGCATGGCGAAAGCTACGCTTGACCGTCCACATCGCCACCAAACTCAATCGCAGCCACGTTATCCATGGCGAGATCGCATATCTATTGCCGTGCCTCGGGCGGATCGAGATCGATCAACAGGCGACTGGGCCGCAGGCGGTTTCGATGGAAAGTTCGATCGCCCACTTCCACGGCTCCAGGGGCAAGGTCAAGCCGGCCAGCGACGAATTGCTCTCCGAGCCGGCAATCGTGGCTGGCATTGCTAAGGCCACCTTAGTTGAGGGCAAGGTGCCATGGGACGAGTGGGTCGGCAATTATGACAGGATCCGAGAGGCTATCGAGGCCACCTATCCGGAAACGTTCAAGGACTTCAACAAACGGATGTTTCAGCCCGGGGGATTTCCCCGGCCGCTGCCGGCACGCGAGCGGAAATGGGCCACTTCGAATGGCAAGGCCAATTTCATCACGCCAGAAAGGCTGTTTCCAGAGCTTCCCACTGCGGCCAGGTCCGATGTCCTTCATCTCGCGACGCTGCGCTCGAACGATCAGTTCAATACGACGATCTACGGCTACGGTGACCGATTTCGCGGCGTCGAGGGTACGCGAAAGGTGGTGTTCATGAACGCCGGCGATATCGCGGCTCTTAACCTCGAAAACGGAACGTCGGTCGATCTGACGACGGCTGTTGATGAAGCGACCGTTCGAAAAGTCACCGCGCTGCGGGTCGTGGAATACGATATTCCCAGGGGCTCCTGTGCGGCGTACTATCCCGAAACGAACCCGCTATTTCCACTGGATCACCATGACGCCAAGTCCAAGACGCCTTCATACAAACTATTGCCGGTTGTGGTGACACGATCGGCCGAAAAACCTTGCGACTGACCGCTGATGGGATTGACAATGTTGTTCGATGGTTCTGCAGGAGCATCGGATCGTTTCAAGAGGCTGGCTGCATGGACAGCCTGCCTGACATTGACGGCTTTGTTCGTCTGGAAGGCGACGTCATCTGGATCGGCCGGCCGGCTGGCGCCGACTTCCGCCCACAAGTCCCTTGCTCAAGAATCAAAGGAGGCACCGTACAAATACAGGGTCCTGGCTTGGGGCTCTCTGCTAGTGGGAGGGGTCATGGTATTGGCGCTGCTTGGCTGGATCGACCAACCGCGAAAATTCAGGGTCGATCCGGCAATCACCGCGGAACTCGATCAAATCCGACTGATGCCCAATGGCATCGGCGGAGCGCCGCCGGAGATCGATTTCGCTCTGGGTCAACCTTATGAAAACGACTCATACAATCTGAGCCAAGGCAAACGTCTCTACACCTGGTTCGGCTGCTCATCCTGTCACGGTGACGGGCGCGGCGCGGCCGGTCCTTCTTTTCTCGATGGATGGTGGCTCTATGGACCCGAGATGGTTTCAATCGTTGCTTCCATTCGGGATGGAAGACCGCATGGCATGCCGGCATTTCAAAACCGCATGACCATAGAACAGATCTGGCAGCTCGCAGGCTACGTGCAAACGATCGGTGCTTACAGGGCCAAGGTATCAGCGCCGAGCCGCAATGATGCAAAACACACGCGCCCTTCCGAAAACCGCGCGCCGGCGGCAATCATTTTCGACGAAGGACCGGTTGGTGTTGATCCTGAGCAGGGACCGAACCCGTGATCGCAAGGCTCATTTTAATGGGGTTGTTTGCGGTTTGCCTGTCCGGATGCAACGGCACCCAGTCGGCGCTCGACGTGCACGGCGCCTCAGCAATCCACCTGAAACACTTGATGCTCTTGGTGATATGGGTTTGCGCACTCGTATGGCTCACCGTGATGGTGGTGCTCGCATATGCGCTGTTGCGCAAACGTCGCGTCGCGGCCGAGGTGAACGCGGGTGCCGACAATCGAGCGACCGTCATCGTTTCTGCCGCCGTCGGAGCAACAGCTCTAATCATTGCAGGGCTTACCGTCGCAAGCTTTTACACCACCCGGCTGATCGATGGGGACGGTGACGCGGCAATGACGATTGCCGTCAAGGGCGAACAGTGGTGGTGGCGCGTCACCTATATGCGGGATGGCACACCCGACTTCGAGACGGCAAACGAGATTCATATTCCAGTCGGAAGGACGGTTTTGCTTCAGCTCGAAAGCGCGGATGTCGTCCACTCGTTCTGGGTGCCAAGTCTTGCCGGCAAGCAGGATCTCGTTCCAGGAAGAACGAATACGCTTGCCCTTCGCGCCGAGACGCCGGGCGTCTACCGCGGACAGTGCGCGGAGTTCTGCGGCATCCAGCATAGCCACATGGCGATGTCGGTCATCGCCGACGATGCGGTTTCCTTTGAGCGATGGTTGGCCGATCAAAGTGCGGAAAGTCTCAAACCTGCCGAGCCGGAGGCGACCGCCGGGCAAGCTGTGTTTCTGGGAAAACCCTGTGCCGCCTGTCATAGAGTGCGTGGAACTCCATCCGCTGGTACCACCGGTCCTGACCTTACTCATGTGGGAAGCCGGGACACGATCGGAGCCGGTCTCATGGAGCGAACCAGAGGCTCGTTGGCAGCCTGGATTGCCGATCCTCAGACGATCAAGCCCGGCAACAACATGCCGATGGTGCCGCTCACCAGCGACGAATTGCGTGCAGTCTCCGCATATATGGAAAGCTTGAAATAATGGCGGATGGTGCTCCCAGGAAAGACCTTCGCGATACCGCGCTCGACAGCGCCGAGCTCGACCGGCATCTGACGTCGATTTGGCACACTCGCGGCGGTCTATGGGCCGCGGTATCGACCGTCGACCACAAGATCATTGGCCGCCGCTATATTATCACTGCTTTCGTCTTCCTATTCATGGGCGGCGTGCTCTCGCTGCTCATGCGGCTTCAATTGTCGCAACCGGAGGCCCGGTTCATCGGGCCAGACCGCTACAATCAGATCTTCACCATGCACGGCACGAACATGATGTTCCTGTTTGCCGTTCCTGTCATGGAAGCGATGGCGGTCTATCTCGTGCCATTGATGGTCGGCACTCGCAATATTGCATTCCCCCGCCTCAATGCATTTTCCTACTGGATGTTTCTTGCAGGGGGAATCTTGCTGTGGGTCGCGTTTGCGATCGACACCGGTCCTGATGTTGGTTGGTTCGCCTATGTGCCGCTTGCAGGACCGCAATACGGCACCGGCAAGCGCGCTGATATCTGGGCCCAGATGATCACGTTCACCGAGATATCGGCGCTTTGTGTCGCCGTGGAGCTGGTGGTGACGATCTTCAAGCAGCGTGCGCCCGGCATGTCACTGGATCGCATTCCGCTTTTCGTATGGTCGATGCTGGTGACGTCGTTTCTGGTGATTTTGGCAATGCCGGCCATCATGATTGCCAGCTCTTCGCTTATCCTCGACCGGCTGGTCGGAACCCACTTCTTCAATCCGGCCGAGGGCGGTGATGTCTTGTTGTGGCAACACCTCTTCTGGTTCTTCGGCCATCCTGAGGTCTACATCATCTTCTTGCCGGCGGTCGGGATGGCATCGACCATCGTCGCGACATTCACCGGACGGCCGGTGTTCGGCTATCTGGCGATGGTGATGGCCTTGATTTCGACGGGCGTTCTGGCGTTCGGTCTTTGGGTGCATCACATGTTTGTCGCGGGCCTGCCCCGGTTGGGTGAGAGCTTTTTCACCGCGTCCAGCATGGCGATCGCTGTGCCTGCCGGTCTGCAGATCTTCTGCTGGCTGGCAACGCTTTGGATGGGTCGGCCCGTGTTCAAGACGCCCCTTTTGTTCGTCGTGGGGTTCATCATCACATTCGTCGTCGGCGGGATGACGGGGGTAATGGTAGCTTCCGTGCCATTCGATACGCAGGTTCACGATACTTACTTCGTCGTCGCTCATTTTCATTATGTGCTGATCGGTGGCGCCGTATTTCCGTTGCTTGGTGCCATCTATTACTGGTTTCCGAAAATCACTGGCCGAATGATGAGCGAAACGCTCGGACGGTGGGTATTCGCGTTGATCTTCGCAGGTTTTCACCTCACCTTTTTCCCGATGCATATTCTCGGGCTCGCAGGAATGCCGCGCCGCGTCTACACCTACCAGCCCGAGTTGCCCTGGAGTGGTCTGAATATGATGGTCAGCCTGAGCGCACTCGTTCTGGCGTCGGGCTTTCTGCTATTTGCCATCGACATATTTCGAAGCGCGAGAAACGGTCCTGCGGCCGGCTCCAATCCGTGGGGGGCGGCAACGCTCGAATGGGCGACTGCATCGCCGCCGCGTTGTTATAATTTCCGTCGAATGCCGGTTGTGTACTCGGGGGAGCCGCTTTGGACCGAGGATGAACTCCAGGTGGCTTCGGGCCTTCGCGTCGATCGGCGCGAGCTGCTTGTGACCGCTGTTGTCGCAGCGACCCCGCAAGCGCGGGAATCATCGGTCCCGCACTCCATCTGGCCGCTTTGGGCGGCGGTGGCGACGTCCATTGTCCTGATCTGGTCGATCTTTACGCCCTGGGCAGTCGTCTGGGGATCGATCCCTGTTGCCGTCGCCCTGACTGGCTGGTTCTGGCCAAAGGGCGCTCCGGAGGAAGAGTCATGAGAGAACGCGTCGTCCTCGATCTTTCGGACGTGACATCACACGCAAGCGGCAGTGCGAGCCCGACATGGTGGGGAACGCTCGCCTTCATGCTGATCGAAGGCACGGGTTTTGCGCTCGCAATCGTGATCTATCTTTATCTGATGAGCCTTGCGCCCAAATGGCCGATCGCCACCCCAGTCCCGTCACTGACGGCGGGCACGCTGATGACGATCGTGCTTGTCGCCAGCCTCGCTCCAAACATGCTGGTTACGGGCTGGGCGAAAAAGCAAGACTTACCTAAGGTTCGCTTCGGGTTGGTTGTCATGTCGCTGCTCGGGATCGTGCCGCTGATTATTCGCGTTTTCGAGTTTCCGGCTGTGCATGTGAGTTGGGATCGGAACGCTTATGGATCGATCGTCTGGCTGATGTTGGGTCTGCACACGACCCACATTCTGACGGACCTGATCGAAACGCTCGTGCTCACCTGCCTCATGTTCACACGCCACGCCGACAACGCACGCCGATACGGCGATGTTGCGGATAACGCAATGTATTGGAACTTCGTGGTTGCCACGTGGTTGCCTATATACGCCTGCATTTACTGGGTCCCGCGCCTATGACAACACTGCCCGCTCGATTTGCCGGCTTTGCCATCGCCCCCATGGCATGGGCCTTGACGACCCAACTCGGGCAGTTACTTCCCTACGCCGACTGTAGCGCTCGCACGAACTGGACGCTTGCGGTTTGCGCGGCAGCTGCCGGTGGCAGCACCGGAGGTGCCCTTTTTGCCGCCAATCGCTGGCGGAGTTGGAGCGATTCCCAAAGAAAATTCGGCCAGACCGCTCTAGCCATCACGGCAGTCTTTGTTTTCGCCCTGTTTTTGCAGGGGGCGGCTCCCCTGCTGCTCAGCCCATGCGCACGCTGATTGCCCTCGCCCTCACGATCACCACTGCGGGCACGGCCTTTGCGCACGGCGCGGAAGCGCATCCGGCCTCGTACAGCTGGACCTTCGATCCGTGGGTCGTTATCCCTCTGTGCACGCTGGCCGCGATGTTTGCGATAGGCGCTTGCAGATTACTGTGCCGCGTTTCTCCGGGGAGGCCGAAGCCGCTGCTCCGTATCGTTTGTTATTTCGCCGGTTTGTTAACTCTGACTGTCGCTCTGGTCTCACCGATCCATTGGCTGGGGGAGCACCTCTTCACCTTTCATATGGTCGAGCACGAGATCGTCATGGCCATAGCGGCTCCTCTTCTCGTGCTTTCTCGACCCGCTGCAATGTGTGTGTGGTCGTTGCCAAGGTTCGCCCGGCGCTGGACAGCGCAGGCATTCAATGCTTCTCCGGTCCGTGGGCTTTGGAGCCGGTTTAGCGGCGGGGTCACCGCCACGGTCGTACATGCGGTTGCAATATGGACTTGGCATGTGCCGATGCTGCTCGACGTATCGGTGACGAATATCGCGATGCACAGGCTCCAGCACCTCTCCTTCTTCATCACCGCGCTTATATTTTGGTGGGCGGTCATATGGCGTAGCGAACGAGGCGCTGCTTCGTGGCACCTGTTCGTTACGATGATGCACACCAGCATACTCGGAGCTTTGATCGCTCTCTCCCCCCGGGTCCTTTATGTCGCGCAGACAGCCAGTGCACCCGAATGGGGATTGACGCCGTTGGAGGATCAGCAGATGGCCGGAATGTTGATGTGGATCCCCGCTGGCACGGTCTATGCGGGTGCGGCGATCTTCCTGATGTCAATGTGGATCAGGGATTCGGGAAGGGGAGGTGCCAAACTTGTCTAAGACCTCACACCTTACAGCGGTTGGCGCAATCGCCCTGCTCGTCTCGATGGCGACCGGATTTTTAACGACGCAATATCTCAGTAGCCGCAGCATCCGGTACCAAAGTGCAATTTCGATGACTGGCGGGGATCCTGAGCGATCGCCCATGATATTTCGCCGATACGGTTGCACGGGCTGCCATACCATTCCCGGAGTGCCGGGTGCAGATGGACTGGTCGGGCCTGCGTTGTCCGGTCTATCGGGGCGAGTCTATATTGCCGGCGTGCTGCCGAATACGGCGGACAATCTCGAGCGCTGGATTGTTTCACCCCAAGAGTTTTCGCCACGTACTGCGATGCCGGCGACCGGGATAAATTCCACGGAGGCCAAAGATCTTGCCGCCTATCTTTACACGAATTGAGATCGCTAAGGGTGCGGCGTGGGCCTTGGCGCGAGCGACTTGATATAGCGGGCTATCGCTTTTCGGTCGCTTTCGGGAAGGCTCTTGGTGTTGATGACGACATCGGCCATGGACGATCCCACGCGCCCATGTGTGGGCGTATTACCGGTCGTCAGCATCTCCTCGATATCCGCCTCCGACCAGCGGCCAATTCCAGCGGGAGTAATATTTGGGATGTACCCGGTCCCCTTTTGGTCGGGACCCCCGGCAAATCGTGTATGTGACTTTATTGCACCGAACAGATTTCGGTTGGAATGGCATTCGGCGCAGTGGGAAAGCGTTTCGACGAGATACCCACCCCGATCGTGAACGGCATCACCCGTGAGGTTTGCCTTCGACGACCCTTCTCGGAAGAATAGAGCCTTCCAAAAGCCGATCGAGCGGCGGACTGCGAAGAGGATTTTTGGATGGTGCGGTGGCGCGCGCCCGGTCACCGCAGGAAGCGTCTTGAGGTATGCGTAGAGATCCTTGATGTCTGCGACAGTCATACCGGTGTAGCTTGTATACGGGAAGGCCGGATAATAGTGCTTGCTGTCTGGAGATACCCCGGCAACAAGTGCGTTCCCCAGATCCGAGACATCCCAGTTCCCGATCCCATCGGTTGGGTCCGACGAGATATTTGGCGGCCGAAATGTCCCAAATGGCGAAGCTAGCGCCAACCCACCACCCAGTCGAAGGCGATCAGGTTGTCCGGGCGTTGCATGGCACGAAGCACAGTCCCCGGCGGCAAAAATAACCTTGCCGCGCTCAGCATCTCCAACTCCCGCCAGCCGGGGGTCATTCGCGGAGAAAATTGGCGCGGGCGCCGTCATGACCCACGCGACCGCAGCCCCTAAAGAAGCAGTGCATAAGATCGCGGTTATCCAGAGAGCGATCCTCATGATGGTCCCGATTTCAGCTTAGCAGGCTTGCACGAATGAAAGTTTGAACCGATGTAAGTGCATCGTGGCTCCGATACAGGTGCCGCCAGACGGTGTCCTTCGAAATTGGATTTTTCGATTCCGACTGGCGGCCAACTGCCGAAAAGACCGAAGCGCCGTCTTACCTATTTGTTGAGCTCGTTCGCCATCTGGAGATGATGCTCCAGAGCAGGCCGCGTACTTGCAGCCCAAGCCTTCAGCTCGGGATTGTCCCCTTCGTCGCCATAGCGTTTGAACAGATCGACCGCGTCTTCATGGGCGGATTCTTGGTCTGAGTGATATTGCTTGTTGAAATCGTCCCCTTGCAGGCCGTTCAGCTTGTCGAGCATGCTTTGCTGGTCGGAGGTCATAGCGCTCGGAAGCGTGGCTTTGACCTTGCCGCCGGAAACCAGCGCCTTGAGCTCGTCGGTGGTTTTCTGGTGGTCGGTGACCATCTGCTGGGCGAACGCCTTGGTCGCATCGTCACCGCGCTCGACGGCAAGCTTGCTGGAGGCAATTTCAAACATATCGCTGGTGGCCGCTTCCTTGACGAAATCCTCGGTTTTTGGCGGGACGCCGATAAGGGAGTTGACGCCGGTTTTTTCGGCCGCCGACTGTGCGAAGGCGGGAACGGCAAGCGAGAGAGCGAGCGAGACGATAGCAAGGCGGTTCATCGAGATCTCCTGGGTTTGTCTACCGCTAACTTTTCGACCAGCTGAGAGTTCCCGTTGACAGCCCGAATTCTGCGTCTTGATGATGCTGATGTTGTTGCTCGCTCAAGGATGGCACATTTGATCTCCATCACGCCGTCGATACCTCCGGCCTTCGAGCGATGTAAGGCCTTTGGTCATCAGCAAAACGATCGAGAGGACGGGTGTAATGATGTGCAGGACACCTTCCAATCGCTTCTTTTTTTGTAGGGATGGCCAGACTCAGCATGTCCAGGCTGGAAGGAGCGCCAACCGGGCGCGGTAACACTCACTGCTGCGTTGGAGCCTAGCAAAATCTGCTCAAGGTGGGTTCGTGCGGCAGGAAATGATTGGTCAGGATGCTCTGCCGTTCGGGAACGATGCGATCTCGCGATCGCAAGTACGGTGTGCCGGGCGGAGTTTGTGAACACATCCATGCATTTCGGAAGTCAACCTCTGTGCGGCTCACTGCCGCAATACCGATAATCAGCCGTTCAAGGACGGTGACGCGACTGCCGAACGGTGATGCGGCATAGTAATACGATACTTCATCCAACGCGGTCAGGCGCGGATTGGCCCGCGCCTGTTCACCTGCTCGACAAGAGAGCCTCAAAGAGTCCGAGCGGTCTACTTAGTATTCTTGTGGCTCTGCTCGCCTGCCTTTACATGCTGCTCATGGCTGCCGCCCTGCTTGCCAGAGGAGCTTGAACTCTTTTCCGACGCGCTTTTGCTGCTGGCGCCCGACTTCGAGCCGCCTTTTGACTGTGATCCGCTTGTAGATGGCATGTTACACTCCTCCGTAAGAGATCGGGCTTGATCTCGAGTAGTCAACTTCCATCCTGTTAAACTGTTCCGCGTCCCAAATTCCTAAAGCGGCGCTCTCCTGATATCCTTGTACTTGACCGGAATTTGTGCGCGACCATAGCGAACAACGCGTTCATCAAAGGTTGAACGGGGAGATGTCATTGGCGAGAGCCTTTTCGACCTCGGCAGCGGCCAGTGGAAATCCCGGAACTCCGCAACCTGATCAAAGAAATCATCCCCAAGGCCGCGGTCGTCGGCTTCGAAGTGAAACACGATTTTCCAACGATAGGCCGGCGTACCGTTCTAATCGATACGCGACGTCTCATCCATCCCGATGACAATAGCCCCAACATTCTTGTCATTTTCGACGAAGTGACCGAGAAACAACGACATGATGCCGAGCAGGAGTTCATCATCGCCCAAGCCCGGCATCGCATGAAGAACTTGTTTGCCGTCGTCCGCGCGATTGCCATGTAGACGAACGCAAACACAGCCGATGTCGTTGAGTATCGGGACACCTTCCTGGCTCTGCTCGACGTCGCGCTCTACGCGCAGGAGTTCGCCGCCCTATAAGCAGGTGACCGATTTCGAAGAACTGCTTCGGGAGACAGTCGGCGAGCTCGGAGCCTCCAACGGACAGGTTGTCGAGCTGTGCTGCCAGAAAGTGCTATCGGTCAGCATGATCTTTCCACGAACTGGAGACCGATGCCGCCTAGTACGGTGCTCCGTCGGTTGCAGGAAGGTGGCAAGATCGATGTCGCCTGGGCGCTTGAACCTGGCTCTGGTGATCGAGCCTTTTTGAACTGTCCGTGGCAGGGATCGGGCGGCCCGCTCGTCCTTCCCTCCGGCCAGAGGGGATACGGAACGGACCCGAAGGAATGGCGGCTATAGCTCGACGGCTTTTGCGCTCCGCTCGTAGCTTCGCGCTGTTCCCGCTCAGCCAACCTGTTTCACAGAAAGGCTCCCCAAGGGGAGGGGCTTGATCAACGATTTGGCGGAAACCGTTGGATCGAGCCACGTCGCCCATGCGTCGCGCTCCAGGATGACAATCTGACGGTCGTGGTATGGCGCAATGTCCGGTCCCGGCTCCATCGTCAGCATGGTGAAGGCTTGGCCCACCTCCGGCGTGTCGCGCCAGATGCCGGCGATGCAGAAGATCGGCTCATCATTCTTGGTGAACAGCCATTTGTCCTTGCGCTTCTTTTTCGGGTCGGCGGGTTCGGTGAACTCGTAAAAACCGTCGGCGACGATAAGGCAGCGATTGGACGTGAACTCCCGGTCTTCCGATCGAAAATTATACACCGGCCGCTTGCTCGGCCCCGGCCAGCTCCAGCGCCGCTGCACGAGCTCGGCCTCATCCCCGGCTCCCTCGATCGTCCGGACGATAGGACCGAAATCGGTGATCTTGATGTCTTCGCGTGCCTCAAGGTTTGGTGCGCCTTCGCCGAATCGGATCTTGATCTTCAGGTCGGCGAAGTCGTGGACAACCGAGGCGACGTCCACCATCAGCCGATAGTCATTGCACATTGCATTTTCCTTCGACTGAGATTCCATCAGCTCCCAGCTGAGCCGCGTCAGATGCAATATGTGCCTGGATTGCACGCTCTCCAGCAGGACGAGCAGATCCTCGGCATCCTTGGTCGGCAGGCGGAGAGCGGCCAACCTTGTGATCAATGCGGTTTGGCGCGCGAGGATGGCGGCGCCACCTCGAACGTGTCGCATGACCATTTGAAGTTCGGTCTCGTTGGCGCGCATCCAAGGAGATTAGCAGCTTTTCACCCTCCGCACACGAATCATTAGATATGCTTGATGAAATAGTTCCTGATATGTTCCAGCTACTATGAAAGCGACTGTTTTTGATGGCCGATGCCCCCGCTCGATGACCGCCACATCATCGTCAGGCCGTGACGACGATGTGGCGATGGTGGAACTGCCTTGGGGGCTGCGCCGCGCGCAGTCAATATCGTCCGGTCGGACAGACGAACTATTCCGACCCATCGCAGTCTGGTGCGTGCTTCTGAGTTAAGCCACATGACTTCAGCTTTTCGCTTGCAAACGCCGACTGGTTCTATTTTGCGGGGGCTTTGGCGGCCCGCACTCGAGGGCCGGAAGCTTATGCCATCCTGACGATCGAGGCGAACGACGATATCGCGCCATACCTCGACCGGCAGCTGGCGGTTCTCAGCCGCGACCAGTCTCGGGCCTCGCTCGACGAAGTTTTTCCCGAAGACGAGATCCTGCGGCCGCTGCCGGCAAGGAGTTTCGGTCAAACGCCACTCGGGCCCGGGCGCCCCGCCGATGCTTCCGGTCTAGAGGGCTAACCGCAACTGCGGCTCCGCGACAGGTGTGCGCCGTTCCAGCGAGGACAGCGTCACGCCGAGCAGGCGGATGCCCTTGCGTGGCGGGAAGATCGGCGAAAGCAGAAGGCCAACTAGTTCTTCAACGTCGGCAATCGCCGGCAGAGGTGCAGCAATCGTCTTACTGCGGGTGATCTGCGTGAAGTCGGCATATTTGACTTTCAACGTCACCGTCTTGGCGCCGATTTCGTTGGCCTCGCAATAGGCCCATACCTTTTCGATCAGCGGCTGAAGCCCTTGGCGGGCCGGTTCATAAGCATGGAGATCCTGCGAGAAGGTATCTTCGGCGCCGACCGATTTGCGCACCCGGTTCGGCTTGACCTGGCGCTCGTCGATGCCGCGGGCAATGCCATGGAAATACGGTCCCGACTTCCCGAAATGTTCGACGAGGAATTCGAGCGTCTTCCCCTTGAGGTCGGCGCCGGTGTCGATGCCGAGCCGGTGCATCTTTTCCGCAGTAGCCGGTCCAACGCCATGGAATTTCTTGACGGGCAGGGCCTCGACGAAGACCGGCCCCTTCTTCGGCGTGATCACCACCTGGCCATTCGGCTTATTCAGGTCGCTGGCCATCTTGGCGAGGAACTTATTGTAGGAAATCCCGGCCGAGGCATTGAGGCCGGTCACCTGCTTGATCCTGGCCCGGATTTCCGTCGCGATGTCGGTGGCGATCTCCATGCCCTTGAGATTCTGCGTCACGTCGAGATAGGCTTCGTCGAGCGAAAGCGGCTCTATCATCGATGTGTATTCGGCGAAGATCTCGCGGATCTGCTGCGACACCAACTTGTAGACGTCGAAGCGCGGCGGCACAAAGATCAATTCAGGGCACTTTCGCTTCGCAGTTACCGATGGCATCGCCGAGTGGATGCTGAATACGCGCGCCTCGTAGCTCGCTGCTGCCACCACGCCGCGGGCGGCCGATCCGCCGACGGCAATCGGTTTGCCGCGCAATTCCGGATTATCGCGCTGCTCGACCGACGCATAAAACGCGTCCATGTCCACATGAACGATTTTTCGGACGGGGGTCGAGTTCATATCGTTCATGGCGGCTTCAGCGATGGCGATGGCATCGGCTATTCACGCGCCGAAACAAAAAGAGAACATAGCAGGCTTCAGCATGATTTCAACCGGCAATCAAACGGCTCGCCAAACCGGCGAAATGGGCCGCGTAGAAACGCGGTCCATCAGATTTCGTAGCGCCGGTCGAGTTCCTCGAGCGCAGAGCAAACGTCATCGATCGAAACCGGCTCGGGTGTTCCTGGAATATGGCGCAACGCCGGGCTCGAATCGAGCGCGTAAAAGTCCGACGCCCATGCCGCGAGGATTGCCCGCTTGTCATCGACGGAAATCGCAGGCGCATTGACCACATCGATTGGCCGCCGAAAATTCAGCCCTTGCGGCATGAGGACTGTCGGTCCCGTTGTGACAGCGCTGTTGATGATCTCCTGCACCACGGCAGTCATCGGTGCACCTCAACGCACGTGAGGGTCCCTGTCGCGCCGGAGACGGGAGAGTCCGATGGCGTCGACATCTGGTGCCAGCAGATCGTGTTTTTCAGCAAAAGCGGCGAACAAGCCACGCGCGGTTTCTGCTTCGATTTCACCCCGCAACGCAGCGCCGCATGCTTTGAGCGCTATGGAATGCGCGGTGTCTCTCTGCGCCGCCGGCCATTCGCTCAGATGTCGGTAGGCGTCCATCACCGAACGCACTTTCGCCGGAAAACCAAGGCCGACAAGAATGGATATAGGTTCTCTGAACATATCGGGCTTCATCGATCTCTCCTTCCTGAACCCGGATGTCGATGGGCGCCGTCGCAACGGCGCCCTTTTCAGTGGACGGTGTGGATTAAGCCGCTTTCTGCGCTTCGATCTGTGGCGTCGCTTCGGACCTCAGTGCCGCCGCGCTTTGAATGGAGATCTTCCGCGGCTTTAATGCCTCAGGAATCTCGCGAACCAGATCGATCGAGAGGAGACCGTTGCACAAATCGGCTCCGTCGACGCGGACATGATCGGCAAGCTCGAACCGGTGCTCGAACGGCCGGCCGGCAATGCCGCGGTGTAGGTAGCCGTCCGCAGGAGCTTCCTGCTTCTTGCCGGTCACTGTCAGCAGATTGGACTGATAGGTGATGTCGAGATCGTTCTCGGCAAACCCGGCGACCGCAATCGAGATCCGGTAACTGTCATCGCCGGTCTTGACAATGTCATAGGGCGGCCAATCGCTGATCGAGCGGGCGCGCTGGGCGTTCTCGAGAAGATTGAAGACCCGGTCGAAGCCGACGCTCGAGCGGAACAGCGGTGCGTAGTCGTAAGATGTTGCCATAGCCATATCCTCCTTGAAGCAACATGGGTACGGAAGCGCCGAAAGTCGGCGCTCCCAGCAAGGCCAGCCCTGTCGTCAGCGGCTGGCGGCAATCGATTTGGTTTCTGGAAATGTCGGTTTCAAGAGTGCCGTTGGAAAAAATTTCGACCTGGGTTCAGCGACCGCTGGCCCGCTCAATCCAGCTCAAAGACGGCAGTTGTCCTTGGACCTCGCGCGGCCCGTTTTAGGATGGATGACGGAGTTTGCCGTCGTCCGTCCATCCGCAAAACTCGATCTCGGCGATCAATGTCGGCTGCGCGAGCACCAGGTTCTCACCCTTCAGGTCATCGCCGCGCACGCGATTATTCCGCGCCAGCCCGATCGGACGTGTGTGGCCGTGTCGGTCGGGATGACCTTCGAAATCAGCCATCACGCGACGATCCCGTCGGTCGCTTCGGATGCGCGTACCTTAGGAGTTCCGCACTGGCGAGCGACTGACCGACCTCGTTACGGATCTCGGCGACTTGCGGTCCAGCAAGCCGAGTGCCTGTAGAACACCCGAGTAGATGCCGATGCTGACATTGGGGCCCCCGGCTTCGATCTTTTGAAGCGTTGAGCGTGAGGTAAAAGCCACGTTTCACAAGGTCCATAGGCCGGCGGCGACGCCCGGCGAACGTCGTGCATGTCTGCGCCCAGTTGGCACAGCGCGCCGCACAGCGGACCGAGGATTCATCTTCCGGACTGTTGTAGAATTCCTTGATCAAGTCATCTTTGCCGATGGATGATCGGGTTTGCTTGACAAGGCCGGTCCGGCCAGACCCCTCTCATTATTTCATACGAGGCAATAAAGTAGAAATCTTTCTCGCAATTGTGGAGGTGAGGATATGACGGCAATATTACCTCTGTCAGACGAATACACGTCGCCTGAACTTTTTCGATAACGAAATCACAGCCGCAGCAGGGGCCATGGCAATTTTAACCCCTCTCAGCTTCGCAACCAATGCTGCAACCAACCTAATCGAAGGAACCAAAACATGGCATATGTAACCACCAAAGACGGTGTTGAAATCTTCTACAAGGACTGGGGGGGCAAGGATGCCCAGCCGATCATGTTCCACCATGGATGGCCGCTATCGGCCGACGACTGGGACGCGCAGATGCTGTTTTTCCTGTCGAATGGTTTTCGCGTCGTCGCCCATGACCGCCGTGGCCATGGCCGATCCGCCCAGGTGGCCGATGGTCACGATATGGAACATTACGCAGCAGATGCCTTTGCCGTCGTCGAGGCGCTCGGCCTGAAGAATGTCGTCCATATCGGTCATTCCACCGGCGGCGGCGAGGTCGCCCGCTATGTGGCCAAGCATGGCGAACCTGGCGGACGTGTCGCCAAGGCCGTTCTCGTCTCGGCGGTGCCGCCGCTGATGCTCAAGACTGAGGCCAATCCCGAGGGCCTGCCGATGGAAGTGTTCGACGGTTTCCGCTCGGCGCTTGCCGCCAACCGCGCGCAGTTCTTCCGCGACGTTCCGGCCGGGCCCTTCTACGGTTTCAACCGAGAAGGCGCCAAGGTGCAGGAAGGCGTGATCCAGAATTGGTGGCGTCAGGGCATGATGGGCGGCTCCAAGGCCCATTACGACGGCATCAAGGCCTTCTCCGAGACCGACCAGACGGAGGACCTGAAGGCAATCACCGTTCCCACTCTCGTCTTGCATGGTGAAGACGACCAGATCGTCCCGATTGCGGACTCGGCGCTGAAGTCGGTGAAGCTGCTGAAGAACGGTTCGCTGAAGACCTACCCCGGCTTCTCCCACGGTATGTTGACCGTTAACGCCGACGTGCTGAACGCCGACCTGCTGGCCTTCGTCCAGGCCTGAACGGTCCGGTCGACGGGTGCGGCCTCCCGCGCACCCGTCGCCTCACGTACCAAAAGATCCACAGGCGCTCGGGGCACTGCCCTCTTCTTTAGGAAACCACCATGACCAACAACCCCAACGCCAAAACGGTCGCCAGTCGCGGCGTCGCCCGGCAACGCGCCTTCGGATACGGCGTTCGCAGCAGGTTCGACGGTTCGCAGGCAAATGTACGGCACGACATGCCGCAGTGCGCCAGCAACCTGATCGGGGGGTCGCGCTGGCCTTTGCTGAATAGATCGTCGAAATCTCATTTCGTGCGGTGTTAGGCGGGCCGGTTGATTGATCAGGCGACAGCTGCGCCAAGAACTGCCGGATGCTTGGTCCTTCGGAGCCTATCTCGTTGAAACGATTGCGACCATGCAAAAGACATTCACAGCCAAGACACAGATACCGGTTGCCATGCAACTGACCCCGGACCTCGTAGCCAAGACCTTCAAGCTTGTTGAGGACGATGGCCCAGAGCCGAACTGGACGCCGATCTCGCCTCAGCAACTCGATGAGCTCGTCAGCAGAGTCGAGCAGGAGGCCTGTGACGAGGAGATATGGGTGTTCGCTTATGGGTCCTTGATGTGGAACCCTGGCTTTGAAGTGGCCGCAAGTGACGATGCCGTTGCTTACGGGTGGCATCGTGCGTTCTCATTGAGGATAGAACGGCTCAGGGCAACCTCCGATGCGCCGGGTCTCATGCTAGCGCTTCGTCCAGGAGGGAGCTGTTCTGGCCTTGTCCTCAAGCTCCCCTGCAAGACGAAGGAGCAGGATCTACGTACGCTTCTGGCGCGCGAAATCCGTTATTCTGAGGTTTGCGACATGGTGCGATGGATTTCGGTCAAGACGCCGACGGGTACACGCCGCGCACTGACATTTTGGGCGAGCACGAAGCGATCGAGGCTCACGGAGAAGATACCACTCGACGACGCCGCAGTGTTGATCGCTCAGGCATGCGGACCGGCGGGATCGTGCGCGGAATACCTGCATCGGACGGTCTTGGATCTGGCGGACCGGAACATCTTCGATCGAAACCTGTGGCAGCTACAGCAAATGGTCGCCACAAGACTACGGGCACTTCCACCGGACGGTTCGACCTAAGAGAATGTGCACGTCTCCTGCAGATCTGTGATGATGCGCGGCGGTATACGTCAATCCAACATGACCATGTGGGCCGCGACCTGCTCTTCGAAGAACTTCGAGAATGAAGCGATGCGTGGTGGGAGCGCTTGGTACGGCGGGTAAAACAGCGTCAGCCACAGGTCCGGCGGCGCCCATCCCTTGAAGACGTGAACGAGACGACCGCTCCTGATGTGATGGGCGATGTTGAATCCTGGAAGAAGCGCGACACCTGCTCCGTCGGCGGCAATGTCCGCCAGTACCTCGCCACTGTTGGCGCTGAAGGCACGACCCGCCGAGATCGTGACAGTCGAGCCGCCGTCGGACAAAACCCAGTTCTCGCGCCGGCTCTCGCCACTGTAGGCGAGGCAGTCGTCCGGCTTCAATTCGTTCGGATGATGCATATCGGCGAAACGGCTCCCTGGGGCCGCGACGAGGATGCGTGGCACCACCCGGATTTTCCTCCAGATCGTGAATTTGTCGGAAGGCTGTGATGATATACGGATCGCCAGGTCATAGTCATCGTCGACGATGTTTACCAACCCATCGGACAGCGAGATCTCGAAGCTCATCTTAGGATACCGCTCCTTGAATCCTGATAGGATCGGCGGCAACACCGTCTTGCCGAACCATGTCGGCGCACTTATCCGCAGCCGGCCCTCGTCAGCCTTATGCGCGTTCATAACTTCGCGACGAGCTTCTTCGAGCGTCTTCACCGCTGGTTGGATCTGCGCGGCGAAGATCGCGCCGTCAGTCGTCAGCGAGACCTGCCTCGTTGTGCGCACGAAGAGCTGCACGCCAAGTTCCGCCTCGAGCGCTGCAATCGCGCGTGTGACGGCCGCGGGCGTCATGTCCAACTCACGGGCGACCTGGGCGAAATTTCGTTTCTCGGCTGCGAGCAGGAAGGTTCTGAGGGCTTTGTAATCGTTCATGTCATTGTTTCAAGATTTGCAATTCAATCGAGAGGAATATTGCAATACCGGATGGCGATCAACGGGCGTAGTTTTGAGATTAACAATTTCAACGCCGACTGAAAGGCATCATCCATGATCAAGGACATCAAGGGACTCCACCACGTGACTTCGATGGCATCGGACGCGCGGCAGAACAATCGCTTCTTCACCGATACTCTCGGCCTGCGCCGCGTAAAGCAAACGGTCAACTTCGATGACCCCAGCATCTATCACCTCTACTACGGTGACGAGACAGGCTCGGCCGGGACCGTGATGACCTATTTTCCGTTCCCGAACATGATGCTCGGCCGCCCGGGTGTCGGCGAAGTGGGGGAGACCCAGTTTTCCGTGCCGAAGGGTTCGCTGAAGTTCTGGCAGCATCGGTTCGCGACCCAGGGCGTGGACGGGCTAGAAAGGGACACCGTTTTCGGCGCCGACCGTCTTCGCTTCATGGGGCCGGACGGCGACACGCTTGCGCTGATAGAGGCGGGCGACGACACGCGCGCTCCATGGCTGGCGGATGGAATCCCCGATGATGCGGCAATCCGCGGTTTCGCCGGCGCAAGATTCAGTCTGCACGACACCGCTGCAACCGAGGAACTGCTCGGCTTCATGGGCTACCAGCGCGCCGAGAAAGAGGGCGACGTGACCCGCTTCATTATCCCCGGCGGCAATGGCGCGGACACGATCGATCTGGCTGCGTTGCCGAAGACGCCTGTCGCGCGCCAGGGCGCAGGTTCGGTTCACCACATCGCCTTTGCCGTCGAAGACCGCCAGACGCAGTTGGAAGTGCGCAGAGCGCTCATCGACACAGGCTATCAGGTCACGCCCGTCATCGACCGCGATTACTTCTGGGCCATCTACTTCCGTACCCCCGGCGGCGTGCTGTTCGAGGTCGCCACGAACGAGCCTGGCTTCAACCGGGACGAGGACACGGCGCATCTCGGCGAGGCTCTCAAACTCCCGAGCAGATACGAGGACTACCGCGATGAGATCCAGGCCAACCTTGTGTCGCTGACGCCATGAGCAGCAATCCCCATACAAAGCCGCGATAATGGCGCCGCGTTCCGAAAGGGGGCGCGGCGCTTGCCATTTCAGCCGCGCAGGTAATTGTTGCAAATATCGCAATTCAATAGAAATTCTTATTGCAATTCCGTGCCCGTCGGCCGCGGGTTAAGTGTGTTTTCAGCAGCCAAGACAACGAGTGAGCGGCTCCGAGACGGATCCAGCAACTTCAAGGATTGCAGAACGAGCGTCGCACGGGCGTCCGATCAAATGCTGCTGCCCATTTATAACGCCGCAATAGGCGGTCCAAACAACCGAAGAGGAAGTGACCATGTCCAAGCTTCAAGTCCTGACCCCGGCAAACAGCCAGCTCATCTTCATCGACCAGCAGCCGCAGATGGCGTTCGGGGTCCAGTCGATCGATCGTCAGACGCTGAAGAACAATGTCGTCGGCCTCGCCAAGGCCGCCAAGATCTTCAACATCCCGACGACGATCACCACAGTCGAGACGCAATCCTTCTCGGGTAACACGTATCCGGAACTGCTTGCCATTTTCCCGGAGAATGACCTCCTCGAACGCACCTCGATGAACTCCTGGGATGACCAGAACGTTCGCGACGCGCTGGCGAAGAACGCCGCCGAGGGCCGCAAGAAGATCGTCGTCTCCGGTCTGTGGACCGAAGTCTGCAACACGACGTTCGCGCTCTCGGCGCTCCATGATGTTCCGGAATACGAGATCTACATGGTTGCCGATGCTTCCGGCGGCACGTCCTCGGACGCACACAAATACGCGATGGATCGCATGGTGCAGGCAGGCGTAATTCCGGTTACCTGGCAGCAGGTCCTGCTCGAGTGGCAGCGCGACTGGGCTCGCAAGGAGACCTACAATGCGGTCACGACCCTCGTAAAGGAACATTCGGGCGCTTACGGTATGGGGATCGACTATGCCTACACCATGGTTCATGGCGCAGAAGAACGCGTCAAGCATGGCAAGGTCATCGGCCCGAACCCCGCAAAGTAGGGGCCTGATTAGACCGCTCCGATAACCCGTCGGAGCGGTTCTGTCCTCAATCGGAGAACATCCCATGAAACTCTATCTCCTGTCGCTTGGCGCTGGCCTGCTCGTCGGTATCGTCTACAACCTGCTCAACGTCCGATCACCAGCGCCACCTGTCATTGCTCTGGTCGGCCTTCTCGGAATTCTTGTCGGTGAACAAATCATTCCATTCGCAAAGACGCTTTGGAGAAGCGAGCCGGCGGCCATCTCATGGCTTCATCAGATCAAGCCGCACATGTTCGGTCACCTGCCCAAGGGCGGCGATCGCATCATTGCTCATCAGGCAAAGGCGACTGTAGAGGAGCGGGGCTGATGACGACGCGCCGATCCTTTCTCGGAGGTGCATCGAGCTTGGCCTTCTCGAACCTCTTCTCACCAGCGAAAGCTGCCGATCCCAACCAGACCGGAGTAGACACCATGCATCCCGACCTGATCCTCCACAATGGCCGCGTGACGACCCTTGACCGGACCAATCCGAATGCGACGGCAGTCGCCATCAAGGACGGGCTGTTCCTCGAAGTCGGATCCGACAGCGAGATCATGGCGCTGGCCGGTTCCGGCACTAAGATCATCGACCTCAAGGGCAAACGCGTTCTGCCCGGCCTGATCGACAACCATACTCATGTCGTTCGTGGTGGCCTGAACTACAACATGGAACTGCGCTGGGACGGCGTGCGCTCGCTCGCCGACGCGATGGACATGCTGAAGCGCCAGGTGGCGATCACCCCCGCGCCGCAGTGGGTTCGCGTCGTGGGTGGGTTCACCGAACACCAGTTCGCCGAAAAGCGCCTGCCAACCCTCGCGGAGATCAACGCTGTCGCGCCCGACACGCCGGTGTTCCTTCTGCACCTCTATGACCGAGCGCTGCTCAATGGAGCAGCTCTCTGCGCTGTCGGCTACACCCGAGACACGCCGAACCCACCCGGCGGCGAGATTACCCGGGATGCCAACGGTAACCCGACTGGTATGCTGCTGGCCAAGCCGAATGCAGGTATTCTCTATTCGACACTTGCGAAAGGCCCGAAGCTTCCGTTGGACTACCAGGTCAACTCGACCCGCCATTTCATGCGCGAGTTGAATCGCCTGGGCGTGACAGGCGTGATTGACGCAGGTGGCGGTTTCCAGAACTATCCTGACGACTATGAGGTCATTCAGAAGCTGTCCGACGACAACCAGATGACGGTTCGTCTCGCCTACAATCTCTTCACCCAGAAACCCAAGGAAGAGAAGCAGGACTTCCTGAACTGGACCCAGTCGGTCAAATACAAGCAGGGCAACGACTACTTCCGCCATAACGGTGCCGGCGAGATGCTTGTCTTCTCGGCCGCCGACTTCGAGGATTTCCGCCAGCCCCGTCCGGAAATGGCCCCGGAAATGGAAGGTGAGTTGGAGGAGGTCGTCCGCGTGCTGGCGGAAAATCGCTGGCCCTGGCGCCTGCATGCCACTTATGACGAGACGATCTCCCGCGCCCTCGACGTGTTCGAGAAGGTCAACCAGGAGATTCCACTCGCGGGTTTGAACTGGTTCTTCGACCATGCCGAAACCATCTCGGATCGCTCGATCGACCGTATCGCCGCGCTCGGCGGTGGCATCGCTACACAGCACCGCATGGCATATCAGGGCGAATACTTCGTTGAGCGCTACGGGCACGGCGTTGCGGAAGCGACACCGCCAATCAGGAAGATGCTCGACAAGGGCGTGAACGTCTCGGCCGGAACCGATGCCACCCGCGTCGCCTCCTATAATCCATGGGTCTCGCTGTCGTGGATGGTGACTGGCAAGACGCTCGGCGGAATGCAGCTCTATCCGCGCGCCAATTGCCTCGACCGTGAGACGGCGCTCAGGATGTGGACCGAGAAAGTGACCTGGTTCTCCAACGAGGAAGGCAAGAAAGGCCGCATCGAGAAGGGTCAGTTCGCCGATCTCGTGGTGCCGGACAAGGATTTCTTCTCCTGCGCCGAGGGCGAGATCTCCTTCCTCGTTTCGGAACTGACAATGGTCGGCGGCAAGATCGTTTACGGTGCAGGTGAATTCAAGGCACTCGACGAGAACGACGTCCCGCCCGCGATGCCGGACTGGTCGCCTGCCCGCAAGTTCGGCGGTTACGCGGCTTGGGGTGAACCGGAAGGGGCAGGCGCTCGTTCGCTGCGGCGCACCGCGATCTCTACATGCGGATGTGCGAGCAATTGCGGCGTGCACGGCCACGACCATGCCGGCGCCTGGACATCGAAGCTCCCGATAGCCGACCTCAAGGGCTTCTTCGGCGCTCTCGGCTGCTCCTGCTGGGCAGTCTAACGAACATTCAGCTCGGGCGTTCCGCCGGCGCCCGAGCGTCCTCCATAATTGCCTATTGTGCAATTAAATCGAAACGATTGCTGCAATTGTTGGTAACGCGGTAACCAGCCAATATCGCTTCATCGAACGCAGCCGCTCGCGGCGAACATAAAGGAGCCGATATGACCTACCAATCCCAACTACCCAACACAATCCGGAGCGGCACGGCACGCGTCATCGGATCGCCTGCCGCGCGCACGGCGTCGCTACTGGCTCTTTGCGCAGCCTACATACAGGGTCCGCTCAGCAAGATCGTCGACTTCAATGGCGCACTGGCTGAAATGGATCATTTTGGTCTGCACCCGGCCCCGCTCTTCGCGGTCGCGGTCATCGCAGTCGAGCTAACGGCGTCCGCTATGGTGGTCTCGGGCTTCCTGCGGTGGGCGGGCGCGCTCGCGCTTTCATGCTTCACCCTCCTTGCAACCTTCATCGCCCTGCGCTTCTGGGAGATGGCACCTGGGATGGAACGTATGATGGCCACCAATGCGTTCTTTGAGCACCTCGGCCTCGCAGGCGCCTTCGTCTTCGTTGCAGCATTCGACCTGACAAAGGGAGCAGGCAAATGAGCGCCCCAAAATCATCCGCGGGAACCTTCGCGCCCCTCGCACAGCCCGTTTTCGCTGTCCTCTGGATCGCCACTGTTCTGGGCAACACCGGAAGCTTCATGCGCGATGTCGCAAGCTCCTGGTTGATGACGGACCTGTCCGCGTCGCCGGCGGCAGTCGCCATGGTCCAGGCTGCCGGAACCCTGCCGATCTTCCTGCTAGCCATTCCCGCAGGCGTTCTCACCGACATCCTCGATCGCCGCAAGTTCCTGATTGCCGTCCAGGTGTTGCTCGCCTCTGTCAGCATCGCGCTGATGGTTCTCTCTCAGACAGGCCTGCTTTCCGTCAGCTCGCTGATCGGTCTAACCTTCCTCGGCGGGATCGGCGCTGCTCTGATGGGGCCGACCTGGCAGGCGATCGTGCCGGAACTGGTGAAGCGCGAAGACGTGAAGAGCGCGGTGGCGTTGAACTCGCTTGGCATCAATATCGCCCGCTCAATCGGGCCTGCTACCGGCGGCCTGCTTCTTGCAGCCTTTGGAGCCGGGATCACCTATGGCGCGGACGTCGCCAGCTACATCGTCGTGATCGCAGCTCTTGTCTGGTGGCCACGGGCCAAGAACTCCAACGATGCGCTTCAGGAGAACTTCGTCGGTGCGTTCCGAGCCGGACTCCGCTACACCCGCTCGAGCCAGCCACTGCATGTCGTGCTAATGCGGGCGGCGATCTTCTTTGCCTTCGCCAGCGTGGTCTGGGCTCTTCTTCCGCTCGTTGCCCGACAACTGCTCGGCGGTGGTGCGAGCTTCTACGGCATCCTGCTTGGCGCGGTCGGTGCTGGTGCGATCGGCGGAGCCTTCATTATGCCGAGACTGCGCGGACGCTTTAGCTCGGACCACCTGCTTCTCGGCTCCGCGCTTGTCACAGCAGCCGTCATGGGTCTGCTTGCTCTCGCTCCACCGAGGTGGGTTGCGATCATCGTCCTTCTTTTCCTCGGGGGAGCGTGGATCACGGCGCTGACGACGCTCAACGGCACAGCTCAGGCTGTTCTTCCGAACTGGGTGCGTGGTCGTGGTCTTGCCGTCTATCTGACCGTCTTTAACGGTGCGATGACTGCGGGAAGCCTTGGCTGGGGTGCAGTCGGCGAAGCTGTCGGCATCCAGTCCACCTTGCTCATTGGCGCGGCCGGTCTGGTTGTCGCCGGGTTCGTCATGCACCGCGTGAAGCTTCCCACAGGCGACGCCGACCTGGTGCCGTCCAACCACTGGCCGGAACCGCTTGTTGCCGCGCCGATCGCCCATGACCGCGGCCCGGTTCTAATCCTGATCGAGTACAAGGTCGAGAAGCAGCACCGGACAGCTTTCCTGCACGCGATCGATCACCTTTCCAGGGAGCGCCGGCGTGATGGTGCCTACGGATGGGGTATCACCGAGGACTCGGCCGAACCCGAGAAGATCGTCGAATGGTTCATGGTGGAATCCTGGGCTGAACATCTTCGCCAGCACAAGCGGGTCTCGAACGCCGACGCCGATCTGCAGGGCAAGGTCCTGGCTTACCATCTCGGTCCTGAGAAGCCCGTCGTCAGGCACTTCCTGACGATCAGCCGGCCGGCGGCGGCGTAACACCGAAGTAGGAGCTGGCAGCTACGGTCGCCGCCTCCATATCCATTGGCGAGATAGGTGACTCCAGCGGTCATTTGCGGATTCGAATGCCACCAGTCCTACCGCAGCAGGCCTTCGTTTCCGAACTCGTCCCAACCGCTCAACCCGGTCGCAGCGTCTCCAGCTTTCGGATGAGTTTCTTTAATTTTTTTCTCTTTTCGTCAGTGAGTGCGTCAGCTTGATGTGGCGCAGCGCAGCAGGCATCGTGGCGTATCGCGATCGTTTGCTTGATCTTTGAAAAGGGCGCCTGCGGCGCTGGGAGGGCTTCCCTCAATTCACTAGAGGAAAATACAGTTCTCACAGCACCGCTTCCCGGGCCAGCCAGCCGAGAAACCCGCCGACGACCAGCGCAGCATAGGCGATACCAGCGACCGCCAAATGGCCTGCCAGTACGAAGCCGATGATAGCGCCGGACAGACCAATCATGGCGCAAAACAGGATTGTATCTGCTTCCCTTCGGGGACGATCGTGCGCAGAGCTACACTGCTCGTTGTGGGCAGGGTTGCTGATGATGCAAGGATCGGTGCGAGAACGCATAGCCCCGTGGTCAAGTGACGATTGGCCGTGGTCGCAATGATCAATATCGTCGTTTCGTCCCTGTCCACCCTGCATCAAAAGATCGCCTTTGTTTCCTCTACCGATCGCCTTAACAGGCACAAATCGGTGATATGACATGTGAACTCCTCGCCAGAGGATCGGGAAATAAGGTTCCCCTTCAGCGAGGTCTCCCCGCTATGGAGCGGCGGCGATGTCTCCGCCCGGCCCACTGCTTTCTTCTTGAACATCTGCGGCCCTTCTTTCTGTTCACCATCAGGGGGCTGCGTGCATTTTCTCTGCAGACACCGTGGAGATTTGATGGACGCAAATACCCATGACCAGGCCAGCGTCCTGACGGTCGGCGAGACGTCCGGCTACCGGGGCCGCGAAGCTGCGGACTAGGAGGGCGACCGAGAACGCGCCGAACACCATTTTCTCCGACACCTTGAGATCGCAGGCGATATCGGGAACGAGGACACTGAAGGCATAGTAGAGCGCGCCGTAGCCGATGATCTGGGTCGCGCCGAGGCCGATCCGCGCCCAGAGGGGAAGTCGCCTCTCCATGTCCTCATGCGACCCGGTTGCTTGGGCGTCGAGCACCCGCTCGCCGTCCTCCTTGATGAACTCCGACGTGAACATCTCCGCCGGAATGATGTCGAGGACGGCCTCGGACGGCCGGGCCGGTCGGGTTCACATCGGGGCGACGACGAGTGAGCGGTTAAATATCGGGTGCTCCAGGATCGCGTCGAGGAGGTGGTCGTCGGTAAGCGCCCGATCGTCATCAATAATGCGGACCTTCGTCGTCTGCGAGGAGAGCTGCGTCATCGCCTATTACGCGCTCGCTTCCGGCGCCGTCAAACAGCCGGAAGCGCCTGGCCGTTTTTGGCGCAATATGCCTGATCCAATTCTGGTCGCGGTGCTTGGTCGCCTTGCAATTGATCAATCCTACCAAGGGCGCGGTATCGGCAGGGCATTGGTGCGCGACGCGGGCCTGCGCCTGCTCAATGCCGCTGAAGTACTTGGCATTCGAGGTTTGCTCGTTCATGCGATTTCAGATGACGCACGAGCCTTCTACGAGGCCGTCGGCTTCCTGTCTACTCCTTCCGACCCCATGATGCTGATGGTCGGATTGCATGACCTCAATAACGCCCTGAACCCTTAGGCGGAACTCATCAATAATTTCGGTCGAATGCATTCCATCTCGCTTCTAACTCGCTGAATTTCGGCAGAAGGTCCCCGACATTAAACGAGGGCCGCGAGTCCTAATCCCATCAACTGCAAGGAGGCAATCTTATTCGTACGCCCTATCTCGCAAGATCGTCGGTTGCCGGAGCTGCTCTCTGCCGTAACCGTGAACTATTCTCCAGGCTACCTTAACGCGTGTTCTACGCTGACTTTTTCAGCGGCGCGGGCTCTAGTGCTCTGCCTTTAAAGCATGCTTGACGCGGAGGATAGTGATCGCAACAGCTCCCACCACCACTGGAACAGCAACAAGCATGATCACCGGATCGACGTGGAACCCCGCATGGTCTGACGTCTCATAGATAAATTTCAGCAAACTCAGCAAATAGTAGCTAATCGCAATGATCGAAAAACCTTCGACGGCGCGCTGGATTTTAACCTGGGTCGCAGCTCGATCAGCCATTGCCTGGATCTGTGTCGCGTTCTGGAACTCAATCTCGACCTGAATTCGGGTCTGCAGCAAATCGAGCAGGTGCATCGTCGCTCTCGATAGGTGCTCGAGCCGCAAGACAGTTGCCTCGCAGGTACGCACAGCAGGCTTGAATCGCCGCTCCACGAAGGTGCCGAAACGTTGGAAGCCGGGGACATGGGTTTCCCGCAAGAGGGCTATTCTCTCCTCAACGATTTTGGCGTAGGCCGCGGTTGCTCCGAACCTGTTTCTGGTCTCGGCAGTGGCCGAGATGATATGCGACGAGAGAACCGTTATCTCCTCAAGCAACTGCTTGTGCTGATGCGCAGGGGTTCTCAAGTTGCGATTGGTCAATTGAACGAGTTCCGCATCGTACCCGCCGAGAAGCGGGGCGAGACGTCGCGCCTCTGGCAGGCCAAGCAGCGCCATCGACCGATAGGTTTCGATTTCGAACATGCGGCGTACCATACGCCCCAAGCGATGCGCATTCAGGTCCTTGTTGAAGAGGATGATTCTGCTTGAATTATCTCCGCGGACGCGAAAATCGGAGCAGACCTGCGCCGACCCACCACCGATCGATGACGCGGCGGTATCACCGAAATCGAAGCTTTTCAAAACCGCTCCCAGTTCGTCAGGGGGAGTCCCCAAGACAAGGATACTGGCGTGGCAAACAAGCCGAGGGGAGTCCAATCCTGCCAGCCGCGCAAAATCATCTTCCACCAGATCAGATTCGGGCCAGCGCTCAGGCTCTGAGTCCAATTTTCGTAGGCGCGTAATCGTCACGAACTCAGTATGTCGTTCGACCCTGACGGAAATCTCACCATCGGCTTCAAGGCTATCGTGAAACTCCTTGATCGCCCCATCTAACGGCATGAAAGCAACGTGCTCGACGATCGCCGGACCGTTGAAATAAATTGACGGACGAGCGTGAAGCTCGGAGTTGAAGTCTTCTGTCCGAGGTCCAACAGTAGCTGGGCTGGAGACGTATCGTCGCGCAGCAGCCGCCGGCGCCGAAACTGCTTCATCTGCGCGATTTGAAGTCAAGGCCATCTTCCCCACCCCACTAAAACATCAATCGGGCAACCTGTATGAACCGAACGCGATCAACTTAAAAGCCTGGTCCGGCGTATCGTCGAGCGATGTGAGCCTTTTTATCCAATCGATTGGCTCTCTTCTCATTGTTACGCTATGGCCGTCCTCATGAGGGATAGCGGAGGAGAGAGGCCGCGCCCAACTTTCTTGAACTCACTCGCGTATCCACGGGCTATGGCATGCCATGTATGCCCACTCATCAAGCTTGCTCAGCTACGGGCCTGTCGAAATTTGGTGTCCGGCCCTTGTTTGGTTGATACGAGACGCTTTCAATCCACACGCTCCTTCCAGCTCTCGAGGGCATAAGCATCAATGGAAAAAACCTATCAACGTTTCGAGGAAGAGCAATCGAGGGGCGTTAAAGTACCCCGGCGGCACCTTCGATTTCCGAGGACAAAACCCTACCTTCTTCGTAAACCGGCAGACGAGTTTTGTTAACACGTTCCTTAAGCAACCGTTCATGCAAGGTAAATTGTCATCTTCGCATTTCCTGGCATCTTCACCAGGGCAGCTCGGACTGGCCGCACCGTTATGACGCGAGGTGAAATTATGCTGACCGAACGCGAGGATCAGTTTTACGTTGGCGGTAAATGGCGCCAACCTGTTGATGTAACCCGTCTGCCTGTCGTCAATCCCGCCTCGGAGGAGGTTGTTGGGCATATTGCTGCGGGCGGTGCTCATGAGGTCGATCTCGCGGTCGCCGCAGCGCGCCGGGCCTTTTCCATCTTCTCTCAAGCAACGGTGCCGGACAGGCTCGGTCTGCTCCGCAGGATGCATTCTCTCCTGAAGGAAAGAGCGGAGACATTCGCACAAGCCCTTGTCATGGAAATGGGGGCGGCCGTCAGTTTTGCGCGGGCTTCTCAGGTTCCGTTTGCCGCCGAGCACATTCGCGTTCAGATGGAGATTCTCGAAAAGTACCAGTTCACGACGGTTGATGGATGCACCGCAACCGCCAAGGAAGCGATCGGGGTTTGTGCGCTGATCACACCCTGGAACTGGCCACTTTACCAGATCACGGCCAAGGTCGCTCCCGCGATCGCAGCGGGATGCACCATCGTCCTCAAGCCCAGTGAGCTGTCACCTTATAGCGCACTGCTCTTTGCCCAACTGATGCACGATGCCGGCACTCCGCCGGGCGTATTCAATCTGGTCAACGGTACTGGCGAGAGCGTAGGCGCAGCGCTCGCCAGCCATCCGGACGTAGACATGATTTCCATCACCGGTTCCACCCGCGCAGGGGTACTCGTCGCGCAGGCGGCCGCACCGACTGTGAAGCGAGTGGTTCAGGAACTCGGCGGCAAGTCACCGAACATTTTGCTCGCCGATGCCGATTTCAGCGCGGCGGTAGCGAAGGGCGTGCTTGCCGGTATGCGCAATGTCGGCCAGTCGTGCAGCGCCCCGACGCGCATGCTCGTGCCCGCACATCGGCTCGGCGAAGTGGAGGAACTGGCAAGCGCCACTGCGCGTGCCATCCGCGTCGGTGCGCCGCTTGATCCGGCGACGGAGATGGGTCCAATCGCCAATCGTGCTCAGTTCGAACGGGTACAGGTCATGATCCAGGCCGGTATCGATGACGGCGCCAAGCTGCTGTGCGGCGGACTGGGCCGGCCGACCGGCCTTGACAGCGGCTTTTTCACACAACCGACGATCTTTTCCGAGGTGACGCCCTACATGCGGATTGCTCGTGAAGAAATCTTCGGTCCCGTCCTTTCGATCATGCCCTACAAGGACGAGGAAGAGGCAATCGCGATTGCTAACGACACCGTCTATGGATTGGGCGCCCATGTTCAGTCTTCAGACCCGGAGCGGGCACGCCGGGTCGCCACTCGCATTCGTGCCGGCCAGGTCCATATCAACTATCCGGCTTGGGACGGAGCGGCCGCCTTCGGTGGCTACAAACGGTCGGGCAACGGCCGCGAGTATGGCGTATACGGGCTTGAAGAATATCTCGAGACGAAGTCGATCCTCGGTTATTGACCAAGCTTCTCCGCAGGATAGGCTCTCCAGGGCAATGGTTTCAGCGACTGGCGAAGCATTGTCAGAAATGCGGCAGTGCGCGCGCTTCGTCCGTGCCGCGATCCGAGGATGGCGACGATATCGGCCGAGGGCAGCTTCCAATTGGGAAGTACCTGCCTCAGCCGTCCGTCGGCGAGGTCTTCTGCAACCGCCCATTCAGAGCGCATCATGATGCCCTGACCCGCCAGCGCCCAATCCCGAATAACGGCGCCATCATTACTCGACATGACGGGGTTGACGCGCACTGTCGCAGTTTCCTGCCGTGATCCCTTAAACCGCCAGAGCGTTACGTCCTCCTCATTCTCGCGAACCACAAGGCAGCGATGTCGCGCCAGATCGGCGGGCGTAGAGATGGGCGCAGTCGAAGCGAGGTATTCGGGACTTGCGCAGAGAAACCGGTTGTTCGGCGCCAGCGTCGTCACCACTTGATCCAGATGCGCGGACGCTCCGATGTGAACAACCACCTCATAGCTGTCAACGATCAATGCCGTGGGATGGTCGGACAGTTGCAGGGTAGCGGTGGCACCACAATGCTCTCGAGCAAACGCCTCCACGACCGGGGCCACATAGATCCTACCAAAACCGTGAGGTGCTGCGACCCTGAGGTGCCCGCGGACCGCACCCTTGCGATCAGCCAAGGCTTCGGCAAGCGAGTCTATGGCATCGCTGACGATGACGCTGTGAGAAGCGACCAATGAGCCCTCTTCGGTAAGACGCAGGTGGCGTCCGGAGCGGTCGATCAGCCTCACCCCGACTTTCTCTTCAAGCGCGCGCAGGCGCTGGGTCACCGCCGGAGGGGTGACATTCAGCTTTCTCGCGCTTTCCGCGAGAGATTTCGAGCCTGTGAGGACCGAAAAGAAGGCGAGATCGTCAGACGTGAGCATTAACTGTCACCTGAAGCCATCATTCATGACCCATTAATTGCCATCTTTATGGTTCTGCGGCAAGGTGAGTTTCAAGTCGGAGATCGGGTTATGAAGTGGCGACGTCGACAGACCCCGTTTCTGGTCGCCATGACCAAGGGTAGAAAGCTGGCCCGCCTAGTATTGATAGGGCGCCCGCCATCGGAGACGGCGCGGAAATCGGCACGTGTGTCCGACCGCGGCGCTGTCGCCCATCGGCTGTGCGCGGTGGCGTGCGCGTAGAGCCGCCGATAAGGGAGGACCTACGATGAATGTTAAGGACATACTGGAGCAGCTGGTCGGCTTTCCCTCCGTCGTCGGGACTCCGAACGGCGATATCGTCGCATGGGTGAAGACCTATCTCGAAAGTCATGGCGCCACCGTGACTGTCTTGCCGGGGCCGGAAGGGGATAGGGCAAACCTGTTCGCCACGATCGGCCCCAAAGATGAGTCCGGCTATATTCTTTCCGGGCATATGGACGTCGTTTCGGCCTCCGAACGGACTTGGACGTCGGATCCCTTCCGACTGCGGGCTGAGGGAAATCGGCTCTTTGGCAGGGGCGCCTCCGACATGAAGGGGTTTCTCGCCGCCGCGCTTGCCGGACTTCCCGCTATAGCGAAAATGCCATTGAGGCGCCCGATTCACTTCGCATTTTCGTATGACGAGGAAGCTGGCTGCCGCGGCGTACCGCATATGTTAAAGCAGATCGGGAACCTGTGCGCTCCTCCATTGGGAGCAATCATCGGTGAACCAAGCAGTATGGTGGCGATCCGCGGGCACAAGGGAAAGGCCGCCGCCCGCATCGAGATCCATGGCACGACCGGTCATTCGTCGCGCCCTGATAAGGGCCTGAACGCCATTCACGCCATGACTGCGGTGATGGGTGCGACGCTGAAGACCGTTGATGCCTTGAGAGACAGCGCCTTAGATCAGAACTTCGAGCCGCCGTATTCTACGCTACAGATAGGAACGATCACAGGCGGACGCAGCGTCAACATCATCCCGGATGTCTGCATCATGGAATTAGAAGCTCGCGCCGTGCCCGGCGTATCGCCAAAAGTTCTCCTGGAACAGATCAAGACAACGGCCGAGGCTTTGGCGAAAGACGGTTTCCGCGTCACGTGGGAAACCAGCAGCACCTATCCGGCGCTTTCGCTTGATGCCGACACGTCGCTCGCTCGGCTAATGGAGGAACTAACCGCAGCACCGACCGTGGCTGCCGTGAGTTACGGGACGGAGGCCGGACTCTATCAGGCAGCCGGCATCGACGCGATCATCTGCGGTCCCGGGGACATCTCCCGCGCCCACCGCGCTGACGAGTTCATCCGCCTCGACGAACTGGCTGCCTGCGAAGGGATGATCCTGCGGCTTGCCAAAACGCTGCAACAGTAGGAGAGCTTCATGGTTTTCTGGTTCAATTCGGATCGAGAAAGAGGTCGCGTCTTCGCCGAAGCTTTTGCACGCGACCTGCCCGATCTGCCCTTCGTGATGGATATTTCGGAGCGCGATCCGGACGAAATCCGGTACATTCTCACGTGGACCGCGCCGCCCGACCTCCATCGTTTCAGGAACTTGAAGGTTGTCTTCTCGATCGGCGCCGGCGTCGATCAATTCAAGCCAGAATCGCTTCCCCCAAACGTCATGCTCGTCCGGATGGTCGAGGACGGTATCGTGCGGATGATGCAAGAATATGTCACGCTCGCTGTGCTCGCCCTGCACCGCAAGTTGAAGGCCTATATCGAACAGCAGGCTGATGCCGCCTGGCTCTCGCTTCCTGTGCGACAAGCTGGCGAGCAGCGGATCGGCATCCTTGGCCTTGGCATGCTCGCCCAGGCCGTTATTGAGCGACTGAAGCCCTTCGGCTTTCCGCTTGCCGCCTGGAGCCGCTCGAAACGACAAGTGGATGATGTTGATTGCTATCACGGCCCGGAGGGCCTCACGCCGTTCCTTGCGCGCACAGACATCCTGATCTGTCTCCTGCCGCTGACCCAAGAGACACAAGGACTACTCGACGCCGGGGTCTTCGCGACCCTTCCATCGGGCGCGGCGCTCGTCCACGTGGGGCGCGGCGCGCAACTCGATCATGACGCGCTGCTTGCGGCTCTCGATGATGGACATCTGTCGGGTGCGGTCATCGATGTCACCGAACCTGAACCCTTGCCCCCCGAACATGGTTTCTGGAGGCACCCGAAGATCATCCTGACGCCGCACATCGCGAGCGTCACGCAAGCAGAAACGGCGGCCCGCGCCGTCATCGACAACATCAAACGCCTTCGCAACGGTCTCGACCCGATCGGGCTCGTCGATCGCGACCGCGGTTATTGAAGCTGCAACCAGGAGAGCAAGGAGAAAACATGTCCCTCCTCAAGACCATAGTACCCAACAGCACCGAAGCGCCTCGCGAGTCCAAGCCGGGGCCAGAACGCCTGATCTCCGGCGATCCCTCGTTCAAGAGCTGGCCCCAGGACGTTGCGCGAGACGATATAATTCACACCGGCGTCTGGGAAGCGACACCGGGCCTGACGCGCTCCGTCAAGGGAGAGACATTCGAGTTCTGCCACATCCTTGAAGGCATCGTGGAAATCACCCCGGACGGCGGTGAACCGGTGACCTACAAAGCAGGCGACAGTTTCGTGATGAAACCCGGATTTATCGGCACCTGGCGCACCGTCGAAACGGTCCGGAAAATCTACGTCACTGTCAACTAACCAATTCCGCCGCCTTCGTGCGCGCGTTGCGACTGATCGGCCCTGCACAACAACGAACAGTAAATCGGCGGAGAAGCGTTTGCTCTCCGCCGATGTGAGGGCGCCGACGCGAATGTCGGAGCCGAAGACGTGGGATTCAACATATGATCGGCAAGGGGTAGTCCGCTCGCCGATGACAGGCCGGCCACCAGTCTGGGACTCTCTTCATTCGAAGCCCCATGAGGTGAACAACAACTCGGATCGGCCTGCTTGCTGGAATGATCATAGTCCGCTCGCACAGAGCTATGGTGGCCCATTTTGCGCGTCCGCCATTAGAGTCCGGAGCCGGGGCAGTTGTTGGGCGGACACCTGCCCCTTTTTCACCGATCACACCGGATTATCTTCGGATTACAGAGGATAGGGCGAACGCAGTCAGTGTGTCGCGCACGCCGGGCATCTCGGCGATCAATTGCCAAATCTGCCGGATGCGGTCGGCCTCGGGGGACTCGACCCGCACGAGGAGATCGAAATCACCGGTCATAACGTCGCAAGCAACGACTTCTGGGATCTTTCGTAGCGCCTGAACGACTTCGCCGCCCCGCATGCGATCGTGCCGATAGACGAAAATTAATGCGGTTGTGACGTTTTGGCTATTCCCTCCATCCCCGGTGAGGATTGTATATCCCTTGATGAAGCCTTCTCGTTCGAGACGTTCGATTCGCACCCGCACGGCGTTGCGAGAAAGGTTCACCTTCGCCGACAAATCCGCGTGCGAGATACGGGCGTTGGCCTTCAATTCGACAAGTATCTGTTCGTCAGTTCGATCGAGAAGATATTTCATGGATATTGAGCTGGGCCGCTTAACCTAGAATGTCGGGGGTTACGGACCGATAAGCTAACACGGCGATTTCCGGTAGTAATGTTCTTTCCTTCTTGCTCGAAAATCGCCTTGATGTCGAAGCCATTATGAATCCTGGCAGCGCCTTTTTTTCCGCGTCAGTCAGGCTGCGGACTCCCTGATACCCCTGCAGCAGCGCTCGCGCCCGCTCTTTGTTCAGCTCTCCATTGATCTCGCCGGCCCAACCGACAAGCGCATCAGCAAGCTCCGACACCAGCGAGTCCTCGTGCCGAAGCCTGAAATTGATGACCCCGCTGACTTCTTCTCCGAGGAAAAAGACGTTCTCCTGGACCAATGCGCCATGAATTGCGCCAGTGGGAAGATCCGTCGATTTGCACTTCGCTTTTCGTTCCAGGACGGTGTGTATTTCAGCCATCACGCGGCCCAGGCTGAGGCATTTTGCCGGGTTTGCAAATGTGGGTGAGGCGCCGGGTACGAAGCTGACCATGGCGACCAATCGACCTGCGGCCCGAGACGTGGCGTGGCCGTCGACAGTGCGTAGCGGCTTCGGGCAGGGGACGCCATGTCGATAAAGCGCCTCCATAGTTTCGAAGGCCCTTTCCAGATCTGAAGGTTGGGCTCCGTTCTCGAATAGTGTTACGATGAATTCGCCTTCCCTCGTCCGAAACAGATAGGTCGTCTCGGAGTCGCCGTCCGCGATGCCAATCACCGACAGAAGCGACGTCAAGCCATAAGCCGCGGCAATGAGTTGGCGATCTTCGTCAGAAAGCTCAGTAAAAACAGCCATTTCCACCCCTTATGTGGCCGATGCACGCATCAGAAATTTGCGAAGGCCGCGCTACCTTCAAAGAGCTCTTCAACTTGACCGGAGGCTAGGATACCTTCCTCTTCCACGACCTGCCGCAGCCCCCGCTTTTCGGTCAGGGCTTTCTTGGAAAGCTGGGCTGCCTTACTGTAGCCGATTAGCAACGCCAACGGTGTCGCTAGGACAAGAGACTGATCGAGGAGGTCCTTGCAACGGTCGACATCAACTTCAATGCCAGCGACGCACCGCTGCTTAAAAATTTCCATGCCCCGCGTCAACATCCGCATGGACTGTAGGATGTTGAGGATGATTACCGGCTCCATCGCATTGAGTTGCAACTGCCCCGCACTTGCCGCCAGGGTGACAGTAAGATCATTTCCGATAACCTGAAATGCGATTTGGTTCATCATTTCCGGAATGACGGCGTTGACTTTACCGGGCATGATCGAGGAACCGGCCTGTACAGGCGGAAGTCGGATTTCTCCCAAGCCGCCCCTCGGCCCACTGCTCAAGAGCCGCAGATCATTGCAGACCTTTGTCAGCTTCACAGCCATCCGCTTGAGGACACTTGAGATGGAAACGAAGCCACCGGTGTCGGACGTGGCCTCAATCAGATTTCGAGCTCGGATGAGCTGGATACCGGAAATCTGTGTGAGGTGGGCGCAAGCCGCGGCTGGAAAGCCGCGGGGGACGTTGATCGAAGTTCCGATCGCGGATCCGCCGAGATTAACCTCTTTCAACTGCCCGGAAGCGGACTGCAGTTGGTTGATATCTGCGTCGATCAGCTCGGCGAACGCATCAAATTCCTGCCCGACTGTCATTGGGACGGCGTCCTGCAACTGAGTGCGGCCGACCTTCAGCACAGTCGCATATTCATTCGCCTTGGCGCGGAATGCTTCGCGCAGCCCGACCTGGGACTCGATCAGCCCTTCGCAAGCACGAAGAATGGTCAGACGCAGCGCGGTCGGATAGACATCGTTTGTCGACTGGGACAAGTTCACTTCATCGTTCGGATGAAGCTTGTCATAGTCGCCCACATTCGCACCGAGCTTCAAGAGCGCCAGGTTCGCAACAACTTCATTCACGTTCATGTTGGTGGACGTTCCGGCGCCACCCTGCATCATATCGACCGGGAAGTTCTCATCAACGCATTTCAACTCGATGAGCTCATCGCAAGCCTCTGAGATCGCCGACGCTTTCTCCGCTGACAGAAGGCTAAGCTCGGCGTTTGCACACGCGGCCGCTTTCTTGACCATAGCCATAGACTGAATGAGTTCGGGGAAGTCTTTCAGGCGAAGGCCTGAAACGGTGAAGTTGAGCTCGGCTCGCCGCGTATGGACACCGTAGAGAACGTCACCGGGGATAGGGAGGGGGCCGATCAAATCGGTCTCTATGCGTTCAATTCCCATTCACCGCTCCCCTAGTCCAGAATTCCGGCGTGGCGCATGGCATGAGTGATAACCTCTTTGACAGGCTGGCTCACCTCCACGAGGGGGAGGCGGAGGTCACCGCGGATCTTCGAGAGTTGCGCCAGCGCGAATTTCACCCCAGCCGGGCTGGTCTCGAGGAATAGCGCGCGATGCAGAGGCATCAGTCGATCTTGAAGAGCCAGTGCTGCCGCGAAGTCGCCTTTCAGGCATGCCCGCTGGAAGTCTGCACACAGCCGGGGAGCGACGTTCGCGGTCACGGAGATACAACCGTGGCCGCCGTGGGCCATGTAACCCAGCGCCGTGCCGTCTTCGCCGGTGAGAAGATTGAACTCATTGCCGCAGGCCATACGCTCCAGCGACGGGCGCAAGAGATTGCCTGTCGCGTCCTTGACACCCTTAACGTAGGGACAATCTCTAAAAATCCGGGCAAGCGTTTCGACTTCAATATCGATCACGCTCCGACCCGGGATATTGTAGACAATGATCGGAGCCGCAGCTTCAGCGTCGATGGCCTTGAAGTGCTGATAGATTCCCTCTTGGGTGGGTTTATTGTAGTAGGGCGCGACGATCAGCAAACCGTCCGCGCCGGCCTCCTGTGCGTGCCGCACGAAGCTGATCGCTTCCTCGGTGCTGTTGGAGCCGGCGCCGGCAATCACCGGAACGCGACCGTTCGCTGCCGCGACCGCGAGTTCCACGACTTGCTTGTGTTCGGCATGGCTGAGGGTCGGGCTTTCCCCCGTTGTTCCGCAGGGGACGAGCCCTGACGTGCCTTCGGCGATCTGCCATTCAATGAGGCTGCGGAGGGCAATCTCATCGACTTTCCCATCGGCAAAAGGGGTGACAAGGGCAGTGATGGATCCGTTGAACATCTTGACTTCCAAAAACGACGATGGGTTCAAATTGGCGCCGGCGCCGGCGATCAGTGCTGCAGCGACGTGATGCAGACGACCTTCGGCTGGGTCATGTCCTCATAAGCAAAGCGAACGCCTTCGCGCCCCATGCTGCCGTATTTGAATCCGCCAAACGGCATTGCGTCGAACCGATAGTCGGACGACTGGTTGATCATGACACCGCCGGCATCGATCCGCTTGGCGGCCTCCAGAGCACTGGCAAGATCGTTGGTAAAGATCCCGGCATGGAGGCTATATTCCGGCGTGTTAGCCAACTCTATTGCCTCTTCAAGTTCATCGAACGGCTGCAGCATGACGACGGGGGCGAAGACTTCCTCATTCAGGACGTCGCACGTGGCCTGCACGTTTTCTAGGACGGTCGGGGGATAGAGTGTGCCTGCTGGCTTGTGACCGCAAAGCAGCGTCGCGCCGGCAGCAATTGCTCGTTCCACCATGGCGGCGGCGCGGTTCACCGCACGTTCGGAGATCATCGGACCCATGTCAGTCTCAGCGTTCATCGGATCGCCGGTCTTCATCCGGACGGTTTGGGCCACGAACTCGGTCTTGAAGTGTTCATAGACCGAGCGTTGCACCAGAATCCGCTGCGTTCCGATGCAGTTCTGGCCAGCCGCCCAGAAGGCGCCTGACACACAATCTTCCACGGCGGCCTGAACATCGCTGTTTTCCATCACGATAACCGGCGCATTGCCACCGAGATCCATTGCGAGCTTCTTGATGCCTGCAGATCTCGCAATGGCCTCGCCCGTGACAAATCCCCCTGTAAAGGAGATCATGCGAACGTCTTTTGCCGAGACAAGTGCCTTGCCCAGGTCGGCGCCGCCGACAGCGACCGTGATGACCTCTTCCGGCAAGCCGCTTTCGATCAAGACCTCTACCAACTTGATGGCGGAGAGAGGCGTAAGCTCCGACGGCTTCAGAAGTACCGCGTTTGCGCCGGCAATGGCGGGGCCAAGCTTGTGGGCCACCAGATTGAGCGGGTCGTTGTAAGGCGTGATCGCGGCGATGATCCCTAGCGGCGCCCGGGTATACCAGCCCTGACGAGATTCCGAGCCAGCATAGGCATCAAACGGAATGACTTCGCCAGCATTGCGCTTGGCTTCTTCGGCGGAGAGTTTCAGTGTGTTGACACAACGTGTCGCCTCCTTGCGGGCCTGGGCAATTGTCTTCCCCGCCTCCTGAACGATCAGGAGCGCAAACTCCTCCTTGCGTTCTTCGATGGTGGCTGCGGCCCTTTCGAGAATTGCAGAGCGCTGGTGGCGGGGGAGCGACCGGGCAATCTGCGCGCCGCGCCTGGCGCGTTCGAGCAACAGGTCCACAGCCTCGGCACTGGTCTCTGGGATTGCGCCGACAAAGCTTCCATCGAACGGATTAGTGACGATGATCTCCTTGGAAGAGGCGGGTTTCAAGGCGAGACCGGGCATCACGCGGCCTCCTTCGCGAAATTTGCCGACTGCGCATTGTGTATAGCCACGATGTCGGACAGCAGCGCGTAGGCGGTTTCGACTCGACCGGCGCCCGGGCCACTCATTGTGACTGGGCCGAGAAGCTCTGTGTTCAGCGATACCGCGTTGGTGGCGCCATTGACGCCGGTGAGCGGGTGTCCGAGGGCAAGCTGTTTGGGCGCGACACTGCCGGTTATCGTCCCGTCGGCATTGCGAACTGCTGACCCGACCAGTTTCCAACGCCTTCCAGTCTTGGCAGCTGCTTGAATGTCGGAGGGAGAAAGCTTGGAGATGCCGTTGCAGGAGACATCCTCGGGCTTGAGATTTGCTCCCAGCAGCTCATTTGCTAAGATCACGACTTTCAGGCGAACGTCGAAACCCTCGACATCGGCGGTCGGATCGGCTTCGGCATAGCCCAGCGCCTGCGCTTCCGCGACGGCGCTGGCGAAGTCGAGACCCTCCTCCATGCGGCCGAGGACGAAGTTCGACGTGCCGTTGAGGATCCCTTCGAACCCTTTCACCTCTGCGCCGGCAAGGGTCTTCTCTGCCATCCTTATGACGGGCGTGCCGCTCATGACGGAGCCCTCATACTCGAAATGAACGCTGTTCGCCTTGGCAAGGGCCTTCAGTTCCCGAGCAGCGATTGCGACAGGCCCCTTGTTCGTGGTGACGACGTGCTTGCCCGAGTTCAGAGCCCAGCGGCAGTGCGAAACCGCCGGTTCGCCGTCCATCGGGTTCGTAAATGTCGCCTCTACGACGATGTCGGCAGGCGCCGTCTTGATGATGGCTTCGTTATCGGCCTCGGCATTGCCGCCGGAGAGCCGGCCAAAACCGCCTTTCGCGAAATTCGCCTCCACGAGGGTTTTGGCATCCAGGCCATTCGGCGAAATGACGGAGCCCAGATGGAGATCGCTGACCGCAACGATGTTCAGGCGGAAACCAAGGTCCCGTTCCCACAGAGGATTCTTTATGGCGATGAGCTCGGCCAAAGCCCGGTTGACGCCACCAAATCCGATTAGGGCAATATTGTAGATCTTCATGTGGTTTCCTCCGATGAGCGATTTATGCGCATATCATCAGATGCAAATCGCTCAGTCGGAACGGCACAAATAGACCAATCTGCCGTGCATTTTGCTCATGATGCTGACCGCTTGCCCGTCCAGCCCGGCCCCAGCACGCGGCGGGATAGGTGGTTCGTGCGAAGAAACCGGCTCGCCCCAGCAATACGTCGAAGTGCCAATCTTTGCGCAAAGTGGAGGCGTCTGAGCGGCTGTCTGCGGAAACCTCAGGAAAAGTGATCAAAGTCGATCGGAACTGAAAAGCCAGTCTTGACGCGGTCCATGACCACCATTGTCTTGAAGCCTTTGATATCGGGATTTTCATAGAAGAACTTGCGGGTGAAGACCTCATAGTCCTCCATGCTCTCGGCAGTAACGATGAGGACGAAATCCGCATCTCCCGTTACGTAGTAGCCGTTCATTACTTCCGGCGTCTGCCGGATCGATTGTTTGAACCGATCGACGATGTCGGCTCTTTCGCGCTCAAGCGTGACCAATACAAGCATTGCGATCGGTCGGCCGACAGATTTGGGTTTCACAACCGCAACCTCCGCCTCAATCACTCCGGCCTCGCGCAGCCGCTTGAGGCGCCGCTGCACCGCAGTGGCCGAAAGACCGACCATCGCACCGAGCTCCTCGCTGCTGTGCCTGTTATGATTCTGCACAATGTTGAGAAGACGAGCATCTAGTCGATCGAGCTGCATTTGGAAACTCCGCAGGATTTCGTCATTTATCGCGCCGAAAAAGCAGGATTTCCTCGTCAGAGCAATACCTATGTCGGAAATGAGCGTCTCAGTGCTTCTACGCTTCACAGACAAGACAGAGGCGACAGAGACGTTCAGCCCACGATGACCTCGCTGCATGAGGAATTGAGAAATGACCAATATTGCTGAAATAGCTGAGATGGATCGCAGGACCGTTCTGCATCCATTCACCTACCTTAAAAATTACGCCGCCGGGGAGACCGATCCTACCATCGTCGAGACTGGAAAAGGCGTTCGTATCCGCGACGCATCCGGCCGGGAATATCTGGACGGGTTTGCGGGCCTCTACTGCGTGAATGTCGGCTACGGCCGGACCGAAGTCGCCGAAGCGATCGCCCGGCAGGCCTACAAGCTTGCCTATTACCATTCCTACGCCGGACACACGACCGAGGAGCTCGCACGACTTTCGGATCGACTGGTGCGAATGGCGCCAGGCAATATGTCCAAGGTCTTCTACGGGCTGTCCGGTTCGGACGCGAACGAGACGCAAGCGAAGATCGTCTGGTATTACAACAATCTTCGCGGGAAAGCGCAAAAGAAGAAGATCATCTCGCGTGAGCGTGGCTATCATGGCTGTTCTGTGGTTTCCGGTTCCATGACGGGCTTGAGCTTTTACCACGATCATATGGATCTACCGGTTTCGGGGATTCTGCGTACCGGCGTGCCGCATTTCTATCGCGGCGCGATACCTGGCGAGACCGAAGAAGCCTTTTCACAGCGTCGCGCTGATGAATTGGAAGCGCTTATTCTCGCCGAAGGGCCGGACACTGTCGGCGCCTTCATTGCGGAGCCGGTCCTTGGAACGGGAGGCATTACACCGCCGCCGGCAGGATACTGGCCGAAAATCCAAGCTGTGCTGAAGAAGTACGACGTACTGCTGATTGCCGACGAGGTGGTCTGCGGGTTTGGCCGCACCGGTGCCATGTTCGGTTCGGATCTCTACTGTATGAATCCCGATCTGATCACCGTCGCCAAGGGCTTGACCTCAGCCTATGTGCCGCTGTCGGCGGCCATCATTTCGCAGAAAGTCTACGAGGTCATGGAGGAGGCGACGCCGCGTGTGGGCTCCTTCTCACACGGTTACACCTATTCCGGTCATCCGATCGGCGCTGCGGCCGCGAACGCAGTGCTTGATATCGTCGAGCGTGAAAATCTGGCCGGACAGTCCGCGACGAAAGGCGCTTATCTTTTGCAACGGTTGAAGGCAGAGTTTGATCAGAACCCGATCGTCGGGGAAGTTCGTGGCGTCGGCATGCTTGCTGCCATCGAGTTCGTTTCCGATCGCGGTACCCGGGCTTCGTTCGATCCGGGCCTGAAAGTCGGCGCGCGCATCTCCCAAGCCGCTCGAAATCGCAACCTCATTGCGCGCGCAATGCCGCATGGAGACATTCTGGGCTTTGCACCACCACTCGTGATGACGGAAGCGGAAATCGACGAAATGGTTGCGATCGCAAGGGCTGCCGTTGACGAGGTGCTGCGGGAGCTGGACTCCCAGGGATTGGTGGCAGGATAACGAATGGGCACTCGTCTGAGGCTTTGCGCATGAACGCAATTCTAAAGGTTCACGAACTTACAAAGACGTTTGGATCGACGAAGGTGCTGGATGGTATCAGCTTCGACATGAGACAAGGTGAGGTCATTTCTCTGATCGGGTCGTCCGGATGTGGAAAAAGCACCGCACTTCGCTGTATCAACTTTCTGGAGACGCCTACATCAGGTCGGATCGAGTGCATGGGCCAGTCCGTCTCCGTCGTCAATGACGAGCGCGGCCGTAGTCAGATCGTCAACGGTCGCGATATCAGGAACCTTCGCAGACACATCGGCATGGTGTTCCAGAACTTCAATCTCTGGCCTCACCTGAGCGTCCTGTCCAACGTGACCGAGGCACTCGTTTGGGTGCTGAAACTCGGGAAGAAAGACGCCGAAGAGGTTGCGCTCTCGGCCTTGTCGAAAGTCGGCATGGCGAGCTTCCGCAACCGCTATCCGCAACAGCTTTCGGGCGGGCAGCAACAACGCGTCGCGATTGCGCGCGTTCTGGCAATGAGACCAAAACTGATGCTGTGCGATGAGCCGACATCTGCACTGGACCCCGAACTCGTGGGCGAAGTGCTGAAAGTCATAAGGGCGCTGGCGGAAGCGGGGGCTACCATCCTCCTCGTCACGCATGAAATGCGGTTCGCACGGGATGTGTCGAACCGGATGATATTCCTGCAAAACGGCCACCTTGAGCAGGATGACGAACCGAAGGAATTGTTTCGAAATCCCGCGACGGAAGGGGTGAAGCGGTTTCTATCGACAGTGATGGCGGCCAACGCCTGAAAACCGCACTACAACGAAAACCATAAGGGGTAACAATCATGATCAACAGCAATCTCATCAAGTCAGCATTCACAACCAGCCTTCTCGTCTGCGCACTGGCGACGGGCGCGTCGGCAAAGGACGGCGTTCTGCGCATCGGGACGGAGGGCGATGCGCCGAAGTTCAGCATGGCCGATCCGAGCGGCACGGTAACCGGTTTCGACGCCGATATCGCCAACGGCATCTGCGCCGAGCTGAAACTGAAGTGTGAATTCGTCGTACAGACATTCAGCTCGCTGGTGCCTTCGATGGACAGCGATCGCTTTGACGTCATCATTTCCGGCCTCGGTATCACCGCCGAACGTCAGAAGAAGATCGACTACTCCATCCCCTATGCGACAACACCACTCTATTTCGCTGTCGCCAAGGACTCCCCGCTTGCAGGTCTCAAGAGCCTCGCCGAAATCGAGAAGGCTCTCCAGGGCAAGAGTGTCGGCGTCGTCACCGGGACGACCTACGCCAGGTTCATTGAGAAGCGGCTGAACGGCGTCGATCTTAAGACATACGACGCCGTCACGCAGCTGACCGCCGATCTCGCGAGCGGCCGTATCGACATCGCCTTCGCGGATTCGCCGACATGGATGGATTTTCTCGCAACGCCTGACGGCGCCAACTTCACCAGAATCGACCTGAAAATCATGGCCATGGACGACCCAGACGTCCTTGGCCATGGCATGGGAGTCGGGATGCGCAAAGGCAATACCGAGCTCAAGACCAAGGTTGATGCCGCCCTCTGCAAGATGATCAACGATGGCAAGGTCAAGGAAGCATCGATGCATTGGTTCCAGGACGACTACACGATTCCCTGCAAGAAGTGATCGTTTCGAACATGAAGCCTGCCTTGGCACGGGCCAAGGCAGGGTCACGGGGATTGTGTCCATGTTGGGTGACCTTTGGGTGTTGATGGTGGAGCAAAGTTGGGCGCTCGCTCTGCTGAAAGGAAGTGTCGTCACGATCGCGATCGGTTTGATCGGAATGACATGCGGTTTTCTGGTTGCAACGCCCTTGGCCATCATGCGCTGGCGGAAGGTCAAGGTCGTTTCGCAACTGGTCGACGGGTACAGCATTCTTGTTCGTGGCGTTCCGGGCTTGTTGGTCATCTATCTCCTGTTTTTCGGGTCGATCGAGTGGGTGAAGGCGATTACGGCTGCGTTCGGCTACCAGGACTCGGCTGATAACGCATACCCCTATATCATCGGGGTAATCGCGATTGCCGTCATCTCGTGCGCCTATTCGATCGAAGTCATCCGGGGTGCGCTTCAGGCGGTGCCTTACGGTCTGCTGGAAGCCGCTCAGTCGCTCGCGTTGCCAAGAGGTGTAACGTTTATGCGCATCACGTTCCCACTGGCACTGCGACTGGCGCTTGGCGGGATCAACAACGTCTGGCAGATGACGATCAAGGACACTTCGCTAGTCTCGGTCGTCGGCTTACAGGAATTGATGAGGACGGCTGCCATCGGTGCGGGAATCACACGATCCCCGCTGCTTTTCTACTGTATCGCTGCGGCGCTCTTCTTCTGCATGACCGCAGTCAGTCAAACCGCGTTTTCCAGCGCAGAACGTGCGCTCGACCGCGGCTTCCGAGGACGCTGACATGGATCTTGGGATAATTGCTTATGCCGTTCCGTTCCTTGTCATAGGTGCCAAGACGACCTTGCTGATCGCCGTATTCGGCGTCGGTATTGGGCTTCCCTTTGGTGTCGCCGTCGGGCTCGCGCGCTGCTCGAGAAGCCAGGCATTGCGCCGCGTTTGCGACGCTTACTGTGCGATCTTCCGCGGCACGCCTATGCTGGTGCAGGTCTTCGTCATCTATTACGGCTTGGCCCAGGTGAGTTTTATTCGTCAGAATCCGTTTCTGTGGTGGATGATTGGAGACGGGTTGAACGCTGCGGTCCTTGCCGTGGTGCTCAACACAGGTGCCTACACGGCCGAGATTTTCCGCACGGCTTTCCTCTCCCTGCCCAAAGGACTTATCGAGGCGGCAGAAGCCTGCGGCATGCACCCGTGGCATGTCTTTAGGAGGGTGAAATTTCCGCTTGCGGTGCGCCAGGCGCTTCCGGCCTATAGTAGCGAGGCAGCGATCATCGTGAAGGAATCCAGCCTCGCATCCACGATTACCGTTCTGGAAATCACCGGATATGCGAAGCGGCTCATGAGCGAGACGTTCGCGATCATGGACATCTTCATCATTACCGCAGCGTTCTATCTCACCATAAATATCGTCGTCTTGACGGGTTTGAAACTCCTCGAACGGCGCCTTTCGCTTGCCCGATAAACAGATCCAAGAAAGGTCTTCCAATGTCCAAACTCACTTTCGTCGATTGCGGCAACCTGCCTCAACCGCGTAAGGGCCAGCCCGCGCCTGAAAGGCTTGTCGAGGGTAATCCGCAGTTTCTTTCCTGGGACATTGCGCAGACGGCCGACGGCGTCGTTCGCTCCGGCGTCTGGGAAGCGACGCCCGGCGCCTACCGCTCGATCAAGGGCGAAACTTTCGAATTCTGTGTCATTCTTTCGGGCGTGTCCGAACTGATCGAGGATGGCTGTGAGCCGCGGCGCATCGTTGCCGGCGACGCTTTCGCCATGCATCCGGGTTTCGTCGGAACCTGGAGGGTGATCGAAACGACGCGCAAGCTCTGGGTTTGCCGAGACTAAGTCAAAATCAATTGAAATCCTCTATCCGGAACTTAAGCTCTCATGGCCCAGGCTCAAGCGCATCCCATTAAGTCCACGCCCTACTGGTGGGAGGACAGCACATTTCCCGCCCTGCCAGCGCGGAACCTCGAGAAGACGTGCGACGTGGCGATCGTTGGAGGAGGGTACACGGGTTTGTCGGCGGCCCTCGAGCTTGCCCGTGCCGGTAAGCATGTCCAGCTGTTTGACCGTCAAGCCCTTGGCCTCGCGGCATCGGGCCGCAATGGAGGCATGGCCAGCGGAAGCATCCGCCCGGGGCGCAAGGATCTGGTCAGGCGGTTCGGGCAGGAGAGGGCGCAAGCCATTCTCCTGGAAGGTAAGGCGGCGCGAGAGGATCTCTGGCGCTTCCTCAGAGATGAAAATATCGAATGCGATTTCTCGCTGTCTGGCGCCTTCAGCGGGGCCATGACGGTTGATCAAGCCGACGAACTCCGTCGTCAGGCAGAGTTTCTGCATCAGAATCTCGGCATCGAGGCATATCCGGTGGAAAGGGCCGATGTTCCGAAGTTCATCGGAACCGACCTTTATGTCGGAGGCCTTGTGCGCAATGACATCGGTGGGCTGCAGCCGGCCAAGCTTCTTGGGGCCATGATCGATCTGGTAAGTTCATCGTCGGCGATCATACATGAAAATACCGCAGTCCTTGGATCGAAAAGCGAGGCCGGAGGCGTGCGAATTCAAACGCAGCGCGGAGAGGTTTTCGCCAGAAAACTTCTTGTCTGCACTGATGGCTACACCGACGGTTTCGACCCGTGGCTCCGTCGCCGCCTTGTCCCGGTTCGCAGCAGGATAATCGCGACTGAACCGCTCGACAGAGAGGTGATAGATCGGCTGATGCCGCCACGCATGATGTATGGCGACCTGCGTAAGCTCAGCTACTATTATCGACCATCGCACGACGGATCTCGGATCTTGTTCGGCGGACGCGACGGCACGACCGAAGGAGACTCCGCCGCTCCGATTGCACATCTGCAAAGCGAACTTGCGCGGCTTTTTCCCGAACTCGCAGGAATAGGTCTTACGCACAGCTGGTTCGGCTATGTCGCCATGAACCGCGACATGATCCCGCGCATGTTCTCCCGCGGAAATACAGTCTATGCGACCGGCTATTGCGGCTCCGGTGTCGTGTGGGCCAGATGGCTGGGCAAGAAGGCGGCGTTCAAGATCCTCGGTGACCCGGAACAATCGCGTTCAGCGTTCGATTTCGATGCCGCTCCGAGGGCCGTGCCATTCTTCAAGGGCAAACCCTGGTTCATTCCTATCGTTTACTCGATGTATGCGCGGCACGACAGGAAGATGCTCCTCAGACGCCTGAAGGGCTGAGGTTCAGATGCCATACTCGTTTCTGCAAGTCCGCCACGGCGCCGAAAAAGGTTCGTGCCGTCCGCTTGCAATCAAGCCCCTGCGTTGGCGCTATGCGCAGCAGACAACAACTGGCAGAGGCCGGAGCTAGGTGAACAGACATGATTAGTCTGGAAACGATCGAGCAGGCGCGCGAGCGCATCAGCAAGCACATCCGCATCACGCCTATCGTCATGTCGGCGGCACTGTCCGAACTGGCCGGGACGCAGGTCAGCCTGAAGCTGGAGCATCGCCAGTTGACCGGAAGCTTCAAGCTTCGTGGAGCAACCAATGCCGTGTTGCAGCTCACCCAATCCGAGCGGGATAGAGGCGTTGTTGCGGCTTCCACCGGCAATCACGGACGCGCTCTGTCCTATGCCGCCGGCGCGATTGGCTCTCGAGCGACCATTTGCGTGTCGCACCTCGTGCCGGAAAACAAGGTGTCCGAAATCCGCCGGCTCGGCGCTCGCGTCCGGATCGTCGGGTCATCCCAAGATGAAGCGCAGGTTGAGGTTGATCGTCTCGTCGCGGAGGAGGGCCTCAGCATGATCCCCCCCTTTGATCACTCCTGGATCATCGCCGGCCAGGGCACCGTCGGACTTGAAATCGTCGAGGCGATGCCTGACGTCGCCGCGGTTCTTGTTCCCCTATCCGGAGGCGGTTTGGCAGCAGGTGTCGCGGCGGCGGTCAAGACGGTGCGCCCGGATGCCAAGGTAATCGGTATAACTATGGAAAGGGGAGCGGCGATGAAGGCTAGCATCGACGCGGGGCACCCGGTCCAGGTCGAAGAACATCGAAGTTTCGCCGATTCGCTCGGCGGCGGCATCGGTTTGGCCAATGCCTGGACGTACCCGATGTGCAAAACCCTCCTCGACGACGTGGTGCTCGTCAGCGAGCGCGAGATAGCCACTGGCATACGTCACGCCTATGCGTGTGAGCGTGAGATAATTGAGGGTGCTGGGGCAGTCGGCATTGCTGCGCTGCTCTCAGGTAAACTGGCGCAGGTTGAAGGCCCGATCGTCGCCATTCTTTCAGGCGGTAACATTGACATGGCGTTGCACATGAAGGTGGCCAGCGGCCTTGACACAATTGATGAGGGAGGCTGATGCCAAAAATAAGGATATTGACCGAGTCAGAGCTTCGAACCATCGTTCCGCTCGACATGGATGCGGTGGATTGCGTTGAAAACGCCTTCCGCGCATTGGCCCTGGAAAACGCGGTTCAGATGCCGCCGATTTTGCGCCTCGACGTGCCCCACAGCAGGGGCGAAGTCGATGTGAAGACGGCTTATATTCATGGTTTGAGCAGCTTTGCTATCAAGGTCAGCCCTGGTTTCTTTGATAATCCGAAGATCGGGCTTCCGAGCACTAATGGTCTGATGGTCTTGCTGTCGAGCAAAACCGGCTTGGTGGAAGCTCTCTTGCTTGACAATGGCTACCTCACCGACGTTCGCACAGCGGCCGCTGGCGCTGTCGCGGCAAACCATCTGGCACGGAAGGACGCGTCGATCGCAACGGTCTTCGGAGCGGGCGTTCAGGCCAGGCTGCAACTCGAAGCCCTCATGCTGGTGAGACCTATTCGAGAGATCCGCGTTTGGGCGCGTGATTATCGGCGGGCGCAAGCGCTTGTTGAGCAGCTCGGAGCAAGACAAAATCTTTCCATTTCCGCATTTGAGGATCCGCGAAGGGCGATCGCCGGGTCACAGATCGTCGTCACGACGACACCTGCCGACCGACCGATTGTCGATGCCTCGTGGCTCGAACCCGGACAGCACCTGACCGCCATGGGTTCGGACGCAGAACATAAGAACGAGATCGACCCCATCGCTATCAAAGCGGTAGATGTTTACGTGGCTGACAGCCTCAAACAAACGCGAAGACTTGGTGAATTGCGCCATGCCATCAACGCAGGTCTCGTCGCAAGTGATGCTGATTTTCCGGAACTAGGTCAGGTCGTTGTAGGTGCCAGACCGGGCCGCAGAAGTGCCTCGGACATCACCATAGCCGATCTTACGGGGACCGGGGTTCAGGATACCGCAATTGCCACGCTGGCGTTTGCGCGCGCCGAAGAACGAAGTGCCGGCACGTTCTTTGAAAGTTGATGCTGGTCGGCTCTTTGCCTCCGAGGCCTCAGCGACCCGAGTACCGATTCGGCGGTCTAGGTCTGCATTGGCGCCGTTCACGCTGCACTGAAGACTAGCTAGCTCAGAGTGTGCGGCGCCTGCTCCTCATACTCCATTCCTGCTATTGCCCAGAGCCCACCCGAACGAGCAGGTCCGCTCATCGACTTGAGAAAGTTTGGGACCCCCAAAGGCATAATCGAAGGTGCCGTCATGAGAAAGGTCTTTGGCCTCGCCTCTTAATCTACCCGATCCTCCGGAGCCTGGACAGCTCCGACGAATCCGGGCGAGCCGACCCATGTCCAGTGCTTCTCTCACGACGCAGCATAGAAATCTTCTTGGATAGTGGCGAGAAGCCAAGACACGAATTGATCGATTCCAGACGTCTTCCTTGCCAGCGCCGAACGAATAACGCCGTAATGTGAACCATCGGGGTGAAAGCCGAGTGGTGCGGTCAGGCGGCCTTTGCGGATATCGTCAATGGCAATAATCTTTGGGCACATGGCCACCCCAAGACCGCTGGCTGCGGCCTCCACCATCAGGAAATGATGGTCAAGAAAGCGCGTCGAGCGCGCCTTCGGCGCGTCCGGATGGGCGGCGGACCACTTCTGCCATCCATCCGGCCGGGTCTTTGCAGCAAGCGCGACATAATCGCCGGCAGCAAACCGATCCGTCATGGCGGGATGCATGACAGGACCGACTTCCTCCTCAATCAACCGTTCGATCTGCCAATTCGCATCGATCGCGAAATCGAGCCTGCGGATCGCTAGGGTGATACGGTCGCGCGCAAAATCGAACCCCCCACCACCGACAGAAAGATGAAAGTCGATTTCGGGATGGCGATCCTGAAATTCCGATAGGCGTGGGATCAGCCATCGCATGGCGACGGATCGTTCGCAAGAAATGACAATCGGCGGTGATAGGTCGACTTTGCGGATATCCTCCAGCGCCGCCGAAACCAGGGACAAAGCGTCTGTCGTCGCCTGCGCGAGCCGTAAACCGTCTCCCGTCAGCCTTAGGCCACGCCCATCAACTTCCAGCAAACGAATGTCGAGGTGTTCGGAAAGTTTCGAAACACGCCGGCTGACAGCACCGTGCGTCAAATTTAACTCAGCCGCGGCCGCACGTACGGAACCAAGGCGCGCAACGACCTCAAAGGCACGCAGGTCATCGAGGGATGGAATGTCCGAACGCTTCATTGGTGACAAACTATCACCGGTATGTTTGAAATCATATCAATTTCCATCTCGAAGTACGGAGGAACAGTCGAGGCGGGCGCTCTCCCAAAAGCAAGGCTCCTCGAATCTGCAGAGTAGGACAAGGCGGCAACGTTTCGCACGTTGTCTCCATCGAAGAGGGTAGTCGCATGCTGTAAAAGCGATGCAGCATATGTGACGCACAGGGCGGCAGCCGCTTGCAGACAGGCCGTGAAAGATCGAGCCAAAGTTCGCTGTCGCAGGCGGCGGTCAAAGGCAGTTGCAACGCCACATTGATAGGGCGCCATGACTCGTCGTGGCTAGATCGCATGATTGGTGATCTATTATCACCATAATCCGTCAGTTTATATCGATAGTCCGAGCCTATCCTTTCGCTAGTATGACCGATAAAGCCAAACCGATAGGGTCTCGATCATGCAAGCCAATGCTGCTATCCGCCTGGACTTCCGCTCTGATACGGTTACCCGTCCCACCCTTGGCATGCGAGCGGCGATGGCTGCCGCCGAAGTGGGCGACGATGTCCTTGGCGACGACCCCACGGTCCAGGCGCTCGAGGCCCGATTGGCCGCACTGTTCGGCAAGGAAGCGGGACTGTTCGTGCCAACCGGCACCATGTCCAATCTCGCTGCGATCATGAGCCATTGCCAGCGCGGCGAGGAATATCTCTGCGCAACCGGAGCTCACACCTATCTGTGGGAAGCCGGAGGCGCTGCGGTGCTGGGCTCGGTCCAGCCGCAGCCATTGCCGGTGCGCGCCGACGGCACAATCCCCATCGAGGAGCTTCACGCCGCGGTGAAGGACGATGATCCGCATTTTGCGATCACGCGACTGGTCACCATCGAGAACACGTTCGCCGGGCGGGTCCTGCCGCGCGATCATCTGGCCGAGGTCGTCGAATTTGCGCGAGAGCGGAAGCTCGCCACCCATCTCGATGGTGCGCGGCTGTTCAATGCGGCTGCGGCGCTCGGCGTTGATGTCGGGTACCTGGCAGAGGGCTTCGATAGCGTGTCGCTGTGCCTTTCAAAGGGGCTGGGGGCGCCGCTCGGATCAGTGCTGGTCGGCGATGCCCCATTGATCGCCCGTGCGCGCCGGTGGCGCAAGATGCTCGGCGGCGGAATGCGGCAGGCAGGGATAATTGCAGCGGCTGGACTGTACGCGCTCGACCATCACGTCGACCGGCTGGTCGAGGACCACGCTAATGCTCGGGTGCTCGCGCAAGCATTTGCGGGAATTGAGGGGCTGAAGGTGACCCCGCCGCAATCAAACGTGGTCTTTGTCGAGCTCTCGCCCGATCTGGCGACCCGGCTGTCCGAGGCGCTACGTGAACTCGGCATCGCGGCGAGTTTCTGGCCCGGTGGGCGAATGCGCTGGGTCACCCATCTCGATGTCAACCGTGCCGCTGTCGACGAGGCCATTGCGGCAGTGCGCGAGGTCACTGAAAGTAGGAGATGAAGACTCCCGGCGAATTGAACAGGGCAAGTTGCGCGGTCATTCCAAGGCCACTTCATCCTACGGAAGAAAGCAGGCCTCTTCTGAATCTCGAACGATTCGGGAATCAACGGGTCCTGCGCAGCGGACCTCGCCCTTGCCACCGACCTGCGCCATGGCGTTTGAGGCAGCCGCATCAACGTTGGCAAGCGGCTTCCCCTAAAGGCGCTGAACGCAATACCGCGCGTCGTGCTCGCGCCGATCTTCGTGCTGTGGCTTGGCCTTGGGCTGGTCCAAGGTGGCGCTCGCCGTAACATTGGTTTTCTTCGTCACATTCTTCAACGCAAAGCAAGGCGTGCGCGAGGTAAACCCGGTTGTGTTGTCGAACGCCCGCATTTTGGGAGGCACTCGATCGATCTCCTGCGTCATGCCTATTTCCCAGCGGCGGCAAGCTGGATTTTGTCATCGTTGCGCACCTCGGTCGGCTTCGCAGTTGTGGGAGCGATTATCCGCGAATATCTCGGCTCCTCTGCCGGGCTCGGCTATTTAATCGCGCAGGCCGAAGGCAACTTCGATGCAGTGGGTGTCTTCGCGGGCATTCTGATCCTAGCAATCTTTGTGTTGATCATCGACTTCGTTCTCGACATTGCCGAGAAGCGGCTCATCAAGCGGCGAACGAGCTGTTCCGAAAGGCCCGCCTGAACGCTCATCCGCGTCCACCGACAAAACTCCTTTCCGCAGGCGTTCTCCCTTTGCGCAGGAGGGAGAACGCCAGTGGAATTTGAGCCGTTCTGCTTATCGCAGGGCCGCGGCGTTCGGAAGATCGAAAATAATCCGCGAGACCAATTTGATCTATGTTGACACCAATCGCTAAACCAATTCTATATTGATCGCACGACGATCCTGATTGGTAGCGAATGGTGGTGAACGTGAAAGCAACTCCGACACTTGAAACGAGCCGTGCGCCTTCACAGGCGGCTGTAGCACGCGAAGCTCCCACGCAACTGTTCATCGGCGGCGAATGGGTTACTGCAAAAGGTGGCCGGACCTTCGATGTGATCGATCCTTCGACTGCGGAAGCGATCGCCACTGTTTGTGACGGCGATATCCCGGATGCAATGGCGGCCGTCGACGCGGCAGAAAAGGTGGCTGCGGCCTGGAAGGCAACGTCGCCGCGGCGGCGCTCGGATGTCCTGATGAAGTGTTTTCACCTCCTTCTCGAACACGCAGAGTGGCTGGCGCAACTGATCACGGTGGAAAATGGCAAGGCGCTTCCCGACGCGAGATCTGAGGTCGCCTACGCGGCCGAGTTTTTCCGTTGGTATGCCGAGGAGGCTGTTAGGGCTCCCGGTGAATTTGGATCAGCACCTTCGGGCGCAAACCAGATCATCGTCAGCCATGAGCCGATTGGTATCGCCGTATTGGTAACGCCCTGGAATTTTCCGGCAGCGATGGCGACCCGAAAAATCGCCCCGGCATTGGCAGCAGGCTGCACTTGCATCCTGAAGCCGGCAGCCGAGACGCCTCTGACGGCGCTCGCCATTGGAGAACTGATGCGGCAGGCAGGTGTTCCTGCCGGAGTGGTCAACATCGTTCCCACGAAAAAAGCCGGTCCTGTGGTCAGTGCAATGCTGCATGACAAGCGGGTGCGGAAGCTGTCGTTCACCGGCTCGACCGGCGTTGGGAGAATACTGTTGCGCGAGGCCGCGGACCAGGTCGTCAGCTGTTCAATGGAATTGGGCGGCAACGCGCCTTTCATCGTATTCGACGATGCCGACCTCGAAACGGCGGTCGCAGGCGCAATGGTCGCAAAGATGCGCAACGGCGGTGAGGCTTGTACGGCCGCAAACCGCTTCTACGTTCAAAGAGGAATTTCTGCTGACTTCATTCGGCGCTTCGCGGAGGAGATGGCAGCGCTCAACGTCGGGCCAGGACTGGCACCGGAGACGCAGCTTGGCCCACTGATCACCGATGCTGCGGTGACCAAGGTGGAGCGCCTGGTAGACGACGCGATCGCCAAGGGAGCCCGGCTGGTGACAGGCGGAAGCAGGTTGAGCGGCGAGGGATTCTATTATTTGCCAACCGTTCTCGCCAATGTCTCTCCGGACGCCGAGATACTTCGCGAAGAAATCTTCGGTCCGGTTGCGCCAATGATCGTGTTTGACACCGAGGACGAGGTCGTCGATCTGGCCAACGACACCGAATACGGGCTTGTATCCTATATCTTCAGCCGAGACCTCAAGCGTGTGCTTGCGGTCGCCGGCAGGCTGGAAAGCGGCATGGTCGGGATTAACCGCGGTGTCGTTTCCGACGCTGCGGCGCCGTTCGGCGGCATGAAGCAGAGTGGCCTCGGGCGCGAAGGCAGTCATCACGGCATGCTCGAATACCTCGAAACGAAGTACATCGCCGTCACCTGGTAGGTCGTCGCGAGCAAGGCCGCTTGCCAATAGCAATCATGTGCCGACGTCAGGCAGGCTCCAACCACGGAACAATGCCGCGGGTGACTGCAGCAAGAATAGGAGTGATAAATGTCCCTACTGAAAACCATCGATCCGAATCCATCCTTCGAGCCGAAACATAGAACTGCCGAGCCGGAGCGCCTGATTGCGGGCAGACCCGCCTTCAAGACGTGGCTGCAGGACACCGCCAAGGACGGCAAGGTCAATACCGGTGTTTTCGAGGCGACGCCCGGTGAAACGCACTCCATCAAGGGCGAAACATTTGAATTCTGCCATCTTGTAGATGGCGTGATCGAACTGACGGAAAAGGGCAAGGATCCGGTCATCTATCGCGCGGGCGACAGCTTCGTGATGAAGCCTGGCTACGTCGGGGTCTGGAAGACAATCGAGACCGTGCGGAAGATTTTCGTCACCGTCACCTGATCATTCGAGCAAACGATGCCGTTTTAACGTGCATCTTCGCATTTGCAGGCGGGACAGGGCGAGGCGGCAGGCAAGCCGTTTCGGCCGGCGAGACTTGAAATCGATGGGCGGTTTATCCGTCGCTCTTTACTAGGCGTGTGTATACGTGTCTCCGGTACGGCCAGGAGACTCGATTCTCCGTCACGGCTTCATAGACCTTCGCCGTTATCACTGATGAGCAGGAGACTCACGAATGGATGAACTCATGCAAACGGAATCGATCGTTCTTGCGCCTTTCGAGGCTCATCATGTGGGCGGAGCCCTCGCGCTGTCGCGTGCAGCGGGTTGGGCGCACAGGAGGGAAGACTGGGAAATGATACGGTCTCTGAGCGAAGGACGCGTTGCGCTCGCCGGCGACCGGGTTGTGGGTACCGCCCTCATGACTCCCTTCGGCGACACTTGCTCTGCCATTAACATGATTATTGTCGATGAAAGCCAACGTGGACGGGGGGTGGGAAGAAAATTGACCACCGCCGCGTTGGAACTCGCTGGTGAGCGTGAATGCCGATTGACGGCGACGAATGACGGCTTGCCTCTATATGAAAAACTCGGCTTCGTCGCGACGCACCAAATCCTCCGTCATCAAGGCATTGCCGGTCAGGTCGGTGCTCCTGACAATGTTGAGTGGATCGGGCCTGACGCGCTGCCGGCAATCAAAGCGCTCGATCGTACGGCATTCGGGGCCGACCGTGACGCGATATACAACGCCCTGGCGAATGAGGGGCGTTTTGCCGCCATCCGGAAAGGTGATCATATCGTCGCATTTGCGGCGACGCGGTTGTTCGGAAAGGGTGAAGTCGTCGGGCCCGTCGTTGCTGAAAACTCGGAACAGGCGAGGGACCTGCTTGCCTTCATCCTATCGGGCAAGGAAGGTCGCATTGTAAGAGTCGATATCCCTGAACAGACCGGCCTTTCGTCACCGCTCGCGGACTGGGGACTGCCTAAGGAGGGCAGCGTCGTTGCGATGGTTCGCGGCGCGGCGGGTCGATGTGAAACACCGGCCGTTCAAACTTTCTGCCTTGCGAGCCAAGCTATTGGCTGACGTGAAAATCCGAAGTGCGACGCGGCGACATTGCAAGCGGCAAATGCACTTTGATCAGGGGCGATTTCAAGACGACGAAGGTGAAGTACTTGTCAATGCGGATCTCCAAATCGAGGAGCTGCTCCATGATCGCCTGGCACTCGTCGATTCCGGTGGTGACAAATTTTACGAGGTAATCGTAGCCTCCCGAAACCAAATGGCATTCGATAAGCTGATCGACCCTTCTCGATCGCGCTGATAAATCTCGCGAAGTCAAGTTGACGGTGATTCTTCAGCTTGATTTCGGTGAACACCGTCAGCGTCAGTTTTGCGATATTGATCTGCGCACAGTATCCCTGGATATAGCCCTTCGCCTCCAGCTTTCTTACGTGCAACAAACAGCGACTTGGCGAGAGGTTGACCATTTCCGCACGACACATCTGCCTTTTGGCCGCGCGGCAGATGCCGCGAGGCGATCAATGCGGGATCGAGGTGGTCTTTTCCGAAGCGTCACATCCCCGGGGAGCGCTGGTCAGCGTTGATCGAGCAGTTTGATCTGGAGATCTTCCCAATGCTCCTGGAATGCATCCCGCGCCGTATCGTAGTGACGGCTCCTCAAGCTGTTGATGAGCCGCTCGTGTTCTTCCGCCATTTCTTCAGCGGTGGAGTAGAAATCCTGCCGCTGTGCGAGAAGAAGCTCGATCTCGCCCTCAAGGTCCGAATAGGTCCGCTTGAGCCGAGCGCTACCGCTGGAGGCGATGATGGCGCGGTGGAAGTCGCGGTCCGCAGCAACCAACAGGGATCTGTCGGAGGACAGAGTCGACCTGTGCATAACATCGATCGCCTCCAGCGCCTGCGATGGGATAACGCCGGTCAGCACGATCAGACGAATGGCCTCGCCCTCGATGGCGCCGCGCACGCGCGTGATATCGACAATATCGTCTGGCCCGAATTCTGGCACCACAAAGCCCCGGTTCGGTATCTGACGTAACAGTCCTTGCGTGACGAGCACCTGGGCTGCTGTACGGAATGTGTGCCGCGAGGTCGAATGCTCTTCGCACATCTTCACGTCGCGTAGGAACTCGCCCGGTCGGAAGTCCCCCGACAAGATGCGCCGTCGCAAGGCGTGCACCAGGATTTCCACCGCGCTAGCGGGCAAGGGCTCGACGTTCATCTCTGGATCTTCGGCTTGGTTCTTGGCGGGCAGCGGCGGCATGGCTTTGGCTTTGCTCGTTGTTTATGTCGTATACCTACGCCACATGCGGCGGCGCTGAGCAAGGGAGATGATATTGTACCTTCCTTGCCGCATGCTGGCGGGTCCTAGATCCTCACGGACCGAAGCGCCTCGTCGACGCCCTCGAGCAAACGCGCCGCGTTGGCCGATGTGAAGATGAGCGGGGGCCTGATCTTCAGGATATGTGCGTCCGCTCCCGTCGCGGAAATGAGGATGCGCCGGTCGCGCAGGGCATTGACCGCCGCAAGCGCACGGTCCATGTCCGGCGTTTTCCGGTCTCTGTCCCTAACGAGTTCGACGGCGAAATAGAGGCCGGCCCCGCGAACATCGCCGACAAATTCGTATTTTTTCTGCAGGTTCCGGAGGCCGTCGAGGATTTCGCCGCCGACCTTGGCGGCATTGTCCAACAGGCCCTCCTCGAGGATCGTATCGAGCACGGCTCTTGCTGCGGCGACAGCGACGGAGTTGCCGCCAAACGTATTGAAGTAGCGCATGCTGGATCCGAATTCGGCAACGAGTTCGGGCCGCAGCACCACGCCGGCAACGGGATAGCCGTTGCCCATGGGTTTGCCCATTGTGACGATGTCCGGATCGACCTTGTGACGGCTGTGGCCCCAAAGATGGGTGCCGGTCCGCCCGAATCCGGATTGCACCTCGTCGGCAATGAACAAGCCGCCCGCCTTGCGCACCACTTCCGCCACCGGCGCCAATATGTCCGTCGGATCGACGTAGAGACCATCGGAGGAGAAGACGGAGTCGGCGATGAATGCCGCTAGGCCGCCGCCATGCTGCTCAATGTCGGCGATCTGCCGCGCGACATCCTCCGCCATCCGCTGGCCAATTTCCTCGACGGGCAGTCGATAGGAATCCGGCGCCGCGACAGTGCGAAGATAGGGATCCAGAGCCGACTTTCTGCCGAGCGACGGCGAGATTGCCGCCACCGCGCCGCTGTTGCCGTGATAGGCTTCCGCCGTGACGATGACGCCTGTCTTGCGTGTGTGGTAACGCGCGATCCGCAAGGCGAGATCGTTGGCTTCCGAGCCCGTGCATGTGAACATCGCGCATCCGGTTCGGCCGAGTTCGCCACCGAACGTATTGATCAGGGCTTCGGCATAGTCCAGCAGCGGCTCCTGCATGTAACGCGTGTGGGTACAGAGTACCTCGAGTTGCTTCTGGATCGCCTCAACGACCCGCGGATGAGAGTGCCCCAGCGACACCACGTTGTTGTAGGCATCGAGATATTCGTTGCCGTGCTTGTCATAGAGGAAGACGCCCTTCGCACGGGAGATCTCAACCGGGGACTTGTAGAAGAGCCGATAAGCAGGCCCGAGCAGCCTTTGCCGCCTGGCGACATGCTCGAGATCTTCACTTGTAAGATGAGACGTGTCCTGAGGGTTGAAGCCATTTGGCATGTCGCCACGGAAGCCCTTGGGCAGGGTAGTCGCTTGTTTGGACATTGCGGTTCCTATCGTGTCAGAAGATCGGAAATCTGTGCGGTCGAAATCGAGTGAAACCACTCGAGGTGGGCCCAGCCGGCTTCGGTGTTGCGTAGGATATAGCGGCTATTCTCGGGGAAGATCTCTGCGCGCCAGCATGTCAGCAGCGCACGAACCGCAAGGCGGCCCATCGACAAAAAGGGAATGAGGCGGAGCTCCTCATCCGTCAGTTCGGCATGGCGGAGATAGCCACGCAGAACGTCGCGCGCTTCGTCGAACAGATCACGCCGGTTCCCATGGGCGAACGATTTTGGCATCTGGTTCATCAACGCCGTGGAGACATCGACGGCAATGGCGGTACGGACCGCATCACCGAAGTCGATGACGCCGGTCAGAAACTGCGGACTGGTGTGCTCGACGACCAGGTTCGACGTATTGAAGTCGTTGTGGAGCACTTGCCGCCGGCACAGATCGAGCTTCGGCTTGATTTCGGCAAACCGTTCGAGCGCACGGACGGTCCAGGCCCGCTTATCGCCCTCAGGAATGAAGCTCAACAGATCGGTGAGATCGAGCAGATGGGTGACGTCCCATGCGACCGTCCGGCCGTCTGCGGGGTGCGAGAAATCGGCCATGGAATGGCGCAGCTTTGCCAGGATTTCGCCGATCCGTTCACGCTGTGGGGCTGTGCAAGATGTCCGGTCGAGCGGGGTGCCGGCAAGGAAGGTTATAAGGCGCACGACTCGCCGATCGCCGCCGCTCGTAGTGACGATTGGCAAATCCGCCCCGTCGACATCGCCAAATGTGCGGGGGATTGGTAGATCAGGGGCTCGCTTCTCCAAATGGCGCATCAGCGACACCTGGAAATCGAGTTCCTCGATCCGCTCAGAAGGATGAGCGATCTTCAATACAAACTTCCCCTGGGCGGCGCAGTCGAGGAGGAACGTGTCGTCCTTTTCTGTTTCAAAGCGCGTTGCCGAGCCGCGCGTGCCATATAGCCGCTCGGCGATTCGTTCGGCTTCCGCAGCGCCCACGGAATGGCACGCCTCTGAAAGCTCAGGGACGCGGGCTGGCCCGTACTGATGCTTGTGACCCATAACTCATTTATATCCTGAAGTTCGATGACCTCAGTATCTCATACTTCAATTTTTGTACAACAATTTATTTCGATGATGAATCTAGTCAGCCTTAGCTTTTTTTGATGGTTGCAGGCCAAAATGTGAGAAAAGGCAACAAAATTAATAACATGCTTGGCTTGCGGTGACGGCATGGAGTAGCAACGTATACACGTCGACTGAGCGCTCGACGATGAAAATCCAAAAAATGGTTGGACAATAAGTTGATATCACCTCAAAGTTATGCCAGTGTGCTCCCACTGGTCGAAATGCAGCGAACAAGTCGGATTGATCCGCTTTGGTGGATTGGCCCGGTATCTAAAAAGGCAGAAGAAATGACCAGATTCGCAAAGGTATCTGCCGCGTCCGCATTGGGTCCGTCGGGACCGCGACCTCTTAGAAAGGCGGCATGCCCGCCAAAATGACCTGGACAGGCACACCGTGCCATGAAAATTGGAAGGAATACACGCGATGACTCAATTTCGGCCGAAGTACGTGACCTTCGATTGCTACGGCACGCTCACCAATTTCGACATGGCCGGCGCGGCGCGACGCGTCTACAGCGAGCGCCTCTCCCCTGAAGCGATGGCAGCCTTCGTCGAGGCTTTCAAGGGCTATCGCCTTGACGAGGTGCTAGGCCCATGGAAACCGTTCGTCGAAGTGGTACACAATTCAATCGAACGCACCTGCAAACGTATCGGTATCCCGTTCAAACCCGAAGACGCGCAACGCATCTATGACGAGGTGCCAACCTGGGGTCCGCACCCGGACGTCCCGGCTGGCCTGTCCAAAGTGGCCAAGGAAATTCCGCTGGTCATCCTGTCGAACTCCATGAACAGCCTGATTATGTCGAACGTGGAAAAGTTGGGCGCACCCGTCCATATGGTAATCACGGCAGAAGAAGTCGGGGCATACAAACCTCTGATGAAGGGCTTCGAATACATGCTCGACAAGCTCGGCTGCGGACCGGAAGACATCACTCATGTGTCCTCATCCTTCCGCTACGACCTGATGACCGCCTATGACCTGGGCATCAAGAGCAAGGTCTGGGTCAACCGCGGCCATGAGCCCGCCAATCCCTATTACGAATACACCGAGATCAAGGACATCGGTGGACTAGCTGCCGCCGTTGGCCTGGAGCCAACCCTCAAGCGCGCCTGAAAAGCCAAGGCTCAGGCGCTGTGACGACAAGGAGATCGGGGCCGTCCGTTGGCCCCTTCTCTTTCGCCTGAAGGGAGCAAGCATGGCCTTTCGGGGGACCCCATCCGCACGCGTGATCTGCTGGCGTTAGAGGACGGTGTGATCCGAGCTTGACGCAACGGCACGTCGGACTTAGCACGCGTTTGTTGCGCGGTCGCTGTCGATTTCCGCTTTCGATTGCCGGTGCTGTTCCTCAACAACCGTTTTAGGCACGCACAGCGGTCGTCCGAAGCGTGTGGGAGTGACTGACCGGCTCAATCTTTACGGTTGGATTGGTCAAACCACCGATCCCATTCACCCGACCTTTCGATGCTCCTATCGATGCAGCGGACAGCCTTCCGGGTACGATCGGCGAGTTCGAAATCCACGGGTCGGCTGGTCTTTTTCTGAATAAGTGAAAACGTGAAACTGATCTTCGACCCCGCTCGGCCTGTGCTGACGCGGGGATGTCGTTCACAGGCGACGGCATCTTCAGAGCGGTCGATCCCACGCGATCATCCGTGATCGCGCGTAGCTGGATCTCCCGTTTGACTGTATTCGCAGCCCCTTGCGCAGGCATCCGAAACGGCTACACCGCACAGTAACCATTCACTCGTTCGCGAAGCCGGCTATGCCCTTGATCTCGGTAAACTCTTGCAGTCCGAACTTCCCGTATTCCCGACCGTTGCCGGATTGCTTGTAGCCGCCGAAAGGGGCGGCGCTGTCCCAGGCGGAGTTGTTGAGGCGAACGCTGCCGGCGCGCAGCCTGCCTGCGAGCGCTCGCGCCTCCTCTGGATCGCCCTGAATGTAGGCCGCTAGACCGTAAGGCGTATCGTTCGCGATTGCGATCGCTTCATCCTCACTGTCATAGCCGATGATCGACAGCACCGGGCCGAAGATTTCCTCCCGCGCGATTGTCATCTGGTTGGTCACGCGGGCAAACACCGTCGGGCGCACGTAATAGCCGGAATTGAGATGCGAAGGGCGACCAGGGCCGCCGGCGATCAGCTCCGCTCCTTCTGCGATGCCGCGTTCGATCAAAGCTTGGATCTTGTCGAACTGGGCGCCGCTTGCGACCGGACCGAGGTCGGTGCAAGGGTCAGATGGGGGGCCGACAACCAGCGCAGCAGCCTCTCTCGCAGCGATCGAGCTTGCTTCCTCCATTCGCTCCGCAGGCACCAACATTCGGGTGGGCGCAGTGCAGGTTTGGCCGGAATTGCCGAAGCACCGGCGTACGCCGGCGGCGACCGCGCCTGAGAAGTCGGCGCTGCGCAGGATGATGTTCGGCGACTTGCCGCCGAGCTCCTGATGCACTCGCTTGACGGTCGGTGCCGCCGCCTGCGCAACGGCAATGCCAGCGCGCGTCGACCCGGTGAAGGATACCATATCCACATCCGGGTGGCTGGCCAGGGCCGTTCCGACCGTAGGCCCATCGCCATGAACGAGGTTGAAGACGCCTTTCGGCACGCCGGCTTCATCCATGATCTCGGTAAAGATCACCGCGTTGAAGGGAGCGATCTCCGATGGCTTCAGGACCATGGTGCATCCCGTGGCGAGCGCCGGAGCGACCTTGCAGGCGATTTGGTTGATCGGCCAGTTCCACGGCGTGATCATCGCGACGACCCCGACCGGCTCGCGTGTGATGCAGGTGGTCCCCTGCATGTAGTCGGAGGCAAAGGTCTCGAAGGCTTTGATCGTCTGTTGGAAATGGAGCGCGCCGATGCCGGCCTGCTCGGCCCGGGCCATGGCGAGCGGCGCGCCCATTTCCCGTGAGATGATGTCGCCGAGCTCGTCATTGCGGCGCTTCAGGATCGTTACGATTCGCCTCAGCAGTTCGATGCGCTCTTCCTTGGATGTCTCCGAGAAGGAGGCAAAGGCTCGCCGTGCGGCCGCGACCGCTTTTTCCGTGTCGGCGGCACTGCCGAGGGCGATCGTGCCCATCGGCTCTTCGGTCGAGGGATCGATGACCTCAAGTGTTTTCGAAACGGACGGCTCAACCCATTTACCGTCGATATAGAAGCTGTGGGCGTGTTTCACTGGTGGCTCCTTGAATGGCTCTGATCTATCCCTCTGCCGATTGAAATACCGATCCGCCCCGCGGCCGGAACTGTTTGCATTTGTGAGAGAGGATATGAGAATCGCAGGCGTCGAACGCGATCGGGGTGGTGTACTGACCGAAGCTGAGGCCGATCACGGCGCCAGATTGTAAATCTCGGCAAGGTCGCCTAGATCCCAGTTGCCGCCAGACAAGACCGCACACACTTTCTCATCTGGCTTCACGTCTATGCTGCCTGCCAATAGGGCTCCTATGCCGATGGAGGCGGCTGGTTCCGCGATCAATTTCGCATCCTGGGCGAGGGCACGCATTCCGGCAATGATGTGTTCGTCTTCAACAAGAATAATCTCGTCGACATATTTTTCGATAATCGGGTACGGATTTTGACCCGGAACGCTTAACCTTAAACCATCCGCGATCGTGTTCTTTAACGGAAGCGATGTGCGCTCCCTGTTTTTCCGGCTGTAGAAATATTTCGGCGTCAAGGCAGGCTCTGCCGCGATAACACGCACCGACGGCTTGGTTTCTTTAATCGCAGTGGCGATGCCCGAGATCAGCCCTCCACCGCCCAGGGGTACGATGACCGTGTCCACATCTTCCAAGTCTTCGAGGATCTCACACCCGATCGTTCCCTGACCGGCCATTACGACGGGGTCTTCGAAGCCGTGAATGACCGCATAATTGTGTCCTTCGGCGATCTCGTAGACTTTTCTCCATCGAGCAGCATTATCACCATCAAAAAGAATGACTTCCGCGCCAAGGGCCTCTGTATTGGCGATCTTGATTTTGGGTGTGGTGACCGGCAGCACCAACATCACTTTTACACCGAGCATCCTCGCTGCGTAAGCAAGCGCCTGGGCGTGGTTCCCCGACGAGGTCGCAATGATCCCGTTTGCGATCTCTTCTCGGGGGAGCGAGAGAGCCTTGTTCAGGGCGCCGCGGATCTTGAATGCGCCGGTAATCTGGAGTGTTTCCGGTTTGAGGTAGAGCTGACAACCAACCGCTTTCTCGATCTTGTCTGCACGCAACAGCGGCGTGTGTCTGACATGCGGCTTTAGCCGCTGCTGAGCCTCGCGGATGTCCTGAATGGTGGGATAGTTGCGCATGGTCATTCCTCAAAAAACGGGAAGAAAGTGCCGACATTGTTCGCTATGGCGTTGCGATAAATTTTGGTGGCGGTCGTATTGTCTTGAATGGCCATCCCAGTGGAGTCGAAAATGGTGATTTCGTCATCACTTTCGCGTCCCGGCTTCCTCCCCAACAATACCTCGCCGATTTCGCCGTGGATGTCGTCCTTGGCAATGATGTCTTTATTCAGCGGGTGCCAGGTTTCGCCCTTTTGCGTGCATTGCGAAAGCGAGTCGACGATGATCTTGGCGTTTCGGAAAAGCTCCGGATCCAGCTCCTGTTTGCCGCGTTGATCCGTGCCGATTGCGACAATGTGCGTACCGGGTTTTACCCATTCCGCTTCCACAAGCGAACCTTTCCCACGGGTCGTTGTGATCAAGATGTCGGCCCGCTCGACCGCCTCCTTCTTCGAACTTGCGACGGTAACGGGAATGCCGAATTCGCGCTCGATATCCGCCTTGTATTTGGAACTTGTTTCGTAGGTGCTGTCCCAGGCGTGGATCTCTTCGATCTTCATGATCTCGTTGATCGCCCGAATTTGCATTCTTGCCTGATTGCCTGTGCCGATCGACGCGATCGTCCTGGCGTTCTTTCTCGCCAGTGCCTTCACGGAGACGGCTCCCGCCGCCCCGGTTCTGAGGCCGGTGATTAAGCTGCCATCCATGATGCAAATCAACGCACAGCTCCTGGCATCAAACAGGAGAATGGTTCCCATGCTATTCGGCACGCCATGTTCTGCTGGATTGTTGGTGAACCCCCCGGAATGTGCTTTCATGGAGATGATTTCCGCGACTTTATCGTAGCCAAGTTTGAAGTCGATTTCGCCACGCAGGGAGGGCAGATGAATCCCGATATAGTCAGGCTGTTCCACCTGGTCGCTGCTGAAGGCCTTGTAAGCCTCCTCGACCGCGCCGATGACTTCCGTCATGCCGATAAGCCGCGCTACCTCATTCTTCTTGAGCAGCAGCGTTTCCATGCGTGACCTCTCTAATTCAATTCACCGGATCATTGCGACCTGACCTGCATTGATCCTATCAGGCCCAATGTGGGCCTATCGGTCGAATTCGCGGGAACCCAGGCAGATTGTTTTATATCGCACGACGATTTTGGCAGAGAGTACCGGCAGGCGCCTTTCGGAGCGTGGGCGGAGTGCTGGAACTATCCCGCCACTTCGAATGCTAAGATCGGCGAATGATTGGAAGCTGACGCAGTCGATCTTACTCGCTGTCGCCTACGAGTACCGAAGGACGAGCCTCCCGGGATTGGATCCTTCTTTGCGACGCAAGCCCCATATTTCGCAGATGCGCTCCCGTTTCCTGCGGGACGAATTGACCGGGCAGTACCTTTCTGACGCGCCCGGCATCTCGACCGCGGATCACTCTGATCCAGCACTCACAAGGGCAAACGATGTTTCCCTCCAGCATTTTGTGCTGAAGTTCCGCAGTTTCCGGGCAGTTCAGGTGCGAGCTCAGGGCTATGATTGGTCATAACTTGAACAACTCCCCGCAAAGCAAGGACGAAGCGCATGGCCATTTTCCGCCCGAAATACATCACCTTCGACTGCCATGGCACACTCATCAACTTTCAGATGGCGGAGGCCGCACGCGATCTTTACGGCGACCGAATGAGCGAGCAGAAAATGCTGCAGTTTATCGCGGACTTTTCTGCGTACCGCCTTGATGAAGTCATGGCCGACTGGAAGCCTTATGCGGAAGTCGTTCATAACGCACTGGCAAGGACCTGCAAACGCAACGGTATCGACTTCAAGGACGAAGACGCGCAGATGGTTTACGAACGCGTTCCCACTTGGGGGCCGCATCCAGACGTTCCCGCGGGTCTTGCCAAGGTGGCTAAGGAAATTCCATTGGTCATTCTGTCAAATGCGATGAACTCGCAGATCATGTTCAACGTCAAGAAGCTCGGCGCGCCTTTCCACGCCGTCTACACCGCCGAACAGGCCGGCGCCTACAAGCCGCACTTCCGGGCGTTCGAATATATGCTCGATATGCTTGGTTGCGGCCCGGCGGATATACTGCATTGCTCCTCCTCGTTCCGTTACGATCTGATGTCTGCACATGATCTCGGGATCAAGAACAAGGTTTGGGTCAATCGCGGTCACGAGCCGGCCAATCCCTATTACGGATATACCGAAATCGCTGGCATCTCGGGATTGCCCGGCGTCGTTGGTCTTTAAGGTGCGCAGATAGATCTTAAGATCCCGATCCTGCGGGACCCTCTCCGTTCGCCTTGGGTCGGGGCGGGGCATTGCGGGCGGCGCTACGCAACTCGCGAAGGCGGATGCAAAGGTTGGAGGCCGAGAACGTCGGCTGGGCCGCCTCCGGCGCAATCGCGGAACAACGGGCTTGCGCATAGTTGCCTGGCGGCAAAGGCGGAACTCGGCAAGGAGGGCGCGATCGCGCTCCACAAGGCCTTAGACGACTCCATCGACGCGATCGAGGCGCTTGGATGCATCGAATGCGATTTCCGTCGCGCCGGGAAGCCGCCCGAAAGCGGTAACCTCGGAATGCTGAGCGCCGACGCGATCCTCGGCCGACAGGACAATCCGAGGGAGGGGCTCGACTGGCCGGCCGTCCGCGGGGCACTTCGGAACTCCTGGTTCCTGCCGCTGGTCGGCATGATTACAAGTTGCTGGACAGCCTCGGCTAGGAACGACACTGGCCTTTGCCTTGATCACAGCCCGCCGACCTCGACTCTGGAGCCGTCAAAGAAGCGCGACAGCCGGAACGGCGTGGGATCGACGCAAGGCCTATCGTTCGCAACCAGGTCAGCTGCCAGGCGGCCGATGCCTGGGCCAATGCCGAATCCATGGCCGGAACCGCCCGCGGCCAAGTAAAGGCCTTTCACATGATCGGACGCCGAGATGACCGGTACCGCGTCCGGTGTGCAATCTACATACGCGCCCCAGCTGTCGGTGATCTCAATGCCCCTTAGGGCCGGGAACTGTTCAGTGACGCCCTTCAGAATAGCCGCGATCGTCCGGCGGCTCGGTCTTGGATCGAGAACACGGATCCGCTCGAAAGGCGAAAGCGTATCCTTGGTCCAGTTCGCCAACGCTTCCGGTCCGTGGAACATGGATCTGCCCACGCCGATCTGGACCGCTTTCAATCGCTTCAGAAACATCGGCATGAACCAGCGCGCATAACGCAGGCCTTGCGGCGTAATATCGAGCGTGGCCCTGCCGCTGACAGCAAGCGTGTAGCTGCCATCCAACCTGCGGGTCAACGAGCACTCTGGAGTGTAGATCGCCTCGCCGAGATTCGTTGTGGGTCGCGTACGAATTGCGGTCTGGCGCACGCTTGCCTGCGGAAATTGAACGCCGTACTGGCGGCAGAACAGGGATGTCCACGCACCGCCGGCGTTCAGGACCGCCTGCGACCTGATTATCCCTTTTTCGGTAGTGACCCCAGCAACTGCGCCATTGACGATATCGAGACCGCGTGCAGCGCATTCCTGGTGGATAGTCGCTCCGAACTTGCGGGCACCATTCGCGATCGTCGGCGCGGCAATTGCCGGCTCGCCTTTGCCGTCATCGACCGAATGGACGCCGCCGAGCCAACGACGACCTTGCGCGGGAATTCTGTCATGGGCCTCCCGGGCAGTGAGCATCTTGGTATTGACGTTGAATTGCCGGGCAAGATCAAGCCATTGTTCCCATTCCGCCAGCTGCTTGGGGTTGTCTGTCGCATAGAACAGACCGCATTGGCGGAAGCCGACGTCCTCGTCGATTTTGGCGGCAAACTGGTCCCACGCCTGCATGGATACCCCTGATAGCGGCAGTTCGCGCTCATCGCGGTTCTGCCGGCGGCACCAGCCCCAGTTTCGGCTGGACTGCTCACCGCCAACATAGCCCTTCTCGAGCAATGCAACGGATAGCCCCCGCTCTGCGAGAAAAAATGCCGCCGACGCGCCAATAATGCCGCCGCCGATGACGACGACGTCGGCCTCCGCGGGAAGCTCTTGATCGCTCTGTATGCGTTTGAGGAGTGGTGACATCGTGGCTGACCTGAATTGACTAGTCGGAGCTGTTTTCTGCCTCCCGCGCAGGAGCGTCCTGCGCGAGCACGGCGATCGCGTCGATCTCGACGAGATAGCCGTAGTGGAGTTCGGGCACCGGAACCACGGTGCGCGCCGGGCGCGCCCCTCCCAGCCGCGCTGCATAAAGCTGGTTGAAGCGCGGCCAGTTGCTGACGCCAACGATGTAGGCGGTCACCCTGATGAGATCGTCCGGGCTTCCCCCTGCCGCTTCCAGGACCGCCAACATATTGTCGATGGCTTGCCTCGCCTGCGTCTCGAACCCATCGTCGGGAAGCGACGTCCCATCCGGCCGGATCGGGAGCTGCCCAGATATATAAAGATGCTGGCCCGCCAGCTTGGCCTGGACATAGTGACCGGCAGGGCTGGGCGCGCGATCGGTGTTTACGGTTATGACGTTCGACATCACCAGCCTCCGAAGCGCGGCCAACAAGCCTCAACGGCATGCGAACCACTGCGCACAACATGATAGACCGGGTGCTGCGCAGCGGTTGCGCAAGCATGGTTCGGCAGGATCCGCACCCGGTCTCCGATCGCCAGAGACGGAAGGCGCGCGTTCGAGCCGGGCCGCACGGCGAGGATGCCATGCTCCTGGTTCGCGTCGACAACGATGATGTCCTGGTAGGCATTGCCGTCGATGTCACTGACGAGGCCATATCCCTGGTCGATGGCCTGCCTGCTGGTGCCGCGGTCTCGCGACAAAGACATCCATCCGCCATCGGTTATGATCCACCCCTTCTCGCGCTGGTGCCCGATAACCGTCGCAAGAACGCTGAGCGCGATGTCTTCGACCTGGCAAATGCCGATGCCTGCCATCACCAGATCGAAGAACACGAACACCCCGGCGCGGACTTCGGTCACGCCTGTTAGATCCTTCGCATGATGGGCCGTCGGCGTCGAACCGACGCTGACGACCGGGCACGGCAGTCTTGCACCACGAAGAAGCTGCGCGGCTTCAACAACGGCCAACCGCTCCGCCTCGGCAAACCGCTGCTGCGCCTCGTCGCCACCACCTTTGTAGCTGTCGCCAGCATGGGTCAAAACGCCACGCAGTTCCGCGCCTGCGGCCAGCGTCTGCCCAATCTCCAGCAACTGCGCGTGATTGCCAGGCACAACACCCGAGCGGTGGCCATCGCAATCGATCTCGATCATGGCTGGGATCCGCATTCCGGCGCCTCGGGACGCCTCGGCAACCGCCTGCGCCTGTTCGACGGTATCCAGTACCACCACGAGATCGACGCCCTTGGCGCGCAGCTCGGCGACACGCGCGAGCTTTGAAGGAGCGATGCCGACGGCATAGATCACGTCGCGAACGCCAGCGGCCGCGAACTGCTCCGCTTCCTTCAGCGTCGAGACGGTCGCCGGTCCCTCTGGCGCACTCATGAACCGCCGGGCCACGTCAATCGACTTCGCAGTCTTCAGATGCGGTCGCAGCGACACGCCGAGGTCATCGAGCCGGTTCCTGAGCCGCTTGATATTGCGGTCCATCCGGTCCGCATCCAGAACCAGACAGGGCGTTTCCAACGTCTCAAGCGTGGTCGTGGTTGCCAAGCCAGGGGAGGGGGCTAACGTCGCTAGATCCATTTGTCGGGCCTCCAAATTCGAAACTCACCTTGTGCCCAAATCGTAAAGACAGCAATTAATGATCGGTGAAGAGCCAATTCAGGTGTACCTTAATACCGGCGCAATACCATCCGCGTCAGCTTGAATCCGCTCGAGAACGTTGATCTCCGCCTCGATTTCCAATCGCAGATCGGCACTGCCGGAAAAAGCGCCATTGAAAGCCGCCGTTCCGATGGTAAAACCTGCAGCACCAGACCGTACGACCGCCGCCAACCTTTCAGGACTGTCGATCGATCCTGCAACAACCACAGGCTTGGCCACGGCCTCACACACCCGCGCCATCAGCTCTTCGACATCGCCGCCGAAGCGATAGGCGAGCAGATCGAGACCGCTGACACCGTTGATCGCCGTCAAATGCCGGGCACTTTCCACAATTGTCTCGATGGTCCCTTCGAGCTTGCTCGGATGACCGACGATCTTGCCGGGGAACGGATAGTACCCCATGTTTCGCCCAGCAATAACTGGGAGAACGACGTTCGGTCGGGTCCCACCCATCAAGATGTCAACACCGAGGTCGACCGCGGCCTGCGCGGATCGTCGCTCGCTCTCCTCGTCGAGGCTGACCACTTCGAGATAGAGCGTGGCACCCGCCGCCTTGATTGCCGAAGCTAGGCCCAAGAGTTTATCGAATGGCAGGCCAATATCCTTGAACCCCACATGTCTGATGCCGGCGGCAAGCACATCCTTGAGGCGCTCGGCCGCGTCGGCAACGGTGCGGTCCTGGTTGGTCAACATAAATATGAAGTCGGGAGAAGTCTGGGGCATCGAAAGCGCTCCTAGATTGCATTGAGAAGCAGCGCCTGATCGAAGGCGTAGCGAAGTGAGGAATGGTCGGCCGTCCCTTGGCCCGCGATGTCGAATGCGGTGCCGTGATCGACGCTGGTACGGATGAAGGGCAGGCCGATGGTGACGTTGACGCCGTTGTCGATGCCGAGATACTTGACCGGAATGAGGCCCTGGTCGTGATATTGCGCAACGACGATATCGAACTCGCCCCTGCGGCCCCGCATGAAAATCGTGTCTCCTGGCCATGGACCGGACGCGTTTATTCCAAGTTCCTGAGCCCGGCTGATTGCCGGCGCGATAATGTCGAGATCCTCGCGTCCGAACATGCCGTTTTCACCGGCATGGGGATTGAGGCCGGCGACGGCGACGCGGGGCGAGGCGATGCCATATGCCTTACCTGCCCGGTGCGCCAATTCGATCGTTCTGAACACAGATTGCTGCGTCACGAGGCCGATAGCGTCGCGCAACGACACGTGGATCGTGACCAGGATGACACGCAGCTCGTCGTTTGCCAGCATCATCGCGAACTTGTCGGTCCCCGACCGTTCCGCAAGGATTTCGGTGTGGCCGGGGTAATTGAGCCCGCCCTTCTTCATTGCTTCCTTGTTGATCGGCGCGGTGACGATGGCCCTGATGTTGCCTGCCAGGGCTTCGTCGATCGCCCTCACAACATAGTCGTAGCTGGCGCGGCCAGCGCGAGCATCCACCTGACCGATCGGCAAATCGTCAGGAAGATCCGAAACATTGAGAACGGCTATGAGTTTGCCGTCTGGAACAGCCTCATCGACTGACATGATGGGCTGCACGTGAAGCGGAAGATCGAGGGCTCGGACTGCGCGTTCCATCACCTTGGCGTCACCAATCACCACCGCGTGCTCAGGAAGTCCGTCCGCAAAAACGCGTGCGATGATTTCCGGGCCGATCCCACAAGGATCGCCCATGGTAATTCCGATAGGCGTTTTCATTTCTTATCTCCAAGCCAGAGGCCGCGAAGCAACTCAGCTGATTTCAGCAGGATATTGGGCGAGCCGAAGCCGCCCGCTTTTGTGATAATGTGAAAGGGATGCGATCCGGTCGTGCGCCCCACCGGAATTCCGGGCTCGATCTCGCCCAAAAGTTCGAGTGAACCAATCCCAAGTACGCCCAGCACCGATTCGGCGGTGTCGCCGCCGGTCAGGAAAAGACCCGTGACGGGATAACGCTCGATTAGCAGGCGGACCGCCTGGCCAAGAGCGATCGCAACGGACCGAGGATCGACCGACGTGCCGCGCTCAGACGCTGTTAGAAGGACATCTCCGGCAGACCCCGATTGGCGATATTGCCCAACGGCGCTTTCGGCCGCGAGAACGGGAGAATGAGATGCCTGCTCGGCGTCGACGACGATCTGTCGGACGTCGTCCTTGCCTCTCAGCCTTGAGCATTGCTCGCGGCTAAGCGGATTAACGCTGCCGATGACAAAGAGATTGAGCGACGCCGTGCGGGACGACAGTGCGGCGTCATCGGCCCGGCCGACCTGGTCCGCCAACGCAGTCGCCAGCCCCGGAGAACCACACCAAAGGATGGACTTTGCATCCGCCGCCGATTTCACCAGCAGGGCCAGATCGTGCTGCGTTGCTGCATCGACTATCAGTAACTTCCTGTCATCCGCGACAAGTTCTCCAGACTTCAAGGCTCGAACTTCCGCAAGTCCAAGAAAACGCACTTCCGCGTCTGGAATAGCCGGGAACAGGGCGCGAATGTGCGAGTCTGTTATGGGGTGGAGGGGGTCCTTTGCAAATTCGGTTTCCTCCAACGGCACGCCACGAAGAAGCTGACGCCCTCCTTCCGTGGTTCGCCCACCGGCTGGGAAAGCCGGAGCGACGATTGCAATAGCCCGACCGGAGGCTCTGCGTGCAGCGATTATTTCAGCGCCAATGTGACCACGAATGGTGGAATCGACAGTATTGTAAAGGATTTCCGCGGACGCCAGGCTTTTTGCAGCGTGCGCCGCTCGATCGACAGCATCTTCAATGGATGCTGCACGACTGGCCTTGTTTACCGATACAATCGCAGCATCTTCCCGTGGCGATCGCTGATGATCGGCGAACACGAGGCATCTGTGCCCCATGCTCACGAATGGCGCGGCGCCATCCGTTGCACTGGTGAGATCGTCGGCGAGAATTCCTACCTTCAAAATTGCTCTCCCGTCGGTTCTCAATGTGACGAGAGATTATTAGCGCTATTGCTTCTGCCGAAAAAACGATGAATTCTGACAGAAATCCGTCACTTCAAGTCACAGATATGGCCGCACGAGTTCCTTCACTATCCGCATTGAGAGCCTTTGAATCCGCTGCTCGTCATTTGAATTTCGGGCGTGCGGGCGATGAACTGTTTGTCACACACAGCGCCATCAGCAAGCAAATCCGCTTGCTTGAGGAAGACCTTGGAGTGGCTCTTTTCGAACGAAGAAACAGAGCCGTTTTCCTCACGGACGCGGGGCGACGCCTCCTTGTTGCGATGAGCGAGGTGCTTCGCCTGATCAGCGATTGTTGCGAGGAAATAAGAGTTGGCGGTTCCGCACCGCTGGTGGTCTCATGCGAGCCGACCTTCACGCAGCGGTGGCTGATCCCTCGTCTCCCACAATTCAATACACTTCATCCGGATATCGAGGTTCATGTATTAGCCGCTGGTGGTCCGGTGAGCTTTGACAGGAGCCACATCGATCTGGCGCTACGGAGAAGCGATTTTAGCTGGTCGCCGGAGCTTTTTGTGGAAACGGTCGTCGAAGAACGTGTCGGCCCCGTATGCGCGCCACGCCTGTTGGCTTCCGGCAGCGATGACATTCTCTCCTTGCCTCGCATTCATTCGGCCACGCGCCGAGACGCGTGGGCGCGATACATCGCCGATAATCAGCTCGCAGATCCAAAAGCGCCCGGCAACCAGGTGTTCGAACACTTCTATTTGAGTATCGAGGCGGCAATCGCTGGCTTAGGTGCTGCGATTGGTCCGGAGCCGTTGGTAGCCGATGCAGTGGAAAGCGGGCAACTGGTGGCGCCGCGGGGATTCTCCGGCAACGGACATAGCTACATCCTGTTGAGCCGACTTCCATTCGAAGGCGATGCTAGAAAACGAAACTTCCTCTCATGGCTTCGACGGCAGTTTGGTTCCTGAAGCGCTTAGTTGGCCAGCACCTTGCGGCTGTGATCCGCTCGTGAGGATGGCAGAGGTCGCGGCCGAGACGGTCGCAGTGGACAATGCGACAATGTCCTTCGACACCAATTGACGAGATCCAGTTCAAATGCTGGGACCCAGTATGTTCGTTCTGGCTTCGATGATGTGATCGTACATGTTTCGCTCGGCCTCCCTGCTATCCCGATCTTTTATTGCGTCGAGAATTGCCTGATGGCTGACGATATACGCCGTCATGCGCTCGGAGGTCAGCGACTGTTCCTTCATTTTCCCCCAGAGGTTCCCGGCCCGTACCGCGTGAATACCTTCATAGAGCGACGCAAGAAGACCGTTACGAGCGGCCTGGACGATGATGCGATGAAAGACGGCGTCCCATTTCTCGAATTCGCCCAGTGCTTCCGACGCGCTGCCTCGTGCGATTGATTTCTGCATTTCCTCGACTTCCTGCCTGGTCGCCCGTAACGCTGCCAACGCGGCGATCTTCGGCTCTATGATCAGCCGAGCCTCAAAGACTTCCGCCGGATAGGTGCGCAATGTGTCTCCTTCATTGGTTGCCGGCCGGCGAAGGGCGCTCGAACTCACGCCGCTGCCGGCAATAAAGGTGCCTCTGCCGACGTGCCTGATAAGGCGGCCTTCCTTCTCCAAGGAACTGAGCATCCTTCTAAGGGCGGTACGCGGCAGCCCGAGTTTCAGTGCCAAGTCACGCTCGGGAGGCAGGCGATCGCCTGGTTCCAGACCTTCCGCCTCAATGAAGTCCTTCAACACCACGCTCATGTGACCTCCAATAAATATTTTGCGAAACCAATTTGATCTATATTGACACCAATGGCAAGACCAATCTTATAATAATCATCGAACCAACGCCGATTGGTTGCGAATGGTGCTGAGATGCACTGCTCGAAAAGATTACGCGGCAGCATGATTGATCGGCGATCAAAATCTCAAATGAGAAGCTGCGTAGACAAGGAGAAAAACCGATGGCCGTTACGACAGAGGCTGTTACAGCAGGCGATGCAGCGCTTTCGGTGCGTGGTCTCACAGTCGACCTGCCAAAAGGCATGGAGCGAGCTCATGCCGTCGAAAACGTGTCGTTTGACCTCAAGCGCGGTCAAATCCTCTGCATTATCGGCGAGTCTGGATCGGGCAAGTCGGTAACCGCGAATACTATCATGGGGCTTTTGCCAAAGGTAATTCCAGTCTCGTCGGGTGCGATCAATCTCGATGGAACGGCCATCGTCGACGCGCCGGCAAAAAAGCTGCGCCAGTTGCGCGGCCGCGTCGTGTCCATGATCTTTCAGGATCCGCTTTCGGCGCTCAACCCGCTGATGACGGTCGGTGAGCAGGTTACTGAAGTGATGGCGGCCCATGGAGTGGGCACGAAGGCTTCGCGGCGTGACCGCGCACTCGAGTTGCTTGCCGAGGTGGGCCTGCCCGATCCGGATCTGATGTACCACCAGTATCCGTTCCGGCTTTCTGGTGGTCAGCGCCAACGCGTGATGATCGCGATGGCGCTGGCCCTCGAGCCGACGGTTCTGATCGCAGACGAACCAACGACAGCCCTCGACGTAACCACCCAGGCGCAGATCCTGAAGCTCATCCGTGACATTCAGCGCCGCAAGGACATGAGCGTCATGTTTATCACCCACGACTTCGGCGTTGTCGCAGAAATTGCCGACAGCGTCGTGGTTATGGAGAAAGGGCGGATTGTCGAGCAGGGCACCGCCGATCAGGTTCTCAAATCCCCCAGCCACCCCTACACCCAGCGCCTGATTGCCGCCGTTCCGCGCCTCACGGGCGAGGACAGAAAACTCACGGCGCAGACGAGCGACGAGACAGTCCTGACTGTCAATGGATTGTGCAAGACCTATCGCAGCGGCAGCGCGCTGTTCGGCAGCCAGCGTGTCGTGCCTGCGGTACAGGACGCCTCGTTCACCCTGGCCGCGGGCCGCACCCTTGGCATTGTCGGCGAAAGTGGTTCCGGAAAATCGTCGTTGGGACGACTCCTGATCAAGCTCCAGGACAGCGACAGCGGTCAGATCCTGTTTGAGGGCAAGGACATCATCAAGCTCTCTGAATCCGAATTCCGGCCGCTACGCCCTCGGATCCAGATGATCTTTCAGGATCCCTTTGCATCGCTCAATCCGCGCTCCACTATCGGTCAGATATTGACCGTCGGGCCCGTCGCACATGGTATGCCCTACGCACAGGCGCGCGACGAAGCTCGGGCGTTGCTATCCCACGTCGGTCTCGATGCGGGTGCGTTCGGCCGCTACCCGCACGAATTCTCGGGCGGTCAGCGCCAGCGCATCGGCATCGCGCGGGCCTTGATGTTCAAGCCCAAGCTGCTGATTGCCGACGAAGCAGTCTCCGCGCTCGACGTGTCGATCCAGGCCCAGATCCTCAAGCTGCTTGACCAAATCCAGCGCGAGACCGGCGTATCAATGGTCTTCATCACCCATGATCTGCGTGTTGCCAGTCAGATCTGCGACGAAATTGCTGTGATGCAGAAGGGCCGGGTCGTCGAACGCGGCCCGCCGTCTCAGATCTTCCTGAAACCGCAATGCGACTACACGCGTGAACTTGTAGCTGCAATTCCCGGAGAACGGCGCAGAGACACTTGAGAAAGTGCAATGAACTCCGGGAAGTAGCCTCCTAACGAGCAAAAGAGAGGGAATGAAATGACAAAAGAGTCTAGGACCAAAAGCAACGTTTCTCGGCGCGACGCACTGCGCCTGATGGCAGCCGGCGGCATTGCATGCTTTGCCGCTCCCAACCTGATCGGCAAACCTGACATTGCTCGGGCCGCCGACAAGAAGCCTGCGGGTCGCGTCGTCGTCGGGCTTTCGCAGGAACCGACGGTCTTCAATCCGCTGATGGCCCATATCGAAACGGACGATGCGGTCCACTTCTCACTCTTCGACGCCCTCTTTCGCATGGATCCGGGCGGCGTGCTCCAGCCCAATCTTGCACTAGAGGTGCCCACGCAAAAGAACGGCGGCATCTCGGCGGATGGCCTGAACTGGCGCGTTCGCCTGCGTGACGATGTGCGCTGGCATGACGGCCAACCGTTTACCGCTGAGGACGTGAAGTTCACCCTTGAACTGATCACCAATCCGAAATTCCGCGCCTGGCGTACGGGCGGCCATTCGCTGGTGCGCGACCTCACGGTGGTCTCGCCAACTGAAATCACCTGGCGCATGGAGCAGGTTTTTGCTCCTTACCTGTCGTTTCTCACCGAAACCTTCATCGTGCCGAAGCACCTTCTCGAGAAGGAAGCTGATCCGAACGCAGCAGCCTTCAATCAGGCACCCGTTGGCACCGGCGCCTTTAAGTGGAGCCAGCGTGTGGCCGGCGACCATCTCGAACTGGCGGCGAACCCGGATTATTTTGGGGACGGTCCGTATGTCGAACAGGTCATATTCAAATACATTCCTGACCAGACGGTGCTCTACACTCAGTTCAAGAGCGGCGACATCGATCTCACAGACCAGGCGTACATCACGCCCGACCACTACGACGAGGCCAGCAAGTTGCCGGGCCGTGTGGTGAGCCGGGTGCCTGGTGCCTCCGTCGAGTCGTTCTATCTCAACCTCGAGCGGCCGCAGTTCAAGGAACTTGCGGTGCGTCAGGCACTCTATGCTGCAATGGACAGAAAGGCGATCATTGACGCCCTCTATTTCGGCGTGGTGACAACGACGGAAACCTTCATGCCGAAGGAGTCTTACTATTTCAATCCGAACCTTCCGGCGCAGGAATTCAATCTCGACGCCGCACGCAAGCTCCTCGACGATGCCGGCTGGGTGCCGGGGTCGGACGGAATCCGGGAGAAGAACGGAGTGAGGCTGGCGTTCAACAACTCGACCACATCCGGCAATAACCTCCGCGAGCAGGTGCAGCAGTTCCTGCAGCAGACATTCGCAGAAATTGGTGTCCAGATGACGATCTCGAATTTGCCGGCTGCTGTCATGTTCGGCGAGTTTTGGCTGAAGTCACAGTTCGACACGGCAATCTCGGGTGTTACGCATCTAATTGCCGCGGACCCCGATGCAACCAACCGTCTGGCGAGCAGTGCGATTGCCGCCAAGGGCGGAAAGGGATCGAACGTCGGCCAGTATTCCAATCCGGAAGTGGATGCGCTGCTCAAGAAGGGTGCCCAGACCTTCGATCCGGAGGCACGTCGTGAAATCTATTACCGCATTCAGGAAATCGTGCGTCAGGACCTTCCCTTCCTTCCGCTTTTTGCCGCCACATACGTGGTTGGCACGAAGGAAGGCCTTGAAGGCTGGGAACCGAATACGAACACGCGCACCGCATCCTGGCATGCTGCCGGCTGGCACTGGAAGAGCTGAGTTAACCTCCCGTTGTCGCCGCCGCGGTCGCGGCGGCGACCTCTATTGGCGCTATCACAGGGAGAGCCTGAATGCGTAGCTTCCTACTTAACCGGTTCGCTCAGAGCCTCGTACTGCTCCTGATCGTTTCCATCATCGGCTTCGTGGTCCTCAACCTGATCCCTGGCGGTCCGCTGGCACAATTCGGGCTCGATGCGAGCATGACTCAGGACGACTTGAAGCGACTGGCGGAGCAGTTGGGCCTGAACCGTCCTCTGTGGGTGCAGTATCTGGATTGGGCCTGGCGCCTGTTGACAGGAGACTGGGGCCACTCCTTCCGCGACGGGGCGCCAGTTCTCGAGGTGATTGGACGGCACCTCATGGCAACGTTGTTGCTGATGGGATCGTCCACGGTGATTGCGATCGCTATCGGTACGTGGATCGGTGTTCGCGGCGCCGTAAAGCGCTATTCGGTTTTCGACTACGTGGCGACCGTCGGTGCGATGGTGGCCCTTTCGATCCCGACTTTCTGGTTCGGCCTGATCGGGATCTACGTCTTCTCGCTCAAACTTGGCTGGCTTCCAGCCGGCAACATGTACACGATCGGCGACGAATCCGTTCTGAACTATCTCCATCATCTTATTCTGCCCAGTGTAGTGCTCGCGCTCGTGCATGTGGCCATCTGGAGCCGCTACATGCGAACGGCTACTCTCGACGTTATCAATCAGGAATTCATAAAGACTGCCCGCGCTAAAGGATTAAGTGAGCGGCACATCCTGATGAAACATGTCATCGGCAATGCCCTCCTACCGATGATCACACTCCTTGGGATGCAGCTTCCCAGCGTCCTGACGGGTGCTCTGGTCACCGAGACGGTGTTTACCTGGCCGGGCATGGGACGCCTGTTCCTCGACAGCCTCGGCTACAGTGACTATCCGGTGGTGATGGGATTGCTCATGTTCTCAGCGATCCTTGTCGTGGTGAGCAACCTCGCAGCCGACATTGTTGTCGCCATCATCGATCCCCGTATCCGTCTGAGTTAAGCGCCATGAACGCTCATCAGGAGACAGCCATCATGACTGCCATTGCCGCAAATTCGCCCCGGGAGCGCTGGTGGAACAGCCGAACTGCGCACCGTTTCATGAAGCACCATCTGGCCCTCATCGGGATGGTGATGATCGCTCTCCTGACCCTGGCATGCGTTTTGGGTCCCCATGTGTTGCCGTACGATTCCCTCTACATCGACCTGCGCGCTCGCTTCGCTCCGCCCCTGACCGGCCAGCATTATCTCGGCACGGACCCGCTGGGACGAGACCTGGCCGCCCGCCTGTTCATGGCGGGACGGATTTCGCTTTTGGTCGGCTTCTCAGCGATGCTGTTGTCGACGCTGATCGGAACCCTTGTCGGCGTGGTGGCTGGATATAGGGGAGGCCTGATCGGCACCGTTTTGATGCGTGCCGTGGATGGCTTCCTTTCTTTCCCGTCCATCTTCCTCGTGCTTGCTCTTGCCGCTGCGTTGAAGCCAAGCCCAATCATGATTACCGTCGTCATCGCTGCCACAAGCTGGATGGAAGTTGCGCGCATCGTCGAGGCCGAGGTCCGCTCTTTGCGCGAGCGCGAATTCGTGTTGGCCGGCCGCATGCTGGGACTGAGTGCAACGCACATCATGTTCCGCGAGATCCTTCCCAATGCCATAGGCCCGATCATCGTCGCCGCGACCCTGACCGTCGCCCGAGCAATTCTGATGGAGGCCTATATCAGCTTCCTCGGCTATGGAATTCAGCCGCCGCTGCCCAGCTGGGGTAATATGCTGAACGGCGCCCAGCAATATCTGGGGACGGCACCTTGGCTGGCGATCATTCCCGGCGCGGCCATAACGATCGCTGTCACCAGCTTCAATTTCATCGGCGACGGGCTGCGCGATGCGTTCGATGTTCGCGGTGATCACAGCTGAGGAACAGCATCTCGCGCCCGCCCCAACGAGACATCCGCTGCTGAACGCGCACCTGAGTGTCGGGTGGAATACGTCAGACGTCATCGCCTCCCGAGCGTCGGTAATGTTCCGAGGTCACGACGACAGATTGTTGAGCTTTTATCATTCCAGTCCGGAGATGACTGGAGCACGATGCCAGAGGAATAGTGACTATGCCGGTCCAGGTTCAGAAAGTAAGTGATAGCGCCTCTTTTCCAACCGAGGTCGATGTCGTCGTCATCGGGGCGGGGATCGTGGGTACCTGCACGGCCTATGAGCTCGCCCGCAAAGGGGTATCCGTGGCGCTGCTCGAAAAGGGCATCGTCGGTGGCGAGCAGTCAAGCCGCAACTGGGGATGGGTTCGCCAGCAAAACCGCGACCTCTATGAACTTTCGCTGGCCATGTACAGTCTGCGGCGCTGGGAGGAACTGAGCACCGAGACTGCCCGCGATCTCGGCTTCCGCCGAACGGGCATACTTTATTGCACGAAGAACGAGGCTGATGTCGCCCGATGGGAAAAGTGGGGCCAGGCTGCACGTGTGCAAGGGTTTCACAGCCAGATCCTCAGCTCATCCGAGGCCAATGAGCGAGCTTCAGGCGGTACATCCTCCTGGGTCGGCGGCGTTTGGTCGCCGACGGATGGGAGAGCCGAGCCCAGTCTTGCTGTGCCCGCCATCGCCGAGGCAGCGAAGGAAAACGGAGTATCGCTGCATCAAAACTGCGCCGTTCGGGGCCTCGACATCAGCAACGGCCGGGTAACAGGCGTGTGGACTGAGCGGGGGCTTGTGAAAGCCGGCACAGTTGTTTGCGCTGGCGGAGCATGGGCTTCGCGCTTTTCTCAGCGATATGGCATCGAGCTTCCAGTCGCAAACATCTCCGGGACCGCAATCAAGACGACCCGCGCGCCCGAAATCATTCAAGCAGGATGCCTTTCGGCTTCGAACTTCGTGTTGCGACGTCGGACAGACGGCGCCTACACGGTTGCCGTACCGGGACGTGGTACGCTCGACATCACGCCGCGGGGGATGCGATACGCGGTCAAATTCTATCAGATGTACCGCAGCAAGATCGGCAAGAAGCTAAAGTACCGCCTGAAGAGCAGCTTCTGGAATGGGCCCGATGCTGTCGGTAGCTGGGAGAATGACGAAATCTCGCCGTTTGAAAAGAACCGTATTCTGGATCCAGCGCCCGATGGCGAACTCGTCAAGCTCGCATTGAGGAACCTTGAAAGCGAATACCCAGCGCTCAAAGGCATCGGCGTCGAGCGCGCCTGGGGAGGGCTCATTGATACTTCTCCGGATCTCGTCCCGGTTATTTCGAGAGTGGACCATCTGCCCGGTTACGTGGTTGCCGCGGGATTCAGCGGACACGGCTTTGCCATTGGACCGGGTGCCGGTCGGTTGGTCAGCGAGATCGTGATGAACGAGACCCCGATTACGGACATCTCACCCTACAGGCTGAGCCGCTTCAGCGACGGCTCGACGATTAGGCGGCCGGAAATGATGTAACGGATTTTGTCGGTCGCAGTCCAAGTCGCTGCTGTCGGTGTACTCATGAACGGGCCTCAAACCCGACATGGGTGAGGATATCAGTCAGTCAAAACAGACTTCAAAATTCTGATCGAGCGGGATCAGTATTCAGAAGCCAAAGACATGGAGCTAAACTGTGGTCCTCGAGCGCTACACCGTGCCGCGTCTTGTGCGGCAGCGAGCATTGATAGACCGGGATAAGTACCTGAAATGGTACGAGGAGAGCGTCGAGAACCCGGACAAGTTCTGGGGCAAACACGGCAA
>NZ_LODW01000049.1 GCF_002914525.1 Rhizobium hidalgonense | reverse complement strand
TTGCGGGCTCAGCTCCATCACCGCAAGCGCTAGCTAGGCTGCCGGCGGATGGCGTCAAGTTACAAGGGGTGTCACACGGCACAATAGCCAAAGCGAAGCCTTTACCGCAGTTCACTCCCAGCCCTCACCCAATCCTCCCCAAACCGCCGCAGCCCCGGCCCATCCCTGTCGAGCGCGAAATCCTCGAACCAGTCGCGATGCATGCCGGCGAGCATCGCGCCGATCATCTGGGCTGCGAGGTAGGAAAAGGTAATGCCATTGCCGCCGTAGCCGTAGGCTGCGAACACATGCGGCATCTCGGGCACCGGGCCGATCAGCGGCAGACCGTCGGCCGTCTCGCCGAAGGTTCCGCACCAGGCGTGGGCGACGCGCGTATCGGCTTTCGGCCATAGCCGCTGCACCTTCTCGCGAATTGCCGCGATCTTGGCCGGCAGCTTGTGGTCGCGCATTTCGGGATCGATTGTGCCATCATCCTCACCGCCAGCAACGATGCGGTTGTCGGCTGTCGTGCGCACGTACAGATAGGGGTGGTTGTCTTCCCAGATCAGCGCCCTGTCGCGCCAGAAATTTGCCGGATCCTGCGGTACGGTGGCGAATGCCCAGCTCGAACTGACGCGGTGCAGCTTCGGCATGTCGAAGCCTGGCATCGAATAGCCGGTGGCAAGGACGACATGGCGCGCCTCGATGGCGTGGCCTCCCTCCGTCTCAACTGTGACATGATCGCCTTCGCTGTGAAGCGCGGTGACGGACGCATTCACCAGCCGCGCGCCGCGCCGGACGGCCAACTCGATCAGTGCCCATGTCAGAAGCAGTGGATCGGCCTCCGCCGAACCCGGCGAATAGATCGCCCCATCCCGATCGAGCTCGAACTGGGTGAAGAGATCGGGATGTTCGAGATAGACGCCGGGCAGGCCGGCCCGACGGCGCAGTTGGCGCTCCTGCCGAAGATCGCGGGCGCCTTCTTGGTTGGCGGCGAGATAGAGCGTGTTGCGCGGCCGGAAGCCGCAGGCAATTCCGTTTGCAGCAATCAGCTTGGAAAGGCCGGCGACTGCGGCACCACTTCGGCGGTAGATGCCGGCGGCGCGCTCGAAGCCGTAATAATCCTCAAGCTCGGTCAGCGTGCTGTCGATTTCCCATTGCAGCATCGCTGTGCTCGCCGCGGTGCTGCCGAAACCGGGTTCCTCCCGGTCGATGATAACAACGGAAAAACCGCGCGCCGTCAGATGTTCGCCAACCAGTGCGCCGGTGATGCCGCCGCCGATCACGGCGATGTCGGCGGAAAAGCTCTGCTCGATCGGCCGCCATTCCGGCCGAATGCCGCTTTTGCCCCAGAGAGATCGACCGCTGACCATCTGGTCGTGATCGGATTCGTTGAGATCGAGATCAGACGCCACCAATATCTCCCCGGTTGTTCATTTCGGCAATTGCGGCTGCGGCTTTTCCTCGATTAGCAGTTCGTCGATGACAGTCATGACGATCAGCGACAGCGGCAGCGCCAGCATGGCGCCGACGGCACCCCACATCCATGTCCAGAACAGAATGGCGAGGAAGACGATGAAGGGATTGATTTCCAACCGCCGTCCCATCACCGCCGGGAAGATCAGGTTCTCCATGAGAAGATGCACGGTGAAGAAGGCTGCGGCCGGCATCAGCCCGGTGAGCAGGCTATCATAGGTGAGGATGCCGGTGATCGCGACGGCAAGCGTCATCAGCGTGATGCCGAGATAGGGAATGAAGCTCGACAGGAAGGCGAAGAAACCCCAGAGCACCGGCGCCGCCAGCCCACCGGCATAGGCGATGACCGTCATGACAACGCCGAGCCCGATATAGATCAGCGAGGCTGTGGCGAAATAGAAGCCGAGGACCTGCTCGACGCCATTGATGACGCGGATCGCCGCCAGGCGTTGCGTGCGAGTGCGGAAGGCCATGATGATCCCTTTGCGCAGGTTGACGCGGCTGGCGAGGAAGAGCAGCAGCGCCGCAAAGAAGATCATCCCCTGCACCAGTGCCGGCGTCAGGCTGGTGGTCACCACATGCAGCACATTGCCGGTATTTTCGATCAGCGCCCCGATCGACATCGGGCCGCTTTCGAATGTCGCCGGGGTGATATGCAGCCATTCGATGCGCTCGAGATAGGGCATGACGCGGTTGATAGTCCGCTCGGCGAAATCAGGCGCTTCATTTGCGAACGCCATAAGCGGGCCGGCAAGCGAGTTGATCAGCAGGAAGATCACCAGCGCGACGCAGCTTGACAGCAGGAAGGCATTGGCAAGCCGTGGCACACCCATCCTACTGAGTTTTTCCGCAGCCATGCCGAGGATCATGCCGACCACGACGGCAAGGGTGATCGGGATGAGGATCAGCGACATCATGTAGACGGCGGCAAGGCCGAGTATGCCGAAGATGCCGATGATCGCCCAGGCCATACTAATATCCAGCCCGTCCTTCTCAAGACGGTGCAGCGGCGCCGGCGGCAGCTCTTCGGCTGCCTCCTTTAGCGTTTGCGCCCAGGCGCTGGTGCGGCGTTCGCCGATCGCAATCTTGTTGGCCTGTTTGCGGATGCCATTGGCGATGCCCATGCGGTGAGGTCCCCGAAGCCCCATTGCTTCGTCACGGAAACGCGCCGCCGCGGTTCCGGTTCCCTGGAGGGGAAGGGCCATGCAGCAAGCCGCCCGCGGCACGGTTTTTGACGCGTTATTTTGCTCGCAACGCGTGAATATTTCAGCCGTTGGCGCTGCTCCGCACTTGGGTAATTACGCCGAAAGCGTCAGCCCGATCCCCCACGGATCCATCAGGAATGTGCCGCCGTCGCGCTTCTCGCTCTTGATTTCCAGTTCGTCGAGTTTGGAGATCGCCGCATCCAGTGTCGCCTTGTCGTTGAAGCGGACCTTGTAGTCCGAAAGTCCGGTCATGTTGGCGGCGCGTGCCGTTGCGCCGCGGCTGTTCCAGATATTGGCGGCGATATGGTGGTGATAGCCGCCGGTCGCAAAGAAGCTCGCGCCCGGACGGCTCGCCATCAGCTTGAGGCCGAGCACGTCACGGTAAAAGGCGTCGGCCTGCGGGATGTCGCCGACCTGCAGATGTAGGTGGCCAATTGCCGTTCCCTCCGCCATACCGCCCCAGCGCTCGTCCGGCGCGCTGTCATAGAGCGCCTGCAGGTCGAGGCGCAGCGTCGCCATCTCCACCATGCCGTCCTGTTGGAATTTCCATTGTCCGTGCGGCCGGTCGGCATAAATTTCGATGCCGTTGCCTTCCGGATCGGACAGATAGATCGCCTCGCTGACGAGATGGTCGGAAGCGCCGTCGAGCACGACATTGTTGTGTGCCGCATGCCGCAGCCAGCGCGCCAGTTCGACCCGATCCGGCATCAAGAAGGCGGTGTGGAAAAGGCCGGCGGCATTGCGCGGCGCGATCGCCGCATCTTTGGCCGTCGTCAACGTCAGTAGCGGCAGATCACCGACGCCCAGCACTTGCCCGCTTGCGGTCTTCTCGATGACCGTCAGGCCGAGCATCGACTGATAGAAGCCGGACACGAGGGCAAGGTCGCTCACGATGAGATGCGACTGGTCGATATAGGCGGGCCGCGTCAGCGCATAGGAAGTTTCGGTCGTCATGGATTGTTCTCCTGCCTCTGATCTGGCCTGTAGAATGGAAGGCGTTCCGGCGGTGGCGGCAAATGTGCCGCCCGCAGCAAGGCCGAGGAAGTTTCGCCGGTTCATTCGCCTCTATCTCCTCGGCTGCCGTACTTGATGCCTATATGGCGGATGGCGATTGTTCACAGAAGTCCCGTTTTTGACGATAAACTGTTGAGCAGGTGTTGACGATGACTTGCGCCCACTTGATCGCGGTCAAAGCGCTCATATCTTCTTTAGAGGATACTTATGCATCTCAGTCATGGAGGGAGCCATGTACAGGAAAATCATCGTCGCGATCGCGCTCGGCGGCATCGAAAAGGGAGAACAGATCCTCCGCAAGGCCGCGTCCTTGCTCGACGACGGCGGCGAGATCGTCGCGCTCAATGTCATCGAGGATGTGCCGACCTATGTCGCGATCGAACTGCCGGCCAACATGGTCGAGGATGCCATGCAGGACAGCCGCGATAAGCTCAACGCGCTGATCGCCACGACCGGCATTGCGGCAACCGTCGAGGTCCGCAACGGCCCGCCCGCCAAAGCGATTATCTCGACTGCCGAAAGCCACAGAGCCGATCTCATCATCGTCGCTTCGCATGTTCCGGATTTTTCCAATTACTTCATCGGCGCCACCGCCGACCGGGTCGTGCGCCACGCCAAATGCTCGGTGCTCGTCGACCGGCAAAAGATTTGATCGGGCAGCCGCCTCGCTGCCGAACAGCCTGTCACGAAGATTTACCGCCGGTGCGCTTTGCCGCAGTTGCGTGCCCGTCGGTTCGATGCGACGATTGCAATCGGGGTCCAAAACGGATTGGCGTGCATGGCCGAGTTCAACGGTGTTCGCTGGGCTTACGACAAATATGAACTGATCGCCGACGGCATCGTCCATGGCGTCGGTCTCGTGCTGGCGCTGATCGGCGCCACCGTGCTGATCTTCTATGCCACGCTCTGGAGCTCCTACGGCGCGCTCGCCGCCGCCTGGATCTATGGCGTCGGGCTGGTGCTGACGCTCGCCATTTCCTTTTCCTACAATGCCTGGCCGGTCTCGCGCACCAAATGGTATCTGCGCCGCTTCGATCATTCGGCGATCTTCCTGCTGATCGCCGCCACCTACACGCCCTTCCTCGAACGCGGCGCCGACGATCCGCTACTCCTCTTCATGCTGGTGGCGATCTGGCTGTTCGCCGCTGCCGGCATTGTTCTGAAATGCGTCTTTCCCGGTCGTTACGACCGTCTTGCTATCCTGCTTTACCTCGCCATGGGCTGGAGCGGTGTGCTGGTGGCCGGCCCTGTCGCCGCGCGTATTCCCTCCGCCTCGATGCTGCTGATAGTCATCGGCGGCGTCATCTATTCACTCGGTGTCATCTTCCATGTCTGGGAAAAGCTGCGCTTCCAGAACGCCATCTGGCACGGTTTCGTCGTCACCGCCGCAGCGGTGCACTATTCGGCCGTCTTCACCTGTTTCAGCCTGTCGGCGCCGGGCGTCTGACACAAGCTGTTTCCCGAAGCCGCCGTTTACATCTTCGGAAGCGGGGCGTATGCCTTCCCGGCAGTCAATTCGAGCCGGGCAATCATGACAGACGCCGTTCTCCTCCGCGACGCCAGCGAAGCCGATCTTTCCGCCATCCGCGATATCTACAATCACGCCGTCGAACACACGACGGCGATCTGGAACGATACGCTGGTCGATCTCGACAACCGGCGGGAATGGATGAAGGCGCGCAAGGCGCGCGGCTTTCCGGTCATCGTCGCCGAACTCTCGGGCAAGGTCGCGGGCTACGCCTCCTACGGCGATTGGCGGGCCTTCGACGGCTATCGCCACACGGTCGAACATTCCGTCTATGTCGATAAGGATTGCCGCGGCACCGGCATCGGCGAGCGTCTGATGCGCGAACTGATCGTCCGTGCCGCGGCCGGCAATATCCATGTGATGATCGCCGGCATCGAGGCCGAGAACACCGCCTCGATCCGGCTGCATGAAAAGCTCGGTTTCCGCATCGCCGGCAGATTTTCCGAGGTCGGCACCAAATTCGGCCGCTGGCTTGATCTCACCTGTATGGAGCTCCGCCTGCCTGCGGCCGATCCGGCAAGCTCCGGCAACCCTTTGTGAAGGGCGCTCGCCATCTTTTTATTGTAGTCTGAGCTGTGTAAGAAAATGGAGGCAGCCTGCTTCGCGGGAGGCCTCAGAATGGTATGGAGGTGAACAGTTCAATGGCAATGCACGGATCGTCGCTCGGTCTCCTCGCCCTCGTCCTTCTAGCATTTCCGCCGGTCGCTGCCCGGGCCGCCGATTGCGGCAGCCTGGCCTCACCGAAGCTCGACTGGCAGGAATGCACCAAGAAGAACTTGATGCTGCAGGGCAGTGATCTCGAAGGCGCCAACCTCGTTGGCACCGATTTCTCGCTGACCGATCTTGCCGGCGCCAACGTCAAATCCGCCAATCTCGAGAAGGCAACGCTGGTGCGCGCCTCGCTCGAGGGCGCCCACGCCGAAGGCGCCAGCTTCGCCAAGATCGAAGCCTATCGAGCCAGCTTCGCCAATATCATCGCCGAAGGCGCTTCCTTCGCCGGCGCCGAGCTGCAGCGAGCCAATTTCGCCGGCGCCAGGCTTGCCGGAGCGAGCTTCGAAAAAGCCGAACTCGGCCGTGCCGATTTCGACAAGGCGGTGCTGACGGGCACGAAATTCTCTTTCGCCAATCTCTCCCGTGCCGATCTCTCCGGCGCGAGCTTCGAAGGCCCGGCGATGTTCGAGCGCGCCTTCATGTTCCTGACCCGCATCGAAGGCCTCGACCTCTCGGCCGCATCCGGCCTCGAACAGGCCCAGATCGACCTCGCCTGCGGCGACACCTCGACCAAACTCCCGGCCGGCCTGTCGGCGCCGACGAGCTGGCCGTGCCCTGTCGAGCATGAATGATCGGGCAGACACGGGTTGCCCCGCTCCCCATTAAAACGAGAGAGGGGACGGATGCTTATGCTTTCTCCGAGGTGTAGAGGTGGAATTCCACCTTGCATCCATCTGAGCCCACGGCCTTGAAGAATGTTTCCCGCCGCCGATGCACCCGCTCCGCGACCCGTTGCGAGCGCATATTATCCGGCCTTACGATGGAGACGATGCGCGCCAGACCGAGCGTACCGAGCGCGTGGTCCCGGCAGGCGGCGGCCGCTTCGGCCGCGTAGCCCTTGCCCCAATGGTCGCGCCACAGGTGGTAGCCGATCTCGGGTTCCAGCCCTGCGGAGGTTTCCTGCAACGTGATGCCGCAATCACCGAGCAAGGCGCCGCTCTGTCGGTCGGTCACGGCCCAGAGACCAAAACCGTGACTGCCATAACTGTCGAAGGCGAGCCGCTGAAACCAGCGCGCGGTCTCGTCGAAGCTCTTTATCCCCGGATAATAACGCATGCATTCGGCATCGCTGAAAATGCGGTGGAGAAACGGGAGATCGGCAGGCGTGATCTCCCGTAGTGTCAGCCGGTTGGTATGGAGGATGATATCGCGCGCCATTGACCTCTCTCCTGCGAGATCGGCCACTTGCCGACTCCTGCGCCGTGCGCCTATTCCCCTGCCTCAAACACCATGGAATGGCCGTTGATGCAGTAGCGCAGGCCGGTCGGCGGCGGGCCGTCGGGGAAGACGTGGCCGAGATGGGCTTCGCAGCTACCGCAGCGGATTTCGGTGCGCACCATGCCGAAGGCAGTGTCGCGATGTTCGGTCACCGCATCGGACGAGACGGCTTCGAAATAGCTCGGCCAGCCGCAGCCGGCATCGAATTTCGTGTCGGAGCGGAAAAGCGGGGCATTGCAGCCGACACAGCAGTAAAGCCCGGTCTCGAAGGAATCCCAGTAGGGCCCGGTGAAGGCGCGCTCGGTGCCGTGCTGGCGGGTGATGCGGTATTGCTCTGGGGTGAGTTGCTCTTTCCATTCCGCGTCGGTCTTGTGGATCTTGGCGGTGGTTGCAGTGTCGGACATGCCATGCTCCTTTCGCCGAGGGGCGGTTCCGTTTCGCGAGAAAATGTGGTGCGCCGTCTCCGATTCATCAAGTCTTGAGCACCATCCTGCCCAATTCGCCGTGTACCGCTTTTTGGGGAGGACGCTTGCTCTTACATCCGTCAGGGGTTTTCTGTTAGGGTTAATGTTACGTGCATTGGGGAATCACTGGTGTTTGAAGCAGCAATCGTCCTGCTCTACTGCCTCGTCGCTTTGGCGGCCATGGCGGTCACGCTGTTGGAAGGCTGGGCCAACCATGACGGCTTGACGCTTCATCGTCTCGCCGGGCTATTTGCCTGCCTGCTCTGGCCGCTGACACTTCTGATCTTCGTCCTGCACGGCTGCATCGCCCGGCTGCTGACGCGTCTTTCCCGGACGACAGCCTGATGCCGGCCCGGACGACAGCCTGATGCCGGCCCGGCGACAGCTTGATTGGCTTCGTCCCATGGGCGAAATTGCTTGAGGCGCTCTACCATTTCGCCTAAGTCAGAGTAGCCGGTTTTCTCCGGCTTTCGTCTGTTGCTGGTAGAGGAGGAGACATGGCCGATGTCACGGCTCTGACATTTCTGGCCCTGTGTCTGCCGTTTGCTGGCGCTCTTGCCGCTCCCTTCGTCATCCGAATCTTCGGCGCCAACGGTGCCTGGCTTCTGGCGATCGCTCCTTTGCTCGCCTTTCTGCACTTCCTGCGTTTCGTGCCCGCGATCACGGGCGGCGAGGTCGTCGCCGGCGGTTATGCCTGGGTCCCAAGCTACAATCTCTCCTTCTCCTGGTTCCTCGACGGCCTGTCGCTGGCTTTCGCACTGCTGATCACCGGCATCGGCACCCTGATCGTGCTGTATGCCGGCGGCTACCTCAAAGGACACAAGGATCAGGGCCGTTTCTTCTCCTTCATCTTCCTGTTCATGGGGGCGATGCTCGGCATCGTCGTTTCCGACAGTTTCCTGATGCTCTTCATCTTCTGGGAGCTGACCTCGATCACCTCCTTCCTGCTGATCGGCTTCGATCACGAGCGCGCGGCGGCGCGGCGCGCCGCCCTCCAGGCCCTGCTTGTCACCGGCGGGGGAGGGCTTTGCCTGCTGGCCGGTCTGCTGCTGCTCTGGAACATATCAGGCGTGACTGAGATGTCGCAGCTTATGCGATTTGGCGATGCCGTGCGCCAAAGCCCGATCTATCTAACGGCTCTCATCCTGGTCCTTGCCGGCGCCTTCACCAAATCGGCGCAGTTCCCCTTTCATTTCTGGCTGCCGAACGCCATGGAGGCACCGACGCCGGTGTCGGCTTACCTGCATTCCGCCACCATGGTGAAGGCTGGGGTCTATCTGCTGATGCGGCTCAATCCTGTCATGGGAGCGACGCCTGCCTGGGAAATCCTTTTGCCCTTCTTCGGCGGGTTGACGCTGGTGGTCGGCACCGCGCTTGCCATCCGCCAAACCGACCTGAAGCTCAAGCTTGCCTATACCACCGTCTCCTCGCTCGGCCTGCTCGTGATGCTGATCGGCTTCGGCTCGGAACATGCGGTGGAGGCGGCCGCGATCTATCTGGTGGCGCATAGTCTTTTCAAGGGCGCGCTGTTCATGGTCGCCGGCATCATCGATCATGAGACCGGCACACGCGATATCACCAGGCTCGCCGGCCTGGGGCGGGCGATGCCGCTGACATGGGTCATCGCACTGGCGGCGGCTCTCTCCATGGCCGGCTTGCCGCCCTTCTTCGGCTTCCTCGCCAAGGAAGAGATCTATACGGCACTGATCGGCGGCGATGTCCGCGCGCTTACCTTCACCGCCGTTACCGTCTTCGGCAATGCGCTGATGTTTGCCGTCGCCTTCGCCGTGGCGCTGAAACCGTTTCTCGGCCGGCCAGTGGAGACGCCGATACATCCGCATGAAGCGCCCGTCCTGCTCTGGCTCGGCCCGGCCGTTCTCGCCGCCCTCGGCCTGCTGGCCGCGATCTTTTCGAGCTTCACGCACGCTGTCCTGTCGTCGCCGATATCAGCCGCCATCCGCCAGACCCCTGCTGACATCGACGTTTCGCTGGCGCTGCATCCAGGCGTGCCCTTGGCGCTCTCCGCCCTGACGGTGCTGCTCGGCATCGGCATCTATTGGCAGCTCGCCCGCGTCCGCGCGGCGATGGCCATCTTTCTTATCGCGGCCGGGCGGGGGCCGGACCATGGTTTCGACCTTGCCATATCGGGCCTTGTTCGCTTCGCCGGCCGCCTCATGCGTATTCTCCAGCCGGGGCGGCTGCAGATCTATATTGCCTGCACCTTCCTCTCGGTCGCCGCCATCCTCATCATTCCCCCCGTCGTCTATGGTGAACTGCCGCACCCTCCCGCCTGGCCCGCCGATGTCGGGCTCTATGAATGGGCGGTGTTGCTGATCGCCGCCGTCGGCCTTGCCGCCGTGCTCGTCGCCCGCGACCGGCTGACGGCGATCGTCTCGCTCGGCATTCAGGGTTTTGCGGTCGCCATGATCTTCCTGCTGTTCGGGGCGCCGGATCTGGCCTTCACCCAGTTCATGGTCGAAACCCTGTCGGTGGTCATTCTCGCTTTGGTCATCACCAGGCTCCGGCTCTCGCCGGACGATCAGCGCCCGCTCGGACGCAGCCTGTTCGACGCGGCGCTGGCGCTTGCCTGCGGCCTCGGCCTCACGCTTCTGCTGCTGCGGGCGACGCAGGCGCCGTTCAACGATGCGCTGACGGTGTTCTTCAACGCCTATTCGAAATCGATCGCCCACGGCGCCAATGTCGTCAACGTCATCATCGTCGATTTCCGCGGCACCGACACGCTCGGCGAAATCGCCGTCGTCGCGGTCGCCGGCCTTGCCATCCTGGCGCTGATCCGTATCCGCGCCGGCACCGAGCGCAAGCTTGCCGCCAATGATCCCGCGCTGGAGACAGAGGGCTGATGAACACCCTGATCTTCCGCACCGTCGCCCCGTTCCTCACAGCGCTGATGCTGCTTTTTTCCGTTTTCGTGCTGTTGCGCGGCCATAACGAGCCGGGTGGCGGCTTCATCGGCGGGCTGATCGCCGCCTCCGGATTGGCGATCTACGGTATCGCCCGCGGCGTCGCCGCCGTTCGCCGCGCGCTGTTTTTCCATCCGCTGTCGATCGCCGGCTTCGGCCTGCTGCTGTCGACGCTGGCGGGGCTTCTCTCCATCCTTCTTGCCGTCCCCTTCATGACCGGCCTCTGGGTCTACCCGAAACTCTTCGGTCTCGAAGTGCCACTGTCGAGCGTTTTGCTCTTCGACGTCGGCGTCTACCTCGTCGTGCTCGGCGCCATCACCTCGATCGCGCTGACATTGGAAGAAAAGGAGGTGGAATGATGGAGCCGCTTCTGGCTATCCTCGTCGGCCTGTTTTTCGCTGCCGCCATCTATCTGATGCTGTCGAAATTCACGATCCGCATCATGCTCGGCATCGCCATCCTCGGCAATTCGGTCAACCTGCTGCTCTTTACATCAGGCCGGCTGACGCGCGAGGTGCCGCCGATCATCCCCGCCAATCTGGAGAGCTTGCCCGCCGGCGCCGCGAACCCGCTGCCGCAGGCCCTCATCCTGACCGCGATCGTCATCTCCTTCTCCTTCCTCGCCTTCCTGCTGGTGCTGACCTACCGCGCCTACCAGGACCTCGGCACCGACGACACCAGCGAAATGCACGCCGCCGAACCCGACGACCGGCCGCTGCCGCCATTGGGGTATTGATGCGGATGTTGGTGCTGCGCGTCCCCAGCGTTTCCAAAGGCCACCGCTGATGGCCGCCCCGACCACCGTCGATCTCTCCGCCGCCCTGATCACCGCCCCGGTGCCGATCGGCCATTGGCTTGCCATCCTGCCGGTCGCCCATTGCATCACCCTGGGCGCCGTCCTGCTGATGCTGCGCGCTTACCCCCGCCTGCAGGCCTGGCTGGCCATATCTGGCCTTGCGGTTCTGGCGCTGATCGATGCGGCGCTGCTTGGCAAAGTCGTGGCCGAAGGGCCGCTCACCATGGTCATGGGCCGCTGGCTGCCGCCCTTCGGCATCGCCTTCACCGTCGACCTTTTCGGGGCGCTGATGGCTTTCACATCAGCCCTTGTGGCGCTCGCCGCCGGCATCTATGCGCTCGCCGATATCGGCGAAAGCGGCCGGCGATACGGGTTCTTCCCGCTGCTCATGCTGCTGATGGCCGGCGTCAGCGGCGCCTTTCTCACCGGCGATGTCTTCAATCTCTATGTCTGGTTCGAGGTGCTGCTGATTTCCTCCTTCGGGCTGATCATCCTCGGCTCCGAACGTCAGCAGATCGACGGCGCGCTGAAATATGCGGTGCTGAACCTCATCGCCACGACGCTGTTCCTGATCGGCGTCGGCATCCTCTATGCCGTCTTCGGCACCCTCAACATGGCCGATATCGCGTCGAAGGCGAGGGATTTGCGCGCCACGGCGCCGCTGATGACGCTGGCAAGCCTCTTCCTGCTCGCCTTCGCCATGAAGGCGGCAGCCTTCCCGGTGAATTTCTGGCTGCCCGCCGCCTATCATACGCCGCGCATCGTGGTCTCGGCGCTGTTTGCCGGTCTGCTCACCAAGGTCGGCATTTACGCGCTGATCCGGGTGCTGGTCATGCTGCTGCCGATCGAACGCGCCGAACTCAGCCCGCTGATCGCGCTTGCCGCCGCCGCGACCATCCTCGTTGGCGCACTCGGCGCGCTTGCCGAAAACGATATCCGCAGGCTGTTCGGCTATGTCGTCATAGCGGGCATCGGCAATATGCTGGCCGGTGTCGCACTTGGCGGCACCGGCGGCGGCATCAGCGGCGCGGTCTTCTACGCGCTCCATTCGATGGTGCTGATGACGGCGCTCTATCTCACAGCCGGCGAGATCGCCCGGCGCGGCGGCGGCTTCTTATTGTCGGCGCTCGGCGGCCTCTATCGCCAAAGCGGCGGCTTCACCGCGCTCTCGCTCGTGCTCTTCCTGGCCGCCTGCGGCCTGCCGCCCTTTTCCGGCTTCTGGCCGAAAGTCATTCTCGTCAAGGCCTCGCTCGATCTCGACGCCTGGTGGCTGGCGGCCGTCATCCTCGGCGGCGGTTTTCTGACGACGATCGCCTTCGGACGCCTCTTTCTGCTCGTCTATTGGCGCCCGGCGCCGGCAGCAGGCGTGCCATCGCCAGCCGTCTGGCGCACCGGCCTGCCGCTTGCCGCGCTGACGGCGCTGGTCGTCGGCTTCGGCATCCTGCCGGAACAGCTGCTGGCTCTGTCGCAATCGGCCGCCGCCGGTCTTGCCGATCCGCGGGCCTATCTTCATTCGGTTTTCCCCGGAGGCGCGCGGTGATCGCCTTTCTCTTCAACCTGCTGCTTGCCATTGCCTGGGTCACTGTTACCGGCAGCGCCTCGCTGCACAATCTCGTCTTCGGCTTCCTGCTTGGCGCCCTGGCGTTGTTCATCATCCGCGAACCCTTCGGCGGCAATGGATATCTGCGCCGCGCCGGCCTGGTGCTCTCGCTCGCCGCGCTGTTCCTGAAGGAATTGACGCTGTCAGCCTGGAGGGTGACGCTGACCGTCCTCTCGCCCGATATGAAGCTGAAGCCCGGCATCTTCGCCTTCCCGCTGACGGTGACGAGTGATTTCGAGATCACGTTGCTCGCAAACCTCATTACCCTGACACCCGGCACACTTTCGGTCGATGTCGCCACAGATCGCCGCACGCTCTATGTCCACGCGCTCGATTGTTCCGATCCCGAGGCAAGCAAGCGTGACATCGCCAATGGTTTCGAACGCAAGATCATGGAGGCTTTCCGGTGATCACACCTGCCGCCATCGTCGCGGCCGCATCCTCGGCCGCACTCGTCATCCTCGGCCTGGCGCTGATTCTGACGGTCTGGCGCGTCGTTGCCGGCCCGACATTGCCGGACCGCATCCTCGCCCTCGATATGCTGACCGGCATATCAATCGGTCTCATCGCCGTCATCGCGGTCAAAACCGGCTTTTCGCTCTATATCGATATCGCCATCTCGCTCGGCCTCGTCGGCTTCCTGGCGACGGTCGCCTTCGCCCGATTCGTGCTGTCGCGCGGCAACTTCAAATCGCCGGCGCCTCCGGCAAAGGCCGGCGCAAAAAGGCGCCATGCGGGAGGGAAGAAATGATGATCGATTATATCCTGGCTGCCATCGTCGCTGTGCTGCTGATCGCCGGTGCGCTCTTCGCTCTTTCGGCGGCGATCGGCCTGGTCAGGCTGCCCGATCTCTATACGCGCATGCACGCTGCCTCGAAGGTGGGCACGGTCGGTTCCGGTCTGCTGCTTCTTGCCGCCGGCCTCTATTCGCAGGAACTGGCGGTTCTCGCCCGCGCCATTGCCGGCTTCGTCTTCTTGTTGCTGACGGCGCCGGTCTCCGCGCATCTGCTGGCCAGGGCCGCCCACCTTTGCGGATATGCGCTTGGTGCCGTCTCGGTCCGCGACGATATGCGCAAGCGCTGAGCCTGTGCTGTTTCGCTGCTTTACCAGATTTATGCAAAACTTATGCACAGGAAGCTGTGAGTAAAGCTTGCCCGCAGGCGCCTTAATTCTTCATCTGTCATTTTTTCTCAAGAAAAACGACAAATAATAATTGGCCTTTCGACCAAACGATGGTATTTGAAAATGCAAGTAGAGTTCTGATTGTGAATTACAATCGTACTGCTTCCAAGTCCCTCAGTTTCGATTTTTCATGTCTAAACTGGGGCCATGGCCTGGAGCATGACGTAGTGGTTTGCAGCCAGGCAGTATTAGGACAGGTCTCGCTCTTCGGAATCTAGGGGTGGATTCGCGTTTTTCGAAACAGAAGGTCGCTTCCGGTGCTTTTGCTGTTCGCTTCTACGAGGCGGGTCTTTGACGTAACAGTCAAAGGCCGTTTGAGCATGCTAACAGGAGAAAAAATATGACGGAAATGGCGACCGGCAATGCGCCGGAGCTGCTTGTGGAACTGACAGCCGACATTGTCGCGGCTTATGTCAGCAACCATGTTGTCCCGGTCAGCGACCTGGCAAATCTGATTTCCGACGTGCATTCGGCACTGAGCAACACGTCCGTACCGCAGCCTGCTGCGGCCATCGTCGAAAAACAGAAGCCTGCAGTCTCTGTCCGCAAGTCCGTACAGGACGAGCAGATCACGTGTCTGGAATGCGGCGGCAACTTCAAGTCCCTCAAGCGTCACCTGATGACGCATCACAGCCTCTCGCCGGAAGAATACCGCGAGAAGTGGGACCTGCCGACCGACTACCCGATGGTAGCGCCCGCCTATGCCGAAGCGCGTTCGCGCCTGGCAAAAGAGATGGGCCTGGGTCAGCGCCGCAAGCGCGGCCGCGGCTGAGCTTTTTCGAAAGCCACCAACGACAAAAGCCGGGTCTTGTGCCCGGCTTTTCTGTCTCTGGTTGCGGTGGCGCCTCGGCTCTATGCTTTACAAGCAGCCGTAGAATGTATTCCTATACTATGAGCAAGTGTGAATATACTAATTCGCTAACAAATCGCTTTTCGAATCGCTCGGCACGGCATCGCTCGAAGCCCTAATCGCAAGCGCGTTCAGGCCGCGGCGCGGAGCTTTGCTTCTTCGCGGATCCGGTTGACCATCGATCGCAGTCCGTTCGAACGCTGCGACGACAGGTTCTCCACCAGGCCGATCTTCGAGAAGATTTCGAAGGCATCGAGCCCGGCGATCTCCGACGCCATCTTGCCGGAATAGGTGGCCAGCACGATGGCGACGAGGCCGCGCACGATATGGGCGTCGGAATCACCCTCGAAACTCATGACCGGGTTGTCGGGATCGCCTGTCGTATGCGTCACCAGCCAGACCTGGCTGGCACAGCCCATCACCTTGTTTTCGGAGGTACGCTTCTCCTCGGCCAGGTCGGGCAGCGCCTTGCCGAGTTCGATGACATAGCGATAGCGGTCTTCCCAATCGTCCAAGAAGGCGAAGTCGTCGATGATCTGGTCGAGGGATGCCATGGGAAAGCCTTTCAATCTTACCAGTGCATATAGGTGAAAGACCGGCGGATTTGAACAGCTAAAGCAATTCCATGAGAAGTGATGCGGTTTTCCCAGGTCAGGCGCGAAGCGGTTTGATCGGGAATTGCGTTACAAAAAGAAACGCCGTGAGGGATGGGCATCCTCACGGCGCAGCAACATGCTGAATTAAACAGGGCAGGCACGTCAGGCATGGGGCATTTCCACGTCATGCGGACCACCGATGCAAGTTCAAGCAATTCCCAGCAAAAGTGCGCAGCGGTTTTGCGTCCGGGATTGCGTAAAACAAATCAGCAATTCCCAGCAAAAGTGCGCAGCGGTTTTGCGTCCGGGATTGCGTAAAACAAATCAGCAATTCCCAGCAAAAGTGCGCAGCGGTTTTGCGTCCGGGATTGCGAAAAGAAAAGAATGCTCTGCGGACGAGTGCCCGCGAAAATTTCGTCAGATTGCCGGCTTCGGCGTCGGCAGCGGGATCGCGCCGGTGACAACCGTTTCAGCGGAGGCGTCGTCCTCGACCGGCGGGCGGTAGGGCATCGGCTGGTTCAGCGCGGCCTTGGCCTCGCGGAGCTTTTCCTGGATGGCGGGTGCCGCCAGCGAAGGCGTGCCGAGAGCCACCGGCATCTCAGCTTCGGCGTGCCTTGCGGTCGCCGGCGCTTCGTCCTTGAACTGGCTGTCGAGCAGTTCGTAGGCGACGCGGGCGCCTTCACGCGCCCGGTAGCCGAGTGCGGTAACGGTTTCGGCTCCCTTGGCGCAAACTTCGGGCTTCTCCGAGCACATGCCGGTGAGATAGTCATAGGCGCCGCTCGCCGCCGTAAAGGCGTCGGAAAGCTGCAATTGCGGGCCGCTGGCAAGCTTATCGGAGCCCTCCGTGCTGAAGACGGAAAGAAGCACGAGCACAAGGCCAAACCAGAAGGATCCTTTGATCAGAAACCACATTGTCGTTGCCCATCCTGTTTTCCCGTCCGGTTCTTGTCGCCGAATCAGGCCGGTTGTCCGGTGTGTTTTCACCCTACCGCCAAGTTGCGAACGCCGCTTTTCGAAACTCACGTGCATTTGCGGCAAATTTAATTCAAATTTTAGCGAACGGCATTTGACGGACATTTTAGTCAAATGCGAGCGATCGCCGTTAAGCATCAGGGCAGCACCTGCTTGCAATTGCAGGGCTTTTGCCGGCTCGCCTTGCCACAAGAGTTAATGCAATGCTGAAATATGAGGAAAATCCGTCGCTTACCTGCCATTAACCACAAAAGGCAAAGAGCCTTCCAGATGCTTCAAAACGGGATTTTCTGCTCTTTCCGGCTGTGAACGGCGCTTTTGCCTTATCCTTTCTTTAAGCCGCCGGGGCCTATTGTCCGGATCGACAGACAGCCTTTTTGGGCGGGTATTGCGTGCGAGTATTGAGTAACATTGGCGGCTGGGTGACGGCGCTCGTAGACCGGGCGGCGACAAGCTGGCTCTCCCGGACGGGCGGCGGTGAAGCCGTGCGCCAGCGCGAGCTCGCGATCCTGCGCCGCCTCGTGCTGTTCTCGTCGGCCGCTCTCATTGCCGCGCCTATCGGTCTTTCGGCGGTCACCAGTCCGGCCGTCGCCTTGCCGGCAGGGGTTGCCATGGTCTGCGCCGCTTTTCTGTTTTCCGCCGTCGGCAGCATCGCGCTTGCCCGCCAGGGCTCGTCCGCCGGTATCGCCACACAGTCGGCCGAGGACTTCTTCCTTGCTGCCACCCCCGGCCTCGTCTTCTTCCTCGACCCGCATGGCAGTGTGGCGACCGTCGGCGGCCGCGACCGGCGCGATTTCCTCGCCTGGATGCGCGATCCCAAGGGCAGAGGTTTCCTCGAGCAGGTGCATGTTTCCGACCGCATCCTTTTCCTGCAGGCGCTCGATAACCTGCGCCGGGGCGAGGATGCCGAGTGCGTCGATCTGCGCATCGACCGCCCCTCGGTTGCGCGCGATCAACGCCAGTTCGCCTATCTCAGAATGGACATGACAGCCCGGCGCGACGCCGATGGCGAACTTGCGGCCATCATTGCCCAGCTGCGCGATGTTTCGGTCGAGCAACAGCTGCGGGCCGAAGCCCAGAACCGCGTCGCCGATGCCGAATCGGCAAACGACGCCAAGTCGCGGTTCCTCGCCGCCGTCAGCCACGAGCTGCGCACGCCGCTGAACGCCATTCTCGGTTTTTCCGATATCCTGATCGGCGAATATTTCGGCAAGTTCGAAAACGACCGCCAGCGCGAGTATGTCGGCCTCGTGCGCGAATCCGGCGCGCATCTCTTGTCTGTCGTCAACACCATGCTCGACATGAGCAAGATCGAAGCCGGCCGTTACGAGTTGATCCTTGAAGCCTTCGATATAGCGAGCTCGGTCAAATCCTGCGAATCGATGCTGGCATTGCAGGCCAAGACCAAGGGCCTGACGTTGACGAGCCGGATCCAGCGCGGCCTCGGCGAGATCGTCGCCGACCAGCGCGCCATCCAGCAGATCCTCATCAATCTCGTCGGCAATGCCATAAAGTTCACCGAGGCCGGCGGCGTCGTCTCGGTCGATGCGGCGGCCCGCGACGGCATCCTCAAGCTGACGGTCAGCGACACCGGCATCGGCATTGCGGCCGACAAACTGGCCTTGCTCGGCCAGCCCTTCGTCCAGATCCAGAACGACTATACCCGCCGCTTCGAAGGCACAGGACTTGGTCTCTCCCTGGTCAAGGGGCTGGTGGCGCTGCACGGCGGGCATTTCGCCATCGCCAGCCAGCCCGGGGAAGGCACGATCATCACCATCGAGATCGCGGTGGATGGCTCGGGCGCCGTGATCGCCGAAGACGCCGGTCATGGCGCGACTGTCGAGTTCCCGCCGCGGCTGAAGGGCGCGGTCAATGCAGGTGCAGAATTGGGGGAGGGGCGTTTCGATGGCCGCGCGCAAGCGAAAATCGCCTAAGGGAAAAAGGGGACGGCAGCAGCCGGGCCTGCTGATGTCGGGTGCAGCCGCCCTGGGCGGTCTCAGCCTGCAGGGTGCTTCGGTGCTCGGTGGCGTTATCGGCCGCAATCCGTCGGTTGCCGGCGGCACGATCACCTTCGTCGTCATCTTCTCCTTCGTCGCCGCCAATGCGCTCTGGTATCAGCCGGGTCTGCATCCGCATCCGATTTTCCGCACTCGCGATCCGCAGTCTCCCAACGTGCTTGGCGCCCGCCGCCCGGCCGAGGAGCAACAGGGCGACGTCACCACCTTCCGGATCGAACGGCCGGAGGATGCCGCGACCACCACCAACGCAACGCCGGCGCCCCCCGCGCCCGGCCAGCAGCCGAGCCAGCTTGTTATGGACATCCAGCAGCAGCTCGTGCGCCGCGGCCTCTATAACGGCATACCCGACGGCATCATCGGCCCGCGCACCAGTGCGGCCATCCTCTTCTTCGAGGAAACCGTCGGCATGGCCCAGACCGGCGATCCGACGCCGGAGGTGCTGGCGGCACTGAAGACCGATGCATCAGGTCCTTCCACCATTCCCACGGAAAAGCCGCCCGAGGATGTAAGCTCGAAGGCGGCGGCGGAAGACCCGGTCGCAGCAGCGATCCGCAGCGCCGAAAAGACGGTCAAAACCGCTCCTTCCGCCGCAAAGCAGGTCCCCTCAAGCGAAATTACCAATGTCGACCTGGTGCTGAAGATCCAGAAGGGCCTTTCCAACATGGCCTATGCCAATGTCGGCGTCGACGGCGTCGCCGGCGAGCAGACCCGTGCGGCCATCCGCCATTTCCAGAAGCACTATAACCTGCCCGAGAACGGCGAGCCGAATCAGGCGGTGCTGAAGAAACTCAAGGAAATCGGCGCGATATAACGCGTGTCCCCGGACGAAGACGTCCACAGAGCAACGCGCTTTGGCAGTACGACCGGTTTTGCCTTACAACCTAAGTCTAAGGTGCGGCTGCTGTTTGCAACTTGTTAACCATGTTGTCTGAAGCTTTTCCGATTGGGACGGGGGAGCGTCGATCATGCATGCGTTGAAGGCGACAGACGATCTGGCTGGAGAACCGGCAGAGGCGAGAGGCCCTGATCAGGAGGCGTTACGCCACATCCTGCTGCGCCTTGCAGAAGAGGCTTCCACCCTTGGCATCGATCTCGTCGATATCGCCGGCGCCATTCAGGACATGGCGGCGATGTCGGCCCGGCATGCTTCCGCCTTCGATGATGTCACCCGGACGGCCCTGTCGATTGCCGAGACCAACCGCGCGGTGGCTATGTCCCTGCGTGAGACCGACCGCACGGCGGCCGAGGCTCGCCAGATGCTGAAGGAATCAGCGGACCGGCTGACCGGCTCCGTTACCGAGATCGGCCACATGGTTCGGTCCTCCGAAGAAATCGGCACGGAGATCGCCGGTTTTTCCAAGTCGCTTGCCGATGTCGACGGTATCGCCGAGGAGATCAGCACCATTGCCCGCCAGACCAACCTGCTGGCGCTGAATGCCGCGATCGAGGCGGCACGCGCCGGCGATGCGGGCAAGGGTTTCGCGGTCGTCGCCGCCGAGGTGCGGGCGCTGTCGCTGCAGACGTCGAAGGCGACGGGCTCGATCCAGCAGACGCTGGACGAACTGCGGGTGAAGATCGACCGGCTGTCGGTCGCAGGCGGCGATGCGCGCGATAGTGCAGCAGGCGTGCGCGACAAGTCGGAGGCGATGCGTGGGGCCTTCGAAAGCATGGAACATGTCATCACCCGCATCCTCGACAGTTCGACCGTTATGGCCAACACCACCGAGGCGGTCGACCAGCAATGCGCCGGCTTCGTCGGGACGCTCGGCGAGATGTCGGCCGAGGTCGCCGGCTCGAATGTGAGGCTGCAGCAGGCGGCCAAACGCGTCGACAGCGTCGTCGGCCTGTCCGAAACCCTGATCCAGCTGACGGCGAGCGCCGGCGTCGAGACCGCCGACAGCCGCTGGATCGAGGAAGCGCAATCGGTGGCGAGGCAGATTTCCGGCGCCTTCGAACGCGCCGTCGCGGCGGGCGAGATCGGTCTCGATGCCTTGTTCGACCGGCACTATCGGCCGATACCGGGCTCCGATCCGGCCCAGATGATGGCGGCCTTTACCGAACTCACCGACCGCTTGCTGCCGCCGATTCAGGAACCCGCGGCAGCCTCGGACGAGCGCATCGCCTTCTGTGCGGCTATCGACGAAAACGGCTACCTCCCCACCCATAATCGAAAATTCTCGCAGCCGCAGCGGCCCGGCGACACTGTCTGGAACACTGCCAATTGCCGCAATCGCCGCGTCTTCGCCGATCGCGTCGGCCTTGCCGCCGGCCGCAGCACAGCGCCATTCCTCGTCCAGACTTATCGGCGCGACATGGGCGGCGGCAATTTTGTGATGATGAAGGATATTTCCGCTCCGATCACCGTCCGCGGACGGCATTGGGGAGGATTGCGGCTGGCCGTCAAGGTCTGACCACCGGGGCAATCTTTGCCGCCGCATTGCCGCCAACGGCAGCCCGGTCTATACCGCGCCGATGAGATTACGCGCCGACATCTTCGTTTCCGCTCTCCTGCGCCGCGTTTTTGCCAGCGGCGGTTTCGCCGCCGTCGAGAAGAAGGGTGCGGAGGAGGCGGGCGCGATCTTCATCCGCCAGCATTTTCGCGACGGCCTGGAAACGCTCCATGCGCCGGCGCCGCAGACCGCCTTCGGCGAAGGTGAGGCGGGCGACCGCCTGTTCGAAGTCCGTTTGTCACGGGCCGAGCCGGAAATGGTGCGCGCCATGCTGGAGCGTGAACGCCGGTTCGACCCCGATCTCTGGATCGTCGAGCTGGAGGCGGAAGAATTGGCAGACATCATCCCGCTGGCGCGGGATGGCTGAGGGCGGGCGGCGCTGCTGATTTCAGCGGGACCGCCGCCCCAGGACACGCAGGTCGCGTGGCGCCGGCGGCTGATGGATGAAGCGGTGGTTCGGCTTTTCCTGAGGTGCGGGCGCATTGGCCGCCTCGGGCTTATAGGTGTAGCGATCGGCGCGGCGCCAGGCGTCCACCCGTTCATGGCATTCTTCCGGATCGAGCCCATCGAGCACCATCCAGCCCCGCGTGACATTGTGCTGCTGTTCGGCAAGGTGCGGATAGAACCTTTCCAGCACGAAGACGGCGTCGAGAAAGCCCATGCCGAGGCTCGTCAGCGTCGTGGCGAGCTGCTGGCCGGAAAGATCGAGCATGATGCGCTCGGCAAGCCAGCGGCTGGCCGACAGCGCATCGGCGAGCGCGGTTGCGAAATGCGTCGCCTCGCGCGAGCGGGCGAAGCGCACCAGCAGCGCTTCCTGAATGTCGGTGAGTGTTCTGAGGCCGAGCCTGTCGTCCTCCTGATGACCGAGATGACCGGCAAGGCCGAGAATACGCTCGCGCAACGCCTCTTCATCGGCAACCCGCTGTTCCTGTAGCGCATCCGCCTCGTTGGTCTCGGCCGGCGCCGGCGAAAGCGGCACCGTCTGTGATGCCGTAACAGGCGCCGATGCGGCCGGCGGCCGCGGCTGGCTCTGGCGCAGCGCCACCAGCGCATCGATCACCTTCGGCGAGAGCGAATCGCGGCTGACGATCGTCTTGACATGCGCTGCACCCTGCGTGCGCGCGATGGTAATCAGCGTATCGTCGGCGATTGCCTTGGAGGCGGCTAGAAAAGGGGCGGCGATCTCGATCGGCTGGTTTCCGATGAACAACGCCACGGCCGCCGGCATGTTTTCGCATTGGGAGAGTGCTGCGACCGCCTGACGTTTGGCCTCGTCGGAAGAGGCCTGAAAGAGCGGCATGAATAGCTCGGCAAATTGGCGCAGTTCGGACCGTGTCGGATGAGACAGGTTCTCGAAACTGCTGACCGTCGCCATCAATACCACGTCCTTTTTCCTGACGGCCAATGGGCCCTCTAGGTCTCGAAACCGGTCACGCACAAGAACACCCCGAAAACGCCGAACCAAGGGGAATCACGGGCCTATATGCGCTGGCGGAACGCATGCCGGGCCACATGGGTTATGAACAAATCCTACACCGACAGGGTTAATGCATGCTGAAGATTTTATTCAAATGCAACAGAAGGATACACGCGGAGCGTGTCGCTATAAGATTAGGCGGCAACAGAAAGAGTCCGGTTTGAACAGGCCTCTCTAACGATTGTCATCGCGGGCGTGGTGGGGGAAAAGTTCAGGCGGCCTTGCGATCGCGGAGCGCGTCCAGTAGCTTTTCGCGGCTGTCGTGACCGGCCTGATACAGGTCGAGTGCTGCGGATGCCGCATACTGCGCCTCGACGCTCTTGATGTCGACGCGCCGTTCCGCGCACCATGCATCGAGCGCACCGCGCAGCACGTCGAGATCGTCAGGCGAGAAATATGAATTCACCAGCAAAGACACCGCTAGCCTCCGCATTCCGGCAAGAGCGTGAATATCCGCGGCCGATCGGGCCCGGAAACACGTGATCGACTGGAGCAACCATACGCGCATGCGAGGCGGCCGCAATTAAATATTTTCATGAAGCATTTTTGCAACAGCGTGCCTTTCCCATTGGGTAGGTCTGCAGCGTCCTGTCAACTACATGAATTGTTTCTAACTTTATACTCCATGCCCGGCCGGGACCTTGAGCGGGCGGTATGAAACCAAATCAACTCTTCGCGCGTTTCAGGGGAAGTAACGTGAACTATGTTTGGCATCCGCCGAATATTAGTAAACTGTTAACTGTCATCTGTCTCAATTCGGATGGGAACGACGCGATTTGAGTGTGTGGATCGTAGAAACTCCTGATCACGGTATTTCAACCAGGTGCCGTGGGAAAGGCGCGAATGCCCTCGGTCCGGTCACTCCGCCACCGCAGGACGCGCCGGCTCGCACATTGGCGGGCAGGGTGAAATCCATCGCAAGTTCATCCGTCTCGGGCAGTGCATGGAGACGAGAATGGCAATAGTAGTCGCATTGGCGGATCGGCTGCCGCGGGCGCCGCGCCGCCCGGACAAAGAGTTCCGCGAAGCCAAGATCCTGTGGTTCACCGGCGTCCGCTACGAGCGGTTGATCGAGAACCCGAAACCGCGTCCGGCGTCCGCGCCGCGCGTCAACAAGAAGTAGCATCCGTTCAACCCCAGGGCGTGGTCCCCGAAAAGCGGTTTTCGGATGACATCACGCTCTCGTTCTAGCGGGCGGTGAATTGCTCGCAGCCGGCTTCCGTCAGGAAGTTCCGCGCCGCCTCATCGAAACTCGCCTGCGGCGCCAGCGTCCGCAGCACGGCATAGCCGTCCGGCCGTGCCATCTCCACCAGGATCGCCTGCTGCAATTCCGGCGGCAGGTTCTTGCGCAAATCGGTCAACTGGATCGGCCCGCCGGCCAGCAGGTCGAGCGCGCCGCCGACCGAGGTCCTGTCGTTCATGCTGAAGACCTCGTTGGAGGCGCTGTCGTAAATCGCGATCGACCAGAAGGGCACATTGCCCTTGGCGGTGAAATGCACGGGGGCATCCTCGACGTCGAAGGAGCAGACGGCGGTGCGGACGAAGGGGTCGCCATTGGCAAGGCCCGCTTCGTCATACTGGCCGCCGAGCAGGGTGAAATTGTTGAGGTCGCCCTCCGCCTCCACACGGGTCGCCGCATCCTTGCCGGTGAAATGCGGCAGCGACAGGATGATGATGAGGTGCAGCAGCGCTGCACCGAAAAGACCGGTCAGGATGGCGAAGAAGATCCTAAGCATTGCCGCATCCGGTCTTGGTGAGCTTCGGCATGGCGAGGTCGATCACCCCGGAGCTGCCGGCGGTCGGCGTGTCGAACAGCGTCAGCACCAGCCGAAAGGTACCGGCCTCCGGCAAAGCCAGCCAGTTGCCCGGCTGCGCCGCGGCGGAGATTTCGATCGAGAAGCTGCTATCGGGCTGGCGCAGCACCGTCCAGGAATTGAGCGCCGAGGGATGCCCGGTCTTCACTGCCGCCGGATTGCCGCCATTGTCGGCGGTAAACAGGGTCCAAAGCCGGGCAGGCGGTGTTTGCCCGCTGATGCGGTAGCGGCAGCCTGCATTCAGCCGCGCGCCGTCGTCGTCGACGCTCGCCGTGAAGGTCAGGCCTTCGGCGCTGCCGTAAAGCAGCTTGCCGGCGCGCGCCCGGTGCGACTTGGCATAAGGATCGGCATCGACCGTCTGCAACGCCGGAAAGGCCTCCCAGGCACCGAGCTTGATCGCCCCGAAACCCTGTGTCGCATCCAGCGCATACAGCGAAATCATGATCCCGCCGCCGAAGGCGACGATCAGCGTGACCAGGATGAACAGGGGAAATCGAAACACGTTAATGACCTTGGAAACCATATCAGATGAAAGGGTTACCACTGATTCTGGCAGGGTGGAATGCCGCGCCGTGACATAGGCGATTATTGATCCACGGTTATGGTGTGTCCGGCAAAGCAGCCATGCCTCTTGCAGCATGGCTGTGTGGTTCGTGCGAACGGTTGCCCCTCACCCGTAAACGGGGCGAAGGTGGTGGCAGCCGGATGACGGGCGGGTATCGGCAATCTCTCAAGGTCGACGATTTTCGGAATCTGCGCGAGACGCCGGCAGCTATTCCGCGCTCGCCACCTTCGCCGGCGCCAGCGGGGCCGCATTCTTCAGCTTCTCGCCGAGCCTCCTGAGGATCTCGGTCGATTGCACCGAGAGCATGCGCGGCCGGATGAGCTGCGGCAATCCGTCCTGCGGTTTGGCGGAGGCGGTCTTGGCGAGATCCTTTTCCGACGGCAGGGGGTTTTCGATGCCGGGGATGGCGCGGAGCGTCACACCCTGATGGGCATAGTCCATGGCGCGCTTGAAGGTCATCGCCGGCAGCGAGCCGCCGGTCATCTCGTTGGTCGAGGTGTAGTCGTCATTGCCGAACCAGACGGCGCAGGTGTAGTTGCCGGTGAAGCCGACGAACCACGCGTCGCGATAGGCCTGGGTCGTGCCGGTCTTGCCGGCGGTGACGATGCCATTATCAAGCGCCGCTTTTCGCGCCGTGCCGACATAGGGGACGCGCGACAGCATCTGGTTCATATAGGCATCGGCCTGTTCGGAGAGCACACGTTTGGCGGCCGGCTCGTCGCGGTCGAAATCGTAGAGCACGTCGCCGGCGTAATCGAGGATCTGGGTGATGCCGTGGCGGCGCGACTGGTAGCCGCCGGCCGGGAAGGTGGCATAAGCGGTCGCCTGGTCGAGCACCGTCACCTCCGAAGTGCCGATCGGAATAGTGACGTCATCGCGGATCGGCGTTTCGACGCCGAGGTTCTTGGCCATCGCCCGGATCGGCTGGATGCCGAGCTTCTCCTTGGCAAGCCGCACCGGCACGGTGTTGATAGACTGGGCGATCGCCGTCTCCAGCGTGATGCGTCCGACATAGCGGTTCGCGTAATTGTGCGGGCTCCAGTTGCCCCAGTAGATCGGCGCGTCGACGATCGTCGTCTGCGGGGTCATCCCGCTCTCCATCGCCAATGCATAGGTATAGACCTTGAAGGAGGAGCCCGGCTGGCGCAGCGCCCGGGTGGCGCGGTTGAACTGGCTCTCGCCATAATCGCGGCCGCCGACCATGGCGCGCACCGCGCCGCCGTTCTCGATCATCACCATGGCGCCCTGCTTGGCGTGATAGGCCTCGCCATATTCACGCAGCGACGTTTCGACCGAATCCTCGGCCGCCTGCTGGATGCCCATGTCGATCGTCGTGCGCACGATCAGCGAATGCTGGTGGAAACGCGGCGAAAGGCGCTGCACCTCGTCGAAGGCCCAGTCAAGGAAGAAGTCGGGCGATTCCACCTCGTTGCGGTCGACGACAGTCGCAGGGTTGCGCCTTGCGGCGATCACCTGGCCCTCGGTCATCAGCCCGCTCTGGACGAGATTGGTCAGCACCTCGTTGGCGCGCGCACGCGCCGCCGGCAAGTTGACATGCGGCGCATATTTCGCCGGCGCCTTGAACAGGCCGGCGAGCATGGCGGATTCGGCAAGGTTCACATCGGTGATGTTCTTGCCGAAATAGAACTGCGCCGCCGCGGCCGCGCCAAAAGTGCCGCCGCCCATATAGGCGCGGTCGAGATAGGTGGAGAGGATTTCCTTCTTGGAGAGGTTCGCCTCGAGCCACAGTGCCAGGAATGCCTCGGTGACCTTGCGGTCGATCGAGCGCTCGTTGGACAGGAACAGGTTCTTGGCGAGCTGCTGGGTCAGCGTCGAGCCGCCCTGCACGACTTCGCCGGCCTGGGCGTTGGTGACCATGGCCCGGAAGAGGCCGATCACGTCGATGCCGAAATGGTCGAAGAAGCGCCGGTCTTCGGTGGCAAGCACGGATTTGATCAAGGAATCCGGCAGCTCGTCGATCGGCACGGAATTCTGGTGGATGACGCCGCGATGGCCGATGACGTTGCCGTAGCGGTCGGTAAAGGTGACGGCGAAATCGCCGCGGTTGCGCCAGTCCTCCTTGGTCGCCTCGAAGGCCGGTTGAGCAAGCAGCAGCATCAACACCGAGCCGGCCGCCCCGAGCGTCAGCCCTTCACCGGCAAGTTCGAAGACCATGCGCTTCCACCCGCGCACACGAAAGCGCCGGAAGAAGATGGTGATGTCTTCCCAGATCTCGGCGGCGCGGAAGCCGGCGTTCCAGACGGTCGAATCGATCCAGGAATCAATCCGCAGCAGAATGTGACGGCTCTTCGCCGGCCGCTTGCCCGCCGTGTCATTCGCCGCTTTTTCTGGCCCGTTTTCAGATCCCTTTTCAGGGTTGTCCGGATCCTGCACGTCCTGTATTCCCGCCTGATCGCGCTTCACTCATGTCCGGCCGTGGGAAAGCGACGAAGCGCGAGGTCGCCATATGGCCGCAAAGCTCTCCGATATCGGGAGAGAATGCTCCGGTACCAGGAGCATGCTGAAGAATTGATTGATTTTGCCGCCGATAACAAGAGAGATGCTTGACGGTCACGCGAATTTGCGGGCCGCTGTTGCAAGAAACGAACGATGATCGATCTGCCCTTCTGGAAGCGCAAGACGCTTGCCGAAATGACCGTCGCCGAGTGGGAGAGCCTCTGCGACGGCTGCGGCCTCTGTTGTCTCAACAAGATCGAGGAATGGGATAGTGGCGATATCTATTTTACCTCGGTCCGCTGCAAGCTGCTCGATGGCGAAAGCTGTCGCTGCTCCAGCTATGAGAACCGCTGGGATTTCGTGCCGGATTGCGTGCAGCTGACGAAGGAGAACGTGCCGGATATCGCCTGGCTGCCGCCGACCTGCGGTTATCGGTTAATTGGTGAAGGCCGCGATCTCTATTGGTGGCACCCGCTCGTCTCCGGCGATCCGGAAACCGTTCATGCTGCCGGCATTTCCGCGCGTGGCCGCAGCATTAGCGAAACCGAGATCGATATCGACGATCTCGAGGATTATGTCGTCGACTGGCCGCTGACCGTGGGTGAGGAGAAGGACGAAGAGGAAGCCTGATCCGGCCCCGGCTTTTTCTCGCGGGGCGAATGATGCATACGCGCTGCGCATGCCTCAGCGCGACAGATGAAATTGGCACTGGTGGCCGCTTGATTATTGAAAAGTGAGACCTTACCTGCGGTTCGACCCGCTGGTCCGGGCCCCTCTGGCGAGAGCTTCGGCACTCTTGCGATGTCGGACCTCTTCTCCGACAACCAGTGCCGACAGGGGCCTATCCTTGAATCTCTCTTTTTTGTTCACCGAGTGGCTGGGAACGCCGCTCTGGATGTGGTCGAGTTTTTTCGTCCTCGTCATCGCCATTCTATCGTTCGACCTCGGTATTCTTCATAAGCAGAACAAGGAAATCGGCGTCGGTGAAAGCATCAAACTTTCTGCCCTCTATATCGCCCTCGGCCTGACCTTCGGTGGCTGGGTATGGTGGTACCTCGGTTCTGAGGCCGGCCTTGCCTATATGACTGGCTTCGTCGTCGAAAAGACGCTGGCGCTCGACAATGTCTTCGTGATCGCCTTGATCTTCTCTTTCTTCGCCGTGCCGCGCCTCTATCAGCATCGTGTGCTCTTCTGGGGCATCCTCGGCGTCATCGTGCTGCGCGCCATCATGATCGGCGTAGGCGCGACGCTGGTCGCCGAATTCGCCTGGCTGCTTTATATTTTCGCCGCCTTCCTGATCGTCACCGGCATCAAGATGATGGTCGTGAAAGAGGCTGAGCCCGATGTCTCGAAGAACGTGCTTGTCCGCTTCATGCGCAGCCGCTTCAACGTCACCGAGGAACATCACGGCGAGCGGTTCTTCGTCAAAAAGGAAAACCCGAAGACGGGCAGGATGACCTGGTTTATCACGCCGCTGTTCATGGCGCTCGTGATGGTCGAAGTGGCCGACGTCATCTTCGCCGTCGATTCTGTTCCCGCGATCTTCGCCATCACCACGGACCCATTTATCGTTTACACCTCGAATATCTTCGCGATCCTCGGCCTGCGCGCCCTGTATTTCGCGCTCGCGGCGATGATCCATCGCTTCCGCTACCTGAAGCCGGCGCTCGCCATCGTGCTGATCTTCATCGGCTCGAAGATCTTCCTCGCCGATCTCCTGGGTCTCGAAAAATTCCCGGCCGCGCTCTCGCTTGGCATTACCTTCGCGATCATCGCTGCCGGCGTGGTCTGGAGCCTCCTCAAGACGCGGGGTCCGCAGCAGCCCGCCTGAGCGGGCGGCATACGGACACGTTAACAAAGGAATGAAACAGATATGATCTCGAATTTCATCGCTTGGATTTTTGCCCTGCTCGTCGTCGATCCGCTGCAGGCTGAGATACAGCAACAGGTTGAGCGCGCCCGGTTTCCCGTGGAGATCGTCAGCCAATCCCAGGCGTGCCTGGCATCCCAGGGGCCGCAGCTCATCAAACGTGCCGCCGGCGACTACGGTTGGGCGGCGGCCACGGTCGTCAGTATCGCGATCGGCCACAGCTCGCCGGTCGAGCTTCTCGATGGCAGGGACCCGCAATGCGCAGCCATCATCGGCGTCTTGAATGGGGCCGGCGCAGCTGCGTGACGGCAGCGGCCCGGATGGACCGTATGATGTCTGATCAGAACTTATATAGAGGCGCAACGCGGGGTGTGGCCACCGCGCGGCTTCGGGAGATGCTGGAACTCGCCCGGGCGAAGGGCGGCCTCTCGATCGGCGAGGCGCTGGAGGCGATGGGCCCAACCAGCATCGCCTTCACCATCCTGTTCCTGGCAATCCCGGCGCTGACCCCGATTCCCGGCCCGTTCGGGATGGTGTTCGGCACCGCGCTGGCGCTCGTCTCCCTCCAGATCGTCGCGGGCGGCCGGAAGGTGTGGCTGCCGGCCGTCGTCCGCGATCGCCAGGTTTCGTTTGCCGCACTCGATCTCGTCGTGGGTCATGCGGTTCCGGTGATCGCCCGGGTGGAGAAGGTCGTGCGCGCTGGCCGGCTGGAGTTGTTCACAGGCCCGAAGGTGCAGGCGCTGCTGGGCATTCCTGTCTTCCTGCTCGCGGTCGTGATCGCGCTGCCAATCCCGTTCGGCAATATTCTGCCGGTGTTCTCGTTGGTGGTCCTGGCCGTCGCCCTGATGGAGCGGGACGGCCTCGTCACCCTGATCGGATTGCTGCTCACATCGGCAACCATCGGCGTGACCGTCGCTTTGCTTCATTTTATCAAGGCGATGTTGGTCGCTGCCTATTAATTTAGGCGAAATGTCCGGGCAGGATCAGGATGTCATAGCGGCGAGAAAGCGCCGCAGTTCCGCCTCAATGTAGGCATCCACCGGTCCGTCTGCGCCAAATCCCCACCAGGTGAGCGAGCCCTGCCATTGCGACAGCATCAGCCGGGCGATCGTCTCCGGCGCGCTTGCCGATGCGAAACATCTGGCGATCGCCGCCGTCAGCGCCGTTCCCCAGGCGGCACCGCGAGCCCTCAGCACCGGATCACGGAAATCCTCGCGAAGCACCAGCAAGCCCTCGCCATAGGCAGCGGCATTGTCGCCGTAATCCTGCGACAGGCCGACGAGCAGCGCGACGGCGCCGTCCGGGGTTTTCGCCACGCTCTCGGCAAGCCGCGCCGTTTCCGCATCCAGCCGGTCCCAGGCATAGAGCAGGGCTGCGCGCAGCATCGCCGCCTTCGTGGTAAAACGCTGCACCAGCGTCGAGCCGGAGAGGCCGCTGGCTTTGGCCACCGCCGCAAAGGTTGCCGCATCCGGCCCCTCGGCATGGACCAGCGCCAGCACCATGGCCAGGAGCTGCTCATCAGACAGTGTGCGGCGACGCGGCATGAATTTCCTCTTGCATCTGCCTTATTTATGAACGAACATTCGTTTATATACAACGGGCTTTTTCAGTTCTAACGTGGAGGATGGAGAAGTGACAGCCGACTTGCGGGATAAAGTGGCTCTGGTGGCGGGCGCAACACGCGGCGCCGGCCGCGGTATCGCGGTGGAGCTCGGCGCTGCCGGCGCCACCGTCTATGTCACAGGGCGCACGACGCGCGCCCGGCAATCCGAATATATGCGGCCGGAGACGATCGAGGAGACGGCCGAGCTGGTGACGGCTGCAGGCGGCAGGGGTATCGCCGTGCCGGTCGATCATCTCGTCGCGCCGGAGGTCGAGGCGCTGGTTGCCCGCATTCGCCGCGAGGCCGGCCGGCTCGATATCCTCGTCAACGACATCTGGGGCTGCGAAAAGCTGTTCGAATGGGACAAGCCCGTCTGGGAACACTCGCTGGATAAGGGCTTGCGCATGCTGAAGCTCGGCATCGAAACCCATTTGATCACCGCCCATTACGCCCTGGCGCTGATGATCGAGCGGCCGGGCGGCCTGCTCGTCGAGGTGACCGACGGAACGGCCGACTACAATGCCACGCACTACCGGCTGTCGCCCTTCTACGATCTCGTCAAGACAGGCGTCACCCGCATGGCCTGGGCGCATGCGCAGGATCTGGCAAAACACGGCGCCACCGCCGTTTCGATCACCCCCGGCTGGCTGCGCTCCGAAATGATGTTGGATGCTTATGGCGTCCGCGAGGAGAATTGGCGCGAGGCGACCAAGGTGCAGCCGCATTTCGCCATTTCCGAAACCCCGCGCTTCGTCGGCCGCGCCGTCGCTGCGATATCAGCCGATCCCGACCGCGCCCGCTGGAACAGTCAGTCACTGTCGAGCGGCGGTGTGGCCAAGATCTATGGCTTCGACGATATCGATGGTTCGCGGCCGGATTGCTGGCGCTATATGGCCGAAGTGCAGGAGCCGGGCAAACCTGCGGATGTGACCGGCTACCGCTAGGGCCGCTTGCTATCGTACGGCTGCGAGCCGTGCGGCGTCGCGAAACGAGACCAGCCGCTTCGTCTGTTCGTCCCACAGCACCAGCTTGACGCAGCGCAGGCTTTCCATGAGCGTGATGCGGCCGAGGTCGGCAAGTTCCGGATGGTCCCGCAGCACTTCGGGCAGCCGGTAGTAGGGGACCCGGCTGGACAGATGATGCACATGGTGGATGCCGATATTGCCGGTGATCCAGCGCAGCACCGGCGGCAGGTCGTAATGCGAGGCGCCGTGCAGGGCCGCATGCTGGAACTGCCAGTCCGGCTTTTTCGACCAATGCGTTTCCTCGAACTGGTGCTGGACATAGAACAGCCAGACGCCGGCGGCGCCGGCCAGCAGCACGATCGGCAGATGCACCAGCAGGAAGGGGACGATCCCGACCGCCCAGATCAGCAATGCGGCGGCGAGCGCGATGGCCAGGTTGGTCGCCATCGTCGAGACCCAGGGCAGGGCGCCGGAGCGCATCATGCCGAAAGGCAGGCGCTGCTTGATGATGAACAGCCATGCCGGCCCGATCCCGAACATCACTGCCGGGTGCCGGTAGAGCCGGTAGCCGAGCCGGCCCCAGCGCGACAGCGCATTATATTCGGCGATCGTCAGCGTCTCGATATCGCCGACGCCGCGTTCGTCCAGGTTTCCGGCCGAGGCATGGTGTTCCGCATGCGCCCGGCGCCAATAGTCGTAAGGCGTCAGCGTCAGGATGCCGATGATCCGCCCAATCCAATCGTCGAGGCGGCGACGGGCGAAAAACGAGCCGTGGCCGCAATCATGCTGGATCATGAACAGCCGGAGCAGGAAGGCGGCGGCGGGAATGACGAGGATCAGGCCTGGCCAGAAACTGTAATGAACCGCGGCCCATGCGGCAGCCCAGAACAGCGCGAAAGGGACGACCGTGACGGCAAGCTCGAAAGCGCTGCGCCCGGCCCGTGGCTGGCGATATCCGGCAAGGATTTTCAGCCAGCGTTTTTCAGCGAAAGCGCCGGTGTGAGCATCGGATCGCGCCGAGTTTTCATCGGGCCGGTCCAAAACGGCAATCTGCATTTCCTCGCTCTCGTTGCGGCGCGCAGATTCGATCACAGAATGACGCCGTGAAAAGCAGCGGTGCTTGAAAGGCCGAGGGCCGAGCGAACGAGGAAGGGCGGGTTATCCAACTGGTACATTCTTTGAAGAGAGGTCATGGTCGCAGCACTTCCCGTTTTTCTGAAAGCATGTCAATGGGTGATCGTGCCGCGCCGCAGCGCCGCACGTCCGGCATGCGCCAAGACGCTCCATCGCTTGGAGGCTGCCCATGATCGATTCCGGAAAATCGATTCCGTTTTGAGGAATTGCGTGGTCCCTGCCGGCCGGCGGGGCGCAAGCCGTCCCGCCGGGCAGATGGAGGCGCTACTTCTTCGGGGCGCTGCCATGCGGCGCACTATTGGCGGCCGTCTTCATCTGGTTGGAGAATGTGTTGTCCGTCTTCGCCGCCTGCTTGTCCTTCTTCGGCTTGCGGACCTCGCGATTGCTTCTCATTTGCCCTTTTGCCATGGATGAAATCTCCTCTCTCATTGCAATTGAAAGCTGCGGGCTGCGCCTCAATCGCCCTCGCTTGTCGTTCGCGACCGAAGTTCGCGGGATCGTCACGCAGGCAACCCGGCAGCGGCGGACCGCAGGAATGGAATGAAATCGTTGGCTGAACCCGATGCCGGGGCTTTCTCCGGAAAACGGCCGTAGCGGAAACCCGCCACCGCATATTTCGGTCAATCGTCAATGCTCGTCGTGTAACATGAAAATGAGACGCTATTAAGGCGTTGCCGCAAGAAAGCCATATTTCAGCAGCCCGTCTGTCCTTTGACAGACTGGCTGGAAAATTCGCTCTCCGGAACATACCTAATATCAGCCGGCGGCGCGTCTTTCGCGCGGCAATCCCTGTATCGCATATCGATTACAGATGGGAGTTACCGGTTTCGGCGGCGCCTTCGGCTTGCCGAAATGATATTCGAGAGCCTTTGAGAGCATGGCCGGCGAGGTGACGCCCTCCTGGAACAGCTTGATCAGCAGCACCGCCGCCACGTTGAAGACGCATTCGTCGTCGGTCGGGATTCTGGCGTCGTAGCCGGCCTCGTCGAGCACGCCCTGAAGCATGTCGAGATCGGACGAGGTCAGATGCGGCTTTGCGGAAGGGGAAGACATCGGTCCTCCTTTCGTCGGGGCGAGGGGCCAAAACCCCCAGTCGGCAGCGCCCGTACCATGGCTGCCGACGGCGAGACCATGCACCTTTCGCCGAGGCAAGGCAATAAGTTTCTTGTTGCTAATATGCGCTTTTTCTTATGAAGAGCCCGCACCCCTCAAGGTGCGGGCGCGGCGGTCATTCCGCCGCCTGATAGGCCGACGGCCGGGCGGCCGATGTCCGCGGACCGGCGGCGGCAAGCAGGGTGATCGCGACCGCAAGCAGTGCCACGAAGGCGATGCCGGCGACATAAGGATCCCAGCCGAAATGCGGTGCGGCGCCGAACACGGCCGAGGCGGCTGCAAGCACGATGCCGCCGCCGATCTGGAAGGAGGCGAAGAGCAGTCCGGAGGCGAGCCCCGACTTGTCATCCTCGACGTCGGACAGGGCCGCGACCTGCACCGAGGGGTAGGTCAGGGCGTAACCGAGGCCGAGCGGGATCTGCGAGCACAGCACGAGCAGGATCGGGTCGACATGTCCGAGGGCGGTCACCCAGAAGATGTAGCTGAAGGCTTGCAGACCGACACCTATCGCCATCAGTCCGGTGGCGCCGCGATTTTGCGCGAGGCTCGCAAAACGGGGCGCCAGGAACATGACGAAGACGCCGCCAAGCGCAAAGCAGAAGCCTGTGGTGAAGGCCGACCAGCCGATGACGTTCTGATAATAGAGTGTCGCCAGGAACTGAAAGCCGACATAGGCGCCTTGGAAGAGGGCGGCAATCGCATTGGCGTGCCGGAGTTTCGCCCGGCGGAACATGCCAAGCGGCACCATCGGATCGGCGTGGCGCGCTTCGACCGCGAGGAAGAGCAGGATCAGCGCCAGCGAAGCGATCAGCGAGCCCCAGGTGGCAAAAGCCTGCCAGCCGGCGGCCGCAGCATTGGTGATGCCGAAGACGAAGAGCAGCAGCCCGGGCGTGATCGTCAGCGCGCCGGCCCAGTCGAAAGCGGGCCGCGGTCCCGTCCTTTTCGGGTCGGCCGGCAGCGCCAGCGGCGCAAGAAAGAGCGTCATGATGGCAACGGGCGCGCCCATGACCAGCGTCGCCCGCCAGCTGAAGATCGTCGCCGCGCCGCCGAGCACCATGCCGAGCACGAATCCGGTGGCGCCAGTGGAGGCAAAGACGCCGAGCGCTTTTGCGCGCGCCGTTCCTTCGCCGAAGACGGAGAGCAGCAGCGCAAGGGCCGCAGGCGCGGTGAAGGCGGCGGCAATGCCCTTGATCAACCGGGCGGCGATTAGCGTCGGGCCGCTGTCGACGAAGCCGCCGGCGATACTGGCGGCGGCAAAGATTGCCAGCGACCAGAGGAAGACGCGGCGATGGCCGAAGACGTCGGCGACCCGGCCGCCGAGCAGGAGAAAGCCGCCATAGCCGAGCACATAGGCGCTGACGGCCCATTGCAGCGATGTCGCCTCCATGCCGAGCTCGGCCTGGATGGCGGGCAGCGCGACGCCGATCGTGGAGACGTCCATAGCGTCGAGAAAGTTGGCGGTGCAGAGCAGCAGCAATGCCAGCCCCGCTCCGCTTTTCGATTTGGAAAATGTCATCGAAATCGTTCCTTCTTTGCTGCCGCCGGGCGGCAGGGAACGAGAAAATGTACAGCTTCCATTCCTATTGCAAATTGATAGTAGCTATGCCAGGTATTACTCACAATGATGAATGATGCCACGCTTCGCAAAATCGACCTGAACCTGCTGCTGGCTTTTTCGGTGCTGATGCAGGAGCGCAATGTCAGCCGCGCCGCCGAGCGGCTGCTGCTTGGCCAGCCCGGCCTCTCGGCTGCTTTGCGGCGGCTGCGCGAGGCGCTGGACGACGAATTGTTCGTGCGCGTCGGCCGCGGCCTGCAGCCGACGCCGCGCGCGCTTTCCATTGCGCCGGCGATCGAGGATGCGCTGTCGGGTATCGAGCGCGCCATCCGCCCGCAGGCCGAATTCGATCCGGCAAGCTGGCAGGGCGAGTTTCGCATCGGCATGTGCGACAATCTCGAATCGGCCTTCTTCGGCCCGCTTGCCGCACGCCTGCTGCAGCTCTCACCTGGCGCCCGGCTGATCGGCATCGCTTCGGAAAAGCGCGATGCCGCTCGCCGGCTGGACGAGGGCGTCTTCGATTTCAGCGTTTCCATGCATGACGAGCCGGCCTCCTGGCACATCCGCGCGCCGCTGTTCAACCAAGCTTCGATGTGCATTTACGACGAGGTTCAGCTCAAACTGAAAGCGCCATTGAGTCTTGAGGATTTCGCCAATGTCGCGCACGTCACAGTCTCGTTCGAGGGCAATGCCTCGACCAGCATCGACACCGCACTGAGCCGCACCGGCCATGTCAGGCGGGTGGTGGCGACGGTGCCGCGCTTTTCCGCCCTGCCGACGGCGCTGCGGGCGATGCCCGCCATCGCCACCGTGCCGGAATCGATCGGCCGCTGCACGGCGCAATTGCATGGGCTGACCATCTCAACGCCGCCGATTTCGCTGCCGGCCGATCCGGTGACCATGCTCTATCGCCGGGTCGACCAGGCCGATGGCCGGGCGCGCTGGTTCCGCCGCCTGTTCCTCGACGTCGCCGGCGAGGCGCTCGAAGCCTCCGGCTGCCGCGTCGCAATATCGAGAGCGGCGGCGTGATACATGTCGCCGCGTTCCGTCCGGAATTGCTTAAAGATAGAGCCGGTTAGAGCTCACCCTTGTGGAAATAGGCTTCGAGGCGGTAGCCGTCCGGGTCGATGATGAAGGCGGCGTAATAGAACTGCCCGTAATCCGGCCGGATGCCCGGTTCGCCATTATCCGTGCCGCCGGATGCAACGGCGGCTGCATGAAAGGCATCGACCGCGGCTTCGTTGGGGGCGACGAAGCAGAAATGCAGTCCGGATCTGAGATCGGCAACAACCGGATGCTCGACTTGCATGATCCACAACCCGACCCTTTCCGGGCCGTAACCGATCATCGTGTCGGCATTGGCCAGGCGCTCATATCCGAGCGGCGCCAGCGCTGCATCGTAGAAGCGCCGGGCTCTTTCGAGGTCTTTGACGCCGAGGGAGATATGATCGAACATGGACCGCAAACTCCTATAACACGCCGATCCGGATTCGGGGTGATGCGGCATCACCATCTTTCAACCGCTCTCCGAAGTCAACGAACCCGCTGTCGGGAGCGGTCGGCGTGACCATTGCCAGCAAACCCTTCCGGCCCAGCAGCCCGAATGACTGGCCCCGCACGCGCGCGGCCAGTCCTCACATCAGGCTTTCACGGCAGCCCATTTCGGAGCAATGCCGGTACCGCGGCCCAAGCCGTAACCGAGGCGGATGTTGAGCATGCCCAAGGGCTCGAGCAGGCGAGCGGCGTCCAGCGATCCGGTCTTCTCGACAGCGAAGCCGGCGTCCTTGACCAACGCCGCGGCGGTTTCGACGGCGTCTTCGTCGCCGGCCAGGAAGACCGGAAGAGTGACGGTCTGATCGGGAGAGGCAGCAAAAAGCTCGGCAAAGATCGTGTTGAAGGCCTTCACGACCTTGGCGCCTGCGGCCTGGCGCTGGATCTCTTCGGCGGCCGACGTATCATGGCCAAACAGCAGGCCGGAGAAATCCGGTTTGAGCGGGTTGGTAATGTCGATGACAATCTTGCCTTCCAGCGCCGCAGCGCCGGCAAACTCGAGTGCCGAAGCATAAGGCAGCGCCAGCACCACAATGTCGGCTTGCGCCACGGCGCTCGCGATCGGCGCGCTCGAAGCACCGATCTCCGCTGCCAGCGACTTTGCCGCGGCCTCGTTGCGCGATGCGAGGATGAGATCGCGCTTGCCGGCCAGCCGACGGGCCAGGCCGGCACCCATGTTTCCAGTTCCGATGATGGCGGTTTTCATGTGGTCGTCTCCTTGGTGAGATTGAATGTCTCGGATATAGCCGACCGCGATCCCATCTTTAATGGCATTGAATGCGATTATATAATTGCATAAAAGTATCGAATGAACGATCTCACCAACCTGCAGACCTTTGTCGCCGCTGCGACATCAGGTAGCTTCGCGAAGGCTGCCGCCAGGCTCAACCTGTCGCCCGCCATGGTGGGCCGCCGTATTCAGGCTTTGGAGACGGACTATGGCGTCAAGCTGATCGAGCGCACCACCCGAACCCAGAGGCTCACCGAGATCGGTGTCAGGTTTCTAGAGAGAGCAAGCCGGGTCATCGATGAGCTAGAGCAGTTGAACGATCTCGCCGGGCCGCAGAACGACGAGATATCCGGCCACCTCCGCATCAGCGGCCCGACCACTCTGGGGGTAAAGCGGCTGGCATCGTCCATCGCTCGCTTCGCCAATCGACATCCCGCTGTCAGCCTGGAGCTCAATCTTACCGACCGTAACGTCGATATGATTTCGGAAGGTTATGACCTTGCCATTCGGGTGGCGCAGTTGCGCCCGTCTTCCTTGATCGCAAGAAGGATCGGCACTTATCGCTTCGTCTGCTGCGCCTCTCCCGCTTATCTCGACAAGAACGGCGTGCCGGCTCATCCCGAGCAGTTGGAACGGCATCGCTGCATCCTCAGCCTCAACCTCGTCCCGCGGGATCAATGGCATTTCGAAGATCGGGATGGACGGGTGGTGGCGGCAAAGATCAACAGCAATATCGGTATCGACAATGGCGAAGCCATGCGGGTTGCCGCGGTGGAAGGTGCCGGCATCGTCTATGCGCCTGAGGTTCTGGTGGAGGAAGACATTGCCGCGGGACGGCTGACCGAGGTGCTCGGCGATTGGGAAAAGTACAGCCTGCCCATCCATGCCGTTCACCCGTCTCGGCAGTTCGTGCCGCGACGGGTGAAGGCGGTGATCGGCTGGGTCGCCGGGGATCTCCGCCGATAGAATTGCCTGCAGACAGAGGTCGCGAAGGGCGGCGCGGCCTTACTGCAATTGCGGTTTTTTCAAAAAGCTGTTGCGGTCGGCGGATTTGATGCGCAGCCAGGCTTCACGGCCATTCCTGAGGATCCGCATCGGAATCTCGGCGCCGGCCGGGCCACTGTTCCAGACCTTGCGGTAGAAATCGGCCAGGCCGTCGACCTCTTCGTCGCGGATCTCCGAGATGATATCGCCCTGCCGCAGGCCCGCCTGGGCTGCCGGCCCGCCTTCGGCCACGCTCATTACCACCACGCCGCCATTGCTCTCGGCGGAGAATGCACCGAGCCAGGGCCGCGGCGGCTTGTTGACCTGGCCGCGATTCAACAGATCGTCGAGGATTGGCGTGAGCAGATCGATCGGCACGACCATGTTGATATCGGCGACTTCGTCGCCCTGGCTCATTTGCAGGCGAAGCGAACCGATGCCGAGAAGCTTCCCGTCCGAACCGATCAGCGCCGCACCGCCCCATGAGGGGTGAGCCGGCGCCGTGAAAATCGCCTCATCGAGCAGATATTCCCAGTAGCCGGCGAATTCCTGCCGGGCGACGATGTTTGCCTCGACGAATTCTCCGATGCCATCGGCAAGCACGACGGGGTCGCCGGCCTTGGCGCTTGCCGCGTCGCCGAGATCCACCGCCGGCGCATCAAGCACCCCAAGCGCCTGCACCAGGCCGAAGCCGCTTTCCTGATCATAGGCGAGGGCATGGGCGGGAACGACACGCCCGTCATGGGTGGTCAGCCACACCTCTTCGGCCTCGGTGATGAGATAGCCGATGGTCAGCACCAGCCCATTGTCGCGAATGACCACGCCGCTGCCTTCCCGGACGGTTCCCAGCGTTTCCGCCGTAAAGGCATCTTCCGGAATGGAGGAACGGACGGCCACGACTGACCGCAAAATCGGATCGATATTCATGCTTTCATCCCGCTGGGCCGCCGGTACGAAGGACTGAAATCCGGCGCATTCCACCTTGAATAAGTAAGAAGATGGTTGGGCGGCGGCAAGACTGCAGGGGAGGGAATTTGCGAAACCAACTCCATGGCGCAGTGGACAGCGGCGCCACGCAACAATATACAGTCAATCCCATCAGCAATCAGACTGACGCGGATTACGACATGAAGAACTGGCATCCCGATCTCAGCCGCAGCAGCAGCCCCCGTTATATGGCGATCGCCGATGTGATCGAAATGGATCTGCGCAGCGGCGCTCTGGTGCTCGGGGACCGGCTGCCGCCGCAGCGCGAACTCGCCAAGCGGCTGAATGTCGATTTCACCACGGTGGCGCGAGGTTATGTCGAGGCGCAGAAGCGCGGGCTTGTCGATTCGCATGTCGGCCGCGGCACCTTCGTCACCGGCGGTGTGGACAAGCAGCGCCAGGGTTTCGCGCCGGGCGCTGCGCCCGATCCGCGCCGCGTCGCCGTCGTCGATTTTTCGATGAACATGCCGCCGGAACCGGATGACCCGGAACTGATCATCCGCATGCGCGAGGGTATGGTTGCGGTGACAGCCAACCTCATTCCGCTTCTGCGCTATCAGGGTTTCGGCGGCTCCGGCATGGACAAGGAGGCTGCCGCCGCCTGGCTCGACCGTCGCGGTCTAAAGCCCTCGCAGGAGCGGATCTTCGTGACGCCGGGCGCACATCCGGCTCTGTTGGCGATTTTCGGCCTGCTGGCAAAACCGGGTGAGACCGTACTTTCGGAAAGCATCACCTATCCCGGCATTCGCTCGATCGCCGCCCAGTTGCGGCTCAATCTGACCGGTCTGCCAATGGACGAGGACGGTATTCTGCCGGACGCTTTTACCACAGCCTGCGAGAGATTGAAGCCGAAGGCGCTCTATCTCAATCCGACGCTGCAGAATCCGACGACGCTGACCATCCCGGCCAAACGCCGCGAGGAAATCGCAGCCGTTGCCCGCAAATATCACGTTCCGATCGTCGAGGACGATGCCTACGGCTTCATTCCGCTGGAAGGTCCGCCGCCGCTTGCGGCAACGGCGCCCGATCTCACCTGGCATATCGGCGGGCTGGCGAAATGCATCGGCGCGGGGCTGCGTCTTGCCTATGTCGTGGCGCCGGACAGCAAGGCCGTCTGGCCCTTCGTCAGCGCCATGCGCGCCAACAATGTCATGGCCTCGCCGCTGACCGTGGCGCTCGCCACCCGCTGGATCGAGGACGGCACCGCCGATGCGATCCTGCGCTTCATCCGCATGGAAGCCGCCGCCCGTCAGCAGATGGTCGCCGCCATCCTGCCGGCCGGCAGCTACCGTGCGGATCCGATCAGTTTCAATATCTGGCTGCCGCTCTTCAATGGCTGGACCCGCTCCACCTTCGGCAGCCACATGCGATCCTCCGGCATCGGCGTCGTCGCAAGCGACGCCTTCACGGCCGAGGGCGCTGCACCGGAGGCCGTGCGGATCTGTCTCGGTGGACCGATTACCCGGGAGAAGCTGCAGGGCGCGCTGGAATTCATGGCCCATGCGCTGGAAGGCCCGCCTGAGATGGCCGCCTCGTTCTTCTGAGGCTAGCATCGCCGCTGAACCCGTCATGCGCATCCGATTTGAAGCGCTCGGGCCGATCGCCGCGAGACTATCCGTCTCGACGAACTGCGCCGCTGGGTTTCCCGCTATCGGTTGAGGCGTCGGGCCTGCGGGTCGCGATGGTGCGTGGAAAATCTGCGGTCAGCCGCCGCCGGGCCAAGGGAAGTGTGCGGCATTCTGACGAGTTGACTGGTAATGTGTAGGCAATGTATCTATATTGTATGCATACATTGCTGGGCATTGATAGGTTTGAATGCCCGCGCAGAACAAGGCGAGATCATCATGGAGACCGAATTTCCCCCGCTTCCTCCGCTGCAGACCGGTATCAGGGGGCGTTGCCCACGCTGTGGCCAAGGCCATATGTTCAAGGGCTTCCTAACGTTGCAGCCGGCATGCGAGGCTTGCGGCCTCGATTATTCCTTCGCCGATCCGGCTGACGGCCCGGCTTTCTTCGTCATCTGCTTTGCCTGCATCCCGAGCGTGTTGCTCGGCGTCTGGCTGGAGGTGGCGTTTACGGCGCCGATCTGGGTGCATCTTCTGATCACCGGCCCATTCATGCTCGCCACCTGCATTCCACCACTGCGGCCGCTGAAGGGCTGGCTGGTCGCCAGCCAGTATTTCTACAAGGCAGAAGAGGGTAGGCTGGCTTGAGACTTGTTGAGCGTCGCGCGCAGGCGCGGCGTGGCGAAATCGAGCAGGGCCCGCAATTTCAGCGGCACCAATCCCTGTGTGGGGTAGACGAGATGCACCGGCGCCGGCGGCGCTTCGAAATCGGCAAGCAGCGGCACCAGCAGGCCTGCCGCCTCGGCGCGTGCGGCCTGGTAGGAGAGCACCCGGGTGATGCCGAGGCCGGCGACCGCCGCATCGACCGCGGCCTCGGCGGTGTTGACGGCAAGACGTGAACGGATCGACACGGGGAGATCGCGTTTGCCCTCGGCGAAAGTCCAGCTCACTTTCGAGGCCATGCCCTCGAAGGTGACGCAGTCATGGGTGGAGAGATCGCCCGGATGCCGCGGTGTCGCGTGCCGCGTCAGGTAATCCGGACTGGCATAGACCGTCCGGCGGATCGAGCCCAGCCTGATGGCGATCAGGTTGCTGTCCGGCAGGTTGCCGATCCGGAGCGCCACATCGATATGATCCTCGACGAGGTTCGACAGCCGGTCGCCAAGCATCAGGCGCAGATTGATATCGGGATAGGCCTTCAAGAAGTCCACCACCACAGGCAAGACATGCAACCGTCCGAAGACGATTGGTGCGGTCATCGTCAACTCGCCCTTCGGCGCGCTGTATTCGCCGGCCGCCGCCCGTTCCGCCTCTTCCACCCGATCGAGAATTTCCCGCGCCGCCTCGACATAGGAGCGGCCGGCCTCCGTCAGCGCCACCTTCCGGTTGGTCCTTTGCAGCAGCCGGCTGCCGAGATGTGTTTCCAGTTCCGAAACCTTGCGGCTGACGGTTGCGAGTGGCGAGCGCAGATGCCGTGCGGCGGCCGACAGGCTGCCCTGTTCGACAACGGCCAAAAGCACGGTCATGGCGTCCAGGCGATCCATCCTATCCTTCCATAAATTGATAATATGCCTTCCAGTTTAGCATTCTACTGCATTGAAGTGGAAGGCAATAAATTGCCCCGCAGATGGTTCGAAGCGGCCATCGTCAATCCCCGCCAATCGGGAATAACGAAGGAAACCATCATGAAACTCTATCATCACCCGCTTTCCGGCCATTCGCACCGGGCTCACCTGTTCCTGTCGCTGCTTGGCGTGCCCTATGATTTGGTCGAGGTCGACTTGGCGGCAGGCGCCCACAAGGCGCCGGAATTTCTGAAGCTCAATCCCTTCGGTCAAGTGCCTGTTCTCGACGATGACGGCACGGTCATTGCCGATTCATCCGCCATCCTCGTCTATCTCGCGCGCAAATATGGCCGCACCAACTGGCTGCCGGAAGAGGCATTGGCCGCGGCGCGTATACAGAAATGGCTCTCGGTTGCAGCCGGCGAAATCGCCTACGGACCATGTGCTGCCCGCCTGGTCACCGTCTTCGGCGCCGATTTCCGCACCGACGAGGTGATCGCCCGGGCGCATCGCATTCTCACGCTGATCGAGGCGGAGCTCTCCGGCCGCAATTTCCTGCTCGGTGACAGACCGGTGATCGCCGACATCGCGCTCTACAGCTACATCGCCAACGCCCCGGAGGGCAATGTCGATATCTCGGCCTATCCAGGTGTGCGTGCCTGGCTTGCGCGCATCGAGGCGCTGCCGGGTTTCGTCGGCTTTCGCAAGACGAAGATCGGCCTCGCCGCATAAAACCCGTCGGGGCGGGATCGCCGTCCCGGTTTCTCAAAGTTGCCCGTAAGGAGGTTCGTGATGCTTGAGCAGACGAGACAGGATGTGAGTTCGCCTTGGCATGAGGGTGAACTCGCCATGCAGCGCAGCGTCGGCGTCGTCGAGCGCATGGACGGGCCGGGACGGAATTTCGTCCGCAAGGCCATGCCGGAGCAGCATCGGGCTTTCTTTCCGATGCTGCCGTTCCTAGTGCTCGGCGCCGTCGATGCCAAAGGCGATGTCTGGGCGACGGTGCGGGCCGGGCGGCCGGGTTTCATGTCCTCACCGGAGCCGGAGGTTCTTGACGTCCGTCTGCCGCGCGACCCGGCCGATCCTGCGGATTCAGGCATGGAAGATGGCGACGCGATCGCAATGCTCGGCATCCAACTCGAGACCCGGCGGCGCAACCGGCTGAACGGCCTGATCGGCAGGACGTATACCGGCGCTTTCCGTGTGCGCGTCGGCCAGAGTTTCGGCAATTGCCCCCAATATATCCAGCCCCGCTCTTCAGAATTTGTCCGCGACCCCGATGTGCCGACAGCGATGACGCCGCTGCATTCCGGTCACCTCGATGATCGCACGCGGCGAATGATCGAGAGCGCCGATACCTTCTTCGTCGCCTCCTATGTCGATCGCGAGGATGGCGAGCGGCAGGTGGACGTCTCCCATCGCGGCGGTTATGCCGGTTTCGTGCGGGTCAGCGCCGAGGGCGGGCTGACCATTCCCGATTTTTCCGGCAACCGGTTCTTCAACACGCTGGGCAATTTCCTCGTCAACCCGAAGGCCGGGCTGGTCTTCGTCGATTTCGAAACCGGCGATATGCTGCAGATGACGGGGAGGACCGAGGTGCTGCTGGATTCGCCCGAAATTACAGGCTTTCAAGGGGCGGAACGGCTGTGGCGTTTCACGCCCGAACAGATCGTGCTTCGCCCGGATGCTCTGCCACTGCGATGGAGGCAGGAGAGCGCTGAGCTGCAGCGCCGTTCCCGCGGGTGAGGCAGCCGTCTGGCTGAACGACCGCTAGAGCGAAACGCTGCGCCCGCATCTTGCCAATCGTTGTACCAATCGGTACAAACAAAACCGTTCAGTACAGGAGCGCCCATGTCCAGCCTCGTCCCACCCTTCACCCTTGAGACCGCGATCCGCAAAGTCCGCCTTGCCGAGGACGGCTGGAACAGCCGTGATCCCGAGCGCGTGTCGCTCGTCTATACGCCGGACAGCCGCTGGCGGAACCGCGCCGAATTCGTCAACGGCCGCGCCGAGATCGTCGCCTTTCTCACCCGCAAATGGGCGAAGGAACTGGACTATCGGCTGATCAAGGAGATCTGGGCCTTCACCGATGATCGCATCGCCGTGCGCTTCGCCTATGAATGGCACGATGACAGCGGCAACTGGTTCCGTTCCTATGGCAACGAGAACTGGGAATTCGACGCCGCCGGCCTGATGCAGCGCCGCTTCGCCTGCATCAACGACCTGCCGATCCGGGAATCGGAGCGTAAGTATCACTGGCCGCTCGGCCGGCGGCCGGACGACCATCCCGGCCTGAGCGAACTCGGCCTCTGAACACTGCAAGGAAGGCCCGCCGGTGAAAACCGTCTACGAACGCGCCGACATCGTGCCGCTGCTGGCGGAAATCTTCCGCGAACTCGGCTATCAGGGTACGTCGCTCAGCCGCATCACCGAACGCACCGGCATCGGCAAGGGCAGCCTCTATCACTTCTTTCCCGGCGGCAAGGAGGAGATGGCGGGCGCCGTGCTCGCCGATGTCGATTCCTGGTTCGAGCAAGCGATCTACCGGCCGCTGAGACACGGCGACACCCGCGAGGCGATCGTGGCAATGTTGGCGGATGTGAACGCGTATTTTCGCTCCGGCCGCCGCATCTGCCTCGTCGGTGCCTTCGCCCTTGACGAGACCCGGGAACGATTTTCGGCGGCAGTCGCCGACTATTTCATCCGCTGGGTCGCCGCCTTGCGTTCGGCGTTGATCCGGGCAGGCTGTGCGGAGGAAGAGGCGCAGGCGCTTGCCGAGGAGGCCGTTGCCGGCATTCAAGGCGCACTGGTGCTGTCACGGGCGCTTGATGACACAGCGGTCTTCACCCGATCGCTGCAGACCCTGGCAAAACGGCTCGATGCCGTGATGCAATGAGAGGGTGGTCAAGTCGCTGGAGGGTTTATTGCCACTGCAAGGAATTCACCCGGCCACATCGACTGGCCGGGGCATCGATCGGGCGCTGGGCGGCGCTCGATCTTACATCGGTGCCGCTTTGCGTATAATCAGCGTTGTTGTTGAGGCTGCTGGGCCGGGCGCGGATTTTCCCGTTCAGGGCGAATCTGGCGCCATTCGTTTTCCATCTGGTCGACGACATGCTGGGGAATGGTGGGCTGCGTAGTGGCGGGCGCCTGCATCGGAAGTCTCCTCTTTTCGGGGTCAAGGCTTCAGGGCAGGAAGATGAATTACACAAGACAAAAGGCGTGTAAATCAGTAGCTTAAACGCTTTAAACGATTAAATAGATTTTAATCGATTAAGACGGTTTTAACCTTGATGTTTTTGGGAAGCGAGGGAATGGTTGTCCACATGGACCGAAGTTTCTTTTTCGATGCGGTGCGGCAAGAACTCTTCAAGGGAGAGATGACGCATCCTCAGGTAGTGGGCATCACGGCGATCCTCGACGCTTGGGAAAAGCGCTTTGCCCATGCCGACCGGCGATGGCTCGCCTACATCCTCGCAACCGCCTACCACGAAACCGCCTATACGATGCAGCCGGTTCGCGAGACGCTGGCGGAAAGCGATACCCGCGCGGTCGAGATCCTCGAGACAGCCTTTGCCGCCGGCCGGCTTTCCTGGGTGAAAACGCCCTACTGGCGGCCGGACGAGGATGGCTGCTGCTGGCTCGGGCGCGGCCTGGTGCAACTCACCCACAAGCGGAACTACGAGGCGATGAGCGTGCTGACCGGCATCGACCTTGTCGCCGCTCCCGACCGGGCCATGGAGATGGATACGGCGGTGACGATCCTGATCGAAGGTATGCTGCAGGGAAGTTTTACTGGCCACAAACTTGCCGATCACCTGAGCGAGACGAACGAGGACTGGGTGAATGCGCGCCGCATCGTCAACGGCACCGACCGGGCGGAAAAGCTCGCAGCCTATGCCGTGGTCTTCGATGCGGCGTTACGTCCCGTCACGGCGCATGGCATGCTCGTGCGGTTGAAGCTATGGGTCTTGCGTGTTATCGCCCGGCTGACCGCTGGAGCGCCGCATCTCCGATAGGACGCGCCAAGGTCGCTCTGGCATCTAGATAAAATCCGACAGGAGATTCCGCGTGATCCGCCATATCGTCTTCTTCACCGTGCAGGAGGAACATCTGCAAGAGGTGAGGGCCGGGCTTTCGATCCTCACCGGCATTCCTTATGCGAGGCTCTTGGAAATCGGCACCAATGTGAAGACCGATCAACTGGGCACCGAGATCGATCTCGTGGTCTACGGCGAATTCGACGACGAGGCGGCCCTTGCCGCCTACAAGGCCCATCCCGATTATCAGCTGTCGATCGAGCGTGTCCGGCCGCTCCGGGAAAAGCGCATCGCCGCCGATTACGACAGCCGCACGGCGGTGACGCGGCCGCTTTGAATTCGCAAACATTCGGCGGCCATGCCAAGCTGACTCAACTTCTGAGCCGCCGGACTCAACTTTCGAAAAAGCGGTGGCAAGCGATTCAAGAGATTCGCCAAAAGCGGTTGCGCGTTGGTTGTGAGTTGGCGGCAACAGCCGCGATGCCTGGACGGAAAGCCGCTCTCGTCCCAATGTCGATGATAATCAAGACATATTAAGAATGGCTGACGTGACGGGCCGGGCTCTCACGATGCGACGGGGCTCGGCTGTGACGCGTGGGCGCCGCGCACCAGCGCCATCAGCATCAGCACGAAGGCCAGTGCCAAAGCCGCAAAAGCGGCGCAGGCGACGAGCGCCGGCCCGGTGCCGGCGCGGTCGAGAATGGCGGTGAAGAGGACCGGGGCGATGGCGTTGGCGAGGTTTTGCGGCAGCGACAGCCGGGCCGATTGCAGGCCGTATTCGGCAGGCGAAAACAGCGCCAGCGGCAGAAGCGCGCGGGCGACGGTCATGACGCCGGCGCCGAAACCGTAAAGCAGGATGAAGGTGACAAGCAGCGGTGCGGATTGACTGGCGACCAGCATGATCAGGAAACTGATCATCATCAGGCCGATGCCCATGGCCGCGCTGAGCATGGAGTTGCCGCGGCGGCCGAGCAGCATGTCGAGGAAACGTGCCGAGATGCCGAGCACGCCGCGCGCCGAGCCAAGCTGCAATGCAAAGGCTGGCGAGGCGCCGGACTGGCGGAAGATTTCGAGCAGCGATGGCGAAATACCGAAGGTGATAAAGGTCGAGATCGTCGTCGCCGCGGCAATCAGCAGGAAGGCTTTGCGCCGCGCCGCCGCGGTGAGCGGCACCGGGGCAATGTCTGCCGCGCCGCCTGCGATCTGCGTGACGATCGGTTTCGGCAAGGCGAAAAGATGCAGCGGCAGGCAGACGAAGAATTGCAGCGCCGCGCAGACGAGAAAGGTCAGGCGCCAGCCGAGCGTCTCGTTGAGCAGGCTGAGGATCGGCCAGAAGATGGCGCTCGAAAGCCCGGTGAACAGCATAAGAATGGCGATGACGCGTTTGCCGTTTTCCCCTTCGCGCTCGACGACGGCGGTATAGGCCGGTGCCGAAAGGCCAAATGCGCCCCCGATGCCGATGACCACCCAGGCGCTGGCATAGAGCACGATGCCGTTTGCGGCGGCAAGCAGGAGCAAGCCAAGCGCAAAGGTCAGCGAGGCGGCCGAAAGCACCCGGGCGGCACCGTAGCGGCCGAGCCAGCGGCCGGTCGCCGGACCAACGATGGCGCTGACCATCATCATGATTGTCAGCCCGGCAAACACCACCTCATTCGCCAAGCCGAGAGCGGGCGCTACGACGCGGCCCATGACGCCGAGCATGTCGAAGGTCGTGCCCCAGCCGATCAGCTGGGTGACGGCAAGCACTGTGACCGTCTGCGCCGAGCGAAAGCGAAAGGAATTTAGCATGGGTGCTGAAATGGCCTGAATGCGGGAGCCACAAGGACATAACAGTTTCAATCGGCCGGTCAAAGCCGCGATCGCAATTCGCCCCCCCCCGCGGCCTGCATTTTTCCCGCTAAGGGCGAAAAGATAGAGTGGTAATTTCAAGTCAAGCGCAGGAAAGTCGGGCCGATACCGGCAGCTGAAACGTGGCAAACAAAACGGTGCTGCCGATTCGAAGACGACCGTCATGGGATCGGCTGGATGGGGTCGGCTCGGCCTGCGCCTGCCTTCGTGGGAAGAGGATGAAGAACCTCGTTAATCCAAAGGCGGAACGCCATTTTCCGATGAACGGAAAGGCAGCCGAAGCGTGCCGCGGCAGCGGTTTTCAGCCGCTGACGCCGGCTGCCGCCAACAGTCGAGAATGGTTCTAAATGCCCTGCATTACAGTGCATTCATTTGCCATTCAGGTCGTGTGAGTACATATTCGCAGCACGTTGGCATTACCCTTGAAAGCATAGCACATGGCCTTTTCTCTGAGCGTCGCAGCACTGGCCGCCGCACTGGTGGTATCGGCGCCCTCGCCAGACGGCGCGGGCACCCTCGTCCTGCGCGTGGCAGCCGATTGCAGCGCCGCCGCAGCCCAGGTCGTCGAGCAGACAGGCGGCCAGCTCCTATCCGTGCAACCGGTGGGCGATACCTGCATCATCACCGTTCTGGTGTCGGGCAACGGCCAGCGTCCACGCAAAGTAACGGTAAAGGTTCCGATGTAGTCGGAATCGGTCTATTCAGAACATGATCGATTTGAAGCGGACGAAGGCGGACCGATGCGCATCCTGGTAGTCGAAGACGACGTCAATCTAAACCGGCAGCTGGCCGACACGCTGAAGGAGGCGGGTTATGTCGTCGACCAGGCCTTCGACGGCGAGGAGGGTCACTTCCTCGGCGATACCGAACCCTATGACGCCATCATCCTCGATATCGGCCTGCCGGAACTGGATGGGGTGACAGTTCTCGAAAAATGGCGCGGCGCCGGCCGCGGCGTGCCGGTGCTGATCTTGACGGCGCGCGACCGCTGGAGCGACAAGGTCGCCGGCATCGACGCAGGCGCCGACGACTACGTCACCAAGCCTTTCCATGTCGAGGAAGTGCTGGCTCGCATCCGGGCGCTGATCCGGCGTGCGGCGGGACACTCCTCATCCGAGATCATCTGCGGGCCGGTGCGGCTCGATACCAAATCCTCGAAGGCGACGGTCAATGGTACGACGCTGAAGCTGACCTCGCACGAATACCGGCTGCTTGCCTATCTCATGCATCACATGGGCGAGGTCGTCTCGCGCACCGAACTGGTCGAGCACATGTACGACCAGGATTTCGACCGCGATTCCAACACGATCGAGGTCTTTGTCGGCCGCCTGCGCAAGAAAATGGGCGTCGATCTGATCGAAACGGTGCGCGGTCTCGGTTACCGCATCCAAGCGCCGAAACATGCGAATTAAGTCGCTCACCGCACGTGTCTTGCTGCTGACCACGGTCTGGTCGACGGTGGCGCTTGTCGTGATCGGCCTGTTGATTTCCACTCTCTACCGCAAGAGCGCCGAACGTGGTTTTCAGGATCTATTGCGCGCGCAGCTTTATAACGTCATCAACTCGGTGACGATCGGCGATCAGGGGGCGTTGAGCGGAAGCCCGCAGCTCGGCGACCTGCGGTTTGCTCAGCCGAAGACCGGCTGGTATTGGGTGGTAGAACCGCTCGGTACCTATACGACGGCGCCGCTGGTCTCGCCCTCGCTCGGCTCGGCGCTCATTCCGGTTCCCTCCGTCGTCGAAGCGCCCTTCGACAAAAATTACGAACGCTATTACCAAGTGACGGATGCCTCTGGTAACCGCGTCCAGGTAGCCGAGACCGAAGTGGTGCTCGATACCGATGGGCGCGCGGCGCGCGTGCGGGTCACCGGCAATGTCGATGTCGTCGAAGACGACGTGCGCACCTTTTCCCATAGCCTCTATCTGGCGCTCGCCGGTTTCGGCGTCGGCAGTCTGATCGTCAATGCGCTGGCGATTCTGTACGGCCTGAAGCCGCTCGACAAGGCGCGTGCCGCGTTGGAGCGCATCCGCGCCGGCGAGAGCGAGCAATTGAAAGGTGATTTCCCGCGCGAAATCCTGCCGCTCGCCAACGAGGTCAACGCACTGATCGACAGCAACCGCCGCATCGTCGAGCGGGCGCGCATGCAGGTCGGCAATCTCGCCCATTCTCTGAAGACGCCGATTGCCGTTCTGCTCAACGAGGCGCGTGTTCTCGAAAAATCCCATGGCGAACTGGTGCGCAGCCAGGCGGAATCGATGCAGGGGCAGGTGCAATCCTATCTCAACCGAGCGCGCATCGCCGCGCAGCGCGAATCCGTGCTCGCCCGCACCGATGCCGAACCGGCGCTCGAGCGGCTAGTGCGCGTCATGCGCCGGCTGAACGTCGATACCGAATTCGATCTCGTCGTCTCGCCGCCGCATCTGGCCGTCGCCATGGAGCAGCAGGATCTCGAGGAAACCGTCGGCAATCTCCTGGAGAATGCGGCGCGTTTTGCCAAAAGCAAGGTACGGCTTTCGGCCGTCGAGGCCGGCGACGACGTCAAGGGAGCGGAGGCAAGCGCGCGGCGCCACTGGGTGGAGCTTGCCGTCGAGGATGACGGGCCCGGCCTGGAGCCCGATCAGATCCGCGAGGCGCTGAAGCGCGGCCGCCGGCTCGACGAAAGCAAGCCCGGCACCGGCCTCGGCCTCTCGATCGTCACCGAGATTTCCGGTGAGTATCAGGGACGGCTCGAGCTTTCTCGCGGCGAATGGGGGGGGCTGAAGGCGAAGCTTATCCTGCCCGGCATCACAAAGGATGTTGCATGAGCAACTGCTTGATGTCACAAAGATACTGGCAAATGTATAGCATGCTTTGCCTTAATGCTGACACGGGGACGCTGCACTTCGATCGGCTGAAATTGACCCCTGATCGTGGTTCGACGCAATGATTTTACGCTCGCAAGGCATGATCGCTTCCGCTCTTCTCGTCGCCGTCGCGCTCACCGGCTGCACGACGACGAAGGGTGCCGCTTCGCGCGGCATTTTTTCGAGCAAGCCCTCGGCCTCAGCCGCCTTCCTCACTGCGCTGCAGGGCGGCCTTGTCGGCCGCAGCGGCGTAAACTTGAGCGACAGCGACAGGCAGCGGGCGCTCGAGGCGGAATATCGGGCGCTGGAAGGTGCCGCCGTCGGCCAGCCGACGCTGTGGACCGGCAAGGACGTCACTGGCAAGGTTGTCGCCGCAGCACCCTATCAGGTCGGTTCGCAGAACTGCCGGCAATACACCCATACGCTGACCGTCGACGGCAAGGACACCGTGGTGCGGGGCGCTGCCTGCCGCAACGAGGACGGCAGCTGGTCGCCACTCGGTTGAGACGATTTCCGTTCCGAATTGCGGCCAATAGCCTCAAATCTTCGTCATTCCGGCTTTGGCAGTTGGAATGACGGCGCGCTTCGCGTATTTGGGCCGATATGCTGTTCTGGATTCTCGTTGCCGCTTTGACGGCAGCCGTTGCCGCCATCCTGCTCTACCCCCTTCTGCGCGGAGCGAAGGCGGCGGAGAATAGCCGTGTCGGCGATGCGGCGGTCTATCGCGACCAGCTGCGTGAACTCGACCGCGATCTGAATGGCGGACTGATTACGCCGGAAGAAGCTGATTATGCCCGGGCGGAAATCGGCCGGCGGCTGATCGCCGTCTCTGCCGACGAGCCGGAAGAGGCGCCGAAACCCGCCCGGCACCACCGTTTCACCGAAGCCTTCGTCCTTCTGCTTCTGCCCCTTCTCGGGCTCTGTCTTTATTTGACGACCGGCAGGCCGGACCTGCCCTCGCAGCCGCTGCAAGCGCGGCTGGAAAATCCCGGCAACGACGTGGCGGTGCTGATCGCCAAGGCGGAACGGCACCTGGCGCAAAGTCCCGATGACGGCAAGGGCTGGGACGTGCTGGCGCCGATCTATTTCCGCACGATGCGCGTGAACGACGCGCAGGTCGCCTATCGCAATGCTATCCGCCTTCTTGGCCCAAGCCCGGTCCGGCTCGATGGCCTGGCCGAGACGCTGATGGCGGTCTCCGACGGCGTAGTGACGGAGGAAGCGCGTCGGGTGCTTGAACAATCGCTGACGCTGGAACCGAATAATCCGCGCGCCCGCTTCTATGTCGCCCTTAGCATGGAGCAGGCGGGACGGCCCGATGAAGCGCGCCGGGCCTTCGAGGCGCTGGCAAAACAATCACCAGCAGAAGCGCCCTGGCTGCCGCTGGTCAACCAGCATATCGCCATGAATGGCGGCGAGCCGGCTGCCCCGGACGCCGAACCGGCTGCCCCTGGCAATCCGAGTGCCCCTGGCAATCCCACGCAGCAAGATGTGGCGGCGGCGGAGAATATGAGCACCGGCGATCGGCAGCAGATGATCCGCGGCATGGTCGAGAGCCTCGACGCCAAGCTCAGCGTCGATCCGAACAATTTTGAAGGCTGGATGCGGCTCGTCCGCTCTTACGCGGTCTTGAACGATAAGGATCGCGCCGCCGGCGCCCTGAAACGCGGGCTTGCTGCTTTTCCGGCGGGCAGCGAGCAGGGCAGGCAATTGCTGGCGCTTGCCAATGAGCTCGGCATCGCCACGGAAGGAGTGACGGAATGACGCGCAAGCAGAAGCGCCTGGCGGTGATCACAGGCGGCATGGGCTTCATTGCCGCCGCCGTGCTGCTTGTCATGTTCGCCTTCAATCAGTCGGTCGCCTATTTCTACATGCCGGCCGATCTGGCAAAGACGCCGGTGGCGCCGGAAACCCGTATCCGGCTCGGCGGCCTGGTGGGAGAGGGCAGCGTCGTGCGCGGCGCTGGCTCGACCGTGGAATTTGCCGTCACCGATAGCAGCACCAATGCCGTGAAGGTTCAATATACCGGCATCCTGCCCGATCTCTTCCGCGAAGGGCAGGGCGTCGTCACCGAAGGCATGTTTAGCGCCGGGACCAACGTCTTCGTTGCCGACACCGTGCTTGCCAAACATGACGAGACCTATATGCCGAAAGATGTAGCCGACAGGCTGAAGCAGCAGGGGCTGTGGAAAGAAGGCCAAGGGCAGGAAAGCCCGGGGAAAGAAAATAAAGCCCAGGAAGCGAAAGCCACGCAATGATCATCGAGATCGGCCATTACGCTCTGGTATTGGCGCTCGCAACGGCGCTCATCCTCTCGATCGTGCCGGCGTTGGGCGCCCGCCGCCATGACCGGGCGATGATGGATGTGGCGACGATTGGTTCGCTGGCGATGTTTTCGCTCGTCGCCTTCGCCTTCGGCGTCTTGACCTATGCCCATGTCGTCTCGGATTTTTCCGTCGAGAACGTCTGGGAGAATTCGCATTCGCTGGTGCCGCTGATCTACAAATATTCCGGCGTCTGGGGCAATCACGAGGGATCGATGATGCTCTGGCTATTGATCCTGACGCTGTTCAGCGCGCTCGTCGCCGTCTTCGGTCGCAACCTGCCGGAGACGCTGAAGGCCAATGTACTTTCCGTGCAGGCCTGGATTTCGGTCGCTTTCACGCTGTTCATTCTGCTCACTTCCAATCCCTTCCTGCGACTCGATCCGGCCCCGGCCGAGGGCCGCGATCTCAATCCCGTCCTGCAGGATGTCGGTCTGGCGATCCACCCGCCGCTGCTCTATCTCGGTTATGTCGGCTTCTCCGTCTGCTTCTCCTTTGCGGTTGCTGCCCTGATCGAAGGGCGCATCGACGCCGCCTGGGCTCGCTGGGTGCGGCCCTGGACGCTGGCCGCCTGGACCTTCCTGACGCTTGGCATCGCCATGGGCTCCTACTGGGCCTACTACGAACTCGGCTGGGGCGGCTGGTGGTTCTGGGACCCGGTGGAAAACGCCTCTTTCATGCCCTGGCTCGCCGGCACCGCATTGCTGCATTCAGCGCTCGTTATGGAAAAGCGCGAGGCGCTGAAGATCTGGACGGTGCTGCTCGCCATCCTCACCTTCTCGCTGTCGCTGATGGGCACCTTCCTGGTCCGCTCCGGCGTGCTGACCTCGGTGCATGCCTTTGCCAGCGACCCAAGCCGCGGCGTCTTCATTCTCTGTATCCTGCTGATCTTTATCGGCGGGGCGCTGTCGCTGTTTGCCTTCCGCGCGCCGAAGCTGTCGGCCGGCGGGCTGTTTGCGCCGATTTCGCGCGAGGGCGCGCTTGTTGTCAACAATCTGATACTGACGGTTGCCTGCGGCACGGTGCTGACAGGCACGCTCTATCCGCTACTGCTGGAGACGATCACCGGCGACAAGATTTCCGTCGGGCCGCCCTTCTTCAACCTGACCTTCGGCCTCTTGATGGCGCCGCTGATCGTCATCGTGCCCTTCGGGCCCCTGCTCGCCTGGAAGCGCGGCGATCTGCTCGGCGCCTTTCAGCGGCTCTACGTCGTTGCGGGTCTCGCCTTTACGGCGGCACTGATCTTCTTCTATCTCGAACAGGGCGGGCCGGTGCTGTCGGTGCTCGGATTGGCGGCCGGGCTATTCCTGGTCCTCGGCGCGGCTGCCGATCTCTGGTATCGCGCCGGCATCGGCAAAGTGGCGGGCAATGTCGCCTGGCGCCGCTTTACCGGCCTGCCGCGTTCGGCCTTCGGTTCTGCGCTCGCCCATGCCGGGCTCGGCGTCACCGTACTCGGCATCGTCGCGGTCACGACCTTTCAGACCGAGCACGTCATCGAGATGAAGCCCGGCGCGACGACCGATGCCGGCGGCTACAGCCTGCATTTCGACGGCATGCAGCCGGCGACCGGGCCGAACTATACCGAGGAGCGCGGCCACTTCGCCGTCCGGCGCGCCGGTGTTGCGGTTGCCGACACCTGGTCGGCCAAGCGCCTTTACACCGCCCGCCAAATGCCGACGACCGAGGCAGGCATCCTGACCTTCGGGCTCAGCCAGCTCTACGTCTCGCTCGGCGACGCCACCAAGGACGGCGGCATCGTCGTGCGCATCTGGTGGAAGCCGTTCATCCTGTGCATCTGGGGCGGCGCTGTGCTCATGGCCTTCGGCGGCCTCGTCTCGCTCAGCGACCGCCGCCTGCGCGTCGGCGCGCCGCGCCGCAAGGCGAAGCAGACGCGACCGGCGCTGGGGCCAGCCGAATGATCCGGTGCCTCTTCCTGGTTTTGGCAATGATGCTGATGGCCGCACCCGCCTTCGCCGTCAATCCCGACGAAGTGCTGGCCGACCCGGCGCTAGAGGCGCGCGCCCGCGCCCTTTCGGCGGAACTGCGTTGCATGGTCTGCCAGAACCAGTCGATCGATGATTCCAACGCCGATCTGGCCAAGGATCTGCGCCTGCTGGTGCGCGAGCGCATCACCGATGGCGACAGCGACGAGGCGGTGCTGAATTATATCGTCTCGCGCTACGGTGAGTTCGTGCTGCTGAAACCGCGTTTCAGCATGAAGACGGGCCTGCTCTGGGGCGCCCCGGTACTGCTGGTGCTCGCCGGCGGCCTGTCGCTGCTCTTCCTTGCCCGCAGGAGGGCCGGAAAGCCGACGGGCAGCAAGCTGACGGCGGAGGAGCAGGCGCAACTGACCGAGCTGTTGAAGAAATAATCGGCCGCCAGCAATTCCGGCCGCGCCCCTCCGGCAGGAAAGCAGCGCGCGGAGCGCAGAATTTCGGAGCCCCAGGCCGGCGCGGCTGAGGCCATCTGCACTCAGCCCTTTGCCAAACATTGCAAACATTACCAACTTTTCATCGGCCGGACAGTTCGCAGTAAGGTGCGGCATCCTATATCTTCATTCATCGACTGATCCGGCGTCGCCGGTCTGAGAACTAAGAACAAGAGAAGGTGCTCCAATGCTCAAGAATTTCAACGGACGTCCGTCCCTCGCCACCGTGCTCAAGGCTTCTACCGTTGCCGGTATTGCAGCCGCTGTGCTCGCAACCGGCGTTCCGCTCGAAATCACCCGGTCTTACGCTGAAGCCGTCAAGGTTCAGGCGCCTGCCGTGCCGAGCTTCGCGAATGTCGTCGATGCCGTTTCCCCGGCCGTTGTTTCGGTTCGCGTCGAAAACCGCGTCAATCCCGTCTCCGACAACAATGACGGCTTCTCCTTCGATTTCAACGGCCGCGGCTTCGACGATCTTCCCGACGATCATCCGCTGAAGCGCTTCTTCAAGCAGTTCGGCCAGGAGCCGAATGACCAGCAGGGCCATCAGCGGCGCTTCGGCCAGAACGGCCCCGGTGGTCCGGGCGGCCCGAATGGCCCCGGCGGCAAGGGCCGTCTGCGTCCGGTCGCTCAGGGCTCAGGCTTCTTCATCTCCGAGGACGGCTATATCGTCACCAACAACCACGTCGTTTCCGATGGCCAGGCCTTCGTCGCCGTCATGAATGATGGCACCGAGCTCGATGCCAAGCTGATCGGCAAGGATCCGCGCACCGACCTCGCTGTCTTGAAGGTCGACGGCAAGGGCAAGAAGTTCACCTATGTCAACTGGGCCGATGACAACAATGTCCGCGTCGGCGACTGGGTCGTCGCTGTCGGCAATCCCTTCGGCCTCGGCGGCACCGTCACCGCGGGCATCGTTTCGGCCCGCGGCCGCGATATCGGCTCCGGCCCCTATGACGATTACCTGCAGGTGGATGCCGCCGTGAACCGCGGCAACTCCGGCGGTCCGACCTTCAACCTCAGCGGTGAAGTCGTCGGCATCAACACGGCGATCTTCTCGCCGTCCGGCGGCAGCGTCGGCATCGCCTTCGCCATTCCCGCTTCGACCGCCAGGGATGTCGTCGCCGATCTGATGAAGGACGGCCAAGTTTCGCGTGGCTGGCTGGGTGTCCAGATCCAGCCCGTGACCAAGGACATCGCCGAATCCATCGGCCTTTCCGAGCCGAGCGGCGCCCTCGTCGTCGCCCCGCAGGCGGGATCGCCGGGTGACAAGGCCGGTATGAAGGCCGGCGACGTCGTCACCGCGCTGAACGGTGAAACGATCAAGGATGCACGTGATCTCAGCCGCCGCATCGGTGCGATGCAGCCGGGCAGCAAGGCCGAGCTATCGGTCTGGCGCGCCGGCAAGGCCCAGTCCCTGACCGTCGAACTCGGCACCCTGCCGGCCGACCAGAAGGATGCTTCTGCCGATGAAAACAGCCAGCCGCAGCAGCCTGAGGCACCGGCGTCCGAAAAGGCGCTTGCCGATCTCGGCCTGACGGTTGGTCCTTCCGATGACGGCAAAGGCCTGGCGATCACCGGCATCGACCCGGACTCCGACGCTGCCGACAAGGGCATTAAGGAAGGCGAGAAGATCACATCGGTCAACAACCAGGAAGTCTCCAGCGCCGCCGATATCGTCAAGGTGCTGAACCAGGCGAAGAAGGACGGCCGCACAAGGGCGCTGTTCCAGATCCAGTCCAGCGAAGGAAGCCGCTTCGTTGCGCTTCCGATCAACGGCCAGGGCTGAATTTTTAAGAAAACCGGAGCCGTGCGGGCGAAAACCCGCGCGGCTCGATTGTTCTGATTTTCAAGGATGATCGCGATGAGCGCCGCCCCGCAGGAAGATGCTTTGAGCCTTGCCGAAACGCAGCCGGTGGGTAATGTCGGCCGCATGAAGATTCTCATCATCGAAGATGATCTCGAAGCCGCCGTCTACCTCACGAAAGCCTTTCGCGAGGCGGGCATCGTCGCCGATCACGCCAGCGACGGCGAGGCCGGCCTGTTCATGGGGTCGGAAAATACCTACGACGTCATCGTCATCGACCGCATGCTGCCGCGCCGCGATGGGCTCTCCGTCATCAGCGAGCTGCGCCGCAAGGCGATCCATACACCTGTTCTCATTCTTTCGGCCCTCGGCCAGGTCGATGACCGCGTCACTGGCCTTCGCGCCGGCGGCGACGACTATCTGCCGAAGCCCTATGCCTTCAGCGAGTTGCTGGCCCGCGTCGAGGTGCTCGGCCGGCGCAAGGGCACGCCGGATCAGGACGTCGTCTATCGCGTCGCCGATCTCGAACTCGACCGGCTCTCCCACGAGGTGCGTCGCGGCGGCAAGGAAATCCCCCTGCAGCCGCGCGAATTCCGCCTGCTCGAATATCTGATGAAGAATGCCGGCCAGGTGGTGACCCGCACCATGCTGCTCGAAAACGTCTGGGACTATCACTTCGACCCGCAGACCAACGTCATCGACGTCCACGTCTCGCGCCTGCGCTCGAAGATCGAGAAGGACTACAGCCAGCCGCTCCTGAAGACCATCAGGGGCGCGGGGTACATGATCAAGGACGAGGGATGAGCCGCTTCAGGGTTCTATTCAAGTCCACCGCAGTCCGCCTTTCGGCACTCTATATCCTGCTTTTCGCCATCTGCGCCGCGACGCTCGTCTTCTATGTGACGGCGATGTCGGAACGGCTGCTGACCGGCCAGATCCGCGACGCCGTCAAGCAGGAGGTGGAGCAGGTGCAGCGCGCCTATGATAGCGGCGGCATGAACCTTCTGCTGCGCACGATGGAGCGGCGCGCCCGCCAGCCGGGCGCCAATCTCTATGTCATCGCCGGCCCCTCGGGCGATATTCTCGCCGGCAACGTCGCCTCGGTGCAGCCTGGCGTTTTCGAGGAAATCGGCTGGGCCTCGGCACCCTTCAGCTACCAGCGTTATACCGACAGCGGCGTCGAGCGCCGCCATAAGGCGATCGCCAATATCTTCGTGCTCGACAACGGCTTGCGGATCCTGATCGGCCGCGACCTCGGCGATCCCGAGCGTTTCCGTCTCTTGGTGCGCCAGGCGCTGATGGTGGCCTTGGCGATCATGGGACTTGGCGCCATCATCATCTGGTTCGCCATCGGCCGAAATGCGCTGAAACGCATCGACCGCATGTCGGATGCCAGCAAGAAAATCATGGCCGGCGATCTCTCTCAGCGCCTGCCGGTCGGCGGCTCTGGCGATGAATTCGACCGCCTGTCCATGTCTTTGAATACCATGCTGGAGCGCATCGAGAAACTGAACGAGGGTCTGCGGCAGGTCTCCGACAATATCGCCCATGATCTCAAGACGCCGCTGACGCGGCTGCGCAACAAGGCTGCCGATGCGCTCGATCTCGGCGATGGCGAGACGCGGCGCACTGCGCTCGAAGGCATTATTTCCGAATCCGACCAGTTGATCCGTACCTTCAACGCGCTGCTGATGATCTCCCGCGTCGAGGCCGGGTCGGTCGCCGCCGAGATGTCGCCTGTCGAACTTTCGGCGATCGTCTCCGACAGCGCCGAGCTTTACGAACCGGCGGCCGAGGAAGCCGGGCTTGGCCTCAGCGCCAGCGTCGAACCGGGCGTCGAGGTGCAGGGTAACCGCGAGTTGATCGGCCAGGCAATCTTCAACTTGCTCGACAATGCCATCAAATATTCCTCCGATACCGAAGGGGCGGGCACGGTGTCGCTGAAGCTTGCCCGCCATCCGGATGGGATCTGCCTTTCGGTCGCCGACCATGGGCCGGGTGTTCCGGCCGACAGGCGCGACGATGTGGTTAAGCGCTTCGTTCGCCTCGATGAAAGCCGTTCGAAGCCGGGGACCGGGCTCGGGCTTTCGCTTGTCGAAGCGGTCATGGAGCTGCACAATGGTCGGCTGGAGCTCTCCGATACCGATCCCGACAGGCCCGGACAGCGCGGCTTGACTGTCAGCATGATCTTCCCGGCCAAGGCTGCCTGAACTCTGCTGCCGAATTGCGATCCGCTGAATCGCGTATTGGCGGTTTGCCGCCGAGACCCTAGTTTAATGCCGATCGAAGCAGGCGGTTCGCGATTCCATGCGGCCGTTTTCTTCCGCTCAAAAGCCAGGGAGAGCGCATGCTGACGAAATCGACGCATGGTCTGACGGATGTGGCCGAAGGACTGCTGCGCCCCTTGAACCAGACCGAATTGAAGCTGGCGCTCGCCGACCTTCAGGAAGCCGGCAAAAGCGAGCCGTCGGTGGCTGCGATGCTGAACACGGAAGGCCCGCTGCGCGATTTTATCGCGGCGGCGCTGACGCTGTCGCCCTATTTGCGCGAAATCGCCAATCTCGATCCCGCCGTTCTCGCCGGGGCTATCACTGAGCCGCTGGAGCCGCAGATCGAGGCGCTGGTTGCCGAGGCGCGCGGCAGCTGGCGGCCGGACGGCGAGGGGGCCGCGCCGGCGGAATCGGCGGTGATGACCAGGCTGCGCATCATCAAGCGCAAGGTCGCTTTCCTCGTCGCGCTCGCCGATCTCGCGCGCATCTTTGACGGGCGGGCGACGACAGCCTGGCTGAGCGAGCTTGCCGAGGCTTCGGTTGCCGCGGCGATCGACCATCTGCTGCTTGCGGCGCATGAGAGCGGAAAGCTCAAGCTGCGCAATCCGGCGGCTCCCAGCGACGGTTCCGGGCTGATCGTGCTCGGCATGGGCAAACTCGGCGCCTGCGAGCTCAACTATTCCTCCGATATCGATCTCGTCGTCTTCTTCGACGAAGAAGCCGGCATCGTGCCCGACCCCGATGACGCGATCGAGATCTTTCCCCGGATGATGCGCCGGCTGGTGCGCATCCTGCAGGAGCGCACCGCCGACGGCTACGTCTTCCGCACCGATCTGAGATTGCGCCCGGATCCCGGTTCGACGCCGCTGGCGATCCCGGTCGAAGCGGCAATGATCTATTACGAGGGCAGGGGCCAGAACTGGGAACGGGCGGCCTTCATCAAGGCGCGCGCCGTTGCCGGCGACCTTGCGGCGGGCGGCGAATTCCTGCGCGGCCTTTCCCCTTTCGTCTTCCGCAAATATCTCGATTACGCGGCGATATCCGATATTCATTCGATCAAGCGGCAGATCCACGCGCATAAGGGCCACGGCGCAATCGCCGTCAAAGGCCATAACGTCAAGCTCGGCCGCGGCGGCATCCGCGAGATCGAATTCTTCGTCCAGACGCAGCAGCTGATCGCCGGCGGCCGCATGCCGGCCCTGCGCGGCCGGGCGACGGAAGAAACGCTTGGTGAACTCACCAAGGCGAAATGGATCGACGCGGCGACCCGTGACGAACTGACCGAGGCTTATTGGTTCCTGCGCGATGTCGAGCATCGCATCCAGATGGTGCGCGACGAACAGACCCACCTGCTGCCGGAGACCGATGCCGACCTGAAGCGCATCGCCTTCATGATGGGCTTTACCGATACGCCGAGCTTCGCCGAACGGCTGGTCGGCGTGCTGAAGACGGTCGAGCGCCGTTATGCCCACCTATTCGAACAGGAAAGCAAGCTTTCCACCGGCACCGGCAACCTCGTCTTCACCGGCCAGGGTGACGATCCCGATACGCTGGAGACGCTGAAGAAGCTCGGTTTCACCAGGCCCTCCGATATTTCCCGCATCATCCGCACCTGGCATTATGGCCGCTACCGGGCAACGCAATCGGTCGAGGCGCGCGAAAGGCTGACGGAGTTGGCGCCGGAACTCCTGCGCGTTTTCGGCGAAAGCAAGCGCGCCGACGAGGCGCTGCTGCGTTTTGACAGCTTCATCTCGGGCCTGCCCGCCGGCATCCAGCTCTTTTCGCTGCTCGGCAGCAATCCGGCCCTCTTATCGCTGATCGTCAACATCATGTCTTCGGCACCTCGCCTTGCCGAGGTGATCGCCGCGAGGCCGCATGTCTTCGACGGCATGCTCGATCCCGGCCTGATGGCCGAATTGCCGACGCGCGATTATCTCGGCGAACGGCTGAAAGCCTCGCTTGCCCAGGCGCGTCACTATGAGGAGGTCCTCGACCGTCTGCGCATCTTCGCCGCCGAGCAGCGCTTCCTGATCGGTATCCGCTTGCTGACCGGCGCAATCAATGGGGATATGGCTGCACGCGCCTTTACCCATCTCGCCGACCTCATCATCGCGGCGGCACTCCAGGCGGTGGTGAGCGAAATGCGGGCCGCGCATGGCGATTATCCGGGCGGGCGCATCGCCGTTGCTGGCATGGGAAAACTTGGCAGCTTCGAGTTGACGGCCGGTTCCGACATCGATCTGATCCTGCTCTATGATTATGACGACGCGGCCTCCGAATCCGATGGCCCGAAACCGCTCGACGCGACGCGTTATTTCACCCGCATTACCCAGCGCCTGATCGCCGCCCTGTCGGCGCCGACCGCCGAAGGCGTGCTCTATGAGGTCGATATGCGGCTGCGTCCCTCCGGCAACAAGGGGCCGGTCGCCACCCGCATCAATGCCTTCGGCAAATACCAGCGCCAGGAAGCATGGACCTGGGAGCATATGGCGCTCAGCCGCGCCCGGCTGATTTCAGGCGATGACAGTCTGATTGCAGAGGCCGAACACATCATCCGTGAGGTGCTGTCGGCCGATCGCGACATCGCCAAGGTGGCACATGACGTCACCGAAATGCGCGAACTGATCGACAAGGAAAAGCCGTCCTCCGGCCCATGGGATTTAAAACTGATCCCCGGCGGCGTCATCGACCTCGAATTCATCGCCCAGTATCTGGCGCTGATCGCCCCGACCAAGGGCGTCGGCATGGCCGTGAACGGAAAAAGCACCGGCGAGGCGCTGAAGGTGCTTGGCGACCGGCTGATGGCGACCGCCGATCTCGACATCTGCCTCGAAGCCTTCGCCCTTTATACCGGCCTGTCGCAATTGATCCGCCTCTCTATCGACGGCCTCTTCGATCCGGACGACGCCCCGGCCGGCCTCATCGAACTCGTCTGCCGTGCCGGCGACTACCCTGACATCAGGACGTTGGAGGGGGAGCTGAAGCGGCTTTCGAAAGCAGTGCGCAAAATATTTTTGAATGTCGTGAAGGCTTAGACATCATCGGGGATGCGCAGCGAGATCACCGTGCCCACACTTTCGCGGGAACGGATCTTCATGCGGCCGCCATGTAGCGCGGTCAGCGAGCGGGAGATGGCCAGCCCGAGGCCGGAGCCTCCCTTGCTCTTGGCATATTGGCTCTGCACCTGTTCGAAGGGCTGGCCGATCTTCGACAGCGCCGAGCGCGGAATGCCGATGCCGGTATCGGCGATGGTGACGAGGACGGCGCCATTGATGCGGCGGGTGCGCACCGCGATGCGGCCGCCATTGTCGGTGAACTTCACCGCATTGGAGAGCAGGTTGAGAAGCACCTGTTTCATCGCCCGGCGGTCGGCCGTCAGTGTCAGGCCGGACGAGATGCGCTGGTCGATGACGATGTTCTTCTCGGCCGCCGGAATGGCGGTGAAGCGCAGGCTTTCCTCGATCAGCGGCACCAGATCGATGCGCTCGCAGTGCAGCCTGAGATGGCCGGCCTCGATCTTCGACATGTCGAGAATGTCGCTGATGACGTTGAGCAGATGTTTGCCACTGTCATGGATATCGCGGGCATATTCGTCGTATTTCAGCGAGCCGAGCGGGCCGAACATCTGGTTCTGCAGGATTTCCGAGAAGCCGAGGATGGCGTTGAGCGGCGTGCGCAGCTCGTGCGACATATTGGCGAGGAATTCCGATTTCGCTTTGTTGGCGGCCTCGGCGCGTTCCTTCTCGGCCTGGTAGTTGGCGTTGGCGGTCGAAAGTTCGGATTTCTGGATTTCCAGCGTCTGGCGCGAGGCGGAGAGATCGCCGATCGTCGCCATCAGCCGGCGCTCGGATTCGCGCAGCCGTTCCTGATGGCGTTTCATCAGGGTGATGTCGGTCCCCACCGAGACCCTGCCGCCGTCGCGGGTGCGCCGCTCGTTGATCTGCAGCCAGCGCTCGTCGGCAAGCTGCACCTCCGTCGTGCGTGAATAGCCGGGGCCGTCGGCATCGGCGATCCGCCGCTCGATGACTGGGCGGGCGGCGGCGGCATTGACGATCGAGCGCTCGGTGCCAGGCACGAGCACACTGTCCGGCAGGCCGTAAGCCTGCTGGAAATGCGTGTTGCACATCACCAGCCGATCGTTCTTGTCCCAGAGCACGAAGGCTTCCGAGGTGCATTCGATGGCGTCGGCAAGGCGCTGGTCGGCTTCCGCGTAGCGCTGGGCGAGCCGATGCTGCTCGGTCACATCCATGGCGATGCCGATCAGGTGCACGCGGCCGGAATTGCTGCGGATCACCTGGGCGCGGGCGCGCATCCAGACATAGTGGCCGCCGGCGTGGCGCATGCGGAAGATCTGATCGACCTGGCCGGAATGGCCCTTGGCGATGGCGCGCGCAATCTCGTAGAGCCCGCCGTCATCGGGATGCATTAGGCGGGCGGCTTCGCCGAAGCCCATCGTCTTGTCGGAACCCGGCAGGCCGAGCATGTCGTACATCGAGCGCGACCAGAAGAATTCGCGGTTCTCGAAATCGAAGTCCCAAAGGCCGCAGCGGCCGCGCGACAGCGCCGTCTCGACGCGCAGGTTCGATTCCAGGAAGATGTCGTCGGCGTCGCGGGCGCGCTTCACCTGCGTGTAATAGGCGTAAAGGATGACCAGCAGGATGGAGGAAATGCCGGCAAACAGCGTGACGTTGAGAGCCAGCTGCTCGCGCCAGAGCCGGCTGATCTCGTCGAGCGAGGTGGCGGCGACGATATAGCCGCCGGCATTGCCCATCAGCGTGATCTCGGCATAGTGCGGCACGCCGCCGATCGTCGTTTCGATGACGCCGGCGCGATCGCCGAAACGCCGGATCGCCGAGACCTCCGGGAAGAAATCGCCGACATTGCTGCCGACATGCGAAAGTCCGGCGGTCGTTGCGGCAAAGACCTTGCCGCTTGCTTGGACGAGCAGCACGAAAGCGCCAGTGTCGAGCCGGTCCTGCGGCAGGAACTTGGCGAGTCGGGCTTGCGCTTCTGCGATATCGCCGCTGTCGAAGATGTCGGAGGCATCGGCAAACACCGCGGAGGCGGTCGCTGCCGAAAGCGCGGTGGCATGGCGGGCCGAGGCTTCGAGGCGGGAATATTCGCTGACCATGCCGAAGAAATGCGAGGCGGCGACGACGAAGAGGAAGGCGACGATCAGCGCCGGAATGGCGCGCTTCAGGAGCAGTTCGGCCTTCGGCAGATGACGCAGAAGCGGTTCCGATGTCGCATGACCGGAGAGGCTGTCTCGCCAGGCTTTCAGCCCGTCAAAATCGACACGCAGCCGTCCACCGGCCACGGTTGCCCGTCGCACGTCCATCATCTCTTCGCCTTGTCCCTCGTGTGATTCGCGCGCCGCTCGCTCGAACCTGATCTAGAGAATCATGGGTGATTCGCCTTGTCCAGAGGCAAAGGTAAAAATCCGTTAACTATTTATAATTTCGCGTTTTTCAGGCGATTCGAATCGCCGCGGAAATGAGCCGCCGCGTCTTTCGCAGCGGCCCGCCGAAGCAAATCACCCCTTGAGCGTGCGCTCGACGATGTCGCGCACGTCGGTCGAAAGAGCAGCAGCCTGTTCGATCTCAGTCAGCGCCGCGCGGGCGAGCTCGGCGCGCGCCGGTTCGAGTGAGCGCCAGGAGCGCATCGAAGTCAGAATGCGGGCGGCAAGCTGCGGGTTGCGCTCGTCGATATCGAGGATCTGACGGGCGAGGAAACGATAGCCTTCGCCGTCGGCGCGGCCGAAGCCGGTCGGATTGGCAAAGGCGAAGGTGCCGACCAGCGACCGCATCCGGTTCGGATTGGTCCGCTTGAACAGCGGATCGTCCATCAGGGTGCGGACCCGTTCCAGGGTTTTTGCACCGGGAATGCCGGCCTGGATTGCAAACCATTTGTCGATGACGAGGGCATTTTCCGCGAAACGGTCGCGGAAGCCTGCCAACGCCTCGCTGGTCTCGGCGCTGTCGGGGAAACGATGAGCGAGGATCGTCAGCGCATGGCTAAGATCGGTCATGTTGTTGGCCGCGTCGAAGGCCGCCTTGGCGCGGGCCGGCGTCTGTTCGGCATGCGAGAGATAGGTCAGCGCCGTATTGCGCAGCGCTCTGAGACCGGCGCTTTTCGCATCCGGGCTGAAATCGCCCGACGTCGTCATCGCTGCGTAAAGGCCGGCAAAAACATCCTTTCCGGCATCGGCGATCTGCTTCAAGATCGCCTGCCGGCCGGCATGAATGGCATCCGGATCGTTATTGCCGCCGAGTTCGCGGGCAATATCGGATTCGCTCGGCAGCGCTAGGGCCTGGGCGCGGAAGGCCGGCTCGAGGCTGTCGTCGGCGGCGGCCGCAATCAGCGTCTCGACGAAGGTCGCCTCGCAGACGACGGGCTTGCCCTCGCGGGCGTCGCGGGCGGCTTTCAGCAGGTTCGGCAGCGCCAGATCGGTGAGCGCCTGCCAGCGGGCGAAGTGATCGGTCTCATGGCGGGCGAGGTGGGCGAGATCGGCCGGGCTCTGATCGAAATGCAGGTTGATCGGCGCCGAGAAGCTGCGGTTGATCGAAACGACCGGACGCGAGCCAATGCCGTGGAACACCACCGTCTGCGTGCGGCCGGTCAGATGCAGCACCTCGCCGGCATATTCGGCGCCATCGACCGAGCTTGGCTCGAGCTTGCCGCCGTTTTCGCCGAAGAGCGCCAGGCTGAGCGGAATATGCATCGGCTCCTTGCTCGGCTGGCCGGGCGTGGCAGGCGTCATCTGCTCGAGCGACAGGGTGAAGCTGCCGGCGGCCGCATCATAGCTACCCGATGCGGTGACGAGCGGCGTGCCGGCCTGATGGTACCACAGCGAAAATTGCGTGAGGTCGCGGCCGCTCGTATCCTCGAAGCATTTGACGAAATCCTCGATCGTTACGGCCTGGCCGTCATGGCGATCGAAATAGAGGTCCATGCCCTTCTTGAAGCCGTCCTTGCCGAGCAGCGTCGCGATCATGCGCGTGACTTCGCTGCCCTTTTCGTAGACCGTCGTCGTGTAGAAATTGTTGATCTCGCGATAGGTCGTCGGTCGCACCGGATGCGCGAGCGGGCCGCCATCTTCCGGGAACTGCTCCGATTTCAGGTGACGCACCTCGGCGATGCGTTTGACCGGGCGCGAGCGCTGGTCGGACGAGAATTCGTGGTCGCGATAGACCGTCAGGCCTTCTTTGAGGCAGAGCTGGAACCAGTCGCGGCAAGTGATGCGGTTGCCGGTCCAGTTGTGGAAATATTCATGCGCGATGATCGTTTCGATATTGGCATAGTCGGCATCGGTCGCGAGTTCCGGATCGGCAAGGACGTATTTGTCGTTGAAGACGTTGAGGCCCTTGTTCTCCATCGCTCCCATGTTGAAGTCGGAGACGGCGACGATCATGAAGATGTCGAGATCGTATTCGCGTCCGAACCTCTCTTCATCCCATTTCATCGAGCGTTTCAGCGCGTCCATCGCATAGGCCGCGCGCGGCTCCTTGCCGTGCTCGACATAGATCTTCAGTACCACTTCGCGGCCCGACATGGTGGTGAATGTGTCTTCGACGACGCCGAGATCGCCGGCAACGAGCGCGAAGAGATAGCTCGGCTTCGGATGCGGGTCGAACCAGGCGGCGAAATGTTTGCCGGGGCCGTAGCCGGCGCCGCCGAGGAAATTGCCGTTCGACAAGAGCAGCGGGTTGGCGTCCTTGTCGGCGATGATGTTGACCGTGAACGGCGCAAGCACGTCGGGACGATCGGGGAAATAGGTGATTCGGCGGAAGCCTTCCGCCTCGCATTGCGTGCAATAAATGCCGCCGGTGCGGTACAGCCCCATCAGCTGGGTGTTGGCTTCGGGGTTGATGACCGTGGTGATCGTCAGCTCGAAAGGCGCGCTTTCCGGCAGGTCGCGCACCGTCAGGCTTTCCGCTGTTGCGTCATAGCGCGAAGGGTCGAGCTCCACCTGGTCCAAGAGCAGCCCCGACAACGTCAACTCGTCGCCGTCGAGCACGATTGGCGCTGCCGGATCGGCGCCCGGGCGGCGATGAAAGATCAGCCGTGCCTCGACCTTTGTCTCCGTCGGGTCGAGTTCGAAGGTCAGGTCCACGCGTTCCAGCACGAAGTCGGTGGGACGGTAATCTGCCAGATGAATGACCTGGCCGGTATCTGTTCGCATGGTGTTTCCTGAAGACCGTTATTTGACAACCGCGGAATACAGAGGCGGGCGCACTCTGCCATAAATTTGCCGGGCATGATTACATTAAAGTCTGAACTAAACTTAAAGCAAATTGCCCGCGAACACCAAGTTCGCGGGCAAAATATCCTGTTTGGCGCGGATGAGCGCCGCTGCCCGCCGGACAGCACTATTTCAGATTGAGCGCCGCTTTGATCGTCGCGTCATTTTCCGTCCGCTGGACGACGACGCCGTACCAGCCGAGCCCGTCGTAATCCTCGTAGCCGAGGGTGCGCGCGAAGGCGACGATCGAGCCGCTATTGTCGTAATAGCTGCCCTTGGCCCGGCCGGACGGGTTGGCGAGGGCGAAATGGGAAAACAGCAGGGCGGGATTGGTGGTGGCGATGACCCGGCTCTTGCCGTCGAGCAGCATGACCGTCGTTTTCTCCGCCAGTTGCGGCGGCAGGTTCGCCTCTTTCTCGACGATCGCCTGGCCCTGGTTCTGCCAGTCGAAATAGACGCCGAGCGTGCCGATCAGCCGTCCGTCGATCTTGCCGCCTTCGCGGATGCCTGTGGCATAGACGAGCGCATGCCTGTTGTCGTGGAGCGCGCTCGCCTTGACCTCGTCGACACTGTAGGCGTCACCGGAGGAGCACGCCGACGCCACGCGGAACCACGGATCGCCGGCAAGGCTTGTCCCCATGATCTTGCGCTGGAACTTGGGATTGGCCGACGCGATCACCTTGCCCGAAAGATCGGTCATGACGAGATCGAGATAGACCGTGTAGAAGCGATTGATGGCGCCGAGACGCTCCGCCGCATAGGCGATGGTTTCCCGATCTGGATTCTCAAGCGCCTGCCAGAGTGCCGGGTCGGTCGCCCACCAGCGCACATCGGCGGTCCGCTCGAAGAGGTTGCGGACAATAAGCTGCACCAGCGTCTGCGCCAGATCGGTGAGGCGAACGCCTTCCATCTCCTCGACCAGCGAATCCGCCATGGCGCGGCTGAGGCCGATGCGGCCGAGCACGTTGCTCTCGAACCTGCCGGTGATGTCGGTTGCGATCTGCGCCAGCCGCTGCACCTCATTGGCAACGACCGCAAAGCCCTTGCCGGTCTCGCCGGCGCGTGCCGCCTCGATCAGCGCATTGATGGCGAGCAGCTTGATCTGCTTGACGATATGGGTGTTGTCGGCGCTGAAGCGCTCGAGATCGGTGCTGATGCCGTCGGTGACGACGCGCATCGAGCGCGGGGTCGCATTCTGCGACTCGGCAATGGTTTCTGCGCTGAGCGGCTTCATCAAATGGTCCTGGAAGGGGCGGGCAATCGTCTGCTGACGAACGAAATTTCGGAATTAGTCATACAAAACGATGCGTGCCTATGGTTTTCAATTGGTTAACGCCGGGCGGTCCCAGGCGAACATTTTAGGGGAATTGGTTTGAAACAGGAAAAATTCGACGCTGGCGCAAGCACGCCGCATCCTCGGCCTGCGGTGGGAAGCAATTTCCCGATTTTTCCGCGCTGCTTGCGATTTTTTGCCACTCGGGATTTTCTTTCGCTACGATGGAGGACGTCATCCCTGCGTTCCCGAGTCGAACGCGTCTTCCCGTACCTGTAAGTCAGTATCAAGAGCCAGGATCATGCACGCGGTTCTCAAAAACCCGATGAGAGGCATTGCGCTGAAAGTCTCGTCGGTCGTGGTCTTCCTGGCCATGCAGACCTTCATCAAGCTGGCGGGCTCGGACATCCCGCCGGGTCAGGTCACTTTCTGCCGATCCTTCTTCGCGCTCTTCCCGATCATCGCCTATCTCGCCTATATCGGGCAGTTGCGCGCCGCTTTCTACACCGCCAATCCGGTCGGTCACCTCAAGCGCGGCACGATCGGCATTCTCTCGATGGCTTTCGGTTTCTACGGCCTCCTGCATCTGCCGCTGCCGGAGGCGATCGCTCTCGGCTATGCGCTGCCGCTCGTCGCCGTTATCTTCGCCGCCGTCTTTCTCGGTGAGACCGTGCGCATCTATCGCTGGAGCGCCGTCCTGGTCGGCATGGTCGGCGTCGCCATCGTCTCCTGGCCGAAGCTCACCCTGTTTCGCGACGGCGGCATGGAGGCAGAACAGGCCGTCGGCGCGCTCTGCGTGTTGTTCTCTGCCGTTCTCGGCGGCATGGCGATGATCCAGGTGCGCCGGCTCGTCGAGGAGGAGAAGACGGCGACGATCGTGCTCTATTTCTCGCTCACCGCTTCGGTCTTCTCGCTGGCCTCCCTGCCGTTCGGCTGGCTCGTCCTGCCATGGTTATCGGCACTCTATCTGATCGCGGCCGGTTTTTGCGGCGGCGTCGCGCAGATCCTGTTGACTGAAAGCTACCGCCATGCCGATGTCTCCACCATCGCGCCGTTCGAGTACACCTCGATCCTGCTCGGCGGCATCGTCGCCTATTTCGTCTTCGGCGATGTGCCGAGCGTGACCATGCTGATCGGCACGCTCATCGTCGTCTCCGCCGGCATCTTCATCATCTACCGCGAACGTCAACTGGGCATCGAGCAGAGAGAGGCGCGCAAAGCCACGATGCCGCCAGCCTGATACCGGCAAACTGATGATAGGAAAGGATTTAATAGAAGAATTGCCGCGGCTCGAAAATTGCTCGCAATGGGTGAAAAGAGGGGTGAATTCTTGGGATATCGCTGCTTCCCGGAATATGTTTGTTGAAGATGAGAGACTATCATTTTTCGAAGCTGTGCATGTCTGAATGGCCCTGATGCCGGAAGGGAGCGCTCGGTGTCGTTGCTTCCATCGTCGGCCGGCGAGGGGAGGTGGAGAGAAGCGCAATGGCATTCACGGCGGAGCAATTGGTGGGGAACTGCTCCTTTCTGCTGAGCATCCGCTTTTTGGCTGGGCAGATGCGCGGCATGTTCGATGCCGGCCCGCGCCTGGCGCGATTGCTGGCCTCGCATCAGCGCTGGCTTCTGACCCAGACTGCCTATGCCCTCAATCTGGAATATGACGCGCGCGACCCGACCTCGGGTTTTACCGCCGTTCGGCTGACCGGACGTATCACCGCGCATAAAGTGGCGAGCCGCAACACCGTGCTCGCCTTCATCGAAGAACTTTTTACCTACCGCTTCATTGTGCACACACCCGGCGACGAGCGGCGGCGGCCGCGGCATTTCGAGCCGGCCGATGTCAGCCATCAGGCGATGTTTGCCTGGATTCTCGGCAATCTCGGCGCACTCGATCTGCTTGATGGTGGTCAAAGGGCAGCGTTTTTCCAGGCGAACCCATTGTTGATGCGGCTGGTTCAGCCGCGGATTGCCCGCAATTGCCTGGAAGATGCCGCCTGGCGCGAGCCGCCGGAACAGGTGGCGTTGTTCCTCTGGACGGAAGCCGGCGGCCTCGTGGTCGACAACTTCATTGCCCGCATGGATATAGAAAACACCGATGCGGAGAGGTATTCCGTCGGCCGCGTCGACACCCGTGCGCTGGCGGCAGACTTCATGATGTCGCGCACCCATCTGCAGCGGCTTTTGGCAAAGGCGGCGCAGCGCGGCTCCGTCGGCTGGGATGACGAACCGCGCAAGACGCATTTTTGGATTTCGCGGGATTTCGTCGAGCAATATTGCGCCTGGCAGGCGGTCAAGTTCGCCTATGTCGACGAAGCCTTCGAATGGGCGAAAGCCCAGTTCGAGGAAATGACCGTATGATCAGAGAGCAATTGCCGCAACGCCGGCATCCGCCGGAGCGAGTCTTTCGCGCTCATACTCCCGCGCGGCGCAGATTGCGGAGCGGATATGCTCGAACGTGTCGACATTGCGCAGAAGCGATATCAGAATTGTAGTCATTTCATGGGTACTCTTGACGCGGAACAGCAGGCGAAGCGCCTGCCGCTCAATATTGCTGGAAGTCCGAGAAAATGGCGTCGGGGCGCGCCGTGCGGCCGTTGATGCCGGTGCCGCGGGCGGTCATCTGTTCGTTGGCGGCAAAGCCGAAACGGCTGTAGCCGTGGGTGGAACGAACCTGGTCGCCGGCGAGGCGAAGGGTTTCAAACCCGCTGTGGATAGGACGAAAATGCTTGTTCATGGCCTTGGTTCCTGTGGTTCCTCCCAAGACACCACCTTATATTGCGGTGCAGCATTGATTCCGCAATGCGTCACGACGGGATGCAGTCATGCGCAAAACGCATGGGTCGATTCATAAATTATTCAACTTTGGCTAATTTCTAAGCAAAGAGAGGGACTTAAGCTTCGCTTGAAAGGCGAGCAGGTCGTTCCAGGCCAGCCGCTTGTTGACGGGCGCGGTCAACAGATCCTGCGGATGCAGGCTGGCTATGGCAGGAATGACACAGTCAGCAGCGGCAATCTCCCGCCAACGGCCGCGCAGGCCGTGAATCGTGTCGTTTTCGCCGAAGAAGAAACGGGCGGCAAAATTGCCGAGCAGCAGGATCGCCTTCGGTTCGGCCAGCGCAATCTGCCGTTCGATGAAGGGCCGGCAGATGTCCATTTCCGCGGCCGAAGGCGGACGATTGCCGGGTGGCCGCCAGGGGATGACCTGCGTCAGCAGCACGCTCGAGCGCGTCAGCCCGATCGCCGCCAGCATCTTGTCGAACAGCTGCCCGGATTTCCCCGAGAAGGGCACACCTTCGCGATCGTCTTCGGCGCCCGGCGCCGAGCCGATCACCATGATACCGCTTTCGGCATCGCCGCTGGCAAAGATGGTCGAGCGGGCGCTGTGCTTGAGGTTGCAGCCGTTGAAGGCTTCGATCGCGGTTTTGAGTTCCGCCAGGGATCGCGCAGTTTCGGCGACGAAGCGCGCCTGCTGCACCGCCTCGCCATCCGGGATTGCTGGTTGCGGACCGGAAGCCGCGATCGCTGCCGGGACAGGGCGCGCCGCCGTAGTCGGGCGCGGCGGTGTCCGGCTTTCGCTGGACGCGGGACGTTCCCCGGCGGCGCCAGGTTGAGGCTGCGCTTGTGGCGCCGGGCGCCGGGCCTTCATCGCCTCGAATTCGGCGAAGCGGTCGACCGCCTCTTCCTCCAGCAGCCATTCCACGCCGGCATCCGCATGGAAATGCAGAAGCGCTGCAAGCTCGGCAGGGGAAAGGTCGTTGGCGGAAATCATGCGGCAAGTTTAACGGAGAGAAATGCGCATTGAAAGGGCAGGCCGCACATTGGCCGCCCTTGCAAGCTCTATTGCACAGTCCATTGCGCGATGTCGTCGCGTTCGCCGATCAGCGCCAGGCCGTGGGCGATCGACAGCAGTTCGCCGCCGCTCTCGATCTTGTTGCTGTCGAAGCGTTCGGTGAAAATGCGCCGCACCGCCGGCACGAAGGAGGTGCCGCCGGTCAAAAATACCTTGTCGATGCCGGATGCATCGGTGTTGGTCTTTTCCAGTACATCGTCCAGCGCCCCTTCGATACGGGCGAGGTCATCGACGATCCAGCCTTCGAAATCGCTGCGCTTGATCATGCGATGGCCGCCACGGCCGAGCGGGGCGAAATCGAACGGAGCCTCTTCGGCGGAGGAGAGCGCCATCTTCGTAGCAGAGACCGCCTGATAAAGCGGATAGCCTTCGTCATGGTCGATCAGGTCGACGAAGATTTCCAGCTTCTCCGGTTCCAGCGCCGTGCGCACCAGCTTCTTGAGATCCTCGAATTCCCGCGAGGTCTTGAAGATCGACAGCTGGTTCCAGCGGCTGAAGCTCGCATAGTAGTTTGACGGCACCTCAAGGATCTTGTCGAAGCTCTTGAAATGGCTGCCCTTGCCGATCTGCGGCGCGACGATGTTGTCGATCATGCGCGCGTCGAAATGGTCGCCGGCCACACCGACACCCGAATGGCCGATCGGCGTTGCCGTCAGTTTACCGGCCTGGGTCTCGAAGCGGATCAGCGAATAGTCCGTCGTACCGCCGCCGAAGTCGGCGACAAGCACGGTCGCATCGGACTTCAAATTCTGCGCGAAGTAGAAGGCGGCGGCAACCGGCTCGTAGACATAATGAATTTCCGGAAAGCCGAACCGCGTCAGCGCCTCGTTATAGCGCTGCACCGCAAGCGCCGGGTCCGGACTGGCGCCGGCGAAATGCACCGGCCGGCCGGCGATGATGCGGTTGCTGCCATCGGGCCAGCTTTCGCCGGCGTAATGGCGAAGGCGCCGGATGAAGATTTCCATCAGGTCTTCGAAGCTCTGCCGCTTGCCGAAGATGATCGTGCCCTGGAAGAGCGCGCTTGCCGCAAAGGTCTTGATCGATTGCAGGAAACGGCAGTCGCCGGGATTGTCGATGAACTGGCGGATCGCCGCATGGCCCGCCTCTACCTTCAGCGCCGAAGCGCCGAGTTGCGCATCCTTCATGAAGGAAAGCGCCGTTCGCATGCTGTCGGCCGTACCTGCCGTGCTCGTGAATGCCATCGAACGCGTCGCCCCGCCATCCGCCGTGGCGAGAACCGTATTCGTCGTGCCGAAGTCCAAACCCAGCGCCTGAGCCATGCCCGCACCTCTTTCATGCCGATTGTTATTGGAGACGGAGCATGGCTCCGCGAAGGGCGTGCGAACGCCCGGATCAAGGAGGGCGGGTGATGCCACAGCGGCGTGACACATTCAAGAGGAGCGAAAGTTGATGTGATCGAGGCGCACTTCTTCTCCCGCTGGGATGAAGAAGTGCGCCGCAAGAAGGGCATTCAGCACTGCCGAACTCAGAGGGCCATCATCATTCGGCGGCCATTGCCCTTGCCTCCTGCACCTGCACCGGCTTCTCGACCTTCTTTCCACCGATCAGGCGGCCGAGGAAGTTTCCGAAGCGGTCCATCTCGACGAAGATGACGGGGGTGATGAAAAGCGTCAGCATCTGCGAGACGATGAGGCCGCCGACGACGGCGATGCCGAGCGGCTGGCGCAGTTCCGAGCTTGCGCCGGTGCCGAGCGCGATCGGCAGGGCGCCGAGCAGGGCGCAGAAGGTCGTCATCATGATCGGCCGGAAGCGTCGCACGCAGGCCTCGTGGATCGCGGCTGTCGCCTTTTCGCCGGTCGTGCGCATGGTCTCCACCGCCACGTCGATCATCATGATCGCGTTCTTCTTGACGATGCCGATCAGCATCAGCAGGCCGATCAGCGCGATGATCGACAGATCGAAGCCCATGATCTTCAATGCCAGCAGCGCGCCGAAGGCCGCGGCCGGCAGGCCGGAGAGAATGGTCAGCGGATGGATGAAGCTTTCATAGAGCACACCGAGCACGACATAGATGGTCAAAACGGCCGCCAGGATCAGATAGGGCGTATTGCCCTGCGACTGCTGGAAAATCTCCGCCGTACCGCCATATGAAGTGAAGACGTCGGCCGGCACGCTGATATCCTTCTTGATCTGTTCGACCGCCGCCGTCGCGTCGCTGAGCGAGACGCCGTCCGGCAGGTTGAAGGACACCGTGGTCGAGACCAGCTGACCGGTCTGATTGATGGTCACCGGGCCGGTGGTGCGCTGCACATGGGCGAAGTTCGACAGCGGCACCAAGCTGCCATTGGAGGAGGCGATACGGATTTCCGACAGCTTCTGGTCGTCCCAGGGCTTGCTGGTGTCGTATTCGACGATGACGTCATAGCTATCGCCGGTCGACTGGATTTCCGCGGCCGCATAGCCGCTGAAGGATTCCTGCAGCGTCGTGCGCAGCGTATCGTTGTCGATGCCGTAGGCCGCTGCCCGCTCGGTATCGATGACGATATTGGCCTGCAGGGCGTTGTTCTGGGCATCCGAGGTGACATCCGTGAACAGGCCTCGGTCACCACGCATCGCCGCCTGGATCTTGCCGGCCCAGAGGTTGGTCTGGTCGGCGCTGAGTGCCTGAACCACCAGCTGATACTGGCTGGCGGTCTGGCGGCCGCCGAAGCGCAGGCTCTGGTTCGGCGTCACGAAGGCCTGCAATCCGGGGATCCTGTTGATCGCCGTGCGCAATTCGCGCAGCGTCTGGTCAAGCGGCGGGCGCTCCTTCTTGTCCTTGAGTTCGACGAACATCGAGCCATTGTTCTGCGGTTTGTTCGGGTTGCCGCCGATCGTCGACATCACGTGGTTGACCGCCGGGTTCGCCTTGACGGCGGCTGCCGCCTGCTGTTGCAGCGCCTCCATGGCGGTATAGGAAATGTCCTGTCTCGCCTGGGTGCTGATCGTCAGCCGGCCGATGTCTTCCTGCGGGAAGAAACTCGTCGGCAGCGTCATGAAGAAATAGACCGTCAGCGCCACGGAAGCGAGGAAAACCCCGAGGATGGTGACGCGGTGGCGCAGGCACCAGCCGACCGCCCGGTCGTAGCCGTTGAGTGTCCGCTCGAAGCCGGCATCGAAGAGGCGGATGAGGAGCGGCGGACGGCTGTGGTTGTTGGAGAGGCGCGAGCCGAGCATCGGCGTTACGGTCAGCGAGACGATCGCCGACGAGATGATGGCAATGGCGACCACCATGCCGAATTCGTTGAACACGCGGCCGACGACGCCGCCCATCAACAGGATCGGGATGAAGACCGCGATCAGCGAGACCGACATGGAGATGATGGTGTAACTGACTTCGCCGGCCCCCTTGATCGCCGCCTCCCGCACCGGCATGCCTTCCTCGACATGGCGCAGGATATTTTCCAGCATCACGATCGCGTCGTCGACCACCAGCCCCACCGCGAGCGTCAGTCCCAAGAGCGAGATGTTGTCGATGCTGTAGCCGAGCACATACATCATGCCGAAGGTCGAGATCAGCGACAGCGGAACGGCAAGGCCCGGAATGATCGTTGCTGTGGCGTGGCCGGTGAAGAGGTAGATGACGAGAACGACGAGGCCGATCGTCAGGAACAGCGTGAACTTCACGTCGGCAATGGCGGCGCGAATCGGTTTCGCCGCGTCGTTCATGACGACCGTGTTGACCGAAGGCGGGATTTCGGCGTGAAGCTGCGGCAGCTTGGCGTTGATCGCATCGACGACATCGACCGTATTGGCGTCGGGCTGGCGCTGAATGGCGAGGATGATGCCGCGCTGGCCGTCATACCAGCTGCCGGTATATTGGTTCTCGACACTGTCCTGCACATCGGCGATGTCGCCGAGATGGATCGGCGCCCCGTTCGGATTGGCAATGACCAGCGAGCGGAATTGTTCGGCATTGGTGCGCTGCGTGTTCGCCGTGATGGTCATGCTCTGCGAACTGTTCTGCAGCGTTCCCACCGGCTGCTGGCTGTTGGCGGCAGAAAGCGCCTTGTTGACGGTATCGATGCCGATGCCGCGGGTGAGCAGCTTGTTGGGATCGACCTCGACGCGCACGGCATAGGTCTGCGCACCGTAAACGCTGACCTGGGCAACGCCGGGAAGAGTCGACAGCGACGGCGAGATGATGTCCTCGGCGATCTCATCAAGCTTGCTGCGCGGCATGGTGTTGCTCTGCACGGAGAGCAGCATGACCGGCGCATCGGCCGGGTTGGTCTTGCGGTAGCTCGGCGGCGTCGTCAGATTGTCGGGCAGCTGGCGGGTGGCATGCGAGATCGCCGCCTGCACGTCCGCTGCAGCGGCGTCGATATCACGGTTGAGGTCGAACTGCAGCACGATGCTGCTGCTGCCGAGCGAACTGGAGGCGCTGATTTCGCTGATCCCGGGAATGGTCTCGAACTGCTTGATCAGCGGTGTGGCAACCGAGGTCGCCATTGTCTGCGGCGAGGCGCCGCTCAACTGCGCCGAAACGTTGATTGTGGGAAAATCGACCTGGGGGAGTGCCGCAACCGGCACGAGCCGGTAACCGGCAAGGCCGGCCAGAATGACGCCGATGGCAAGCAGCGTCGTCGCGACGGGGCGCTGGATACAGAAATTCGGGATCATTGCTGAGCTCCCACGGCGATCGTCTCGGATTGCTGGGGTTGCCGAGGCTCATCGGCGGAGGCGACATCAAGCGCCTTTTCGTCGAACTGCTCTTTGATCGCTTGCTGGTCGCTGAGCTGGCCCTGGCCCTCGACGACCACATGGTCACCTTCTGAAAGACCCGACTCGATGGCGGTGAAGCCGCCATTGGCGCGGGCAACGGTGACTGGCGTCAGATGCGATTTGCCGTCCTTGGCGACGAAGGCGAAGAACCCTTCCGGGCCGGGGCTGACGGCGACCGTCGGCACCACCACCTGCTGTTCGTTACTGTTGAAATGCACCATGATGTTGACCGACTGGCCGGGCCAGAGGGCGCCGGAGGCATTCTCGAATTTCGCCTTGGCGAGGATCGTGCCCGAAGCGGTATCGACGGTGTTGTCGTAGAAGCTGATCTCGCCCTTGCGGACTTGCCCCTTGGTGGATGCGGGAACCGTGCTGACCTCGACCGGGCCGGCGGCGAGCGCGGTCTTCAATTGCCTGAGATAGCGTTCCTGCAGATGGAATTTCACATAGATCGGATCGTATTTGGCGATGGTGACGATCGCCGAGCCGGCATTGAGGAAAGCGCCCTTGCTGATGGCGATATCGCCGAGTCTTCCGTCGAAGGGTGCGCGGATATCGGTATTTTCGAGGATTATCTGATCCGAGGCGAGTGTCGCCTTATCGGCATCGACGGTGGCGGCGGCGGTATCGCGGGCGGCTCTCGCCTGATCGAGGCTCTGCTGGGTGCCGGCCTTCTGGTCGAAGAGGTCCTGCGCGCGCACCAGTGCGGTTTCGGATTCCGAAAGCGTCGCCGTGTCCCGCACGATCATCGCATTGTCCTTGTCGACGGCGGCCTTGGCTGTCCGGTCGTCGAGCTTGGCAATCAGATCGCCGGCTTTGACGGTCGCCCCATCCTGGCCACTGATGCTGACGATCAGGCCCTGTTCCTGCGCGGCGATGGTGGTGTTGTCGTCGGCATCGGCCCAGCCGGAAGCCGTCACATCCGTCGGTAGCGTCGTTTTCACGGCTGCCACGGTCTTCACGACTGTCGGGCCACCGCCGCCGCGTCGGCGCCCGCCGCCCTGGTGTTGCCCACCGTTCTGCGCTTGATCGGCCTGCGCCTGATCGCCCTGTGCCGGCCGCCCGTCATCGCCGCTGACCGGCTGCTTGATGAACTGCGAGAGGTAGGGCATGCGGGAGGCATAAGGGACAAGATTCCCGAATTGCCAGACGCCGACGGCGGCAACTGCGATAACGCTGACAGTGATCCAAAATTTCTTCATGGGCGAGACCGGGGGTTGAACGGGGTTTGCGATTTTTATGCTCTGATTGAGCCGCCTATATTGCGGCGCAAAAAAGACATAATTCCCGGGTCGCAATCACTAAGTGGTTATAATGGCTTAAATTTTTGTAATGAATATTCCGTAATATTCAAACTATACTAATATAGGCCAGTGTAACCCCGGTGCCGTTTGACGGCGGAGGGCGGGCGGCTCGCGACAAGACGAGATCGGTCCGCGTGCCGTTCGTCGCCCGGCGAAAAAACACGGAAAAAGAGAAGGCAGGTCGTCATGACCGAATTGAACGCAAGCGAATTTCGCTCTCTCATCATAAGCGTGTTTCCTGAACTCACGGCCTCCGTCTTCAAGCTGGCAGCGAAGGGCTGGGATTCGCTTGCCGTAGACGTCGACGACACGCTGATCTTCAAGTTCCCCCGCCATCCAGGCGCAGAAAGAGCGCTTGTGAAGGAAGCCGCCTTGCTCGACATCGTTCGGCCGTCGTTGTCGATGGCGGTTCCCGACATGCACATTCACGACGGGCCGCCGATCTTCTCCAGCCATGCCAAGCTCGACGGCGAGCATCTCATCACCGAAGATTACGATGCGCTGGGGCAGGGCGTTCGCCGGCACCTCGCCGATGACCTCGCACGGTTTTACGCCGAGTTGCACGATGTTGATGCCGATCGTCTGCGTCAAGCCGGGGTCGGAGCCATCCAGCCATGGCAATCGCCCGAGGCGGTGCGAACGAAGGCCTTGCCGCTGTTGCCGCCCGACATCAGGGGTTTTGCCGAGCCCGTCATCGCCGATTTCGAAGCCTTGCCGCCTGATCCCCACGGCACGGTCTTCGGCTTCTTCGACGGCCATGGCTGGAACATGGCCTTCGACCATGCGCAAGGGAGGCTCAACGGTATTTACGATTTCGCCGATTCAGGTTTTGGCCCGCTGCACCAGGAATTCATCTACTCGAATTTCATCTCGCCGGATCTGACCGCACGCATCGTATCGGCCTATGAGATGCTGACCGGACGCCGGCTCGACCGGCGGCGCATTGCGATCCTGACGGGCTTCCATCGTCTTTCCGAGCTCGCCGAACTCGCAGACGATCCGGCCCATGTCGGCTTGATGGTCCAAAATGTTGCGACATGGGCTGCCGCCGCCCATGTCGGCTAATGCATGTCGCCCGGAAGTGTGGAGCGGTTCCGGGATAACGACACGCATAAAACCAAGAGCTCAAGCGCGTCGCATGAAGCAAGTTTGCTGCGACGCGCTTTAAAGCAGCCGTCAGACGGATCGCGCCGCGCCGCCGTCGCAGCGGATCAGCGAGCCGGTGATGTAGCTTGCCGGCTGGCTGCACAGGAAGGCAGCCGTTGCGGCAAATTCCTCCACCCGGCCGTAGCGGCCGACCGGAATACGCGCTTCCTTGTCGGTGCGGATCTGTTCGAGGCTCTTGCCGGTCCGCTTTGCCGCCGCGCCGTCGAGGTCGTCGAGACGGCCCGTCAGGATGCTGCCCGGCAACAGCAGGTTGGTGGTGATGCCGAAGCCCGCCACTTCGGAGGCAAGTGTCTTGCTCCAGCCGGCAAGGGCCGGGCGCAGCGTATTCGACAGCGCCAGATTGGCGATCGGTTCGATCACGCCTGAGGAGGCGACCGTCAGGATGCGGCCCCAGCCCTGTGCCTTCATGCCGGGCAGCAGCGCATTGGTCAGCGTGATCACGCGGGCGACCATGGAGAGGAAATAGCTCTCGAGCTTTTCACCCGTCATGTCCTCGGTCGTGCCCGGCGTCGGTCCGCCGCTATTGTTGACGAGGATATCGAGCCCGCCGAACTTCTCCTTCACCGCGCTCGTTACCGTCTCGACGAAGCGTTCGTCGCCGAGGTCGGCCCAGATCCAGTCGGCCCGGCCTTTGCCTTCGCTATTGATGGCCTTGCAATTGGCCTCCAGCTGCTCGCCGCTGCGTCCGCAGAGCAGCACGTTAGCGCCTTCACGCGCCAGTGCTACGGCGATGCCGAGGCCGAGCCCACGCGAGGAGGCGAGGATGAGCGCCCGTTTGCCGTCGATGCCGAGATCCATGATTGTCCTCCAATATCTGTGAGGGATGTATAAGGCGCAAGCGGCGGAAAAGGAAAGGGAGAGTGACCGGTTCGATGGTGCTCCCAAATTGACGTTAACGTAAACGTTATAAAATTTGAGCCCACAGGGCACATCATTGTGCGAATTGAAGATTGCTTGTCGTATCCCGGCTCGACAATGCTTTCTCGTTTTGACAAGAAAGTGCCCATTGGATGACGGCCGCGCGCCGCCGAGCGGAGACGAGTGAATGACCGAGACGATTGAGTTGCCCGATCGCGAGAGCATGGAATTCGACGTTGTGATCGTGGGCGCAGGTCCGGCCGGTCTGGCGGCGGCGATCCGGCTGAAGCAGGTCAATCCCGAGCTTTCGGTCGTCGTGCTGGAAAAGGGTTCGGAAGTCGGCGCGCATATCCTCTCCGGTGCCGTCGTCGATCCGATTGGGATCGACCGGCTGCTGCCCGGCTGGCGCGAGGAAGCCGACCACCCCTTCAAGACCGAGGTCAAGGACGACCACTTCCTGCTGCTCGGTCCGGCCGGCTCGATCCGCCTGCCGAATATGTTGATGCCGCCCTTGATGAACAATCACGGCAACTACATCGTTTCGCTCGGAAACGTCTGTCGATGGCTGGCTGGCAAGGCCGAGGAACTCGGCGTCGAGATCTATCCGGGTTTTGCCGCAACCGAAGTGCTCTACAATGACGACGGTGCGGTCATCGGTGTCGCCACCGGCGATATGGGCATCGAGAAGAATGGCGAGCCCGGCCCGAACTATACCCGCGGCATGGAACTCCTCGGCAAATATACCCTGATCGGCGAGGGCGTGCGCGGTTCGCTCGCCAAGCAGCTGATCGCCAAGTTTGATCTGCAGAAAGACCGTGAGCCGCAGAAATTCGGCATCGGCATCAAGGAACTCTGGCAGGTCAAACCGGAAAACCACAGGCCGGGCCTGGTGCAGCATTCCTTCGGCTGGCCGCTCGGCATGAAGACCGGCGGCGGTTCCTTCCTCTATCACCTCGAAGACAATCTGGTCGCCGTCGGCTTCGTCGTCCACCTGAACTACAAGAACCCCTATCTCTATCCCTTCGAGGAATTCCAGCGCTTCAAGACCCATCCGGCGATCCGCGGAACCTTCGAGGGCGGCAAGCGGCTCTCCTATGGGGCGCGCGCCATCACCGAGGGCGGTTACCAGTCGGTGCCGAAGCTTTCCTTCCCCGGCGGCGCGCTGATCGGCTGTTCGGCCGGTCTGGTCAACGTTCCTCGCATCAAGGGCAGCCACAATGCGGTGCTGTCGGGCATGCTGGCGGCCGAGAAGCTCGCCGCGGCGATGACAGCCGGCCGCAGCCATGACGAGGTCGCCGAAATCGAAAACGAATGGCGCGCCACCGACATCGGCAAGGATCTGAAGCGGGTTCGCAACGTCAAGCCGCTGTGGTCGAAGTTCGGCACGGCGATCGGCGTGGCGCTCGGCGGTCTCGACATGTGGACCAATACGCTGTTCGGCTTCTCGTTCTTCGGCACGCTGAAGCATGGCAAGACCGACGCGCAGTCGCTCGAGCCGGCCTCCCAGCACAAGCCGATCGCCTATCCGAAGCCGGATGGCGTCCTGACCTTCGACCGTCTGTCCTCGGTGTTCCTGTCGAACACCAATCATGAGGAGGACCAGCCAGTGCATCTGCAGGTCAAGGACATGGGCCTGCAGAAGCGTTCCGAGCATGACATCTATGCCGGCCCGTCGACGCGTTACTGTCCGGCCGGGGTCTATGAATGGGTGGAGAAGGACGGCAAGGACACCTTCGTCATCAACGCCCAGAACTGCGTGCACTGCAAGACCTGCGACATCAAGGACCCCAACCAGAACATCAACTGGGTACCGCCGCAGGGCGGTGAGGGACCGGTCTATCCGAATATGTGAGGCGGATTATCCCCACCGCCGACAATTTTTTGCGTGCTGACACCCTGGTGATCACTTGTTGCGGGCCGCCGTTAGCCGTTCGTTAACCATAATTTCCTTAGCTTGCGACATCATGTTGACGCACTAAGGACACATTCATGACGATCTCCCGCCGGGGCTTCCTGATCGCTCTGCCGCTTTTTGTCGCCGGCTGCTCTTCGACCGGCCTGAACAGCCAGACGAATTATGCCGCACTTCCGGATGAAAAATTCCCGTTGAAGCAGGTGCCGATCGACAAGATCAAGCCGGAGCTCCGCCGTCAGGAAGTAGCCTACGAAACCACGCATGCAGCCGGCACGATTATCGTCGATACGCCGGCCCGGCGCGCCTACTATGTCCTCGGCGACGGCAGGGCGGTGCGCTATGGGGTCGGTGTCGGCCGCGAGGGGCTGGCCTTTGCCGGCAACGCCTATATCGGCCGCAAGGCCGAATGGCCGAGCTGGACGCCGACGGAAAACATGCAGCGCCGCGAGGAACGCTATCGCAAGCTCGCCGGCGGCATGTCGGGCGGCCCGAATAACCCTCTCGGCGCCCGCGCCATGTATCTTTATCGGGGCGGCGGCGACACGCATTTCCGCATTCACGGCACCAACCAGCCGCAATCGATCGGTCTTGCCATGTCGAGCGGCTGTATCCGCATGATGAACCACGACGTGATCGACCTCTATAGCCGTGTCGAAGTCGGCGCCAGGGTTGTCGTCATCCAGGCCTGATCCTGGGCAGCAGACGTGCAAAAGCCGCCGAAGCAATCGCTGTCGGCGGCTTTTGCTTTTAGTGTTTCAACGGCGCCGCGCCGCAATTCCCGTCGACAGCGCCACGCCGATGCCGGTGATCACAGCGGCGCTGATTTCGGCAATTCCGACCGGTTCGCCGAGCAGGAAACCGCCGCCGACGGTCGCGAGAACAGGCGTCAGCGCCGTGAAGGCGGCGGCCTGTGTGCCGCCGAGGGTGCGAACGGCCGTGCCATAGGCCACCATGGCGACGAGGCCGGAAAGAATGCCCTGGCTCAGCACCTGCAGGCCGATTTCCGAAAGCGGGGCCTGCGGCAGCGAGATGCCGAAGATGAGGGCGAGCACCGCCATGATCAGGAAGGACCAGACGGCAATCAACGCGCTGGCCTGAACGGCCGTCAGACCGGAGCGGCGGAAGGCATGCGTATAGCTTGCCCAGAGCACGGCACCCGCCGGCAGCAATGCAAAGCTCGTCCAAGGCAGGGAGGCATCGGCAAGGCTGCGGGCGAGCAGGATCAGGACGCCGCCGACGATCGCCGCCAGCCCGGCGATGCGCGTAGCATCCGGCCGCTCCCGAAACAGCAGAATGCCGATCAGTGCGGTGGCAAGCGGCATGGAGCCGCCGAGCAGGATGCCCGACGAGGCTGCCGGTGTGGAGTGGATGGCAAGCGTCGTCACCAGGAAGAAGACCGCGCCGCAGCCGGCAACCATGATTGCCAAAAGATGCAGCGGCAGACCCTTCGGCAGCAGGCCGATGCGAAGCCAGACCGGCGACAGCGCCACGGCCGGAATGCCGAAGCGGATGAGACCGATATCGATCGAGCCGAGCGACGTCGTCGCGCTGTGGCGGGTTGCCAGAAACCAGGAAGCCCAGATCAGCACGGTAATGGTGCCGGCGGCATAACCGAGGGTTTGCGAAGGCGATTTGTCGTTTGAAAATGCGATCGTGCTCATCGTCCTAATCCTTTCCTCCATCCGGATCCTGTCCGGTTGAAGAGAAGATTAGCTTGAGGTGCCGGGGCATGTCCTTGCTATCTCTAGCTCAAAAATCATGCTATGCGCAATCTTCTGCCAATCCATGCCAACAAGGATCGAGAAAATGCCAAATCTCGATAAATTCGATATTGCCATCCTGAAATACCTGCAGGAGGATGCGCGGGCCACCAATGTCGAGATCGCCGAGAAGGTGAACCTGTCGCCGTCGCCCTGCCTGCGCCGCATCCGCAATCTCGAACGCTCCGGCATCATCCGCGGCTACACGGCTGACATCGACCGTAAGGAAGTCGGGCTCGGCCTGACCGTCTTCGTCGAATTCAAGGTTGCCCATCACAGCCGCGAGAATTCCGAGGCGCAGCACAAGGCGTTGCTCGCCATCCCCGAGATCGTCTCCTGCTTCCTGATTTCGGGCACCGCCGATTTCCTCGCCGAAGTGGTGGTGGAAGATCTCGCCGCCTACGATCGGCTGCTGACCGAAACGCTGTTGACCCTGCCGAATGTCAGCGACATCCGCTCCAACTTCGCCATCCGGAGCATTAAGACGCATGGACCGCTGAAACTGCCCGAGGGAAGATAATTTCCCAAACTTTTTTCTCACTAGTAAAAACCCCTCCCCACAAGGGAGGGGTTGGGGAGGGGTCTTAGGCTCTACAGCAGCGTCCCGCTGAGGATGAGCAGCGCCACCGAGAAGTAGATGACGAGCCCGGTGACGTCGACCAGCGTGGCGACGAAGGGGGCCGAGGCGCTGGCCGGATCGAGCCGGAGCTTCTGCAGCAGGAAGGGCAGCATCGAGCCGCAGATCGAGCCGAAGGTGACGATGCCGATCAGGGCGGCAAACACCGTGATGGCGACCATCTGCCAGTGCGGGCCGTAATCGTAGAGCCCGGCCGACTGCCAGAAGACGATGCGGATGAAGCCGACGAGGCCGAGAATCGCGCCGAGCACGATGCCGGTCGGAAGCTCGCGCAACAGCACCCTCCACCAGTCCGAAAGCTTCAGCTCGCCGAGCGCCAGCGCCCGGATGATCAGCGAGGTCGCCTGCGAACCGGAATTGCCGCCCGAGCTCATGATCAGCGGGATGAACAGCGTCAGCACCACGGCCTTTTCCAGCTCGCCTTCGAAATGCTGCATGGCGCTTGCCGTCAGCATTTCGCCGAGGAAGAGGGCGGCGAGCCAGCCGGCGCGCTTGCGGATCATGCCGGCAAAGCCGATCTTCATATAGGGCTGGCCGAGCGCCTCCATGCCGCCGAACCTCTGGGCCGCTTCCGTCGTGTCCGAGATCATCGTGTCGATGACGTCGTCGACCGTGACGATGCCGAGCACCTGCCCATGATCGTCGGTGACCGGCAAAGCGAGCAGGTCGTGTTTGCGGATCAGCCGGGCGACATCCTCCTGCTTCATCAGCGGATCGGCCGAAACCGGCGCGCCCTTCTGTGCCACCGACAGAATGGAAGCGTCCGGCTCGCCGGTGATCAGGCGGCGCAGCGTCACCACATGCTGCAGCGCATGGCTGATCTCATCGAGCACATAGATTGCGTAGACGGTCTCGCGCGAACGTTCGACCTGGCGGACATGGTCGAGCGTCTGGGCGACGGTCCAGCTATCGGGTACGCTGACGAATTCCGTCGTCATGATGCCGCCGGCCGTGCGCGGCGGATAGCCCATCAGATGCTGGATCGCGATGCGCACCGGTTCGTCGAGGCTGGAAAACAGCCGGGCGCGGGTCTCGCCGTCGAGTTCGAGCAGCACGTCGGCGACGCGGTCGTTGGACATGCCGTGCAGCAGCCGTGCGGCATCGTCGGCACTGATCAGCGCCAGGATCTGCGCGGCGTTGCGAAGCTCCGGCCGGTCGAGAATATTGACGGCATAGTCGAGCGGCATGCCTGTCAGCACGCGGCCCGCATCCTGGACGGTGAGTGCGTTCAACGCATCGACGCGTTCGGCGATCGTTGCGCCGCGGCTATTGTTGATGAAGGCACGGGCGGCATGGCCTGCCCGAAGTGGGAAGCGATTGATATTCATTTGAGGCTCGCCTTTCCGTCGATCCGCCGTAGCGTCCCGAACGGGCGAGCCGACAGGAGTCGGTCAGCGCACGAGGGCCGCGTACGGCAAAGGCAATCGACTGCTACTGTCGCTTGGCATCGTTAAGATGGCTCCGTTGAAATCCGCGGAAGGCAGGTGCCTTCCGCGTGAGATGGTAGGTGGTCCCGAACGCGAAAAAAGTCAAGCTGGGTAAATGCTTAACGCCAGAATGTCGCACCCCCGCATGGCAGATGAAGGGGCTCAGGCGGCCTGCGCGCTTCGGCTGCGGCGCTCCAGACGCACCGAGGCTGCAAAGACGAAGAGACCGAGGAAGGAGAGGGCCGCGCCGACATAACCGGTTGCCGCAAAACCATAGCCCCAGGCGATGACGAGGCCGCCGAGCCAGGCGCCGATCGCATTGGCGATGTTGAAGGCGGAATGGTTGGAGGCGGCCGCCAGCGTCTGCGCATCGGCGGCGACATCCATCAACCGCGTCTGCAGCGCCGGACCGGCGGCAAAACCGCAGCCGACGAGGAAGACGGAGAGGCCGAGCATATAGGGATTGGCGGCGGTCAGCGAGAAGGTGGTGAGCACGACGATATTATAGACGAGCGAGCCGCCGATCGTGCCGAGCAGCGATTTGTCGGCAAGCCACGAACCGATGAAATTACCGGCATTCATGCCGACGCCGAAAAGCACCAGCATGATCGGAACAGCTGTTTCCGGCAGCATCGCCACCTCGGTTGTGGTCGAAGCGATATAGCTGAACATCGCAAACATGCCGCCGTAACCGACGGCGGCGATGCCGAGCGTCAGCCACACCTGCGGCCGGCGGAAGGCGCCGAGTTCGCGTGAGAAACTTGCCTCTTCGGAAACCCTGTCCTTCGGAACGTAGAACCAGATCAATGCCACCGTCAGCAGGCCGAGCACGCCGACGGAGAAAAATGCGATCTGCCAGTCGAGCGACTGGCCGAAGAATGTCGTCAAGGGCGTACCGAGAAGGGTTGCGACCGTCAGGCCGAGCATGACGCGGCCGACGGCTCGCGCCCGGCGATGCACCGGCACCATCGAGGCGGCGACAAGCGCAGCGACGCCGAAATAGGCCCCATGCGGCAGGCCGCTGATGAAGCGCAGCAGCGCGAAACTTTCGAAGGTCGGCGCCATGGCGCTGAAGATGTTGCCGGCGGCAAAGATCAGCATCAGTGTCAGCAGCAGCGTCCGGCGCGCCATTTTCGCGGCGAGCACGGCGATGACAGGCGCGCCGATGACCACGCCGAGCGCATAGGCGCTGATGACGTAGCCGGCCTGCGGCGTCGTCACCGAGAAGGTGGCGGCGACATTGGGCAGCAGACCCATGATCGCGAATTCGCCGGTGCCGATACCGAAGCCGCCACAGGCGAGCGCCAGCTGGACCAGCGCCACTGTCGTTGCCGAGGGCAGCCCTTCATCCTGGCTATCGATAGAATCGTTGACGGTGATCTCACTCATGAGAGCTCCTCGGGACGGTTTTCTGCTTGGCAATGGCCCCGGCGCAAGCGAGGCCGCGAGGCGATCGTGGGTATCTGGCGGGAAGTGGAGACGATCTCTCCGATATGTGATCTATCCGTGATGTACCGGCAGGCGTCGAGTGCATTTTTCGCAGTGCAGCGTCCTGCTATGTGCATATATCAGTTGCAGTATTTGCATTTCGGATACTCTTCCGGAAAGGCGGATGCGCTTGAAATCGCCAATGCCGCAACCATCTGAGATGCAAGGCAGGACCATTTCCGCGCCAGGGACGGGAGCCCTTATGAAGCTTGTAGGCTTTTTCAATCGCGACGGCGGCACCTTCAGGACCACCGATATGCTGGCCTACGAAAAGAGGGCGGAGGAAGCATTCCGCGAAGCGGGGCACGATTTCGACGCCATCGTCTTCTCCGGAAAGGAGATCATTCCCGCCATGGAGCGGGCGGCCAAGCGCGACGATATCGACGGGATCGTCGCCGGCGGCGGCGACGGCACGATTTCGGCCGCGGCATCGATCGCCTGGAAAAACGGCATTGCGCTCGGCGTCGTGCCCGCCGGTACGATGAACCTCTTTGCCCGCTCGCTGCGCGTGCCGCTCGATATCTGGCAGGCGCTCGATGTGCTTGCCTCCGGCGAGATCGACAATGTCGATATTGCCAGCGCCAACGGCCGCCCCTTCATCCACCAGTTTTCCGCCGGCCTGCATGCCCGCATGGTCCGTTACCGCAACGCCTACAGCTATCGTTCGCGGCTCGGCAAGATCCGGGCGAGCACAAAGGCGGCCTTGGGTGTCGTGTTCAATCCGCCGGAATTCGAGGTCGAGTTCGAGGCGGCCGGCATGCGCGAACGCCGCTGGGTGTCGGCAATCTCGGTTTCCAACAATCCGTTCGGCGAGAATGCGCTGCTTTACGCCGATAATCTGACAAGCGGCGAACTCGGTTTCTATGCGGCAAATCCGCTGAAGCCGCTCGGCGTCGCCCGTCTCGCCATCGATATGCTGCGCGGCAAGGTGCGCGAGAATGCCGATGTCATGGTGATGCACCCGGCCGAAGTGCGTCTGCATTTCCCGAAGCTGCGTTCCAAGGCCAATTGTGTCATCGACGGCGAGTTGCTGCCGCTCGAACGCGATGTTTCGATTAGGCTGCATCCGGGCGAATTGAAGGTGCTTGTCAAGCAGGGTCTCGCCGCCCAGGTGGATGCGGATGAGCGCCGAGAACCGGCTGCCTAGGTTAGCCGCTGACAGTTTCAGAGCCGCGGCAGATAGGTGCGATAGTCGAAATCCGAGACGGTGCGCAGATGCGCGAGCGCTTCCTTGCGCTTGGTGTCGCCATAAAGCGCCTGATAGCGCGCGCCGAAGATATCGGCGATGAAGGGCGAGGCGCGGAAAATCTCGACGGCGCTGAGGAAATCATGCGTCAGCTGTGTGGTATTCGCCGGCGTGTGCGAGGGCGTCGTCTCCTCGCCGGGGTCGAGTTCGTGGTCGAGACCGGTGAGCATGCCGCCGAGGATTGCCGCCAGCAGCAGATAGGGATTGGCGTCGGCGCCGGCGACACGATGCTCGATGCGGGCCGCCGGTCCATCCTTGTCGGGTATGCGGATCGCCGTGCCGCGATGGCTGCTGCCCCAGGTGAGGTCGACGGGCGCGAACGAGCCCGGCTGGAAACGGCGGTAGGAATTGGCGAAGGGGGCGAAGATCAGCTGCGCCTCGCGCATGCTATTGAGCAGCCCGGCAGCAACCGATTTGAGCCGCTTCGGCTCGCCGCCCTTGGCGTCGAGGATGTTGCGGCCTTGCCTGTCGATGACGCTCGCATGCACATGCAGGCCGGAGCCGGCGTGCTCGGAATAGGGCTTGGCCATGCAGGTCGATTTCAGCCCGTGGCGGCGCGCCGCCTGCTCGGCGATGCGCTTGAGGTAGAGGCAGTCGTCGGCGGCCGCCAGCGCATCGGGGCGGTGCAGCAGGTTGACCTCGAACTGGCCGGGACCGAACTCCGCCGTCGTCGCTTCCGCCGGCAGCCCCTGCGCCTTCGCATAGGCCCTCAACGTCCCGAGATAGTCGTCGAGCGCGTCGACGGCGCTCATGTCGTAAAGCTGGAAACCGTTCGGTTCGCCGCGATAGGTAAGGCTTTCGGGCGGGGAGGGGCGTCCGGTCTCGCGCCAGTCTCCCGACATCACGTAGAATTCCAGCTCGGTCGCCACCACAGGCGTCAGGCCGCGCGAGGCATAACGTTCCAGTGTCGAGGCGAGGATGGCGCGCGGGTCCATGAAGCTCGGGCTGCCGTCAAATTCGTGCATGCTGGCGAGCACCTGCATCGAGCCCTCCGGCGCCCAGGGCATCGGCGCAAGGCTGCGCCGGTCTGCAACGACCCTGCCATCGGGATCGCCGATCGTCAGCGACAGGCCGGTAATGTCGTCATTGTCGTCGCCCCAGATGTCGAGTGATTGCGTCGAGGTCGGCAGGCGGATTTCGCCGGCCCAGACCTTGTCTGCGGCGCCTGATGGAAGCTGCTTGCCGCGCAGATCGCCGTTCATGCCGACGATCAGGATCTCGAAACGCGGGTCGCCGCCCTCGGCCTTGCCGTCCGTCCTATCGCTCGCCATGACCTTGAAAATCCTCCGGGATAAGGCCAAGCTCCTATCTGATCGACAGCAACCTTTCAATCCGCGAGGGTCTTTACCTCATGCCCGATACTTATCCGCCCTCGAACCTCGCGGCGATCGACGCCGCCCATCACCTGCATCCCTTCGCGGACATGAAGAAGCTGAATGGCGAAGGCACGCGCATCATCCAGCGCGGCGAGGGCTGCCACATCTTCGACAACCATGGCCGGAAATATCTCGACGGCTTCGCCGGACTCTGGTGCGTCAATATCGGCTATGGCCGCCGGGAGATCACCGAGGTGGTCGCAAGACAGATGAACGAGCTGCCCTATTACAACACTTTCTTCGGCACGAGTTCGACGCCGGCGACGCTGCTGGCCCAGAAGGTCACTTCACATGCCGGCGAGCGTTTCAACCACATCTTCTTCACCGGCTCCGGTTCGGAGGCGAACGATACCTGGTTCCGCATGGCCCGCGTCTATTGGAGCGCCGTTGGCAAACCGTCGAAGAAGATCGTCATATCGAGAAAAAACGGCTATCACGGTTCGACCGTTGCCGGCGCCAGCCTCGGCGGCATGAAATACATGCATGAGCAGGGTGACCTGCCGATCCCTGGTATCGTCCATATCGGCCAGCCCTATTGGTACGGCGAGGGCGGCGATCTCTCGCCCGCCGAATTCGGCCTCAAGGTCGCTCGCGAGCTCGAAGCGAAGATCGATGAACTGGGCGAGGAAAATGTCGCAGCCTTCGTTGCCGAACCGGTGCAGGGCGCCGCTGGCGTCATCATCCCGCCCGAAACCTACTGGCCGGAAATCGACCGCATCTGCAAGGCGCGCAATATCCTGCTGGTGACCGACGAGGTGATCTGCGGTTTCGGCCGGCTTGGCGCCTGGTTCGGCCACCAGCATTTCGGCGTCGAGCCCGATCTGGCACCGATCGCCAAGGGGCTGTCCTCCGGCTACCTGCCGATCGGCGGCGTGCTCGTCAGCGACCGCATCGCCGATGTGCTGATCAACGAGGTCGGCGACTTCAATCACGGCTTCACCTATTCCGGCCATCCGGTTTGTGCCGCCGCCGCACTCGAAAACCTGCGCATCATCGAGGAGGAAAGACTGGTCGAACGGGTACGCGACGACATCGGTCCCTATTTCGGCAAGGCCTGGGCGGCGCTCGCCGAGCATGATCTGGTCGGCGAGGCCGTCAGCATCGGTCTGATGGGCGCCCTGCAGCTTGCTGCCGACAAGCGCACGCGCACCCGTTTTGACAAGCCCGATCGGATCGGGGCGCTGGTGCGCAACCACGCGCTGGCGAACGGCCTCGTGCTGCGCGCCACCGGCGACCGCATGCTAGCGTCGCCACCGCTCGTTATCACCCACGCGGAGGTGGACGAGATGGTCGCGATGACCAGACTGGCGCTGGATGCGGCCTGGAAGGAATTGAAGTCGTAACTCCGCTCAGCGATGCCGGGTCACCGTAGGAAGCCGTAACGGTAATCATCATCATTGGCTCCGGAACTCATCCAGCTTGAGGTTTAAACCAACCATGCAAGCGAAACTTGAGCTTGCCGTTCTTCGCTTGTTCGTAAATCTTGAGACGCCTTCTCCTTTTTGTTTGTAATTTCCGACATACATTAAATGCTATGTACGTTCCGCAGATTGTCACGCGCGGATTAAGGTGTTGGCGATGGCAACCGCCAATCTTCACTTTGTTGTTTTTGCTGCTCTCAGCTTTTGGCTTCGCCGCACCGTCGGCGTCGGAGTCCAACCGAGCCGCTGTCGTCCTCAAGGTGAACGGCGCGATTGGGCCCGCGATCTCTGACTACGTGATACGAGGCATCCAGCGTGCCGGCGAACGTGGAGCGGCCTTGATCATTCTGCAGATGGACACACCCGGTGGCCTTGACACCTCCATGCGGGAAATCATTCGCGCAATTCTTGCCTCACCAGTGCCTGTCGCGGGCTTCGTCGCACCGAGCGGGGCACGAGCTGCCAGCGCCGGCACCTATATTCTCTACGCAAGCCACATTGCGGCAATGGCGCCTGGGACCAATCTGGGTGCAGCGACACCAATCGCGCTCAGCATAAAGCCTTTCGGCGGCGATGCGGAACCCGAAAAGAAGCCGAGCGAAGCTAGTGACAAACAGGCAGAAGCTCCAGGCAATGCCAGCGAAGCCAAAGCAGTTAACGATGCGGTCGGTTACATTCGCGGGCTTGCGGAATTGCGCAACCGCAACGCCGACTGGGCAGAGCGTGCTGTCCGCGAAGCTGCGAGCCTTTCATCCAATGCGGCAGTGCGCGAACATGCCATCGATTTCACGGCAGTCGATGTCAACGATCTTCTTGCAAAGGCACAAGGGTACATGGTGCGGGTCGGTCAAACGGACGCCCAGCTCGACACCGCCGGTTTAGTCGTGCAGGAATTCGAGCCTGACTGGCGCACGCGCCTGCTTTCCGTCATTACCGATCCGAACATCGCAATCATCCTGATCATGGTCGGTATCTATGGCCTGATCTTCGAATTTCTCGCACCTGGGACAATGCTTCCGGGCACGATCGGCGGCATCTGCCTCCTCCTTGGTCTCTATGCCCTCGCATTGCTGCCGGTGAGTTTTGCCGGCCTGGGGCTTATTTTCCTCGGTGTGGGATTGACTGTGGCTGAGGCGCATTCGCCAAGCTTCGGCGCTTTCGGCATTGGCGGCGGGGTAGCCGTGATCCTGGGAGCAACGATTTTGTTCAATACCGATGTACCCGGCCTGGAAGTGTCGCGCCTCCTACTGGGCGCGATTGCCTTTGCGACTCTTGCCTTTAGCCTTGTCGTTGCTCGCCTGGCATTCACCTCGCGTTTGCGCCAGGTTGCCACCGGTGCAGAACAGATGATCGGCATTTCCGGCAAAGTTGAGAGTTGGACGGGGCTCACGGGGTACGTCATTGCGCATGGCGAACGCTGGAAGGCGGTTTCCGCCGAACCGCTTGTTGCGGGTGACCCTGTCAGCGTGACTGGCCGCAATGGGCTGGCGCTCGAGGTCGCCAGCCGTCCTAAGGACACTTAACGGTCACCCAGGAAGCAGGAGGAGAAGTCATGGATATATTTGCAGATCTTGCCTTCTATGTGGTGGCCATTGTCATTTTGGTCGCCATCCTCGCATCCGCGGTTAAGATTCTGAGGGAATATGAACGCGGCGTCGTGTTCACACTTGGCCGCTTTACCGGAGTCAAGGGCCCCGGCTTGATTCTGCTGATCCCCTATGTCCAGCAGATGATGCGGGTCGATTTGCGCACGCGCGTACTCGATGTCCCCAGCCAGGACGTCATCTCACATGACAATGTCTCGGTTCGTGTCAGCGCGGTGATCTATTTCAGGGTAATTGACCCCGAGAAGTCGACAATACAGGTCGAGGACTTCATGATGGCAACAAGCCAGCTTGCCCAGACGACGTTGCGCTCCGTGCTCGGCAAGCACGATCTCGATGAGATGCTGGCGGAACGTGACAGGCTCAACTCGGATATTCAGGAAATCCTTGACACTCAGACGGATGCTTGGGGAATTAAAGTAGCCACTGTCGAGATCAAACATGTGGATATCAACGAGTCGATGATTCGTGCAATTGCTCGCCAGGCGGAAGCCGAACGCGAACGCCGCGCAAAGGTCATCAATGCCGAGGGCGAACAGCAAGCTGCAGCGAAGCTACTGGAAGCGGCCGAAATTCTGGCCAAGCAGCCGGAGGCGATGCAACTTCGTTATTTGAGCACTTTGAATGTCATCGCCAGCGAGAAGACTTCGACGATTTTATTCCCCTTCCCGATGGAGTTCGGCAATCTGATGACCATTAAGCCGAAGTGATCGACCGGCACTGGCGTTGATGACGGATCCAGGCTTACCTGCGCTTTACTTCGGGTCAGATGAACAATTACTCTTTGCGGCCCTCAAGGCACGCTTGAAGAGCGTCTCCTCGCTGCCGACTTCGCTTGCGGCTATCTGGAAGCGGGCATCCTGCTGAACTCCGAAGGCGGCCGTCAAGGTCAAACAACCCAATTCCCCACAATGCCATTGCCCCTGACATCCGCCACCACCAAAGTTGAACGCTTTGGCAAAGGTGCTCTTGCGAGGAAGCATGTCGATGCCGGGTCACCGTAGCTGCAGCTGCTATCGGATCATGGGCAAGGCCAAGGTGAGGAGCACGGCGAAAACCATGAGGACGCCATAAGGTATCTTCCGGCTTGCCCGGATTTCTTCGATGCGCAAGAAAAAGGCGAGGTGTGCGACGGGCAATGGCACCGGCAGCCGCAGGACCAGCAGCGTCACGATGCCGAGGACGAGGAGGAAGAACGAAAACGGCAGCATTCCGTGCCATCCGACAAAAAGGCCGATCGGCAGGAAAAGCTTGGCGTCGCCTGCGCCGAACAGCCGGAGAGCCCAGAGCGCCACCCCGAGCGCAAACATCAGCAGACCGGCTCCGACGTCGCCGGCAATTCCGCTGGAAGCAAACAGCGCAGCGCCGACATCCTCGGAGCTGAGCATCACGGCCGCCGCGCGCAATGCATAAAGTGTCACGAGCGCAAGAGCGAGCGTGTTGGGGATCTTCCATGTGCGGAAATCTGTCCATGCCGCGTAGAGAAAAAGTAATACTGAAAGTGAATTAATAACGAAGAGCATTTTCAGCATGGAACGCAACCTTCTTTGGCTATTTAACCTACTTGTACGTTAGTTTAATTCAGAATCTGCGACGCTGGCTGGTATTTACTCCAGGTTATTCGGACTTTGGTCTTAACCATAAAAGTATAGATGTATATCGTCCATGTATAAAACGATTGACTAATTTAGACTTAACAGATTATTAATACAACCAGTCGAAGGGGCGGTCTCGACGACAGGGCGGCCGGGGGAAATTACGGCGCACAACTTACCTGGGAGGTAATTCTCGATGAAAGCATTTGTAAACTGCGTACGCGCTTTCGCGCGGGAAGAAGACGGCGTCGCACTTACCGAATACCTCATTCTGCTTGCCTTGCTGGTCGGCGGCGTGATCACGGCGGTGACATTGGCCGGCACCAATCTGGCTACCGTTTGGAACGGCTGGGCAGGCTGGTTTACGGCCAACCTCACCGCTCCAGCAGCCTGATATCGGCGTTCGAAGAAGCGAGGGGTTTTGTTAACCCCTCTCTTCTAATTTAGAAGCAATGAATGGATGCGTTCCGTCCAGTGTAGCGAGTAACTGCGATGCGTTCTTCAACGATTTTAAGTCTCGTTATTGCGTTTGTCCTCGCAGCAGCAGCAGTTTTCGGCATGCGCGAGTATCTCTCCGATCAGAAGGCCAGGTTGCTGGCGATGAACGGCGTGAAGGCCGAGGAGCGGACACTCGTTGTCGCCGCCAAACCGATGCGCTTCGGCGACCGGATCCGGCCCGAAAATCTCAGAGCCATCCCATGGCCCTCCAATGAAACACCCGCAGGCTCGTTCGTCAGCATCGAGACGGTCGTCGGCAGCGATGCCCAGCCGCGTTATGCCATGGCGGCGATCGATCCCGGCGAGCCGGTGCTTTCCTCGAAAATCACGGGCGCCGGCGAACGCGCCACGCTGTCGGCGGCGCTCGACCAGGGCATGAAGGCGGTCTCCATCCGTGTCAACGACGTGCTCGGCGTTGCCGGCTTCGTCAGGCCTTCCGATCGCGTCGACGTGCTTCTGACGCGGGTCGTGCGCGGGCCGGCCGGCAATGATCAGACCTTCGTCGACGTGCTGCTGCAAGGCGTCAAGGTGCTGGCGGTGGACCAGACCGCGGACGAGCGCAAGGACGAGCCCTCCGTCGTCAAAACCGTGACCTTCGAGGTCACGACCGATGAGGCGCAGCGCCTTACCCTCGGCTCCAGCATCGGCACGCTCTCGTTGGCCCTTCGCAATATTGCCTCTGCCTCCGTCGAGCAGACCCGGCCGATCACCGTCGCCGACCTCGGTGGCGGGGCGATGGCGACAGAGCTCGGCAATGATCTGGAAAAGAATAAGTTGCCAGAAGCTGAAAAACAAGTGCAGATTGTGGAACAAAAAGTCGAACCGGTATTGCCGGTCGAGCCGAAGTGGGTGACGGTGGGGGTCTGGAACACGACGAAGCGCGAGGAGCACCGAGTCGGCCTGATCCAGTGATGTTTAGCCGGCGTGCCGCAGATGCGGCCAGCCGAATGAGGGGGCTAAAGCAGGCATGGCGAATGGCAAGAGAAGAATCGCAAGGACAAAAAGCCTTGCGGCACTGGCGGCAGCGTTTTCGGCCTGTGTGTGTTTAGGGCCCGGATTTGCCGGCTGCGCCTACGCACAGGAAAAATCGGTCACCTTAGGCAGATCGGTCCAGCGCGTGACCCTGCCTCCGAACGCGACCCTGACGCTCAATACCGGCCAGGCCTTCGGCGATCTCGTCATCGGCAGCGCTGATATGATCGACGTGGTGCCGCTTTCCGACAAGTCGCTTTTCATCCGCGGCAAGAAGATCGGCGCCACCAATATCTCTGTCTATGGCGACGACAAGTCGCTTCTCGGCGTCATCGATGTCCGCGTTGCCAGCGATTTCAGCGAAGTCGCCGCCGCCATTCGCTCTGCCGCGCCCTCTGCCCGGGTTATCGTGGCCAACTCCAGTGACCGCATTCGCCTGACAGGCATGGTTCGTGACGGCGTCGAATTGCAGCGGGTGATCGAAATCGCCCAGTCCTATTCCGACCAGCCGGTGCTGAACCAGTTGCGTGTCAGCGACAGCCAGCAGGTAATGCTGGAAGTCCGTGTCATCGAAGCCTCGCGTCAGACGGGTCGTGACCTCGGGATCGGTTGGTCCGGGCGTGGCAACAATGGCATCGGCAAGGCAACGACCAGCCAGGGTATCGGCGTGGACGATAACGGGAGCCTCGTCCGTACTCTTGTTGACCCCAAGGGGGCGGCAACCGGCATGCTGCCCTTCGGCCAGTTGATCGCCAAGGTGCTGGAAATCTCGGGCGGCCGCATCGACATGGTCATCAACGCGCTCGAGCAGAAGGGATTGGTGCGTCGTCTGGCTCAGCCGAACCTCATCGCCATGAGCGGCTCGACCGCCAGCTTCCATGCCGGCGGTGAAGTGCCGATCCTGAAGACGACGAACAACGGCACGACTGTTGCCACCGAGACGGACTATCGCCCCTTCGGTGTGCGGCTGACCTTCAAGCCGGTGGTGCTTGACGACGGCGTCATCAATCTGGAAATCGAGCCTGAGGTTTCCGAGCTTGATCCGTCGATCAACGTCAACGGCAATCCGGGCTTCATCTCGCGCGCGGCCAGTACCACGGTCGCACTTCGCGACGGCCAGAGCTTTGCCATGGCGGGTCTGCTGCAATCCATCAATGCCAAGGACATCCAGCAATTGCCGGGCCTCGGGAAGATACCGATCCTCGGCGCACTGTTCCGCTCGACGAGTTTCCAGAAGAAAGAATCCGACCTCGTGATCGTCGTAACGCCGCATATTGTGCGACCGGCCCGCCCGGGCGAGGACCTCTACAGTCCGCTCGATCAGACGCGTTCGTCCAACGACGTCGAACTTTTCGCGCTCGGTGTCCTGGAAGTCGACAAGGACATGCTCCGGCGCTTTCGCAACGGCGAAGGTGTGACCGGGCCTTATGGCCATCGTCTCGACCTGAACCAGGGAGGCCAGGTTGTTGCTACAAAACGCTAAGCGCATCCTTCTCGTCCTTGCGGCCGCCGGCCTGGTTTCCGGCTGCGCCGACTACATGAACCATCGCGACACGATCACCTTCGGGGCGGGGAACGCCATGGAAGCAAACAAGGCCATCCATACCGAGGACCCGTTCCCGCCGGAAGCCCAGCGAACCCGTATCGCAAGCGACGGCAAGGTGGTCCGCAGGGTGATGACCGAGTACCAGAATGGCGGGGTGGGGGTCATTCAGCCGTCGCCGGCCATGGAGGCCAACGGTGCCTCCAATGGGGCCAGCGTCAGCCAGTAGCTGTTCGAAAGGCATGAACGGCGGCAGCGCGCCGGAAGTGAAAATGCACGAAAAAGGGTCGTCACGGCAGAAGCCGTGATGGGGGGTAGGCCAATGCTGGGCAGGGTTGTCAGACGGTTCTGGAACGATCATCGTGGCTATGTCATCGCCTTGACGCTCATTGCCATGCCGATGCTTCTCGGCTTTTCGCTGCTGGTCATCGATGTCGGCCGCAGCAGCAACCTGCACACCGATCTCCAGAACGCAGTCGATGCGATGGCGCTGGCCGGAGCCCGCGAACTCGATGGCCGCGATGATGCCATTTCGAGGGCGCAGACTGCGATCGAGAAAATCGCCAATAGCGCGGCTTTTTCCGGGGGCGGGACCGGCATGTCGCTTGGCTCGCACATCAGCGTGACCTACAACGCCGCAAATGATGCCGGCAGCACGGTCACCGTGTCTTTTCTGAAGAACATCCCGGCCAACGACGATACATCAATCCCGGCTTCGATGAAAACGACAGTGGCCAACGAGGCGTCCTATGCCTGGGTCATCGCCAAGCCGCAGGCGATGCAGACGATCTTTCCGGTCCCGGTTGGCTTCACCCGCAATACGATCAACATCGCTGCCGATGCCGTAGCGGTATACCACGCCAGCGCCTGTGATATCACGCCGATCTTCATCTGCAATCCCTATGAGCCGGCTGGCAATACGAGCCCGGCCGCCAACGAACAGGCGGCGGCGGATCTCCACACCAACTTCGCGGCCGGCAATCTCTACGGCCGGCAAATCGAAATGAACAGCACGTCCTCGTCCAGCCCCGGGCCTGGCAATTTCGGGTTCCTGAGAACCCCTCTGGGCAATGGCGCAAGCGTGATGGCCGACGCTTTGGCTACCGGGAATCCGGGGGCCTGTTATACGAAGGACAAGCTGGATACCGAAACGGGTGCCATGGCCGGGCCGGTTGAAGACGGCGTCAACACGCGATTCGGTATTTATCAGGGGTCGTTCAAGGGCTTGCGCAATGATGGCCGCTACCGCCCGGCCCAGAACGTGCGCTCCGCACAAAAGCAAACGGGACAGAACGGCTGCAAGGCCTACGACCCGGTGCTGGTCGGCAGCACCGTTGGCGATGTCACCAAGGCGGTGCCATTGGGTTACGGTGCAGCCATGTCGCCCCTCAGCGGCGGCAAGATCAGCACCAGCAACAATTGGAACTATGTAAACTACTGGACCGTCGCGCAGGGCGGCACGGCCCCGTCGGTCAGCGCGATTCTCAGCAATTATTCCAGCTATCCGCCGCAGGCCGGCGGAACACCGAGCCGGCCCTCCGCCTATGACGTCTATCGTTACGAGCTCAACACCGCGGCGCTGCTCAACCATGCCTCGGCAAACGGCGAAATCGGCAATCCGACGACAGGCGGCGGACAGTGCTACTCGGGGCCGGCCCTGTCGAACTATACGGGGAGCGAATATGGCGACCGCCGCGAGATTTTCGCCGCCATCGTCAATTGCGGCTACGAGGCCTCAGTCGACCATTTGAACGGCCACAAGCAGACGCAGGCGGTTGCCTTCGCACGCATGTTCATGACCAAACCGGCGATCAAGGCTGGCAACGAGCGCTATCTGTCGCTTGAAGTGATCGACATCAGCGGCAAGGGTGGACGGGGCACACTCGAAGATTTCCTCCGGGAAGAAGCGGAGCTGGTCAGATGATGGCGCTCCGCAATTTTATCCGGCATCGGCTTTGCCTCGGCTTCTTGCGGCGGGAGGAAGGCGCGGTGCTTGCCGAAGCGCTGCTCGCGATCCCCTTTGTGACGATCTTTGCGGCGGGGATACTCGAGTTTGGCAGCATCTTCTGGCAGCGCATGCAGATCGACGCGGGCTTGCGCGATGCCGGGCGCTACCTTTCGCGGTGCCGGCCGGTGTCGGGAACCTATGTGCCGACGTGCAATCAGGCGACGGCGAAGACGATCGCCTTTTACGGAACGCAAACACCTGCGGCAAACGCTAAACCCCGCGTGCCCGGTTGGAACAACGCTGCCGACATCACCATCACTGCGCCGGATGCGGACGGGGACATCACCATTTCCACTGCTCATCTCTACCAGACCTCGCCGGTGTTCGGCTTTCTGGGCATTGGTGCCATCACTATCAGTTCCTTCCATGAAGAGAGATACATCGGATGGTGACCTCTAGGGCAATCAAGGCGTTCTGGCAGGATAGCGGTGGTGTCAGCCTTGTCGAAGCACTGCTGACCTTTCCGATCGTCATGCTGGTATTCGCCGCCTTCATCGAGTTCGGTTATGCGATGTCGCAGTGGAATCAGACGGTCAAGGCACTGCAATATGGAGCCCGTTTGGCGGCGGTATCCGATCCGCTGACGACGAATTTCAATGCCGTTTTCCCAACAGATGCCGCCGATCCACTCAACAACGGCAAAGCGGCGCCGAACAATGCGACGATATCCTCGACCTGTGGACCGGCTCTTGCAAACTGCACGGCGTCATTGAACCGGATTGTCCGGGGAAGCGACGGCGTTTGCAACGCGGGAACCGATCCTCACCCCGGCATTTGCGACCTCAATTGGCGCATCACCCCGGATAAGCTGATGGTCACCTATCAGCGATCGGGGCTCGGCTACTGGGGCCGGCCGGAGGGGCCTGTGCTGACGATGCGGCTGGAGGTGCGCAACATAACCTTCGATCTGCCTGTCCTCGGCGGGTTGTTGGGGCTGAACGACGTCACCATCCCGGCCCATCCCGTGACGATCACGACGGAAGATTTGAAGACCTGCTCCACCTGCTGAATCCTTGAATTACGCGTAGGAAAGCGAAAATGACAGCGCACATGAACATTGCCGCATCTACCAAGATCCTAGTCCTCTCCGACGACGCGGCTGCAGCGAGCTTCATGCTCGATACGTTCGGGTCGCTTTCGCGGTACGATGTTCGCCATCTCGCGCTGAAGGCGCTCGGAGAAAAAGGCCGGTTCGATCCGACGCAGTTCGACCTGATCGTTCTCGACGTCGACAACGGGACATTGCTGCAGCAGCCGGAACTCTTTACCTTTCGCACCAGCTTTCGCGACATTCCGCTCGTCGTCGTTTCCGAAGACCTGCCGGACGACATGCTGCGGCTGCTCTTCCGCCTGAACGGCAAAGACTGGCTGAAAAAGCCGCTCGAGCGCCGCGCACTGATCGACATGATTTCGACCCATGCGCCGGGCACCGGGGCGAGCGACAGCCGGGTGCATGCCGTGGTCTCGGCCGTCGGCGGCGCGGGCGCCAGCGTGATCGCCTCGTCGCTTGCGCATGTGCTGGCCCAGCCGACCAAGAATTCCACGCCGCGAATCGACTTGTTCGACACGGATTTCTGCTCCGGGGCGCTTGGCTATTATCTCAACCTCGTCAACGACTACGACTTGAAACCGGTCATCGCCAATCCTTCCCGGGTCGATCTGGAATTCATCGATCTGGTCAGAAAGCGGCATTCGGGCGGCTTTTCGCTGCTGTCCTTCAAGCAGCCATCGGTGCTTCTGGCGCCGAAGGGCCGTGAACTCGTGCTGCGCATGCTCGACGTCGCCGCCTTCGAGAGCGATCACACGATCATCGACGTTCCCTATTATGACACGCCGTGGAAATACGAGGTGCTCACTTCGGTCAACAGCGTCTGCATCGTCACCGAAATGACCGTGCCTGCGCTTTCTCAAGCCAAGGATCTGTTTGCCAATCTGGTACGTCTGCGGGGCAGTGCGGACCAGATATTCATCGTCATCAACAAATACCGCGCCAAGCTTTTCGGCCTCGGCCTGCGCCGGCAACAGACGGAAAAGATATTCAAAGAGATCCCGACGCATGTCATTGCGGATGACTGGGACACTGTGAGCGAGGCGGTCAACCGCGGCGTGCTGCCATTTCAAGTGAATTCCCGGGCGCGCTTCTGCGGCGCGGTCGGCAAGCTTGGAGCGCTGGTGCGATGAAGGCGATCATAAGGTCCTGCGCAGCCGGTGCCGGCCTTGCCGTTTTGGCAATTCTGGCCGCTGTCGGAGATGCAGCGGCAAGCGGGCTTGTGCCACGCAGCCTCGGGCCGACGACAAGCGCCGTGGTGCCGATCGAAAAAAGCTACGCGGCCGGGACAATCGTCATCGTCAGCGGCAACCGTACGCTGGATCTCGTCATCTCCGAAGGGCGCGCGATCCGCTACAAAATCGGCGTCGGGCGAGACGGGTTTCGCTGGAGCGGTACCGTCAAGGTTGGACGCAAGGCAGAATGGCCCGACTGGCGCCCGCCTGCCGAGATGAAGGCACGCGCAGCCGGGCTTCCGGACCTGGTGCCTGCCGGGCCGCTCAATCCTTTGGGTGCTCGCGGGATCTATCTCTACAAGGGTGGGGCCGACACGCTCTACCGCATTCATGGAACGAACGAGCAGTCGACGGTCGGCGGTTTTGCGTCATCGGGCTGTTTTCGCATGAGCAATGCCGACGTCATCGATCTCTATGAGAGGGTGAAGGTCGGTTCCACGGTCATTGTAAAATAAGAGTTCAGGAGTGGGGCGCATGGCGAGCGGTATCATGGGGCGTTTCTACAGGCAGGAGCCGGAAAAGCGGGAACATCCGGAGACGGCCGAACTGTCTTTGCTTGGCGCGGTTCAGGCCATGCCTGCCCAACCGGCCTCCGACAGCGCCGCGGCGAGTGACGAAGAGGCTTCGCTCGGGCCGGACATGGTTTCCGAGCGGGTCAATCTCCACCGCTACCTGCTCGATCGCATCAATCTCGGGATCCTCGACACACTCGACAACGAGGAGATCGCCACCGAGATCCGGCCATTGGTCAAGGACTATATCCGGACCAACAATTTTCCGCTGAATGCCAAGGAAATCAATGATCTGATCCGCGATATCACCGACGAGATGCTGGGGCTCGGACCGATCGAGCCGCTGCTGGCCGACGACACGATCGCAGATATTCTCATCAACGGTTACAATAGCGTCTATGTCGAGCGGAGCGGCAAGCTCGAGAGCACCGCCGTGCGGTTCAAAGACGAGGATCATCTCCTTCGGGTGATTAACAAGATCGTCTCGGCGGTTGGCCGCCGTGTCGACGAGTCGACGCCGATGGTCGACGCTCGCCTCAAGGATGGCTCGCGCGTCAACGTCGCCATCAGGCCGATCTCGGTCGATGGACCGCTCGTTTCCATTCGCAAATTCACGCGCAAGCCGCTGACGATGGAGCGCCTCGTGCAATATGGCGCTATGGCCGATGCGATGCGCATCCTTCTCAGCGCCGCGGTCAAGGGCAAGGTGTCCATGGTCATTTCAGGCGGCACCGGTTCTGGCAAGACCACCTTGCTCAACGCTCTCTCGTCGCAGATTTCTCCAAGGGAGCGCCTGATCACCATCGAGGATGCAGCCGAACTTCAACTGCAGCAGCCGCATGTCGGGCGTTTGGAAACCCGACCGCCGACGCTCGACGGACGCAACGAGATCCGTCAACGCGAACTTTTGAAAAACGCCCTGCGCATGCGTCCCGATCGTATCATCGTCGGCGAAGTTCGCGGCGACGAAGCGTTCGACATGCTGCAGGCGATGAATACCGGTCACGAGGGATCGATGACGACCATTCACGCCAATACGCCGCGCGATGCCGTCGGTCGGCTTGAGCAGATGGTCGGCATGGCCGGGATGCCGATGTCGCAGATGAGCATTCGCTCGCAGATCTCCTCCGCCATCACCATGATCGTGCAGGTCCAGCGCCTGAGCGACGGTACCCGCAAAGTCGTCTCGATTTCCGAGATCACCGGCATGGAGGGCGAAGTTGTGCAGATGCAGGAGATTATGAAATTTAAGAAACTCGGCACCGATGAAGGCGGACGAATCCATGGAGAATTCCGCGCCACCGGCATTCGGCCGCGGTTCGTCGAGGAATTTGCCGAACTCGGGATCGAGATCCCCGTGACGATTTTTGATCCCGGTAAACCGCTGCAGACGGGACCTGTCCAATGATCCTGCTTCTCCTTTACGCGGCCGTTTTCACCGCCGCCCTTGTTGCTGTCGAAGCGGTCATGCGCGGCTACTTCAAGACATCCGAACGCCACCGCGCGGTGAACCATCGGCTGAGCTTGCTCGAGGTCAGCGATGATCATCGTAAGACCTATAGCGATATGCTCAAGGAGCGCGGGGCCGGTGGCAGGTGGCGGCAAACCCCAATGATTCAGCGGTTGCGGCTGTTTTACGCCCAGTCGGGAATCAAGTTCGATGCCAGACGATTTGCTCTCTACGCGATCGCGGGCGCTCTTTCGATATGGCTGGTCGTCCAGATCCTCCTGCCGAGCACTCTGTTTAGAGTCCCCGTCTTTCTGCTGATTTGCCTCCTCATCCCCGCGCTCGTCGTCTGGCGCGCCCGGGCGCGCCGCATGAGGAAATTCGAACTGAAGCTTCCTGAAGCGCTCGATGTCGCCAATCGCAGCCTGGCCGCCGGCCATCCGCTGCCGGCGGCGATTTCTTTGGTGGCGCGCGAAATGCCCGATCCGATCGGCACCGAGTTCGGACTGCTCTCGGATGAACTCACTTACGGCGTGACACTGGACGACGCCCTGGTGAACTTGGCGGACCGGGTCGGCGTCGAGGATCTGAACCTGCTTGCGATATCGCTGAGCGTACAGGCGGGAACCGGCGGAAACCTCGTTGAGATCTTGCAGAACCTTTCGAAGACGCTGCGAGACCGCATGCTACTGAAGGCAAAGGTCAGGGCGATTTCCTCGGAAGGACGCATTACGGCGATCGTCATGTCAATGTATCCGTTTCTGCTCTACGCGATGATCAAGGCGTTGTCGCCGACCTACTTCGATCCCGTCTGGGAGAGCGGCCACGGAGCCATCGTCGTGACCGTGCTGCTGGCCGTCATGGCGATCGGGAATGTCATTCTCTACAAGATGGTCAACTTCGAGTACTGAGGCGGTCATGTCGAGTGAGTATGGAATTTACCTCATCGTCTTCTTTGCAGTGCTGATATTCTCTGCAACAGCGTCGGAATTGTATTTTCGACGGCGCGAGGTCTCGGTTCGGGTCTCAAAGAGCTCGGCGGCAACAGGCGAGGAGTTCCACCTTGGCGATACGACGATTGCCGATCTCGGTGAGGCGGAAAACCGCCTGATCCGTCGCTATTTCGAGATTACGCGGCGTGACACCAATGTGAATTCTACCCAGAACCGGCTGATTCGGGCGGGCTATTTCGCCGCCGGCGCCGTGACCACCTTCCAGGTGGTTCGTGCGCTGGTCTGTATCAGCGTGCTGGTCGCGGCGGTCTGGGCTCTCAATTGGGCCGTGCCGGACATGTCACGGGTGGTTACGCTGGTTGTTGCCATGTTTGCTGCGGGCGTAACCTTCATTCTGGTCAACATCTATATCGACCGGCGTGGCGCCGCCAAAGAGAGGGAGTACCGCCGCCTTTTTCCCGATTTTATGGATATGCTGATCGTCTGCCTCGATGCGGGCATGAGCATCGAGGCAGCGGCGAACCGAGTTGCCCGGGAATTCGTCGACAAGCGGCAGGACTTCGGCCTGCACCTCTCGATCATGATGCTGGAAGTGCGAGGTGGCCGGCGTTTGCGCGAGGCGCTCGCGAACCTTGCCGTCCGCCTGAGGATTGACGAAGCCCGGGCCCTATCCGTTCTGTTCCGCCAATCGGAGGAGCTTGGGACCAGTGTAACGCAGACGTTGCGGGTCTACTGCAAGGAAATGCGCGATCTCCGCATTATTCGCGCCGAGGAAAAGGCAAATGCCCTGCCGGTCAAGATGCTGCTGCCGCTCGGCGCGTTCCTTTTTCCGGTAAGCCTCATCATTGTTCTCGTTCCCGTTGTTATCCGTGTCATCAGTCTTCTTCTCAGCATGAACCCCGGCGGTTGAGCCAAGCGAGGTCGTATGCAGTATTCGCTCGAACAGGATCGTAACGATGCCATCATTCCTCTCGATCCGCGCATGCCGATGGCACCGGCAAGCCTGGAACAAGCCGGACTGGATCCGTCGTTCCTGCTTCGGCTGGCGTCAAAATGTGCGGCCGAGCAGGATACGACCACGGCATCTCATCTGGCTGACCGCATGAAACTGCCGAAAGTGATCGTCAATATCCTGATCAAGGAACTCGTGAAACTCGCTTACCTCGAGGCTCGCGGCCTGGCTGGTGAGGATGTGAGATCCGATATTCGGTATGCACTTTCAATGAAGGGGCTCGAATATGCCCACGCCGCGTCGCGTCAAAGCCAATATGTCGGCCCGGCGCCGGTGTCGCTGGACGCGTTCTGCCGGCAAATCGGTTTGCAGTCCATCCACGACGAACGCGTGACCCCGGAGCGGCTGACCGACAGCCTTGCCGGGCTGGTGCTCTCGCACACCTTGGTCGAAAAGCTCGGCCCGGCCATCAACTCCGGTCGCTCTATCCTGCTTTACGGACCACCCGGAAACGGAAAGACGAGCATCGCCGAGCGGACGTCGCAGCTGTTTCGTCAAACAATCTGGGTGCCCTATGCCATCGAGGTCGGCGCTCATGTCATCAGTTTCTATGACGAAGCCGTGCATCATCCCGTATCGGAGGGCGAGACAGAATCCCATCCGAAAGCGGATCGACGATGGATCGAATGCCGCCGTCCGGTGATCAAGACGGGCGGCGAATTGACCCTCGATCAACTCGATCTCACCTTCAACGGAGGACCAAATGTCTATGAAGCGCCCATCCACTTGAAGGCATCAGGCGGCGTTTTCATCATCGACGACTTTGGGCGCCAACAGGTGGCGCCGCAGGCGCTGATCAATCGCTGGATTGTGCCGCTCGAGCGCGGATATGACTTCCTGACGCTGCACACCGGCAAGAAGTTCAAGGTTCCCTTTGACGAGCTTGTGGTATTTTCGACCAATATCGCCCCGAAGGACCTTTCCGACGAGGCGGGCTTGCGGCGCCTCAAATACAAGATCTTTGTGAACACGCCGTCGCGCGACGAATATATCAGGATCTTCAAATCCTATGCCAGCGGCAACGGATTGGTTGTCTGCGATCCAGACCTGAACCTGTTCTACGATCGCAAGTATGACGGCGATATGCCGGCATCTTGCTATCATCCGAAATATCTTTTGGATTTCGTCGGTTCTTACTGCGATTTCAACGGCATAGCTAGAAACGCATCGCTCGACATGCTCGAGCGGGCATGGGAAGGTGTATTTACAACCGAATGATTGCGGGCTTGGCGCCGATCACGGCCCACGCAGATTTGATGACTCACGGGGGAGTAAACGAATGACCAGCATTCCGAGCATCGAGGTCGAAGCAGAACGCCCAAAACCGAGCAATTTGCGAACAGTAGAGCAGAGGGGCTCAAAAAGCCCGCTGCTCGTCGGTTTGCTCCTGATGCTCTTGCCTGTGAATGCCGGCGTTCTCATCTATACCGCTAAAAACTCGGCGGATGTTCGCGAGAGCCGCGAGACCATCGCCGCGATGAAAAGGTCCATCGATGGCCTGAAAGGACAGATCGAAAAGCAGTCGGGCAAGATGGACGACAATGCCAAGGCCGACGACGTCGCAGTGATTCGCCAGCAGATGGATGAGCTGCAAAAGGCTGTGGTGAGCGAACGGCGCGACGACACGAGCGGTCTACGCATGGGTTCGGCTCTGGTCCTGAGCGCCCCCGGCAAGGAACCGGCACAATTTTTCGCACCCCGTGCCGCGCCGGCGGAAACTCTAACTCCGGATAGCAGTCTTGCGTCGATGGCCGCCGGGGGCATTGCGGTCAATGACCTGCCGCGTTACGAACGAACACTCTCGCCGGAAGGCCAACTCATCCTTCGGAAGGCACGGTAACAACGACGTCACCTCCAAAGAACGTCGCATCAAACGTGCTTCATGTGAGGTGCTTTGGATCTTATGTTTTTCCGTATGTCCTGTCGCGAAACTGCTGCACAATTTTGGGCGACATGTTTTAAAGCAGTTGCTGGACGCAGCCAAGGGCGCCGCGCCGATGCTCGCAACGCCGCAAGGGCACTCTCATCTCGACGCAGATCGCTGAAGGCCTATCACCGCTGAGCGTATTTCACGCTGTTCTTCATCAATTCGAGATTACGGGCTGTGACTTCATTTCCGGGATCAAGCTCATAGGCTTTCAGGAAATACCGTCTGGCAGTGCGCAAATCACCGCGCAATAGGTGAGAATATCCAATATTGTTGTAGTAGACCGGGGTGTTGCCGATCATTCGCGAGAGTTGCTGGTAGGCGCGGTCGGATGTATCGAAGCGGGCAACCATGTCGGCGGAGGCTGCTAAGCCTAGCCAAGCGGCCGGATCTTCCGGAAAAACGTCAACCGCTCGCTTGTAAATGGCGTAGGATTTTCCGTAGTTCTTTTCCTGAAACTGCAGTTTGCCGGTGGTTATCAACTCGTCGTTCTTATAGAAGGCGACCGCTGAGTCATCCTCGAGGGTCTTTGCACTATCGCCATAAGCAGCCAGACCATCACTGGCTGACTGGCAACCAGCTAAAATCGCCCCGGTCGCTATCAAAAACGCGATGCATGTCGTTCCAGCTCTGATCTGCAACATTGGCAATATGATCCCCCATCAGACATTCTTGCCCAAGACTCGGATGTGTCCGCCGGCAATCATCGTGAAAAAAAGCTAACAACTCAAGAATTTAAGAATATACTCACAAAAAAGCGACAGAAGCGGTCTTCGTCGGAATGCGATAGCGTGAAAAAGGCCTACTATCCAAGGTAGGCATCATCTGCCCCGTGACTCCCTGAGTGATCAATCAACGTCGCCTATCCCCCGTCAGGTCAAAGGATGGAACGCTGCATGTGGATTGCCATTTTCACAATGATGCGACTTGGGCCATCGCTGGCTTACGCGTTAGCATCGATCTTCGTTCTCAGCATGCCGCTCCTGGAAAGCCACCCCTCAAGTGCCTTCGCCTGGTGGCTGTATATGACGATACTTCCGATCATGCGCGAACCCATCTATCTGCTTTTGGCCGTACCCGGCGTTGGAATTTGGAGCGCCACGGTCCTTTTGATGATTGCATCGATTTTCGGGATTCGAGTGGCCATGCAGCCGCAAAGACATCGCCGGTCAGGATTCATCCATGCCCATATCGCGCTGATCGGGACCGGTCTGACCATGGTGCGGGGAGCCGTTGCGCAAGCCGGCCTTTCCGAGTTTGCGCTGCCTCAATTTCCACGGGGCGACTGGTCGTTCCTGCCGCTATCCCAACCGCTTGGGACCATCCTTTTCATATCCGTGTTTTCGGCGTGCATTTGCAGCCATTTAACAGTCATCAAGCGTGCAATATCGGCGTGATAGTCCCCGCCGGGGCGCGGCAAGACGAGACCTTGAGTTGCGGCAGCGCACAAGTTGCGCTCAGGGATGCTGGTTGACCCAGGCATAGCCGAAACGATAGCGGTCGTCGCCGCGTCGATAGAAATATGGCGCGTCAATCACTAATGCCTCAGGCGCGGATGCGCCGAGATTGGCCTGCAGCCACTCCGCCATATCAGGCGGCAGCGCTTCGCTTCCGCCCTTGGGGAGAAGCCACACCAGGAGAAGTGGGCGCCGGCCGGTAAGATCCGGGTGGAAGCCGGGATAATCCACCGAGAGGACCGGCACGCCGGGAATATCCTGCCTGAGATTGCCGGCAAGTAGGCTGTCGCCGGCAAGGATTGCCGCCGGCTCGGCCTGTTTGCGCAAGCTCTCCAGCATCGTGGCATAGGGCCTGTTCAATCGTTCATAATGACCGGTGAAGCGTGCGGCCGCGACGCTGCCGTAGAGGGCGGCCGGCACGCCGATCATGATGACGGCAACGATGACGATGAAACGCCGGAACGCCCTCTCTGTCGCGACGCCCGCGGCTTCGATCTTCAGGCAGAAGTAGAGCGGCAGGAGGAACAGCATCGGCACCAGCCAGCGATCCTTGATGCCGGCAGCACCGCCGAAGACGATCAAAAACAGAATGCCGACCAGGAAGACAAGCATCATCCGTTCCAGCAACCGCGTCCATTGCGAACCGACCGTCAGCGCCGGACGAAGGCTCCTGCCGAAGACGATGGCGAAGACCGCCACTGTCAACCCGGCAAAGCTGAGGGTGGCGAGCGCGAGCGAACTGACACCCATCGCCACCTGCGCGGGATAGCTGGCATGGCCGCTCGCGGTCATCTTCTCCAGCGTGCGCGCGGTGGCGAAATCGAGATTGTCCTTCAGCCAGAAGAGATGCGGCAGGGTGATGACGAATGCCACCGCCGCCGTCAGCACCAGCCGCCAATCGAAGATCCGCGGCCGCAGGCGCGCATCCGAAAGCGCGGCAATCAGCGCTGCCGCCGGCAGGATCGCGAAATTATATTTGGCCAGCAGGCCGAAGCCGATGCCGATGCCGGCGATGAGATAGGAGGCAAGGCTCGGCTGCTTCAGGCTGCGGATGAAGCCGTAGAAGAAGATGCTGGCCGAGAAGAACACGGCGACCGTATGCGTCAGGTCGCGCTGCATTTCGAAAGCCATCTGCGGGATCGTCAGCAGCCCAAGTGTGGCGACCGCCACCAGCGCCTTGTCGCGCAGGATGAGCCGCGCGGTCAGGCCGTAGAGCAGGTAGGCGATGAACAGCAAAAGGTTCTTCACCACCGAGAGGGCGGCAAGCGAGACGCCGGCAAACTGAAAGACAGCATATTGCAGCCAGTTGTAGAAGGGCGGCTGCGGGCCATAGCCGGCCGCCAACCACTGCGAGCGGAAGACCTGTTCGGCTTCGTCGAGGTCGAGCGAATGCGAGGTTGCGAGCCGCACGCCGACCTGAAGCGTGAAATACGCGGCCAGCAGGACGAAAATCCAGCGGATGTCGCGATTGTTGGTCCCGCTCATCTATCGCATCCCCGGCCGGGCCCAGGCGTAACCGAGCGCGAAGTTGTCGCCCTGGCGGCCGAAATAATAGGGAAGCGACAGCGAGCCGATCTCCCGCGGCGCGATACCGGCGGCCGTCAGCGCCGATGTGAACCGATCCGGCATGACCGCATCCGCAGCCGTCGCCGTCTTCTTGCCGCGCCAGACGATCAGCACCGGCCCCTTGGCCTCGTCATAGGCCGGAATGCCCGGTATCGGAAAATCCGGGATCACCACGGGCACATCGGGAAATTGCAGCCGCATGTTGCCGCCGACATAGGTGTCGGAAGCGATCACCAGCGCCGGCTGCCCCTGTCTCGTCATCTCGCGCGAAAAACCCGCCATCGGCACATTCGGCCTGGCATAGGTACCGATCAGCCCGGCGCCGACGACACGCAGGCCGAGTGCGATCAGAACGCAGGCCATCAGCACCGGCAGCAACGGCCGGAGGCGACGCAGACCGGCGGAAAGGTCGATGCCGGCAGCCTGCATTTTCGCCAGGAGATAGATCGGCAGCACCAGCAGGAACGGGTCGAGCCAGCGCTCACGCACCGTGGTCGAGCCGGTGAAGAGCACGATGAGAGCGATGCCGGCCAGACTTGCGAGCATCATCCGCTCCATCATCCCGGTCCAGCGGTTTCCGGCCGAAAGCGCACGGATGAAATCCCGGCGGAAGGTGCCGGCGAAGATTGCGACCGGCAGCGCTGCAAAGGCGATGATGGCGACGAGAAAAGCGAGAAGTCCTTTGCCGGCTCGCACCATGCCGGCGGGTTCGTTGCCGGCGGCCATCTTGACCAGAGTATCGGAGGAGGCGAAGGCGAGATTGTTGCGCAGCCAGATCGCATGCGGCAGGACGATGACGAGCGCGACGGCGATCGCCGCCAACAAGCGCCAGTCGAGCGCTCGGCGCCGCCATTCGCTATCGGGCAAGATGGCAATCAAGGCGGCGACAGGCATCAGCGCGAAATTATACTTCGAGATCAGCCCGATGCCGGTTGCAAGCCCGAGCAGCAGGTAACTGCCCATCTCGGGCCGGTCGAGCGTGCGGAAGAAGCCGTAGAGAAACAGTGCGCTGGCAAAGAGCAGCGCCGTCGTGTGGGTCAGATCCTGCTGGGCCATATAGGAGACCTGGGGCAGGGTGATCAGCGCCAGCATGGCGATGGCGGCCAGCGTCTGGTCCTTCAGGACGCGCCGTCCGGCAAGGCCATAGAAGAGATAGGATAGGAACAGCAGGATGTTCTTCGGAACGATCAACGCGCCGATCGACATGCCCGTCAGCGAAACGACGGCATATTGCATCCAGTTGTAGAACGGCGGCTGCGGGCCGTAGCCGGCCAGCAGATATTGCGAGAAGAAGGACTGCTCGGCCTCGTCGAGCTCCAGCGAATGCGGCAGCGCGATACGCAGCACGATGTTGAGCGCGAAATAGGCCGCAAGCAGCAGGCCTGCGGTCTTGATCGTCCTCGTCGCGCGCTCCAGCATCATGCTGACGGCTTAGGCTTGGCTGCGATCGTCGAAGATCTGCCGCACGATATAATTCGGCGAAGCGTCGTCGCGGTAATAGGTGCGCGCGATCATCTCCGCCAGGATGCCGGTCGTGATCATCTGCACGGACGAAAGCAACAGCACGACGCCGACCATCAGCATCGGGCGCGTGCCGATGTCATTACCCATGATGAACTTGTCGAAGCCGAGATAAAGCAGGATCAGCAGGGCGACCGCGCCGAGGCCAAGACCGAGCGAGCCGAAGAAATGGCCGGGCCGTGCCTTGTAGCGCATGAAGAACATCACCGACAGCAGATCGAGGATGACGCGGAAGGTGCGCGAAATACCGTATTTCGAAACGCCGTGCTCGCGGGCATGGTGGGTGACCGCCATCTCGCCGATGCGCGAGCTCGGGACGACACCGGCCACCCAGGCCGGGATGAAACGGTGCATTTCGCCCATCAGCTTCACCTGCTTGATGATCGAGGCACGGTAGATCTTGAGGCTGCAGCCGTAATCATGCAGCTTGACGCCGGTGATGCGGCCGATCAGGTAGTTGGCGCACCAGGAAGGAATCTTGCGCAGGAACAGACCGTCCTTGCGGTTCTTGCGCCAGCCGACCAGGAGGTCGAGTTCACGCCGTTCCAGTTCGGCGACCATCGAAGGAATGTCCTTCGGATCGTTCTGCAGGTCGCCGTCCATCGTCGCGATCAGCCGGCCCTGGGCGGTGTCGATCCCGGCCTGCATGGCGGCGGTCTGTCCGAAGTTGCGCTGCAACTCGACGATCCTGAGCGTCAGCCCCTCGCGCCCGACAAATTTGCGGGCGTTGACGAGCGTCGCATCCGTGCTGCCGTCGTCGACGAGGATCAGCTCCCAGGGATTGGGATAGGCGGCCATTGCAGCCGCGACACGCTCGACGAGCGGGCCGACGCTTTCCTCTTCGTTGAAAATGGGCACGACCAGCGACAGCTCGAGCGATTGTACCGGATCATTCGTACCGCGAATGGGCTCTACCGTTGTCTGCAACTTTCATCTCCAAAAGGCCGGACGGCCGAGCAATCTTATCGCTGCTGCCGCGCTTGCGGAAGGCTAGTACATGAAGTGTCCGTCGGTTGCCAGCGGCCAATGCCGGTTTCCCCGCAATCGACTGACTTGCCGGAACGCTATTTCGCGCCGCCTTCAACCCAGGAATAACCAATGGAGAAGCTCTTTTTGCCGTTACTGAAAAGATAGGGCAGCGTCAGCGTCTTCAACTCCTGCAGATGAATGCCCGATCTCGCGAGATCATTCGCAAAGCCGGGAGAAATCGTCGGGTCATCGGCGGTTTCGCCGCGCCAGATAACGAGCACCGGCCCCTTCGCAGTCGCAAATTCGGGAACCCCGGAGCCCGGGAAGAACGGGATCACCACGGGAACATCGGGGAATTCCAGCTTCATGTTGCCGGCCACGAACTTGGTTCCGGCCACGATCAGAACCGGCTTGCGGGTCGCGGTCAGTTCGGCCACGTAACCGGAGAAGGGCACGTTCGTTCTGGTATAAGTGCCGATATATTGAATGGCGACGATCCGCAGCAGAAGGATCGCCAGGATGACGACCATGAACACCGGCACGACGGGGCGGAAGCGCGCAAGGCCGGCGGAAAGATCGAAGCCTGCGGCTTGCAGCTTCAGGAACAGATAGATCAGCAGGACCAGCAGGCAGGGGTCGAGCCAGCGTTCGTGGATATCGCTCGCGCCGGCGAAGACAACGACTCCGGCGAAGGCGATCAGGCTGACGATCATCATCCGCTCGATCACTCGGATCATCGGACTGGTCGAGGCAAGCGCACGAAAGAAATTCCGTCGGAAGGCTGCTGCGATCAGGACGATCGGCAATGCGACGAAGCCGATCACCGCGATGACCAGGGACAGCAGTCCCTGTCCGATGCGGGGAAGGCCGGCGGCGGCCTCGTGCTCGGCGGTCATCCGCTCCAGTGTCGGACCCGAAGCGCTGGCGAGATTATCGGGCAGCCAGAGCGCGTGCGGCAGAATGATCAGAATGGCGATCGCGATCGCCGGCAGCAGACGCCAGTCGAACAGACGGTTGCGCCACTCTCGGTCCGGCAGGACGGCGATGAAGGCGGCAAATGGCAGGATGGCGAAATTGTATTTGGAGATCAGCCCGATGCCGGTAGCGATACCGATGACGAGATAGCTCCCGACTGTCGGCCGGCGAAGTGTGCGGAAAAAACCGAAGAGGAAGAGCGAGGTTGCAAACAGCAGAGCGACGGTATGGGTCAATTCGCGCTGCGCCATCAACCCCACCTGCGGCAGCGTAATCAGACTCAGCATGGCGACGGCTGCAAGCGAACGGTTCTTCAGCGCCTCGCGGGCAGCAAGCCCGTAGAAGAGATAGCAGCCGAAGAGAATAATGTTCTTCGGCACCGACAGCACCCACATCGATATGCCGGTCACCGACACGATGGCATATTGGATCCAGTTGTAGAAGGGCGGCTGCGGGCCGTAGCCGGCAAGCAGATATTGCGAATAGAAAGCTTGCTCCGCCTCGTCGAGATCGAGCGTATGCGGCAAGGAGATGCGCAGCACGATATTGAGCAGGAAATAGACTGCCAGAAAAAGGCTTGCGGTCGTAATGTTTCTGGTAATCCGCTCCAACATCGATCTCCACGTCAATCCGGCAAGGCGCCGTCGCCACTGGTCTGCCGCCCGCGTGCCGGTGTGGAAGAGGCGTTGCCGCCGTCGCCCATCAACTCCGCCGTTGTGCGCAGGCTTCATTTCTCCTAAAAGGCCTGGCGCCGGAACCGATGCCTAAGCCGGCGCCCAGCGAGGAATGCCTACTACATGAAGAGTTCGATCGTTGAAAGCCGGCAATCCTGGTTTATGCGCAATCGCATGACGGTGCTGACGGTCGTTGTCGTCGCAGCCTATGCGCTCTTCATCCAATGGTTCTGGGGTTGGCCCGTCATCGTCAGGCAATGGGCCGATGTCGGCGCCGGCCCGGTGATCGCGGCGCTGGTGCTCCTGACGAGCACCTATTTCCTGCGCACCTGGCGCATCTATGATTATTTTCCGAAGGAGACCGCCGGCCGGTTCGCGGTCCTCTTCCGTGTCACCCAGATCCACAATCTGCTGAATATCATGCTGCCCTTCCGTACCGGGGAGACCAGCTTTCCGCTGTTGATGCGCTCGGAGTTCGGCATTCCGCTGACGCGCGGGACCTCGGCGCTGTTTGTCATGCGGCTGCTCGACCTGCATGCGCTTGTGGCCGCCGCCGGTATCGGTTTTGCCGTCGCCGCCGCCAATCAGACGGTTGCCTGGCTGCTCTGGACCGGCTTTCTGCTGCTGCCGGTCGCAGCTTTCGCCGCCCGCAAGCCGCTGCTGCTCCTCGCCGCCAGGCTGCTGCCGGGGAAGGCGCAGAAATTTGTCACAGAGATCGAAAACGGCTTGCCGCTGGATGCCACCGCTTTTGCCCGTGCCTGGGCGATGACCATCGTCAACTGGCTGGTCAAGGTATTGGTGCTGGCCTGGGCGCTCGGCCTGATGGGCGTGCTGCCGATGGCGGCAAGCTTCGGCGGTGCACTCGGCGGCGAGCTCTCCTCCGTACTCCCAATGCATGCGCCGGGCGGCGTCGGCACCTATCCCGCCGGCATCACCGCCGGCGCTATTGCTCTGGGCGCTTCGAGCGAGCGGCTCGCCCTGGAAGCACTGGCCCAGGCGAGCGTCAACGCCCACCTGCTGATCATCGTCTCGGCGCTGACCGGAACGGCGATCTCACTGCCGCTCGGGCGTCGCGGCAAGCTCTGAAATCCGCTTTCTGAGAAATGCCTGTTCCGGCTCCTGCCGGCAGAGCGACAGCGCCCTCGCATAGGCTGCGATCGCCTCTTCGCGCCGCCCGAGGCGGCGCAGGAAATCGGCGCGCGCCGAATGGGCGAGATGATAGGCCGGCAGCTCTCCGCGCCCCAGAATGGCATCGACCAGATCCAACCCCTTTGCCGGCCCTTCCGCCATAGCGACCGCCACGGCGCGATTGAGCTCGACGATCGGCGAGGGTTGGGCTGAAAGCAGCAGGTCGTAATAAAAGGCGATCCGCCGCCAGTCGGTCTCTTCGGCGACCGGCGCCCTGGCATGCTCGGCGGCAATCGCTGCCTGCAGCGTATAGGCACCGATCTCCCCCGGGCGCATTGCCTGGGAAAGCAGCGCCAGGCCTTCCGCAATCTTCGCATGATCCCAGAGCGAGCGATCCTGATCGGCAAGCAGCACCAGCGATCCCTGCTCGCTGCTGCGGGCGGAACGGCGGGAATCTTGCAGCAGCATCAACGCCAGCAGGCCACAGACGTCGGGATGCGGCAGTAGCGCCAGAAGAAGCCGTGCGAGCCGTATCGCCTCTGCGGTCAGGTCGGCGCGGACCACATCTTCACCCGAAGAGGCGGAATAACCTTCGTTGAAGACGAGATAGATAACGTGCAGCACCTGGTCGAGTCGTTGAGGCAGCACCTCGCGGGCTGGCACCTCGTAAGGGACCTTCGCCGCCCGGATCCTGCCCTTCGCGCGCACGATCCGCTGCGCCACTGTCGGTGCCGGAATGAGGAAGGCATGGGCGATCTCTTCGGTGGTCAAACCGCAGATTTCCCGCAGCGCCATCGCCATCTGTGCATCGGCGGGAATGACCGGATGGCAGCAGGTGAAGATCAGCCGCAGCATGTCGTCCTCGATCGGTTCCATCTCGCCGATCTCCGTTTCGTCGACGCTGTAGAGGCTGTCCTCGATGTGATGCTGCGAAGCATCGAAGCGCGCCCGCCGCCTGATCGTGTCGATCGCCTTGAAACGCCCTGTGGAAACAAGCCAGGCGAAGGGATTGCCGGGAATGCCGTCCGCCGGCCATGTCCGGGCGGCGGCGGCAAAGGCATCGTGGAGCGCCTCTTCCGCCCGGTCGAAATCGCCAAGCAGGCGGATCAGCGTCGCCAGCACCCGGCGCGACTGCGTTCGGTAAATCTCCTCGATCAGTCTTTCCAAGGCGCACCTCAAACCGGCAGGGTCAGCGTTCGCGCGGGCCGGAGTTCTACCGCACCGAAACGCGCGGAAGGGATTCGCCCGGCAACCTCCTTTGCCTTCGCAATGTCAGGTGCCTCTATGACGTAAAAGCCGGCCAGATGCTCTTTCGTCTCGACATAGGGACCATCGGTGACCGACAGCGCGCTGTTTCGAACGCGGAGCACGGTCGCTTTGTCAGGCATTTCCAATGCATCGCAATGAATCAGGATGCCTTCGCAGCGTAGCTCCTCGTCGAACGCGAAATGCGCTTTGATAAGGTCGTCGGTTTCGTCAGGCGTCAGCGTCCCGTCCGTGTCGGCGCTGTTATAAATCAGGCAGATGTAGCGCATGACTATCTCCCGTCCTGGATCGAATAGGCGGGGCGCACTTCGATCGAGCAATATTTGAGGATCGGAAAACTGGATACGATCGTCTGCGCCTCCTGGATGGTTTCGGCTTCGATCAGCACGAAACCGCCGAGATGTTCCTTGATTTCGGCGAACGGGCCGTCGGTCCCCGAGGCTTCGCCGTCGCGCAGGCGGACCGTGATCGCGCTCGACGGCTCACGCAAGGCAAGCGCCACCAGCAGATGACCGCTGTCGCGCCAGCGATTGTCGTTGGCGATGCACTCCTGCGTGACGGCTTCCCATTCGGCTTGGCTTACCAACTTGCTCTTTTCGGTGTCGAACCAGATCTGGCATAAAAACTTCATTGGTCTCTCCTCATTGAGCTCGGAATTCATGGATCGGCCGCACCTCGATCGCGCCGAGTCTGGCGAGCGGGATGCCGGCGGCGATGCGGATCGCCTCGTTAAGGTCTTTCGCCTCGATGAGGATAAAGCCGCCGAGGGCCTCTTTCGTCTCGGCGAAAGGACCGTCCGTCACCGACGTCTCACCGCTTCGCACCCGGACGGTCACCGCCGATGTCGGCGGCTGCAACGCATGGGCGACGATCAGATGCCCGCTTTCGGCAAGCGCCTTGTCATAGTTGAGTGAGTTCGTGCCGAGTTCGGCCTTTTCCTCTTTCGTCCTGGCGCCGAGCACTGCGCCATCGAACCAGACCTGACAGAGATATTTCATCGCGGACAGCCTCCTTGTGCGTGTTCAACAACCCTGGACGACCGAGCCGCGAGCATTTCGACAGCGGCGGAAAAAATCTTTTGTGCCGGTCCGGCGTCGAAATCGCAAGGCAGCACTCGACAAGGCTTCGTCGAAACACTGTCGAGGAGAATGGCAATGAGTATTCTTGAAATCGCGCTGGCGAGCCAGATCTGGGCACGCCGAGGTGAGAAACGTCCGCTGGATTTCGACGAAAGCGATGGGCTGAAGGCCCTTCTGCGCGTCGCTTTCGTCTTCTTGGCCTTTACCCTGTTGATTGCAGGGCTGAACATTGCGGCCGGCAGGCCACAGATGCTCGCGCAGCGCTCGGCGCCTGTTGTGACCGGCAGGTGAGGAAACGGCCTATTGAAAGGCCGTTTCGAAGAAGCTGCGCAGCTTGCGCGAATGCAGTGCTTCCTTCGGCATGGCGGCCAGCTTCTGCACGGCGCGGATGCCGATCTGCAGATGCTGGTTGACCTGCGTGCGGTAGAAGGCGGTCGCCATGCCCGGCAGCTTCAATTCGCCGTGCAGCGGCTTGTCGGAGACGCACAGCAGCGTGCCGTAGGGCACGCGGAAGCGGAAGCCGTTGGCGGCGATCGTTGCCGATTCCATGTCGAGCGCGATCGCACGCGCCTGGGACAGCCGCTTCACCGGCCCGCGCTGGTCGCGCAGTTCCCAGTTGCGGTTGTCGATCGTGCCGACGGTTCCGGTGCGCATGATGCGTTTCAGCTCGAAACCCTCGTAGCCGGTGATTTCGGCAACGGCTGCCTCCAGCGCCACCTGTACTTCGGCGAGCGCCGGGATCGGCACCCAGACCGGCAGGTCGTCGTCGAGCACATGGTCCTCGCGCATATAGGCATGGGCAAGCACATAGTCGCCGAGCCGCTGGCTGTTACGAAGGCCGGCGCAGTGGCCGAGCATCAGCCAGGCATGCGGGCGCAACACGGCGACGTGGTCCGTGATCGTCTTGGCGTTGGAGGGGCCGACGCCGATATTGATCATGGTGATCCCGGCATGGCCCTTCTTCTTCAGGTGATAGGCGGGCATCTGCGGCAGGCGGGTCAGCGCCGCATCCGTTTCCGGAGCGTTTGAGCCTGGCAGAGTGACGATGTTGCCGGGCTCGACGAAGGCGGTATGGCCGTCGCCGCCCTCCGCCATCAGCTTGCGGGCCCAGCTGCAGAACTCGTCGATATAGAACTGGTAGTTCGTAAACAGCACGAAATTCTGGAAGTGCTCGGCATGTGTCGCCGTATAATGCGACAGGCGGGCGAGCGAATAGTCGATCCGCTGTGCGGTGAACGGCGCAAGCGGCGAGGGCTCTCCCGGCGGCGGGATATATTCGCCATTGGCGATCTCGTCGTCGGTGGTGTTGAGATCGGGAGTGTCGAAAATATCGCGCATCGGAATGTCGATGAAGGCGTTGGTTGACGCCTCGACATGGGCACCCTCGCCGAAGGCGAAATGCAAGGGGATCGGCGTCGTCGATTCCGAGACAATGACCGGAACATTGTGGCTCTTCACCAGGAGCGCGAGCTGCTCCTTCAAGTAATGCTTGAAGAGCTTCGGCCGGGTGACTGTCGTCGTATAGATGCCTGGTGCCGTGACATGGCCGTAGGAAAGGCGCGAATCGACGTGGCCGAAGCTTGTCGTCTCGATGCTGACCTGCGGGTAGAAAGCACGGTAGCGCGAGGAGATCGGCGCGCCCTGCGCAAGCTCGGTGAAGCTCTTGATCAGGAACGCCGTATTGCGCTCATAAAGCGCTGTCAGCGCTTCCACCGCCTTGGCGGGATCATCGAAGCTCTGCGGCTGGAAAGGGGGCGGTGAGGATATGTCGAGCGGCGGCAAAGGGGAGATTCGTTTGTTCATGACGCATTATAGAGAGTTGTTTTTGACAAGCAAACGACGCGCGCCGGCGGAATCCGATTAATTTATCGTCTTCCGCGTCTGTTGCCAGTCACTGCACCGACGGTGCGCAGAAGGTGCCGTTCCGCTCCAGGCAGGTATAGCTCGCCCCGAAATGCGATTGCGTGCCGCCGCCGCCATTATGCACCACGACAGCTGAAAAGGTGATCGCGAAGATCGCCGCAAACAATGTGATGATGCTGAAGCGTCTTGCCAGAATATACATGTCCATCGCCTTACCCCCGATACGCAACTCTATCGTGAGAAGAGTTTTGCCATGGGCCGGCTGAATGAGTGCTGAGATGCTGGTTCATCCACCGTTCATAGAAGTCAGCCGGCTAACGGCTCTGGAATGGGCGCAAAGAGCTTCGAAGCATGCCGCGGCGCCGGCATGCTTCGCGCTTCCATGATGGTTGCGCAGGCGTATTTAAAACCTCAGAGCCGCGTCCAGGTCTGTGACTTGCAGAGGATCTTCATCACGCAGCCCTGCATCCTCAGCGAATTGCCGGAGATCTTGCCCGAGCCGCTATAGGTCTTGTCGGCGGCCGGGTCGGTGATCTCGCCGGCATAGATGCCGCCGGTTCCGGCAAGCGTGCCGATCTTCCGGCCGGCATATTTGCCGGTCTTCAGCGTCACGCAATAACTGCCGCCGCAGGAGGCGATTACCGCCGTATCCCCGGCCGCCGTCTTCCAACTGCCGACGATCGGCTCCTCGGCGTGGGCTGAGCCTGCGATCATTGCGATGGAAATGGCCAGAACGAAGCTGCGGATCATCTTTTCCTCCATGATGTCCTTGATCGGGCGTGAAATTAACTGACGCGAACGTAAAGGTAAACATGCATGGTCATTTTCCATGGCGGCGTTGGAAAAGTGCTGAGGAAACGGCCTGCGGCGCGCTTTCGAAATATCCGCGTCTGATTTCATGATGAATGATCCCTTTATTTTCAGATCTGAATCTTTCGTAAAATTCGAGCGAAAGTCCTTAAGTCGCAAGGCCTCTGATGTTTAACAAAAACCCAAATTTACCAAGCATTTGCACTTTGTTTGTCTCAAATTAATCATGCATTTTAGGCGTTTTTTGAAGGCCGTGCGGCATAGTGAACCCATCAAACGAGCGGGGCAAACCCGCCGAACCGCAAGGGCCGCAAGCCGCGATAGACGGCAAGGCCCCGAGGTAAAACAGGGTAAGTCATAAACAGGCTAACAGGGATAAAACCGATGGCACGCTTTGAAATGCACAATGCTGAAACGGCCACCATGGGTGGCGACAACAGCGCCGATGTCTTCTGTGAAATGGGTCTGATGTATGCGACCGGCCGCGGCTGCGAAGTCGATCTGGTCGCAGCCCACAAATGGCTGAACATCGCCGCAATCAAGGGCAACGACCGCGCCGCAGAGCTTCGTGCGGATGTGGCCGCCGCCATGGACAAGATGCAAATCGTGGCGGCGCTGCGCGCCGCCCGTGAGTGGATGACGGTCCACTGAACCTGTCCTACCGATACGGGTAGGAAGATATAAGAACCTCGGAAAGAGGGAGCTGGCAGGGCGCTTTCAACAGGCCCGACGCCAGGAGAACGGAACCGCGGCCGGATCCTCCACCGGCCGCGGTTCTTGCTGTTTTACATCACTGAGTGTAAGCATGATGTTGCCCGAAAACCGCTAAGACGTTTCGGCGTCATTCTATCAGCCGATTTGTTTCAGCACCTGTGGCAGCGCCTCTTCGAACAGCGCCATATCCGCCTCCGGCCCGACGCTGACACGAATGCAGCGATTGAGTGGCGCCACGCCGGGCATGCGGATGAAGACGCCGCGTTCCATCAGCCCGTCGACGATCGCCCGCGCATAGGCGCCATCGCGGCCGGCGTCGATCGCCACGAAATTCGTTGCCGAGGGCAGGGGCTCAAGACCGTTTGCCCGGGCGATGCCGCCGATCCGGTCGCGCGCCACCTGGATTTTTCCGACCACCTCGGCGAGATAGGCCTGGTCCTTGAGGGCGGCGAGTGCCGCCGCCGTCGCCAGCCGGTTCATGCCGAAATGATTGCGGATCTTGTCGAAGGCCTGCGCCGTGCCTGCCGTCGAGATCACGTAGCCGGTGCGCGAGCCGGCAAGACCGTAGGCCTTGGAAAAGGTTCGGGTGCGAACGACGTTCGGCAGCTCGATCATCGAGGCGATCGAGGGCAGCGCCCCTGCCGGCCCGGTCTCGCTATAGGCCTCGTCTAGCACCATCAGCGTCGTCTCGGGCAGCGCCTGGGCGAAAGCGACGATCCTGTCGGCATCCCACCAGCTTCCCATCGGATTATCGGGATTGGCGAAATAAACGAGCGGCGCATTCTCCCGCTTGACGGCATCGAGTAGGCCGTCGAGATCCTCGCGGTCGTTGGCGTAGGGAACGGTCACCAGCCGGCCGCCGAAGCCGGCGACGTGAAAATTGAAGGTCGGATAGGCACCGAGCGAGGTGACGACGGGCGCGCCGGGTTCGATCACCAGCCGGACGATCTGGCCGAGCAGCTCGTCGATCCCGCTGCCGATGGCGATGTTGGCGGCCGAGACGCCGAGATGGTCTCCAAGCGCTTGCCGGAGCGCGAGATTCTCCGGGTCATTGTATTTCCAGATATTGCCGGCCTCCTCGCGCATTGCAGCAAACACCGATGGGGCGGGGCCGAAGCCGTTCTCATTGGCGCCGATGCGTGCCGAAACGACAAGTCCGCGCTGGCGCTCGATGGCCTCGGGACCGACGAAGGGAACTGTGGAGGGCAGGGCGCCGGCGAGCGGCGTGAAGCGCGAAAAGGCGGACATGCGAAGGCGGTTTCCCGGATATATTGACGATCGGCGCAACAATAGGCCCGGGCACCGCCGACGCAAGCAAGATTATTTCTGCAGCCAACTGGCTGTTGGGCTCTTTACGCCCGGAAGATCGGCGCCCGCCGGGCGGCGATGGCTTCCATATTGCCGACAAGGAAATCGGTGCGGACGACGCGGCGCAGAACCTCGGGGTCCATGATGTTGATGAACCGCACCCCGATGCGCTCCTTATGGCGGTAGACCTCGGCACAGCCGATCCGGTAGGCGAGGCCGAGAATGTTGAGATAATAATGTTTCGGCAGGCCGGCGGTGGTCGACACGATGAAGGTGGCGCCGCCCTGGGAGATATCGATGATCTCGGCGCTGCGCATCGAGACGCCGGTGAGGCACGGCCGGACGGCGACGATGCGGGCGGGCCGCTTGACGCTAAATTCTTCCCAGCGCAGGTCGTAGACAGCGGACTTGACCGTCGCAAGGTGTGTGGCGCGGAGCATAGACATTCACATTCTCCGTCAGTCAGGGCACATTTGGGGTTCTTGCTCCAGCCAACGTCACATGAATGTTTTGCACATTCGTCAAAGATAAAATGACAATTTTAACGAGTTTAAAATTTGTTCCCAAGCGGGACGCCCGATGTGCATTATCGGGACGCGGGCTTACCTTCCAGCCCCAAGGCAAATGGTGCAGGCATAGGCGAACAGCGCTGTTTTCCTCGTCAATCTCTCGAACCTGCATTTCGACGCAGAACAGGCCGCCCCGACCGCCGCCGTGCGATTTCGGCGCAATTTTTCCCGAACTCTTTCAATTGCCGGGCGTTCTGCCTTGATCGATGAAGCACGGCGCGCTTCGAATGACGACGCGAGGAGTTGAAAATGACCAACGTCAAAATCCCTTGGGAATCATGGGTCGTGGTTTGCGACGGAGCCAAGGCTCTGATCATGCAGAATGCCGGCGATGCCCAGCTGATGAACCTGAAGGTGCTGGAAACCCTGACGCAGCCGAGCACGCCGGATCGCGAGATTGGCGCCGATAAGCCAGGCCGCACCCACGCAGCAGACGGCTTCAGCCGCAGCGCTGTCGAGGAGACCAGCTGGCAGGACCAGGCCGAAGCCGAATTTCTGAAACAGGTGGCTGAAAAGCTCGACGCGCTGGTGCAGGAAAAGAGTGCACGTCGCATCGTCATCGTTGCACCGCCGAAGGCGCTCGGCACGTTACGGCCGGCGCTTCGCGCCGATACGCAGGCCGCGATATCAGCCGAGGTGGCCAAGGATTATACCAACATGCCGGTCGACGAAATCCAGCGGCATCTCGCTGCCTGAGGCGGCAAGTCGATCTCTCAGAAAACAAAGGGATAGGGGAAACGCGGGTCTTACGGCCCGCGTTTTCGTGTTATATCGACGGCCTCTGCCCGGCAAACAGCTCCTGATGATCGGCAAACAACGCCGCCAGGCGGTCGATGACGATCCTGACCTCCGGCCGCTGTCGCTCGTCATCATGCGCAACGATCCACATGTCATGGGTCAGTTCGTCGATGAGAGGCCCGGCGCGAACGAGCTTGCGGTCCCGATCGCCGACGAAACAGGGAAGCACGCCGCGGCCGGCGCCCCCGCGGATCAGGTAAAACAGCATATGCGGCGTGTTCGTCCAGCTGGTGATCCAGTAATCCGGCTGTTCGAACGTCCATTTGTCCGCCGGCGAGACGGCCGTATCGGTGCCGAGCGAGATCCAGTTGCAGTTCGCCTCGTCATAATCTGCGGCCTGATAGACCGCATGCGCCACCTTGACCGAACGGCGGATCGCGACATTACCGCTGTCCGGCCTGTTGTGGCCAACGGCGATATGCGCCTCGCGGTAGGTGAAATCGACGTCCGCGTCGCGGGTCTTGTAGCACATGCGAAAGCTGTCCTTCGGCGTCCAGACGCTGGCGAGATGATCGGCGATGAAGCGCGAGGTCCAGCTGTCGGCGGCCGTCGAGACGATCGGCAGTGTTAACACCTCGCCGCGCCAGTCGGAGATCGCACGCGCTGCATCCTGCATCAGCCGGACGCGGTCGAGTAGCTCCTGCCCGTCCCTCGCCAGCAGATAACCGGTGGGGCCGCGGTTAAACAGCGATCGGCCCGTCACCCGTTCAAGCGCCAGCATACGCCGGCCGATGGTCGGCGCGCTGAGACCGGTGCGCGCGGCCGCGGCCGAAAGCCCGCCGCCGGTCGCGACATGGAAGAAAAGCTGCAGGTCGTCCCAGCTCGCATCTTTCATGGATGAAAACCCCCTTTCCCCAGCGCCTCTACATCGGAAGGGCGCGAAGGCTTAGTTCCAGTGCTCGAGCCAATAGATGGAGGATGAAGCAATGCTTCTCAACTGGGTTGTTCTCTTCAACGAATTGCAAATCTATAACAGGCGGGTGCGCCGCGATCCTTTCGCCGACCCGCTCGAGGGGCCGGAATGGCGCGGATTGCTCTGGGCCGCTTCCGCCATCGCGCGTCTCTCGGCAAGACGGGGCGGGGAGAAAAAGGCGCTACGTCCCGGTAAATCGCGGGCGGAAAAAAGTCTCAGCTTTCGAAGCTCAGCCGCAGCACGTGGTGCAGGAATTCCGGATTGAGCAGCATGTTGAAGCTGACCGTGACCCATTCGCCTTCGCGCTTGACCACCGTCGAGCCGATCTCGTCATGGATGCCGAGGATTTCGAGGAAGAAATGGCTCGGCATTTCCAGGTTCGGGCTCACTTCGAGCAATGCGCCGGCGAGCGTGATCGTGCGGATCAGGCAGCGCACCTGCGTTCCGGTGCTGAGGTGATGGCCGACGAAGATGATGTTGCCCGGCCTATCGAGATTGAATTCTCTGTAAGCACGTTCCGGCTTGGGGTGTTCTGTGTCGAGGTGCATCTGAAAGGCCCTTTAGCCTCCGCTCATTGTACGACAGGAGAATAACGCAAGAGTGCTGACGATTGCTGAAGAGCATCGTTAAGATTGAAGCCGTCGGCAAAAGCTGCGGGAAAATCGCACCGATTTCGTGCAGATTTGCTCCAAATCTGCTCACTCCTCAGCGCACATGCGCCATTCTTGACATGTCGGCGACGTTCGCGCATACAAGGGCCGGTTCGAGGCACCGGCCGCTCGCGGATGAAAATCCATGGTGAAGTCCTCGCGATCATGGTCACGGCCCTTGTGCATGCTGACTGGCGGCAATGCGAGCTCCCATCCACAGTCGAAGAGCATGCCTTGCGAAGGCTCACTCCATGACGACGACCTATCCTGCCATTGACGAATTGAAGGCCCAAGCCAAGCGCTTGCGCCAGGCGATGCACGATCGCGGCACCGCGCTGACCCACAGTGCGGCCCTGGAAATGATTGCTCGCCAGCACGGCGCGCGTGATTGGAACACGCTGGCGGCGCTGGCTGCAAAACCCAATGCGGCTGCGAAGACGCCGCTCTTCGTCGGCGCGCATATTCGTGGCCGCTATCTCAATCAGCCATTCACCGGTGAAATCCTGGCGCTCTCGGCCTTGCCGGGAGGCGAACTCCACAGGATCACCATCCATTTCGACGAGCCGGTGGATGTCGTGACCTTCGAGAGCTTTTCGGCCTTTCGCCGGCGTGTGAACGCCCAGATCGACGCCGACGGCGTCTCGCCAAGGAAGACTTCGAACGGCGTGCCGCATCTGGTGCTCGATCTCTAATTTTTCCTTTTTTTCGAGACCATCCGTATCCGCATGATTTCAAGCCGGATCGGACCGCGCTCGATATCACACGGATTCTCCATGACCAATCTTTCTAAAGGCAACGCCTTTCTTACCGGCTGGCTGCCGGGCGTCTTCATCAAAACGGCGGCGCCGATCGTCGCGATCACCACCGTCAACGGTCTCTTCACCGTGGTCGACGCCTATTTTCTCGGCGCTTATGTCGGCCCCGATGCGCTTTCGGCTGTCAGCCTGATTTTCCCGGGGCTGATGCTGCTGGTCGCCCTGCAATCGCTCGTTTCGAACGGCATGGCGAGCATCCTCGCCCGCCGGCTTGGCGCGGGCGATCGCCAGGGCGCGGCCAGACTATTTGCCGGCGCCCAAATGCTGGCGCTGGCCGTCACCCTGATCCTGAAGATGCTCTACTGGGCCGCCGGCCGGCAGATCATCGATGCCGGTGCTGCCGGCAACGCCGCGGTGGCCGATGGCGCGAAGTTGTTCATGGGCGCGATGATCGCCTTTGCACCCGTCAGCTTCTTCCTGTCGCTGCATCTCGACGGGTTGCGCTGCGAAGGCAAGATCGGTTTCATGACGCTGGTGACGCTGTCGGCCTCGCTGCTGAACATCTTCGCCAACTGGCTGTTCATGGCGGTGATTCATTGGGGCGTGCTCGGTTCGGCTGCCGGCTCCATCGCATCGCAATTCGTCTGTCTCGCAGCGGTACTTATCTATCGCTGGCGCCGCCCGGCGGCGCTCAGGCCTTTACGAGGATTGGCTTTTGCCGAATGGCGCGGCATCGTCGCCTTCGGCGCGCCCATGAGCCTCGGCTTCATCGGCATATCGCTGGCATCCGCCGCCATTCTGATCAACGTTTCGCTCTGGAGTATGTCTGATTATGCGGCGACGGTTGCCGCCTACGGCATCATCACCCGGATCATGACCTTCACCTATCTGCCGCTGCTTGGACTCAGCATCGCCCTGCAGACGATCGCCGGCAACAATCACGGCGCCGGCCTCGGCCTCCGCGTCGGCCGCAGCCTTCAGATCGCCATGCTCGCAGCACTCGTCTATTGCACCCTGGTGGAGATCGCCGTCGAGCTCATGTCCGGCCGCCTCGGCGCCGTCTTCGTCGCCGACCCCGCCATTGCAGCCGAGGTCACGCGCATTCTGCCCTGGACGATCGGCGCCTATTTCCTCTTCGGGCAGATGCTGATCCTGTCGTCTTATTTCCAGGCGATCGGCGACGCGCCGCGCGCGGCGATCTTCGGCCTGTCACGGCCTTATCTGCTCACCCTGCCGCTCACCTTCCTGCTGCCCTTCGTCTTCGGCGAGCAGGGGATCTGGATGGTACCGGTCTTTGCCGAGGCAGGCATGGTCCTCCTTGCCTTGCTGGTGCTGTCGCAGAACGCCAAACGCCGCGGTTGGCGCTACGGGCTTCTGCCCGTTTGAAAAGCCGTGCTCTCCAGCGCGGCTTTTGCCTGATATGCCCTATTCCTTGCCAGTTGCAGCAGCCGCTGTTGCGGCTTCTGCCTCGTCCAGCGCCTCGGCGCATTCCTGGCAGCAGACCTCGACGGTCTTGCCGCCGAGCTTGACGGTGATGGTTTCCGCGCCGAGTTCGCAGTCGCAGGCAGCGCACGTCGTCTTCTTCATCAGATGATCCTCCGATTGATCGTCCCCGGATCGGGACAGGCTGATAAGATCATCGAAGACCGCATTGCCGCTGTCGAAATCTTTAGCGATCGATCTTCATCTTCGCCGCAGCTGCGCCGCGCGCTGAAATTCGCCCGGGCTTTGCCCGAAGGCCTGCTTGAAGGAGGCGCTGAAATGGCTGTGGCTGGAAAAGCCGAGATCGAGGCCGAGCGCCGTCAGATCCTCGTACTGGCCGAGCAGGTCGAGGGCGCGGGCAAGTCGTAGCCTGAGCTGGTAGCGGTAAAGCGGTGTGGCCTCGACCTGTTGGAAAACCTGGGTGAGATAGACGGGTGAGACGCCGACCTCGGAGGCGATTTCCGCAAGTGTCCAGCGCCGGGTAAGATCGGAGGACAGCACCAGCGTCAGCGCCAGTGTTTCTACCTCCAGCGTCTCGGCGATGTTGCGGCTGAGACCGTGACGCAGCAAAGCGACCAGGGCCTGTGCCCGCGGATCGATCCGCCGGCGCTGGCGGCGGAAGGAAAAAGCCGGGCCGGCCTGCACCTGCTCCTTCGGTGCGAGCTCTTCGAGCATGGCCTCGTCGATCGCCAGGTCGATGCAGGCATCGCCGCCCTCAATCGGATGGCTGATGCGATAGCTCTGGCCGGCATTGAAAAACAGCACCTGATTGGCTTCGGCCACCGTGTCGTTGCGGCCGACATGCCGCATGAAGACACCGCGATGGGGATAGACGAGGCTCGTCTTGTGGGCGCATTCCTCGTCGCTCTTATGGCGGCACGCGCCGTTGCAGACGATATCACGAATGGTGACCATCTTCGTTTTCAGGAGCGGTGCTGTTGAAAACTGCGACATCTCATGTCCCGGTCACACAGGCCGCCACAAGGCGGCCTGGGCACAATATCACAACTGATGCCTGTATTTCAGTAGCGACTATAGACGTGAACGTCGCTTTCTGTCTGCCCCCTGGAAAGGCCGATATCCTTCAATTGCTCGTCGGAGAGTTCCATCAGCGCATTGCAGTTGCGCCGTTCGTCGATCTTGCGCGCCAGCCAGCGGACTGCCGTGACTGTTGCATGAAGCAGGCCGGGCCGCATAGGACGCGAAGAGCGGGTGTTGCGGGCCGGTATCGTGAAGTTCGAGCTATGCATGATGAGCCTCCATCCTTGTTTGGATGGAGGCAGTGAACCATCACCGGCGGCTGGGCGCTGTCAGATTATTTAGCGATCTGCGGTATCCCTCACGCCTTAATCAGCCACTCGTGCTCAACGGCATTGTGGAATTTCCAGATCCGCTTCGGCCCGGCCATGACGTTGAGATAATAGAGATCGTAGCCGTGAGTTGCGGCGCAGGGGTGATAGCCCTTCGGCACCAGCGTCACGTCGCCGTCCTCGACCGCCATCGCTTCGTCGAGCGATCGATCGTCGGTGTAGACGCGCTGGAAACCGAAGCCCTGCGGCGGGTTGAGGCGATGGTAATAGGTCTCTTCCAGGAAGCTCTCGTTCGGCAGGTCGTCCTGGTCGTGTTTGTGCGGCGGATAGGAGGAGGTATGGCCACCCGGCGTGATCACCTCGACGACAAGCAGCGAATGCGCCGAGCTGTCGTCCTCCGGCATGATATTATTGACGTAGCGCACATTTGTGCCCTTGCCGCGCGTGACCTGCGGATGCGTGCCGGGCGGAATTTCCTTGGCCTGGTAGGTGCCGCCGCCGGGCGCCGAGCAGACGGCGAGTTCCAGATCGGTTTCCGCCGTCACCGACCACGTCGATTCCATCGGGATGTAGAGCGAATGCGGCGCGCCCTCGAACGGGCTCATGCGGCCGCCGAGCGTGCCGAAATCCTTTGTGCCGGCCGAGGCCTTGCCCTTGCCGGTCACCCAAACGAGGCAGACTTCCCGATCGCCGGTCTCTCCCGAAACCGTCTCGCCCGGTTTCATCCGATGCAGATCGAAACCGACATAGGTCCAGCCGGCATTCTCAGGGGTGACATGGGTGACACGGCCATGCGTGCCGGATGGTTTCACCTTGAGGTTTGGCATTGGTGATTCTCCTCGTAAGTTAGTGGGCGCGGCCCCCTCGTCCGGCTGCCGCCACCTTCTCCCCGAGGGGAGAAGGGATATGCCGCGCCGTCTCTTTTCCCCTTCTCCCCTGGGGGAGAAGGTGCCCGGAGGGCGGATGAGGGGACAACTTGCTCCAGCAGTCCCGCAAGGCCTCTCCCTTATCCCTTCGGAAAGCCTTCGGTTTCCACGCTGTATCCCGCCGCCGTCATCACGCGCATCAATTCCGCATGGCCGATCTCGGCCATTTTCTGCGGCGGCGCCTTGCGTGGATCCTGTTCGGCTTCGACGACGAACCAGCCTTCATAGCCGTGATCGGCGAGCCGTTGGACGATGGCGCCGAAATCAAGCGAGCCGTCGCCTGGCACGGTGAAGGCGCCGAGCGCCACCGCGTCGAGGAAGGACTGCCGGCTGCGGTCAAGCCCGTCAACGACAGCCTTGCGGATGTCCTTGACGTGAACATGGTTGATGCGGGCGTGGTGATTGTCGATGGCTCGCAGCACGTCGCCGCCGGCAAAGGCGAGATGGCCGGCATCGAGCAGCAGCGGAATGCCTTCGCCCGAAGCGCGCATGAAGGCGTCGAGTTCCGGCTCGGTTTCGACCACGGCGGCCATGTGATGGTGATAGGAGAGCGGCATGCCCTGTTCGGCGCACCATTCGCCGAACTCGGTGACGCGGCGCCCATAGGCCTTCATCTCGTCGTCGGAAAGGCGCGGCTTGGTGGCGAGCGGCTTGGAGCGGTCGCCCTGGATGGAACGGCCGACTTCGCCATAGACGATGCACGGCGCATTGACCGCCTTGAATAGCTCGATCATCGGCGCGATGCGGTCCTTGTTGGCCGCAAGCTCCTCGTTGACCAGCGTGCCCGAGAACCAGCCGCCGCACAGCGTCACGTCGGCGGCGCGCAGGATAGGCAGCATCTCCTCGGGATTGCTGGGGAAACGGCGGCCTTGCTCCATGCCGGTGAAACCGGCGCCGCGCGATTGCCGCAGGCATTCCTCCAGCGATACATCGTCGCTAAGTTCCGGAAGGTCGTCGTTCCACCACGCGATGGGCGACATGCCGAGTTTGGCCTTCATCAGTAATCTCCTTGAAAATAGTGCGGAGGAGCGCTTCCGCTCCCCCGGAAATCATAGCAATCGATCAACCGACGCGCTGAGCAGCGCGCGCTTTGACATAGGCCTCATGGGCTCTGTTGACCTCGCCGCGCGGGCTGACCTCAGGCACTGCGACGTCCCACCAGTGGCCGCCGGCATCCGTCGTGATCAGCGGATCGGTGTCGATGACGAAGACCGAGGTGCGGTCGTTTTTCTTCGAATCAGTGATCGCCTGCTCCAGTTCGGCGATCGATCCGACCTTGACGGCGATCGCCCCCATGCTCTCGGCATGGGCGCGGAAATCGATCTCCGGCATCACCTCGTGATAGGAGTCCTTGAGCAGATTGTTGAAGTTGGCGCCGCCGGTTCCCATCTGCAGCCGGTTGATGCAGCCATAGCCGCGATTGTCGAGTACGACGATGTTGAGCTTGAGGCCGAGCATAACCGAAGTCGCGATCTCGGAATTCATCATCATGTAGGAACCGTCGCCGACCATGACGACGACATCTCGTTCCGGACGCGCCATCTTGGCGCCGAGCCCGCCGGCGATCTCGTAGCCCATGCAGGAAAAGCCGTACTCCATGTGATAGGTGCCGGGCGTCGTTGCCGGCCAGAGCTTGTGCAATTCGCCGGGAAGGCCGCCCGCAGCGCAAAGCAGCGTCGTGTTGTCGCCGCCGATCGAACGCACCACCGCACCAATCACCTGCGCATCGGAGGGCAGGGCGGCATTGGTCGTTGCCATCGCCCTGACAGTGGCCTCCATCCACACCTTCTTCTCCGCCGCGGCCTTTTCGGCCAATGCAGCCGGCGCCTTCCAGCCGGAAAGCCCTGCCGAAAGTGCCTTCAGCCCTTCGCGGGCGTCAGTCACCAGCGGATGGCTGTCGTGTTTCACCGCGTCATAGGCGGCGATATTGAGGCCGATCATATTAAGGTTGTCGTTCTTGAACAGCGACCAGGAGCCGGTGGTGAAATCCTGGCAGCGCGTGCCGACGGCAATGACCAGGTCCGTCTCTTCGGCGATTGCATTCGCCGCCGATGTGCCGGTGACGCCAACCGAGCCGAGCGCCAGCGGGAGTGTCTCGTCGATCGACGACTTGCCAGCCTGGGTGACGACGACGGGAATGGCGTGGGCCTCGGCAAAGGCGGCAAGTTCCTTCGTCGCCTGCGAATAGAGCACACCGCCGCCGGCAACGATCACCGGCTTTTGCGAAGCCTTGATCAGCGCGATGGCATTGGCCAGCTCGTCCGCATCCGGCTGCGGCCTGCGGGTCGTCCAGACTTTTTCATCGAACAGGCTTACCGGATAATCGAAGGCTTCAGCCTGAACGTCCTGGCAGAGCGACAAGGTCACCGGGCCGCAATCGAGCGGATCGGTCAGGACCTGCATGGCGCGCTTCAGCGCCGAAATGATCTGCTCGGGGCGGGTGATGCGGTCGAAATAACGCGAAACCGGACGGAAGGCGTCATTGGCCGAAACCGTGCCGTCGCCGAAATCCTCGATCTGCTGCAGCACCGGATCCGGTGCGCGGTTGGCGAAGACGTCGCCCGGCAGGAAGAGAACGGGAATACGATTGACGTGTGCCACGCCCGCGGCCGTTACCATGTTCAGCGCGCCGGGGCCGATCGAGGTCGTGCACGCCATGAAGCGCGTGCGGAAATTCGCCTTGGCATAGGCGATCGCGGCATGCGCCATGCCCTGTTCATTGTGGGCGCGATAGGTGGTCAGTTCGCCGCGCACCTGATAGAGCGCCTCGCCGATGCCGGCGACGTTGCCGTGACCGAAGATCGCCCAGACGCCGCCGAAGATCGGCACCTTCTTGCCGTCCACGACGGTCATCTGTTTTTTGAGGAAATGCGCGACGGCCTGCGCCATCGTTAACCGTATCGTCTTGCCCATCGGGGCCTCCCGAACTTTTAGCTTTCGTCTATCTTCCCCGCCCCAACCCCTCCCCACAAGGGGGAGGGGCTAACCTGCCGTGCTGTTCACGCATATTGCAGCGTCTCTTCCAGCAGGACGGTTGCCGCCTAGTACGAGGCGGCGCCTCAAGTTAAGTCCCTTCCCCTTGTGGGGAGGGGTTGGGGAGGGGTTCTTCCTGTTAATGCGCGCGGGTCTTCAACCACGCCTCTGTCAGCTGCCGGAAGCGGCCCGCCATGTCGACGATGGCCTCCTCATCGTTCATCCCACCCGAGAGCCAGGCCCGCGCCGCATCGGCAAAGATCGTCCGGCCGACGGCAAAGCCCTTCACGGAGGGAGCCGCCAGCGTCGCCTCGAAGCAGGAGATCAGCTCGTCGGCGGGCGCCTCGAGGCCCAAGAGCACGATACCGCGGCACCATGGATCATTTTTGGCGATCACCGCATTGATCTTTTTCCAGGCTTCGCTCGAGGCCTGAGGCTCCAGCTTCCACCAGTCCGGCTTGATGCCGAGTGCATAGAGCTCTTCCAGCGCGGTCGCGATCGTGTCGTCGGTGAGAGGCCCGTTCTTGCCGGCGATGATCTCCACCAGCAGCTCGCGCCCGACCTTGCGGGATGCCTCGAACAGTGTGCGTAGCTTCTCCTGCTGCTCGCTCTTCAATTCGGCCGGATCGTCGGGATGATAGAAGCATAGGCACTTGATGCAATGGCCGAGCGGCCATTCGACAAGCTGGGAGCCGATATCCTGGCTGAATTCGAAGCGCAGCGGCTTCGAGCCCGGCAATTCCACCGGCCGGCCGATCCAGGAGAAATTCTTCGTCGCCGCATCGAAAAAGGCGTCGCGGCCGAAGCGTTCGTCGAGCAGCATGCCGTAGCCGTCGCGGCCGTTCGAAACGCGTGCCGCTGCCGAGACTGCCAGTCGCTTGAAGGCGACGATCTTGTCGTGGCCGACGCCGAGTTCGTCGGCGACGCTGACGAGCTGTGAACGATGGTCGATCGCCAGCGCCATCAGCAGCGGGATGTCGCCGCGCCGGGTCGATGCCCAATGGATATGGTTGATCTCTTCGTCCTTGCGCAGCGCCCGATGTTTGCTGCCGGTCTTCAGGAAGAAGTCGAGTTCCGCCCAGGTCGGATATTCCGGCGAGCAGAGCAGGCGGGAGACGGCGAAGGCGCCGCAGGCATTGGCCCAGGTGGCGCAGGTCTTCAGCGGTTCATCGCGCAGGAAGCCGCGCAGGAAACCGGACATGAATGCATCGCCGGCGCCAAGCACGTTGAAGACTTCGATCGGAAAGCCCTCGCCGACGATGCCGGCTTCGAGGTCGTCGGCGATTGGCCCGTCATAAACGATGCATCCCATGGCGCCGCGCTTGAGCACGATCGTTGCCGGCGACAGGCGGCGGATCTCCTTCAGCGCGCCGAGCACGTCGTCGGCGCCGGAAGCGATCAGGATTTCCTCTTCGGTGCCGACGATGAGATCGCAATCCGGCAGCGTTTCTTTCATCTTCGAGGAAACCCGATCGGACTTCACGTAGCGCTCGAAGCCTTCCGCATGGCCGGCAAGGCCCCAGAGGTTCGGCCGGTAGTCGATGTCGAAGATCACCTTGCGGCCGTTCGCCTTGGCGATGCGGATCGCCTTGCGTTGCGCGGCCTCGGTATTCGGTCGGGAGAAATGCGTGCCGGAAACGAGAACGGCGCGCGACGACTTGATGAAATCTTCGTCGATATCGCCTTCATCGAGCCCCATGTCGGCGCAATCCGACCGATAGAAGATCATCGGCGACACGCCCTCGGCCTCGACCGCAAGCAGCACCAGCGCCGTCAGCCGCTCCTTGTCGGTGACGATGCCGTCTGTCGCGACCCCTTCGCGCGCCGACTGCTCGCGGATGAAGCGCCCCATCTGCTCGTCGCCGACGCGGGTGATGAGGCCGGATTTGAGGCCGAGCCGCGCCGTGCCGATGGCGATGTTGGCCGGGCAGCCGCCGACGGATTTGGCGAAGGAGCCGATATCCTCCAGCCGCGAACCGATCTGCTGACCGTAAAGATCGACCGAGGAACGGCCGATGGTGATTACATCAAGCGCCGGCTCCGGCTGTGAGCCCGGATTCGATTGTACCATGATGTCCTCCCACTAGATTTTGCGCGGCTTCCAGTGCCTGCGAATTTGTCAATAATGAAACATCGGTTCCGATATTTTGTCAATTCGGAATGTTTATTCCATTTTCGCTTTTCCAGCTTTTGAATGCTGACGCTTGCGCCGCCGCTCGGCGATGGCCACCGGCAGCGCCATGGTCAGCGCCATCGAGGCCGACAGCGAGCGGAAGCCGGCGAAATCGGCCTCAGCCACCTCGAACCAGTGCGTGGCGCAGGCGGCAAGTGGCGAGAAGGCCGAATCGGTGATGGCGATGACGGGGACGCCGCGGTCGGCAAGCTCCTGGCTCTGGCTGAGGCTGTCGGCCGCATAGGGCGAGAAACTCGCGGCGATCGCCGCATCTTTCGGCGTTGCGAACTGCACCATCTCAGGGTCGACGCCGTTCGGCGAGGCGACGATCTGGTGGCGGATGTTGAGCTTGGAAAAAGCGTAGGTCATGTGCGCCGTCAACGGGTAAGAGCGCCGTTTGGCGATCAGATAGATCGTCTCTGCGGCGGCAAGGATATCCACTGCTTTCGTAAACGTATCGCTCTGCACCGTCGCCGCCAGCCGGTTGACCGACTGGCTGGCCGCGGCAATGAAGCCGGAGAGCAGATTCGCGTCCTCGTCGTCGCCGCTCGCCTGCTCCAGCGTGACGAGCCGCTCCTCATAACTCAGCGTGCGGTCGCGCAGCCTTTCACGAAAGATGCTCTGCAGGTCGGAGAAACCTCCGTAACCCAGATGATGCGCCAGCCGCACCAGCGTTGAAGGCTGGACGTCGGAGGCGGCCGCAATGCTTGCCGTCGTGCCGAAGGCGATTTCATCGGGATTGCCGAGCGCGAAGGCGGCGACCTGCGCCAGCCGCTTCGGCATGTTCGCCTTGCGCTCGATGATGGTGCTGCGCAGGCTTTCGAAATCGCGCGGCACACGCGCCTGCCTCTGAGGGTCGTTATCCATGCTCGCGGCTCACGATATGAAACAAATATTCCATATTGCCGAACATAGACGATTTCAAACGGTACGCCTAATTGTTTTTAATCGCCTGTAATTCAACACTTTTAAACGATAAATCCGGAGAGAGCCTCCAAACGCCGGCGGAGGGTCCCTTGTCAAAATGATCCAAATATTCCAAAAATCGCCGCGCAGTTCCTGGAGGAGACGGAAATGAAGCCACTCGGCATCGGTTTGATCGGCACCGGCTATATGGGCAAGTGCCATGCGCTGGCGTGGAATGCGGTGAAGACGGTGTTCGGCGATGTCGAGCGCCCGCGTCTCGTGCATCTTGCCGAAGCCAATGCCGGGCTGGCTGAGGCGCGTGCCGGCGAATTCGGCTTCGAGAAGGCGACGGCCGATTGGCGGGACCTGATTGCCGATCCTGAGGTCGACGTCGTCTCCGTCACCACGCCCAACCAGTTCCATCCCGAGATGGCGATTGCAGCCCTTCAAGCCGGCAAACACGTCTGGTGCGAAAAGCCGATGGCACCGGCCTATGCCGATGCCGAGCGCATGCTGGAAACGGCGAGGGGTTCCGGCAAGGTTGCAGCGCTTGGCTATAATTACATTCAGAATCCCGTCATGCGGCACATCAAGACGCTTATTGGTGAGGGCGCCATCGGCACGGTCAACCATATCCGCGTGGAGATGGACGAGGATTTCATGGCCGATCCCGATGTCTTCTTTTACTGGAAGAGCGAGCTTGCCGCCGGCTATGGCGCGCTCGATGATTTCGCGGTACACCCGCTGTCGATGCTCTGGTATCTGTTCGGCCATGTCGAGGCGGTCATTACAGACATGGTGAGGCCCTATGCCGACCGCCCGCTGAGCGAGGGTGGCCGCCGCCCCGTCGAAAATCACGATGGCGCCAACGTGCTGATGCGGCTTGGCGGCGGCATCTCCGCCGTGTTGATGGCCAACCGCGCCGCCTGGGGCCGCAAGGGCCGCATTGCCCTCCAGATCTATGGTTCGAATGGCTCGATCGTCTATGACCAGGAGCGGATGAACGAATTCGACCTCTACCAGGCGGATGGTCGCGGTTCCGAACAGGGTTTCCGCAAGATACTGGCGGCGCCCGCCCATCGGCCTTATGATCGCTTCATCCCGGCGCCCGGCCACGGTCTCGGCTTCAACGATCTGAAGATCATCGAATGCCGCGAGCTGATCCGGGCAATATCGGGGGAGCCGTCGTCGATCGTGACATTTAAAGACGGTCTCAGGATAGAGAAGTCGGTGCATGCCATGGCACAGTCGTTCCACGAGCGTCGCTGGATCGAGATCGGCTGAAGGTAAGAAGCCGCTTTCCGTTGACGGCGCGCAGAGCAGGGAATAGGCCTTGGCGTTGTTGTCGGGCGCAGTTTCAGGAGTGGGATCGTGACGGATAGACTGGTGATCATCGGCGCGGGGCAGGCCGGTTTCGCATTGGCGGCCAAGCTACGTGGCTTGAAGGACATGCGCCCGATCACCCTTATCGGCGTCGAAGACGTCGCTCCGTACCAGCGACCGCCGCTTTCGAAGAAATATCTGCTCGGCGAAATGAGCTTCGACCGCCTGCTGTTCCGCGCCGAGAATTGGTATGCGGAGAATGATGTCGATCTTCGCCTTTCCACATGGGTCGAGCAGATCAAGCCCGACAACAAGCAGGTTCTGCTGCAGGATGGCTCCGTTCTCGATTACGACACGCTGGCGCTGGCCACCGGCGCGACACCGCGCCGGCTGCCCGCGGCAATCGGCGGCGATCTGGAAGGTGTCTATGTCGCTCGCGACAAGCGCGACGCCGATCTGCTCGCCGAGGAGATGCGCCCCGGTCGCCGCGTCCTTATCATAGGCGGCGGTTATATCGGTCTGGAGGCGGCAGCCGTTGCCCGCCACCTCGGCCTTGAGGTCACGGTCATCGAGATGGCCGACCGCATCCTGCAACGCGTCGCGGCGAAGGAAACCGCCGACATCATGCGCGGGATCCATGAGACCCACGACGTAGTGATCCGCGAGAAAACCGGGCTCAAGCATCTGGTCGGCAAGGATGGCCGCGTCACCGGCGCGGCACTTTCCGACGGATCGGTCATCGACATCGACTTTGCCATCGTCGGCATCGGCGTCGTACCGAATGACCAGCTCGCCAACGAAGCCGGCCTCGAAGTCGCCAACGGCGTTGTCGTCGACGAATTCGCCCGCACCTCCGATCCGGCGATCTTTGCCGCCGGCGATTGCGCGGCCCTTCCTTGGCAGGGTGGCCGCATCAGGCTCGAATCGGTGCAGAACGCCGTCGACCAGGCCGAAGCGGCGGCAGCCGTCATCGCCGGCGGCAGCGAGCCATATGATCCGAAGCCGTGGTTCTGGTCCGACCAGTATGACGTCAAGCTGCAGATCGCCGGCTTCAATCTCGGCTACGACGAAACGCTGCTGCGCCCCGGCGCCCGCGAAGGTGCCCATTCTATCTGGTACTTTAAAAAAGGTCTGCTGATTGCCGTCGATGCCATCAATGACGCCAAAGCCTATGTGACCGGCAAAAAGCTGCTGGAATCCGGGATCAACCCCGACAGAGCGATTCTCGCCGACCCCTCAGCCGATCTCAAGCGTCTGCTCGGCTGAGCCGGAAACCGATTCCGCAAGGGATCACCCCGGCGGGACGCCATGCTGGGGTCACCAATCCTATCGAACGCGGGACGGCGAAGCTCAGCTTCGCCGTCGAAGCGACGCGCGGTCAAATTCGGCTGATCACCGGTATGGAGTAATGTCCCTTTGCCCAGCCCAGCCGAAATGCCAGCCGCTGTATTTCTTCTGGTGAAAGTTCAAAAAACCCTTGCATTCACAGACCGGTCACCATAGTTAGGCCGCACCGGAGAGGTGGCCGAGTGGTCGAAGGCGCTCCCCTGCTAAGGGAGTATACGTCAAAAGCGTATCGTGGGTTCGAATCCCATCTTCTCCGCCATTTTTATTTTCCCAGTTCAGATCGATCCTTAATTTTCAGGCAGAGAATTCGCCTTCGCTTTCGGCGATCGCTCGTGACCGCTGGACGGCAAGGCTTGATGGCTCCTTGGTGAGAAAATCCCTCCGCGTCCAGCGAGAGAATCGCCATTGGGAATCACCGCCCGCTCGCATGTCCCGGCAAGCACTGTAATGGGATCGGTGCATCTTCGGTTACGCTTGCAGCGGTGGAGATATCTCCTCCAGCATCCGGATTTCGTCAAAAAAACGTCGCAAATGTGTTGCGAAGCCCATGTCCAGTTCCCGGTTCATCTTACCTAAGTCGCCGCAAAATCAGCGTTTTCTTAACAAAGCATAAAGGAAATCGCGGCCGCTTGCCCAACTTGTGTCCTTTCAGCAACAGAATGTCGGGAAGGCTCCCCCAAACCCCCCATCCGAGCAAGTTGGTGATTGCGTGACGGCCGCCGTCTTGTATTTTCACCCTCGGAAGCAAGGGCGACTGATCGTCCACTTCTTGAAACACGGGAATGGGGCAGGGAACGCTGCTCAGCGAAAGATCCCAAACCCGATCGAAACTTTGAATTGGAGGTCATTTATGAACATCAAGAGCCTTCTTCTCGGCTCCGCTGCTGCTCTCGCAGTAGTTTCCGGTGCTCAGGCTGCTGACGCTATCGTTGCTGCCGAGCCGGAACCGGTTGAATATGTTCGCGTCTGCGACGCTTACGGCACCGGCTACTTCTACATCCCGGGCACCGAAACCTGCCTGAAGATCAACGGTTACATCCGTTTCCAGGTCAATGTTGGCGACCGTCCGGGCAATTCGCTGACGCGCCCTAACGACTCCGACTGGGATGCTGTTACTCGCGGCCAGGTTCAGTTCACCGCCAAGAGCGACACCGAATACGGTCCGCTGACCGGCGTCATCGTCATGCAGTTCAATGCTGACAACGCCACCGATCAGAGCGCCAAGCTCGACTCCGCTTACCTCGACATCGCTGGCTTCCGCGCCGGTCTGTTCTACAGCTGGTGGGACGACGGCCTCTCCGGCGAAACCGACGATATCGGTTCTCCGGTCACGCTGCATAACTCCATCCGTTACCAGTATGAAACCGACGCCTTCTACGCTGGCATCAGCGTTGACGAGCTGGAAGACGGTCCGTTCTATGACGGCGAAACCCCGAACAACGTCGGCGTTGCCGTCGGTCTCGGCGGCAAGGCTGGTGCGTTCAGCTACCAGATCACTGCCGGCTACGACGTCGACAATGAAGAAGGTGCCGTTCGCGCAATGGGTACGGTTGACATCGGCCCCGGCACCCTCGGTCTCGCTGCTGTTTACTCCACCAACCCGAACGCCTACTACAACGCGGCTGAATGGGCTGTCGCTGCCGAATACGCTATCAAGGCAACCGACAAGCTGAAGATCACCCCTGGTGTTCAGTACTACGGCGACTACGGTGTCACCGCTGGCGATTTCAACGACGGCGATGCCTGGAAGGTCGGTCTGACGGTTGATTACCAGATCGTCGACAACTTCTACGCCAAGGCTTCGGTTCAGTAC